>NZ_JBFAMZ010000002.1:0-731946 GCF_040674635.1 Nonomuraea sp. NPDC049758
AGATCAGGAACTTCGAGGGGCTCCTGGATGCGCGCGAAAGAGACGCGACGGGGACCAGCGGGTACGGCGGAGGCGTTGCGCGAGGCTGCCAACAGATGTCCTTCCGAGGGCTCGCGGCGGACTGACTACACGCACGCCAGACAACCTCGCAACGTGAGCAAGCATCACGGGTCGTCAAAGGGCAGCGCAAAGGGGCAGTGTAGCCGAACGGCACACGCCTGTCCACTTCGCTCTCGCTGCATGCTCCACGTTGGTCGCAGCATCGCCCGTTCAGCCGCAAACGTCAAGCCCGCGAGCCCGACTTTTAGCCGCCTAGAGGCCCGGACGCTGGGTTTTCTCCCCAGTGTGATCGGGCGCCTACCGCCAGGCCCAAGACGATACCCGCGATCGTGGGCGGTTAACGCTCCGTCACCCCGGGGGTCGAACCCATGCCGACCGCCGGTGTAGCTGTGACTGGAGTACCCCTATCAAGGGCTTCACCAAACCTGATTTTTGGTAACAATTGAAGGTAGCGGCACGCCCGGCGGCTCAGGCCGTTCCCAGCAGCGTGGACAGCCCCTCGACCAGCCATCGCCCGCCTTGCCTGACCATGACGAACCGGGCTCGGTTCTGGGTCACCTGTTGCTGAGGCCTGTCCTGGTTCGGCACTACTTTTACCGTAACCATGTTCACGAACAACAGGACCTCGACCCTGTCGGGCGTGGCGCGCTCGACGCCGGCGTCCACCACGGCCGCGGTGCGCACGGTCTTCTCGGCCTTCGCCTTGGACACCAGCGACGTGGTGAGCTCCTTGTAATGCCTGGTCAGCTCGCCCGTGGTGTACGCCCCGGCCCTGGCCAGGTCGGCCTCCACCGAGCGGTAGTCGTAGGAGAACATGTCGGGGGCGACCTGGCGGGCCGTCGCCATCGCCTCGGCCCCGGCCCCTTCGGCCCCCCGCAGGTCACGCAGGTCGAACCACATCCTGGGCACCAGCACGCCCGCGACGATCACCAGCACGCCGAGCAGCACCACAGTGACGGTTCTCACACCACCTGCACCACCTTCGACACCAGCCACACGCCGCCGGCCTTGGTCACGTCCATCGTCCAGCGGTAGAAGCGCTCCTGGGGCGGGCTCTTGGAGCCGTCCCAGCGGATCTCGGCGTCGGCCACCACCAGCACCTTCGCGGTGCCGCCGGACATCGACACCAGGCCGGTCGCGCGCAGGACGCCGTGCTGGACCACCTTGTTGGCGACCGTGGTGCTCTTGAGCTTGCCCGCGATGGCCTGGTAGCCGGTTCTGGCCCCGCCCGTGCAGGTGTCGAGGATGCGCTGCACGTCGGCGTCGACGGTCCTGTAGTCGAGCGAGACCAGGTTCTTGGCGTGGGTGCCGGCCGCGAGCAGCGCGGCCTGCCGGTCGTCGGCCAGGGCCTGCGCGTCACGCGCCTGGAGGGAGATCCACACGCCGGCGGCGACGAGCGCCGCCAGCGTCACGCTGAGGGCGGCCACGAGGATGCGTGCCGGGCGCGCGGGAAGTGCTCCCACCTGTGCTCACCCCTTCCGGCCGGTCGCCGGATCATAACCCGCGAGCCAGTCCTGAAGCCCTGGAATCGACGGAGGCGGTTGGGGAGCGGGGGCGTTGCGGGCGCCGCGCACGCCGGTCGCGCTGCCGCGCGGCTCCCTGCAGAATGCCTCCGGGTCGGGCGGCCGGGTGCTGACGTCGTGGGGCTGCCGCCTGCGTACGCCCTCGTAGCCGCGGGTGCACGGCCTGGGGACGTTGAGGTCGAGGTCGAGGCCGAAGTGCAGGCCGTCCCGGTCGACCACGGAGAAGGCGCCCGCGACGGCGGCCGGGTAGCCGATCAGGAGCTGCCGGAGGGCGGTGACCCGGGCGGAGACCGTCCGGCCGCCGATCACCAGATGGGTCAGCAGCGGGCGCAGGTGAGGCGCGACGCCGTCGGTCAGGCGTTCGAGCTGCTCGGTCGCGCGCGGGGTGCGGCCGATCACGTGGGCGAGGTCGCCGCGACCGTCGCGGAGCGAATCGGTCAAGCTCGCCAGATTCCCGGCGAATGCCTTCAGATGGCTCCCAGAGGCCCGCTGAGCGTCGAGCACGGTCTCCCCGTCGTGAAGCACCGCGACCGTCTCGGGAAGGACGCTCTCGGCCTGTCCGAGCAGCTTCTCGCCCGCGTCGGCCAGCCGTCGCAGGGCCGGCCCGTTGCCGCCGAGCCCCTCGTCCAGCTCGGTCACGACCGTCTCCAGGTCGCGCGGGTCGATCGAGGCCAGCAGGCGGTCGGTGTCGCCGAGCAGCTTGGACGTGGGCACCGGCAGCCGCGTGTGCGCGCGGTCGATCACGTCCCCCTCCCGCAGGTACGGCCCCGCGCCCCCGGCGGGCCGCAGGTCCAGGTACTGCTCCCCCACCCCCGACCGGTTGGCCACCACCGCCAGCAGGCCGCGGGCCGGGACCGGGTCGCCGGACCCGAGCCTGACCACGGCCCGCGCGCCGTCGCCCGCCACCGCCAGCGACTCCACCCGCCCGATCGGCACCCCTCGGTAGGTCACCTCCGAGCCGTCGAACAGCCCGCCCGCGTCGGCCAGCTCGACCGTGACCCGGTAGGCGGGGTCGAACAGGTCGGCGCCCACCCGGGCGTACCTGACCAGCGTGTACGCCACCGCCACCACCCCGATCAGCGCGAACGCCAGCAGCCTGACGGTCATCGCGCACCGCCGAGCAGGTTGCGCAGCGTGGCGCCGGGCGAGGCGTCGACGGTCAGGTCGGTGTTGGCGTAGTCGCCGCGCAGCATGGACGAGGCCGACCCCGGGAACGGGAATGTGATCGCGGTCGCCAGCCCCGACGCGACGCTGTCGCGCGCCCGGTCGAGGTTGAGCAGGAGCTCGCGCAGGCGGCGGAGGTCGGCGAGGGCGTCGGCCTGGGAACGCTGGACGACGCGGGTGGCGGTGCGGCCGAGCCGGTCGAGGGCGGCGAGCATGGCGGTCAGGCCCGCGCGCTGGCCCTTGAGCAGGGTGACGGCCGGGCCGATCTCGGTGGCGGTGGCCCTGATCGTGGCGCGCTGGGCGGCCAGGGTGCCGGTGAGGCCGTCGAGGGCGTCGATCAGCCGGACGATCTGCTTCTTGGAGCCGTCGAGCCCTGCGGCGAACGCGCCGAGCCTGCGCAGCAGGTCCTTCAGCCGGGCCGAGCGGCCGTCGAGCACGTCGGCCAGCTCGCGGTTGACGGTCGCGATCTGGTCGAGGCCACCGCCGTCGACCAGCAGCGAGGCGGCCGACAACACCTCCTCGACCTCGGCCGTCGTGCTCGTCCGGGCCACCGGGATCGAGCCGCTCAGCCGCCCGCGCCCGGCGGGCAGCAGCTTGACGAACTTCTCCCCCAGCAGGCTCGTCTGCGAGATCGCCGCCGAGGTGCGGTCGGGCAGGGCGACGTCGCCACGCACCTGGCAGACCACGTCGGCCCGCCAGTCGTCGCCCAGCTCCACGCCGGTGACCTCGCCCACGGTGACGTCGTCGACCTTGCACGGCGAGCGCGGCACCAGATCGAGCGCATCGGTGAACCGGATGGTCACCGCGTACGGCCGCGCGCCCAGGTCGGCGCCGCCGGGCAGCGGCAGCGAGGCCACCCCCTCGAAGCCGCAGCCGGCCAGGGTCGCGAGCAGCAGCGCCAGGACGAGCGGGCCTCTCATCGCACGGGTCCTTCTGGCAGGGGGTCGGGCGGCCGGATCGAGGCGGGCAGCGGGACCAGGTTCTGGATGATCGTGTCGAACCAGCGGCCGTTGCCGGTGGCGTCGGCGAGCTGCCGGGTGAACGGCCCGAGCAGGGCCAGCGACCGGTCGAGGCTCTCCTCCTGGCGGCGCAGCACGGCGACGAACGAGCGCAGCCGTTCGAGCGCGGGTCGCAACGTGGTCCTGTTGTCGGCGACCAGCCCGTCGATCTGCCCGGCCAGCACCACCGTGTTGACCAGCAGCCCGTGGACGACGGCCCGCCGCGCGGAGACCTCGCGCAGCAGCAGGTCGCCGTCGGTGACCAGGCCGTGCAGGTCGGCGTTGCGGCGGGCCAGCAGGCCGGTGACGGTACGGGCGTGGCTGACCAGGTCGTGGAGGCGGGCGTCGCGGGCGGCGACGGTACGCGAGAGCCTGCCGAGCCCCCGGAGGGAGGCCCGGATCTCCGTCGAGGAGCCTTCCATGGTCTGCGACAACACGGTCATGGCCGCGGCCAGGGCCCGCTCGTCGACGCGTCCCGCGGCCGCGCCCAGGTCGGCGACGGCGGGCGCGACCTCGTAGGGGACGCTGGTGCGCGACAGCGGGATCTGCCCCTGGAGCCGGCCGCCGCCTTCGGGGACGAGCATGACGAAGTGGGCGCCGAGCAGGGTCTTGATCCGGATGTCCGCCCTGGTCAGCGAGCCGAGCCGGACGTCGTCGGCCACCCGCAGATCGACGCGGACGTGGTCGCCTTCGAGATCGACGCCGGCGACCTCCCCGACCTTGACCCCGGCGATCATCACGTCGTCGTGCTCGCGCAGGCCCGCCGAGTCGGCGAACGCGGCCGAGTACGTGCTGCCGCGCGGCAGGCCGCCGACCGCCAGGGCCGCCACGACCAGCGCGAGGGCCACGACGATGCCGCCGACGCCCAGCGGCACGGGATCGCGTCTCCTGAAGGGGGTCAGTGGCATCGCGGGCTCCCGTTGACGATCTTCGGAGTGCGCACGCCGCCGCTCCTGACCGTGAGCGAGCAGAGGTAGAAGTTGAACCAGGACCCGTAGGAGGAGGCCCGGACGAGCCGGCCGAGGCGGTCGGGGGCGCGGGCGAGGGTGTCCTCGACCAGGGCGCTCCTGGCGTTGAGCGCCTTGAGCAGCCCGTCCGCGTGCCGGACGCTCGCCCGCAGGTCGGGCCGGGCCCTGCGGACGAGGTCGCCGGTGACGTCAGTGAGACGGTCGAGGGTGGCCAGCGAGTCGCCGATGGCCTCGCGGTCGCCGGCCAGGCCGCCGATCAGGGCGCGCAGGTCGATCAGCAGGCGGTCGTAGTCGTGCTCCCGGCCGGCGATCTCGCCGAGCACCGTGCCGAGGTTGGTGATCACGCGGCCGATCACGGCGTCGCGGTCGGCGAGCGTGCCGGTGAGGGAGGCGATGTGGCCGAGCAGGGCCTCGACCGTGCCGCCCTCGCCCTGGAGCACCTGGACGATCTGCCAGCTCAGCTTGTTGACGTCCTGGGGGCGGATGGCGTTGAGCAGCGGCCTGAAGCCGTTGAACAGGGCCGTCACGTCGAGGGCCGGGCGGGTGCCGGCCACGCGGGCGCCCGGCGGCAGCAGGCCGGGGCCGCCGGCGCCGGTGGACAGCGTCAGGTAGCGGTCGCCGACGAGGTTGCGCCAGCGGACGGCGGCCACGACCGAGCGGGGCAGCGCGGTGGTGCGCCGTACCGAGAAGGCGACCTCGGCCTGGACGCCCGCCAGCGTGACGCTCTCGACCCGGCCGACCCGCACGCCGGCGATGCGCACCTCGTCGCCCTCGCGCAGCCCCGAGGCGTCGGTGAACAGGGCGTGGTAGACGACCGCGGCGGTGAAGCGGGCGCCCGAGATCGTGATCGCGAGGGTGGCCACGCACAGGGTGGTGACGAGGGCGAAGACGGCCAGCTTGAGCGCCGGCCAGAGCGTGCTCACCGCAGCATCAGCCTCGCCAGGTCGGCCGTGCCGTCGTCGAAGCGCACCCCCGGGAAGGGCACGGGCGCGTGGTCGGGCAGGCCGTAGCAGGCCGGGCCCCTGCGGTCGGCGTAACGCGGGGTGTCCTTGCCCGGTTCGTACGGGTGCGCCGGCCGGACGATCTCCAGCACCGCCTTCGCGCTGCCGTGGCCGAAGGCGTTGTCCAGCAGCGGCCGGAGGCGGTCCAGGCCGCGCAGCACGCACGGGATGACGGGCGCGTGGTGGGCGGCCACGTCGAGGGCCGGGCGGACGACGTGCGGCAGGCCGACGATGCCCGGTTCGTCCGTGGTCAGCAGACGGTCGGCGGCGGTGGCGGCCCGGGTGACGGCCGCGCTGGCCGGGCCGATGGGGGCGGCGGTGAGGGTGCGGCTGATCGCGGCGCTGTTGGCGAGGGTGCGCAGCAGGTCGGGGGCGGCCTGGCCGTACCGGGCGGTGACGTCGGCGAGCTTGGCGATGTCCCGTTTCAGCGCCGGCAGGTGGGGCTGGAGGCGGCGCAGGTAGGCGTCGGTTCTGTCCAGGGTCGTGCCGAGCCGGGCGCCGCGGCCGTCCAGGGCGGTGGCCAGGGCGTTCAGGACGGCGTTCAGGCGTTCGGGGTGGACGGCGCGCAGGTGGGCCAGCAGGCGGTCGAGGATCGCGGTGATCTCGACGGCGGCGGCCGATGACCTGATCACGTCGCCGTCGCGCAGCGGGCCGCGCGGCGAGCTGGGCGGGATCAGGGCGACGTACTTCTCGCCGAACAGGGTCTTGGCGCGCAGCTCGGCGGTGGAGGCGCGGTCGACGTCTTGGTCGAGGGCCAGGATGAGGCGGGCGCCGTGGTCGGCGGGCGCCAGGTCGGCCACCTCGCCGACCACGACCCCGTTGACCTTGACGTCGGCCCGGCGATCGAGCTGCAGCCCGGCGGCCGGCAGCAGCAGCGTGACGTGCCGGGCGGTGGAGAACGCCTTCGTGTAGACGGCCAGCGTCAGGGCCGTGAAGGCGGCGATGATGGCCAGGAGCGCGGCGCCGTGTCTCATCCGGCCAGCCTCACCGTCGTGGTCGTGCCCCAGATGGCCAGGCCGAGCAGGAGGTTGGCGACGTTGACCGTCACCAGCACCGCGCGCACGGCCCGCCCGACCGCCACCCCGACCCCGGCCGGACCGCCGGTGGCGTGGAAGCCGTGGTAGCAGTGGATGAGGATCACCAGGACGGCGAAGACCATCGCCTTGCCGAAGGACCACAACACGTCGTAGGGCGACAGGAACAGCTCGAAGTAGTGGTCGTAGGTGCCCGTGGACTGGTCGTGCAGCACGGTCACGATCAGGCGGGTGGCGACGTAGGAGGCGAGCAGGCCGAGCACGTACAGGGGCATGACGGCGGCGAAGCCGGCGATCAGCCGCGTGGTGACCAGGAACGGCACCGGCGGGACCGCCATGACCTCCAGCGCGTCGACCTCCTCGCCGACCCGCATCGCGCCGAGCTGGGCGGTGAATCCGCAGCCCACGGTGGCCGACAGGCCGATGGCGGACACCAACGGGGCGATCTCGCGGGTGTTGACGTAGCTGGACAGGAAGCCGGTGAAGGCCGAGCCCCCGATGCGGTCGAGGCCGGTGTAGCCCTGCAGGCCGACCTCGGTGCCGGTGAAGAAGGTCATGAAGGCGACGATCGTCATCGTGCCGCCGATCACCGCCAGGCCGCCGCTGCCCAGCCCGACCTCGGCCAGCAGCCTGAGCACCTCGCGCCGGTAGCGCGCGCCGACCGGGAGGGCCCTGATCGCCCTGGCGTAGAACTCGCCCTGCCGGTCGAGCGCCCTCATGACCGCACCAGCTCGTTGTAGACCGCGCTGATCAGGAAGTTCTCGGCGAACAGCAGCAAGGCGGCGAACACCACGGCCTGGTTGACCGCCTCCCCCACGCCCTTGGGCCCGCCCGCCGCGCCCAGCCCCTTGTACGCGGCGACGAGCCCCGTCGTGACCCCGAAGACCAGCGCCTTGCCCTCCGACACCCACAGGTCGGAGACCTCGGCCAGGGCGTTGAACGACTGCAGGTACGCGCCGGGCGAGCCACCCTGGACGACCACGTTGAACAGGTAGCCGGCGACCAGCCCGACCGTGACGACCAGGCCGTTGAGCAGCGGCGCGACCAGCGCGCACGCGGCGACCCTGGGCACGACGAGCCGGTGGAGCGGGTCCACCGCGAGCACCTCCATGGCGTCGATCTCGTCCCTGATCCGGCGGGCGCCGAGGTCGGCGCAGATCGCGCTGCCGGCCGCGCCCGCGATCATCAGCGCGGTCACCACCGGGCCCGCCTCGCGGACGATGCCGAGCACGGCGGTGGCCCCGGTGAAGGACTGGGCGCCGAACTGGCGGATCAGGTTGCCGGTCTGCATGGCGAGCACGGCCCCGAAGGGGATGGCGACCAGGGCGGTGGGCAGGGCGCTCACGCTGACGATGAACCACGCCTGCCGGACGAGCTCGCGCACCTGGAACGGCCGTCGCGCGGCGGCCCTGGCGGTGTCGAGCGACATGGCGACGAACCGCCCGACCTCCGCCGTCACCATGTGCGGCCGATCGAACGCGTGCAGTCACTGTCATAGGCCGCGAGGAGGTGCTTCTCGGTCGGATTCATGATCTAGGCGACGCCGTCGGCGTGGGCGTCGATCAGCCGGGGGTACTCCTCCAGCCAGTTGCGGCCGCGTTCGTCCACGAACGAGCCCTGCGGCGGGATCACGCCGTGGGCCGCCAGCCACCGGCCGGGCGGCTGCTGCGAACGGCGCAGCACGTTGCCGCTCGGCATGAGCTGCGGCGGGATCGGCGGCAGCCCGCCGGGGTCGTGGCCCATCCGGGCCTCGGCCTCCAGCTCGGAGACGTCCTTCTCCTCCGACATGCCGATCGGGCCGTGCCTGCGGGCGTTGAGGAACTGCCGCACCACCGGCTCGTCGCTGGACAGCAGCATCTCGCGCGGCCCGAACATGACCAGCTCGCGGCGGAACAGCAGCCCGATGTTGTCGGGGACCGTGCGGGCGGTGTTGATGTCGTGGGTGACGATCAGGAACGTGGCCTCGATGTCGGCGTTGATGTCGACGATCGTCTGGTTGAGGAAGGCGGTGCGGACCGGGTCGAGGCCGGAGTCGGGCTCGTCGAACAGGATGATCTCGGGGTCGAGCACCAGCGCCCTGGCCAGGCCGGCGCGTTTGCGCATGCCGCCGGAGATCTCGCCGGGCAGCTTGCCCTCGGCGCCGACCAGCCCGACCAGGTCGATCTTGTCCATCACGATCCGGCGGATCTCGGCCTCGGTCTTCCTGGTGTGCTCGCGCAGCGGGAAGGCGATGTTGTCGTAGAGGTTGAGCGAACCGAACAGGGCGCCGTCCTGGAACAACACGCCGAACAGCCGGCGCAGCTCGTAGAGCTTGCGTTCGGGGCAGCTCGCCAGGTCGTGGCCGTCGATCCAGATGTGGCCGCGGTCGGGACGCAGCAGGCCGACCAGCGTCTTGAGGAAGACGGACTTGCCGGTGCCCGACGGGCCGAGCAGCACCGAGATCTCACCCGCGGGCAGCGTGAGCGAGACATCCTCCCAGATGACCTGCCGACCGAACGACTTGGTCAACCCCTCGACCACGACCTCGACGCCCACTGGCCACCTTCCCGATCACAGGGAGCACACAGGGGATAACGTGCCGCACACTTTACTTCCAGGACGGACTCACGGTGGCGGCGTTCCGAGGAATTGGAGCCGGTTCCAACAACTTGTTACCTGCGCGTTATGAGACGTCGGGTCCAGTAAGGGCGCGCAGGCTCGGGCGCAGCAGCCCGGCGATGCGCTCCGGCGGGGCGTCGCGCAGCTCGGGCAGTTCGAGCAGCTGGTGGCCGACGGTCACGCCGAGCAGGATCGTGGTCATCAGGGCCGCGCGCAGGCGGGCGTCCTCGCCGGGGATCGACGCGGCGAGCCTGTCGACCTGCCGGGCGAGCGCCTCGCGGGCCGCCGTGCCCGCCTCGGGGTGGGTGAGCATCGAGCGCATCATCGCCAGCGAGCCCTGGGGCAGTTCGCCCATCTTCACGTCGAGGGTGCCGAGCAGGTGCTCGACCAGTTCCTCGGGGGTGGCGGCGGCCTCGGGGGCGGGCGTGGCGCGCACGGCGGCCCTGAAGAGCTCCTGCTTGTTGCCGAAGTACTGCATGACCAGGGCCGGGTCGACCTCGGCGGACTTCGCGACCGCCCTGATGGTGGCGCGCTCGTAGCCGACTTCGGCGAACAGCGCCCTGGCCGCGTCGAGGATCCTTCCCTCTGTTCTGCGCCGTCGTTCGGCACGGGGAAGCACTCGCTCGCTCACGGTCCGACTCTACCCGTGTTGACCGTTCGCCCGGATTCGCTCTACGCTCGTTGAGTCAACGGGTGTTGAGCGAGATGTGAGGGGTTGTGGCCATGACCGTCGAGGAGATCGTCGGCGCCTTCCACGGCGCGATGCTGCGCAAGTCGGCCGACGAACTGGCCGACCTGTACGCGGAGGACGGCAGGCACGAGTTCCCGTTCGGCGGGCTGCCGCCGTACGAGGGGCGGGAGGCGGTGCGGGCGGGGTACCGGGCGTCCTGGGGCGTCTCCCCCGCCGTGCCGCAGGAGGTGGAGCGGGTCGCGTTGCACCGTACGGACGATCCCGAGGTGGTGGTCGTCGAGCAGAACGCGCACGTCAAGGTGGGTGAGCGGGCGATCACCGTCCCGGGGCTGCTGGTGCTGCGGATCAGGGATGGCCGGATCGTCCACTGCAAGGACTTCATGGACGCGAGCGCCATCGCCAAGGTCCGCGAGGCCGCCCACGAAACCGGGATCGCTTCCGGCTGAGGTCGAGAACCGTGATGCCGCCGCCGGTTGGCCGGGCGACGAGACGCGGAGGAGAATGTCCCGTTACATGCGAAAAGAGGCGGTCACACCCGGCACCAGGGTGTGTCCGCCTCTTCCGAAGAGCTGTGTGAAGCGGGAAGTTACTTCACGGTCACGGTGGCGCCGGCGCCCTCGAGGGCAGCCTTGGCCTTCTCCGCCTGCTCCTTGTTGACCTTGCCGTCGAAGACCGGCTTGGGAGCGCCGTCCACCAGGTCCTTGGCCTCCTTGAGGCCCAGGGACGTGAGGGCGCGGATCTCCTTGATGACCTGGATCTTCTTGTCGCCGGCGGCCTCGAGGATGACGTCGAACTCGTCCTGCTCCTCAACGGCGGCGGCCTCGCCACCGCCACCGGCGGCGGGGGCGGCGGCGACCGCGACGGGGGCGGCGGCCTTGACGTCGAAGACCTCTTCGAAGTTCTTCACGAACTCGGACAGCTCGAGGAGGGTCATCTCCTTGAACGCGTCGAGCAGCTCGTCGTTGCTGAGCTTCGCCATGATGCTTTTCCTTACGTTTAGGACTTGCAGAAAACTAGGAACGGGACCGCGGAAGTTGCGGCAACCCCCGTGTTACTCGCCCGCTTCTTCGCGCTTGGCACGAAGGGCGTCGGCCAGCTGAGCCATCTGCGTGGGCAGCGCGGCGAAAACCGCGGCGGCAGCGCTCTGCTTCGCCTTGAGAGCACCGGCGAGCTTAGCGAGGAGGACCTCGCGGGACTCGAGGTCGGCGAGCTTGGTGATCTCGGTGGCGTCGAGCGTCTTACCGTCGAGCACACCACCCTTGATCACCAGAAGGGGATTGGCCTTGGCGAAGTCACGCAGACCCTTGGCCGCCTCGACAACGTCGCCGTTGACGAAGGCGATCGCGGTCGGGCCCGTGAGCAGGTCGTCGGGGAACGACAGACCGGCTTCGTTGGCCGCGATCTTGGTCAGGGTGTTCTTCGCCACGGCGAACTTCGCATTCTCACCAAGAGCAACGCGCAGCTGCTTGAGCTGAGCGACGGTGAGACCGCGGTACTCGGTCAGAACGGCGGCGCTGCTGCCTTCGAACTCGCTCTTGAGCTCGGCAACGGCTGTCGCCTTATCCGCCCTCGCCATGGGCCTCCTTCCAGGTGTGCCGCCGGCGAAGGCCCCTGGAAATGAGAACAGCCCCGGGCGCAGGGGCGCACGGGGCTCACATATGGAACTACACCATATGGGAAACTCGCATCACACCTGCGCGGGCCGTCCACAGAACGTGGATCCTTCGGTCGCCAGGACTGATGCACCTGACGACGACCGGCGGTCTTCGGCAACGACCAGAGTACGTGCTGGTCGCCGAGTTTCCAAATCGATTCTCAGTTGACGGTCGTCTTGGGCAGCTCACCGACCTGGTCCGCGGGCGGGGCCTCGACCTTCACGGGCTCGTTGAAGCCCTTGAACAGCAGGGTGGCGTCCAGTGTCGCGCCCTCCTTGGAGCCGTTCAGGGTGAGCTTGCGGGGCAGGCCGTCGCCGGCCACCCAGATGTCGAACTTGACGTCCTTGAGCTCGGCGAGGTTCGTCCTGGCCTGCTGCTGCTTGTCGGCGGGCAGCTGGCCGACGGCGGCGTCCACGGGGAACGTGCCGCTGTAGTGGGTGGTGTCCGCGCCGTTGACGCTCTCGGTGCCGACCTGCTTCACGTCCTTGGACACGGTGACCAGCTTGGTCACGTTGGCGAGGTCGAACTGCTGGATCTGGCTGAGGTACTGGTTGACCTGGTTCTGGTCGCCCACTTCGTTGAGCGCGACCTTGATCCACGGCTTGGTGGCGCCGACGAGCTGCTTGAGCGCCTCGACCTTCACATAGACGGTGTCACCCTGCAGGACGGCGCGCACGCCGCCCGGCAGGTTCCGGCCGCCCATGTCGACGGTGTCGAGGGTCAGGTCGACGGCGAGCTGGGGCTTGCTCTGGTAGAGCATGCGTCCCTGCACCTTGCCGTTGCCTTCTTGGGGGTGCGTCACGTTCGCGACGGCGTCCACCGTGTAGCTGGTGACCTCTGCGGTCTTCTGCGCGGCCTGCGCGAGCACCTCTGAGGCGGCCAGGTTGACCTGGATGGGCTGCACGTTCGTACCGCACCCGGCGACCGAGGCCGCGATGAGAGCAGCTCCGGCCACGGCGGTGGCGAGACTTATCCTGCGCTTCAGCATGTTTTGACCCTACGGTTGGCTTGTCCCATCGTGGCGACTTCCCCGCATAAATCGGGGAAAACCCAGGGTTCTCCCCCACAGGCTGTGCACGATTTCTGCACACGTCCGCTCACCTGGAGAGATCATCCACGCCGAAAAACCTGAACGAAACGGCTCCGACCCGGCGCCCGGCGGCACCCGGGCGAACCGGGACCCCGGTGCTCGACAGCACCCGGACAAGGCGAAAGGCCCCCGCCTGAGACAGGCGGGGGCCTTTCGAAGAACGTGCGGCCGTTACGCGTCGAGCTCGGCGGTCAGGCCACGGGTGAGGTTGGGGTCGACGGGGACGCCGGGGCCCATGGTGGTGGAGAAGGTGACCTTCTTCAGGTAACGCCCCTTGGCCGCCGACGGCTTGAGACGCAGCACCTCGTCAAGGGCGGCGGCGTAGTTCTCGATGAGCTGACGCTCGGGGAACGACGTCTTGCCGATGATGAAGTGCAGGTTGGCCTGCCGGTCGGTGCGGAACTCGATCTTGCCGCCCTTGATCTCCGTCACGGCCTTGGCGACGTCGGGCGTCACGGTGCCGGTCTTGGGGTTGGGCATGAGACCGCGCGGGCCGAGCACGCGGCCCAGACGGCCGACCTTGCCCATGAGGTCGGGGGTGGCGACCACGGCGTCGAACTCGTTGAGCCGGTTGCCCTTGGCGATCTCGTCGATCAGCTCGTCGGCGCCGACGATGTCGGCGCCCGCCTCGCGGGCTGCCTCGGCACGGTCACCGGTCGCGAAGACCAGGACCCGGGCGGTCTTACCGGTGCCGTGCGGGAGGTTGACCGTGCCGCGCACGATCTGGTCGGCCTTGCGAGGGTCGACACCCAGCCGCAGCGCCACTTCCACGGTGGCGTCGAACTTGGTGGTCGACGTCTCCTTGGCCAGCTTCGCGGCGTCGGCGGGCGTGTAGAGCTTGTCGCGGTCGACCTTGGCCGCCGCGTCCTTGTGCGCCTTGCTGCGCTTCATGTCTGTCTCCTTGTGGTACGCGGGCCGGGACCCGGCCCTCCCACGGATCTGGGAAAGGTCTTAGTCGGCGATCGTGATGCCCATCGACCGGGCGGTGCCGGCGATGATCTTCTCTGCAGCCTCGACGTCGTTGGCGTTGAGGTCGGGCATCTTGGTCTCGGCGATGCTGCGCAGCTGCTCGCGCGTCAGCCGGCCGACCTTGTCCTTGTGGGGGACGGCGCTGCCCTTGTCGAGACCCAGGGCCTTCTTGATCAGCTCAGGCGCCGGGGGCGTCTTCGTGATGAAGGTGAAGCTGCGGTCTTCGAAAATGGTGATCTCAACGGGGATGATGTTGCCCCGCTGGGACTCCGTGGCAGCGTTGTACTGCTTGACGAAGTCCATGATGTTGACGCCGTGGGGACCGAGGGCGGTACCGACCGGCGGAGCGGGCGTGGCCTGGCCAGCGGGGAGCTGGACCTTGACGAGCGCCGCGATCTTCTTCTTCGGAGGCATGAGTCCTTCTCCGGGTCCTGATCGTGATGCCGTCCGGACGCGGATGCGCCCGGACATGTCGGAAGGCCACCCTTCGCGAAAGGCGGCCGACCGAACGTCTAAGTGTAGGTGATCGTCTTAGATCTTCGAGACCTGGTTGAACGAGAGCTCGACCGGGGTCTCACGACCGAAGATCGAGACGAGCACCTTGAGCTTCTGCGACTCGGGGCTGATCTCGCTGACCGAGGCGGGCAGGGTGGCGAAGGGGCCGTCCATGACCGTGACGGACTCGCCGATCTCGAACTCGACCGTGGGGCCGCTGGCCGCCTTGGTGGTGGCCTTCTTGGCCTCCTCGGTCGGCTCGGGCGCCAGCAGCTTGGCGACCTCGTCGAGGCTGAGCGGGCTCGGCTTGTTGGACAGGCCGACGAAACCGGTCACGCCGGGCGTGTTGCGCACGGCGGCCCAGGACTCGTCGGTCAGCTCCATGCGCACCAGGACGTAGCCGGGCAGCACGCGCTCCTTGACCGGGACCTTCTTGCCGCTCTTGAACTCCTGGACGGTGTGCGTGGGCACCTCGACCTGGTAGATGTAGTCCTCCATGTTGAGCGACACGTTGCGGCTCTCGATGTTGGACTTCACGCGGTTCTCGTAGCCGGCGTAGGAGTGGATCACGTACCACTCGCCGGGGAGCCCGCGCAGGGAGCTCTTGAACTCCTCGACCGGGTCGACGTCGGGCAGGATCTCGGCCTCCGCGTCGGCGGGGGCCTCCTCCGACTCTTCGACCTCGTCGGTCTCGTCGGCCTCCTGGAGAGCCGCCTCGACGCCTTCGTCGCGAGCCTCACCCAGCTCGTCGCCCCATTCGTCGGTGGCCTCTCCCAGCTCGTCGTCGCCCCGCTCGTCGCGGGGTTCCTCGGCCGGAACAGAAGACTCGGACACGTGACCTTTCCTCATTTCCTCGAATCGAATGGTGTCGCCGTCAGCCGACACCACACGGTGTCGAGCTAGGCGGGATCACTCCCCGCCGAAGACGCGGAGGACGGCCCAGCCCAGAGCGGCGTCGAGCCCATAAACGATCGCCACCATGATCAGAACGAATACCAGAACGACCGTGGTGTAGGTGATGAGATCCTTGCGTGTCGGCCAGATGACCTTGCGGAGCTCGTTGACGACCTGCCGGTAGAAAAGGGCAGGTGAAGTGCGTGTCTTCTTCTCGCCACTGGGCTTGCCTGCGGTCTCGCCGCGCGTGTCGATCGCCACAGTCCTCACCTGAATCTGTCGTATCCAACGCAGTTTTGCGGCGCGCTTACACGCCATTATTGCGCGGACCGCACTCGCAGGGCACGAGGGACTCGAACCCCCAACCGCCGGTTTTGGAGACCGGTGCGCTACCAATTGCGCCAGTGCCCTATGTCGTCAACCACACTACCCTGATTGACTCACTGCCTGGACCGAACCGCTCGCCGACATGCGGCGGAAGGACCAGGCGAAAGCATACGGGGGATTGCCCGGTACGTCGAACCCAAACCTGATCGCCCAGGTCACGCCCGCGTGGGAGCATGGGAGGCATGTCCACGCGACCCCGTATCTCCGCAAGAATCTCCGCGATTTCCGAGTCCGCCACGCTCGCGGTGGACGCCAAGGCGAAGGCGATGAAGGCCGCCGGCCGCCCGGTCATCGGCTTCGGCGCCGGCGAGCCCGACTTCCCGACGCCCGGCTACATCGTCGAGGCAGCGGTCGAGGCGGCCCGCGACCCGCGCAACCACAAGTACACGCCGGCGGGCGGCCTTCCCGAGCTGAAGCAGGCCATCGCCGACAAGACGCGGCGCGACTCCGGCTACTCCGTCGAGCCGTCCCAGGTGCTCGTCACCAACGGCGGCAAGCAGGCCGTCTACGAGGCGTTCGCCACGCTGCTCGACCCGGGCGACGAGGTCATCGTGGTCGCCCCCTACTGGACGACCTACCCCGAGGCGATCAAGCTGGCCGGGGGCGTGCAGGTCGACGTGGTGACCGACGAGTCCACGGGCTACCTGGCCAGCGTCGAGCAGCTCGAAGCGGCCCGTACCGAGCGCACGAAGGTGCTGCTGTTCGTCTCGCCGTCCAACCCGACGGGCGCGGTCTACTCGCGCGAGGAGACGGTGGCGATCGGCCGGTGGGCGGCCGAGCACGGGCTGTGGGTGGTCACCGACGAGATCTACGAGCACCTGGTCTACGGCGGCGCCGAGTTCACCAGCATCGCCACGGCCGTGCCCGAGCTGGGCGACCGGGTCGTGATCCTCAACGGCGTGGCCAAGACGTACGCGATGACCGGCTGGCGGGTGGGCTGGCTGATCGGCCCGGCCGACGTGGTCAAGGCCGCCGCCAACCTGCAGTCGCACGCCACCTCCAACGTGGCCAACGTGTCGCAGAGGGCCGCGCTGGCCGCGGTCTCCGGCGACCTGTCGGCCGTGGCGGAGATGCGGTCGGCCTTCGACCGGCGGCGCCAGACCATGGTGCGGATGCTCAACGAGATCCCGGGCGTGTTCTGCCCGGAGCCGAAGGGGGCGTTCTACGCGTACCCGTCGGTCAAGGAGCTGCTGGGCAAGGAGCTGCGCGGCCGGCGGCCCGGGTCGTCGGCGGAGCTGGCCGAGCTGATCCTGGAGGAGGCCGAGGTGGCGGTCGTGCCGGGCGAGGCGTTCGGCACCCCCGGCTACTTCCGGCTGTCCTACGCCCTCGGTGACGACGATCTGGTCGAGGGCGTCAGCCGGATGGCCAAGCTGCTGTCCGAGGCTCACTGAGCGGCTCACGGGGCGCCCTGCCGGCTTCCGGGGCCGCGGCGGGGCGCCTACGCCGGCTCACGAAGCGGCTCACGAAGCGGCCCAGGCAGCGTCTCGGGAAGCGGTTCAGGAGGCGGCGGGTCTGACGGCGGCGGCGGTCTGGCGGAGCTGGGCGGTCATGCCGGGCGTGGCGGCGAGGTAGACGGCCGTGCCGGGGCTCTCCAGCCACATGAAGTTGCGCAGGCCGTCGCGGCTCGTCCAGCGCAGCGCGGGTTTGCCGCGGTAGGCGGTCAGGGTCGAGCGGGCCACCAGCGTGGCGAACTGCTCGGCCGTCCGCACGCCGCACACCACGCCCACCCGCAGTTGCTCGTCCTCGTCGTCGCGCCACGTCACGCCCCTGACCGTGAGCCGCCTGGCGAGCGCGCCCAGGCGGCCGAAGGTGCCGGCGCGGGCCAGGGGCGGGGGCGCGCCGGGGATCTCCAGCCTGGTCGATCCGCAGGCCAGCGTGACGGGTTTCCCGGTCGCCGGCTCGCTCGCCGACGGCGGCGGCGGGGTGGTGCTGGGCGGTCGCGGCGTGTCGCCGCCGCACCCGCCCGTGCCCGTGGCCAGCGCGAACGTGATGAACACCGCTGCCGGGCGCCGCATCGTCCCCCCATGACTCGTGGGATCAACCAGGGAAAAGGCTCCTAGTCTCCTACAGGAGCACGGGCCGAGGCGGCAATAGGCAGCAGCTCGGCGCCGAGTGAGTCGCTCACCCGGATCCAGACGCCCGTGCCGGGGCGTTCCAGCCAGGCGATCACCCTGCCGCCGCGCGGATGCGCGCCGACGACCGCGGGCCGGCCCCTGATCGTGGTCTCGCGGGGGTCCAGCACGCCGGCGTGCGCGCGGTAGGTGTCCCAGTCGGCGGCCACCGTGCCGTGCTCGACCTGGGCCTCCACGTAGCGCTTGGCGGTGCCGTACCTGGCCCGGACGCCGTCGGGGGCGATCGGGCCGCCGCCGCTGCGGCGCAGGCCGCGGGGCAGGTAGGTGAGCCAGAGGTCGTCGGAGACGACCGCGAGCGGCGGCTCGGCCCGCGCCGCCGCCGCGCCAGGGGCGGACGGCGCCTTCAGGGGCGGCGGGGGCACGTACGACGAACCCGCAGAAGGCGGGTGCGGACGGCCGAAACCCGAATGGAACAGGGCGTAGATGGCCAGAGCGGTCACCGCGAACGCCAGTCCGGCGAGCAGCGCGCGCCGGCCCTGCCCCGCGACGCCCGCACCCTCATGG
The DNA here is from genome assembly GCF_040674635.1 of Nonomuraea sp. NPDC049758. Classification (NCBI taxonomy): domain Bacteria; kingdom Bacillati; phylum Actinomycetota; class Actinomycetes; order Streptosporangiales; family Streptosporangiaceae; genus Nonomuraea; species Nonomuraea sp. NPDC049758. The sequence goes on from NZ_JBFAMZ010000002.1 coordinate 18,164, forward strand.
ATCACGGACGGTTGATCCCCCGATCCGGCCGATCTCTACCGTGCCGATGCCGGTCCCGCAGCCTTGGGCGACATGCGAATCCGCGCCTGGGGCCAGTGGCAAAATATGGAAATGCACCGGCCCCTGCACACGCTGCCCAAAGCCCATCTCCACCTGCACTTCACCGGCTCCATGCGGCACTCGACGCTGATCGAGCTGGCCAGGGAGCAGGGGCTGCACCTGCCCGACGCGCTGGAGCAGGACTGGCCGCCGCGGCTGCGGGCCACCGACGAGCGCGGCTGGTTCAGGTTCCAGCGGCTGTACGACATCGCCAGGTCCGTGCTGAGCCGTCCCGAGCACGTCTACCGGCTGCTGCGCGAGACGGCCGAGGACGAGGCGGCGGCCGGTTCCCGGTGGCTGGAGATCCAGGTGGACCCGTCCGGGTTCGCCGCGCGGTTCGGCGGGCTCACGGCCACGCTGGAGCTGATGCTCGACGCGGCGCGGCAGGCCGCCGAGCACGCCGGGGTGCACATGCCGGTGATCGTGGCGGCCAACAGGACCAGGCATCCGCTCGACGCGAACACCCTGGCCAGGCTCGCCACCCAGTACGCCGACCGGGGCGTGGTGGGCTTCGGCCTGTCCAACGACGAGCGGCGCGGCGCGGCGCGCGACTTCGAGCGGGCCTTCCGCATCGCCAAGCGCGGCGGGCTGCTGGCCGTGCCGCACGGCGGCGAGCTGCTCGGACCGCGCAGCGTGAGCCAGTGCATCGACGACCTGGGCGCCGACCGGGTCGGGCACGGCGTGCGGGCGGCCGAGGACCCGTGGCTGATGCAGCGGCTGGCCGACCGGCAGATCTGCTGCGAGGTGTGCCCGACGTCCAACGTGGGGCTGGGGGTGGCCGAGCGGGCGGCGGACGTGCCGCTGCGGCGGCTGTTCGACGCCGGGGTGCCGATCGCGCTGGGCGCCGACGACCCGCTGCTGTTCGGCACCCGGCTGCTGCGCCAGTACGAGCTGGCCAGGGAGGTCTACGAGTTCTCCGACGCCGAGATCGCCGAGCTGGCCCGGCAGTCGATCCGGTCCTCGACCGCGCCGGAGGCTGTGCGCAAGGAGCTGCTCAAGGGCGTGGACGACTGGCTGACCGGCTCACCGGAGTGACCCGGCGATCCGCACCGCCCGTTCCCTGGTGCCGGCGCCCTCCAGGCGGTAGGTGAGCGCGTCCCGCTGCCAGACGAGGGTGGGGGCGGCCTGGCGCAGGGGGATCTCGGTGCCGTCCTGGCGGCGGATGTAGCCGAGCGGATGCGCGCCGGGGATCCACCAGGCCGTGGTCCCGGCCATCTCGACGTAGTCGGGCCAGGGCGGGCCGAGCTTCTTGAAGAAGAACGGGTCCACGCCGCCCTGGAACTGGTCGAGCCGGACGCCGTCCGGCCAGAACATCGACACCAGCCGGCCCTGGTCGGCGACGGTGGCGCGGGCGGGGGGCCCGAGCTCGGCCGGGGTCCTGACCTGGAACCTCACCAGGCCCGGCAGGTCGTCCGGGGCCACCGGGTGCTCGCCGGGGAGGTTGGCGGTGGTCCGTACCGGGGTGGGCGGTGTGTCGCCGAGCTGCAGCTCGATGCCGGCCAGGCGGAGGACCCGGGCCACGGCGGCGCGGCCCTGGGGGGTGGCGGCCGTGACGGCTACGACGGCCAGCACGACGGCCACCACGATCCGCCACCGAGCCCGCCGTGTCCGTCGTGTCCGCCGCCTGCGCTTCTGAGGCTGGAGCTCCAGGCGGGCCCGGACGGCGGCGGCGACGTCGTCCGGCGGCGGGGACGGGGCGTCGAGGAGGGGGCCGAGCGCGGTCAGTTCGGCTTCCAGGTCGTCGAAGGGGTCATGCGAGTTCACCGCCCACCTCCTCCCTCAGCCGGGCCAGCCCCCGATGGGTGCTGGACTTGACGGTACCGACCGGCCAGCCGAGCACCTGGGCCGTCTCCGCCTCCGACAGTTGCAGGAAGTACCGGCACACGACCGCCTGGCGTTCCCGCTCGGGCAGGCCGCGCACGGCAGCCAGCAGCCGGGCCCGCCGGTCGGTGGCGACGGCCGCGCCCGCCGGGTCGTCGGGGGCCACCGGACCGGCGGGGTCGGCGGCGGTGAGCCGTACGGCGAGGTCGGAGCGGCGCCCGCGGGCCCGGGTCAGGTTGTGCGTCTCGTTGGCCACGATCCGCAGCAACCAGGGCCGGAAGGGCGCGTCCCGCCGGAACTTGGGCAGATGGCGGAAAGCCTTGACGAACGCCTCCTGCACGACGTCCTCGGCCTCGTCGCCCGCGCCGAGCATGGCGGCGGTGCGATGGGCGAGCGCGCTGTACCTGGCGACCAGGACCTCGTAGGCCCCCAGGTCACCGTCGAGCGAGCGGGCGATCGCCTCGTCGTCGTCCATGGCGTGTCAGATTCCATCGCATCCCCCCACGCGCGGGGAAGGGTGTTTCACGCATCAGGTCATCCTCAGGGGCATTAGACTCGTGCAATCCGTCTGCCCCTCAAAGGAACGGGACTATGTCTTCTGGGTATGACCGTGTAGTGCAGCCGGCGGCCGGTGACGAGGCCCTGGAGAACCACCTGGGTGGGGACGAGGCCAAGAACTATCGGCAGTACGAGTTCGACATGGTCGCCCCGCACGTCGGCCGTTCGATGCTGGAGATCGGCTCCGGGCTGGGCCACTTCGCCGAGCAGTTCCTGCCGCGGCTCGACCGCCTGGTCGTCAGCGACTTCGACCCCTACTGCGTCGAGCAGCTGGAGAAGCGCTTCGAGGGCCGCGACGACATCGACGTCCTGCAGTTCGGCCTGCCGACCGAGATCCCGCTGAAGGACAAGGTCGACACCGTCGTCATGATGAACGTGCTGGAGCACATCGAGGACGACGCCGAGGCGCTGCGCTCGCTGGCCCGCGTCACGCTGCCCGGTGGCCGGATCATCATCTGGGTGCCCGGCTACATGCAGCTCTACGGAGACTTCGACCGCAAGGTCGGCCACGTCCAGCGCTACACGCCGAAGACCCTGCGCGCCACGGTGGCCAAGGCGGGGCTCGACATCGACGTGCTCAAGCCGATCAACTTCCTGGGCGGCATCGCCTGGTGGGCGGCGGTCCGGCGGGGCGGCGTGGGCTACCCCGACCCGCGGCTGGTCAAGATCTACGACCGCACGGTGGTCCCGGCCACGCGGCTGATCGAGCGGTTCATCACCCCGCCGTTCGGCCAGACGGTGTTCTGCGTGGCCCGCGTCCCGCAGAAGTAGCCCGCAGAAGCAGAGCCCGGCCGCCACCCGGTGGGTTGGTGGCGGCCGGACGTTTTCTACTTGATCGAGCCGGCGGTCAGTCCGCCGACGACCTTCCGCTCGATCAGCGCGAACAGGATGATCACCGGGATGGTGGCGATCACCGAGCCCGCGAAGAGGTTCTGCCAGTCCACCTGGTACTGGCCGATGAACGAGTTCAGCGCGACCGTGAGCGGCTGGTTGGCCGGGGTCGTGGTCAGGGTCAGGGCGACCACGAACTCGTTCCACGCCGCGATGAACGTGAAGATCAGCGCGGTGATCACGCCCGGCATGGCCAGCGGCAGCGTGATCCGGAACAACGCGCCGAAGCGGCCGTTGCCGTCGATGAAGGCGGCCTCCTCCAGCTCACGCGGGATCGAGGCGAAGTAGGCGTTCAGGATCCACACCGCGAAGGCCAGGTTGAAGCCGCCGTTGACCAGGATCAGCGACCAGATCGAGTCCACCAGGCCGAACTGGTAGAACTCGCGGTAGATGCCGACGAGCATGGCCGTGGGCTGGAACATCTGGGTGATCAGCACCAGGATCAGGAACGCCGTGCGCCCCCGGAACTTGTGCCGGGCCGAGTAGTACGCGGCCGGCAGCGCCACGAGCAGCACCAGGATCGTCGAGCCGCCGGCGACCTTGAGCGTCACCCACAGGTTCCCGGCCAGGCCGCTGGTCCAGAAGTTGGCGAGGTTCGACCACACCCACTCGTCGGGCCAGAACGTCACCTCGCGCAGCGAGTCCTGCGACCGCAGCGAGGTCAGCAGCATGACGAGGTACGGGAACAGGAAGACGAACGCGACGATGTAGGCCGCGGCCGCCACGATCACGGTCTTGAGCCTCGGCATGCGGCGCTGCGCCCGTCCGCGGTGGCCGGGCTGGTGGCGGGTGCCGGCCTTGGACATGGTCTGCACGGCCATCACGCCACCTCCTTGTTCCAGCGCGACACCTTCAGGAAGATCGCGGTCAGCACGATCACCATGCCGAAGTTCACGACGGACATCGCGGCCGACTCACCGATGTTCGAGCCCTTGAGGATGAACATGAGGATGGTCGAGGTGGCCGTCGAGTAGCCCGGCTGGCCGTGGGTCATCGCCCAGATGATCGGGAAGCTGTTGAAGACGTTCATCACGTTGATCAGCGCGGCGACGGTGAGCGCGGGGCGCAGCAGCGGCAGCGTGATCGACCAGTACGTCCTGAGCTTGGTGGCGCCGTCCATCTTGGCCGCCTCGTAGACGTCGGCGGGGATGGTCGCGAGCCCGGCCAGCAGCGCGTACGTCGTGAACGGCACCGAGACGAAGACCGCCACGAACACCAGCCACGGCATCGCGCTGGAGGCGTCGCCGAGCTGGTCGGCGGAGGCGCCGCCCATCGCGTCGATGAACCCGAGCTTCACCCTGATCTGGTTGATCACGCCGACCTCGGGGTCGAGCATCCACTTGAAGATGATCGCCGTCATCAGCACCGAGGCCGCCCAGGGCGCGATGAGCGCCCAGCGGGCGATCTTGCGGCCGGGGAAGCGCTGGTTGAACAGCTGGGCGAGGGCGAGCGAGATCAGCACGGTGAGCGCGACGACCGCGACCACCCAGATCACGCTGCGGATCATGATGTCGGCGAAGTCCTTCTCGCCGAACAGCTTCGTGTAGTTGTCCGGGAAGTTGTTTCCCTGGACCACTCCGAACCGGCTGATCTTGAGGAACGACGACCGGATCATCTCGATCACGGGCCAGAGCACGACCAGCGCGATCAGCACCACGGCCGGCCCGATCCAGGCCAGGGGTTCGAAGGCGCGCAAGCTTCTCATGAGGAACCTTCCATGACGGTGGAGCCGGCGCGGGGACGCGACCCGCGCGCCGGCTCCACAGACACCCGCTGGATCAGCTGGCTTCGGCGGTCTTCTGCAGCTCGCCGAGGACCTTGGCCGGGTCGTCCTTGACGGCGCCGCCGATGGTCTGCTTGATCGCCGGGTTCACCTCGGCCCACTTCGGGTCCTGGAACGGGTAGAAGCTGGCGTTGGGCAGCGCGTCGAGGAACGGCTTGAGCTTCTCGTCACCCGACAGCTTCTGGATGCCGCCGTTGGTGACGGGCAGCAGCTTGTAGGTGTCGGAGATCTTCTGCGCGGCGTTGCCGGTGTAGAAGAAGTCGAAGAACTTCTTGATCTCGGCGGCGTGGCCGTTCTTGTTGAACGCCATGATCCAGTCCATGACGCCGAGGGTGGTGTCGAGCGGGCCGGACTTGCCGGGGATCGCCGTGACGCCGTAGTTCTTCAGGCCGGCCGCGTCGAAGATCGGGATGGACATGGGCCCGCCGTTGACCATGCCGACCTTGCCCGCGCCGAAGTCCTCCCAGACCGTCTTGCGGTCCTTGGTGCCCGGGTTCGGGCTGGTGAGACCGGCGTCGACCAGGCCCTTCATGTAGGTGAAGGTCTCGACGTTCTGCGGGGAGTTGATGGCCCACTTGCCGGAGGCGTCCTTGTAGCCGCCGCCGTTGCCCAGCATCCACAGGAACGACTCGCCCTGGGCCTCCTCCTGGCCCAGCGGGAGGCCGAACGGCTGGCTCACGCCGGCCTTCTTCAGCTTCTCGGCGGCGGCCTTGAGCTCGTCCCAGGTCTTGGGCGGCTCGGCGATGCCGGCCTTGGTGAACAGGTCCTTGTTGTAGAACAGCGCGCGGGCGGAGGAGACGAACGGGATGCCGTAGCCGGTGCCGTCCACCTTGCCGAAGTCGGCGAACTTCTGCAGCATGTCGCCGGAGACGTTCGGGGACAGGACCTCGTCGACCTTGTAGAGCAGGCCGTCCTTGACGAAACCGGAGTAGTCGCCGGTCTGCAGGATGTCGGGCACCTGGCCGTTCTGGACCATGGTGGCGACCTGCTTGTCGATGTCGTTCCAGTTGATGACCTGGACATCGACCTTGATGTTGGGGTTGGCCGCCTGGAACTCGTCCACGACGCCCTTCCAGAACGTCTCGCCCGAGTTCGGCTTGCCGGGGCCGTCGCCGTAGTCGGCGGCGACCATCTTGAGGGTGACCTGGCCGCCGCCCGAGGCCTGGGTGTCGTTCCCGCCGCCACCCGAACCGCCGTCGGAGCCGCAGCTGGACAGGACCAGCATCGTGGCAAGGCCGAGAGCGGCGCCGCCCACAAGCTTCATGTTCACTGGTGATACCGCCTTCTCGTCGGACGGGTCGCTGGTCCGTACCAGCCACCTGACCCCGTCCAAAGGGATGAGGGGTGCGAGAGCCACAGCTCAACGCGTTTGCGCCAGAGTAAGCCTGTGTTCAGCAGCCGGTCTATACCGGCTGGTATCGGTTTGAAAACACTCAGGGCAGAAAAAGCTCACAACCGGTCTAGACCGGGCGTCACAGGATCTTTCTCCGCACGTTCTCGCCGCCGTCCGGCGTGCCGATCCACGGGCCCTCGATGGACGGGTCGAGGATGCCCTCCTCCAGGAACTCGTAGCGGCCGTCGAGCACGTACCGGGCCAGGCGCGCGTCCTGCTCGTCGCTGTTGTCCCAGAGCTCGTCGAACAGCGTGCGGACGCGGCGCCGGGCCTGGCGGCAGAAGGTGTCGGCCAGCTCGTACGGCCTGCGCCCGAGGTCGTCGGCGTCCTCCTCGGCCTTCACGCAGACGGCCGTCATGGCGAACAGCTCGGCCCCGATGTCGACGATCCGGCCGAGGAAGGACTGCTTGTGCTCCAGCCTCCCCTGCCACCGGGACATGCCGTAGAAGGTGGACCGGGCCAGCTTCCTGCTGGTCCGCTCCACGAACCGCAGATGCTGGGCCAGCGGGCCGAAGGCGGTGTAGCCCGTGGGCAGGCTGCCCGAGCCGGCCACCAGGGTCGGCAGCCACCCGGCGTAGAAGCGGCTCGCCCGGCCGAGCGCGCGGGCACGTTCCTGGGGGGACGCCTCGGGGTTGATCAGCTCGCCGGCCGCGGTCAGGTGCGCGTCCACGGCCTCGCGGGTGATCATCAGGTGCATGATCTCGGAGGAGCCCTCGAAGATGCGGTTGATGCGGGCGTCGCGCAGCATCTGCTCGGCGGGCACGCCGCGCTCGCCGCGGGCGGCCAGCGACTCGGCGGTCTCGTAGCCGCGGCCGCCCCTGATCTGGACCAGTTCGTCCAGCGCCCGGTACGACAGCTCGGTGGCGTACAGCTTGGCGAGGGCGGCCTCGATCCTGATGTCGTTGCGCCGGTCGTCGGCCAGGCGGGCGGTGAGCTCGCTGACGGCCTCCAGCGCGTACGCCGTGGCCGCGATGAAGGCGATCTTGGTCGCCACGGCCTCGTGCCGGCCGACCTTGCGCCCCCACTGCTCGCGGGCGTTGCCCCACTCACGGGCGATCTTCACGGCCCACTTGACGCTGCCCGCACAGGTCGCCGGGAGGGACAGGCGGCCGGTGTTGAGGGTGGTGAGCGCGATCCGCAGCCCTTGGCCCTCCTTGCCGATCAGGTTCTTGGCAGGCACCCTGACCTGGGAGAACTCGGTGACGCCGTTCTCGATGCCGCGCAGGCCCATGAAGCTGTTGCGACGCCTGACCGTGATGCCAGGACTGTTCCCCTCGACCACGAACGCGCTGATCTTCCCGCCCGTCCTGGCCATGACCACCAGCAGGTCGGCGACGACGCCGTTCGTCGTCCAGAGCTTGACGCCGTTCAGCACGTAGTCGTCGCCGTCGCGCACGGCGGTCGTGGACAGGCGGGCGGGGTCGGAGCCCACGTCCGGCTCGGTGAGCAGGAAGGCGGAGATCTCGCCGGCCGCGCACCGGGGCAGGAACTCCCGCTTCTGCTCCTCGGTGCCGAACTGCTTGAGCGGCTGCGGCACGCCGATCGACTGGTGCGCCGACAGCAGCGTGGCCAGGGCGGGGCAGTAGGAGCCGACCAGCGTGAGGGTGCGGCAGTAGTACAGGTAGGGCAGGCCGAGGCCGCCGTACTCGGTGCCGATCGTGATGCCGAACGCCCCGAGGGCGGCCAGGCCCTTGACCACCTCGTCGGGCACCTGCGCGGTGCGCTCGATGAGGGCCGGGTCGACCTGGGTCTCCAGGAAGCGCCGCACCGCCCGGACGAACTCCTCGCCCCGCTCGGCGGCCTCGGCCGGCAGCCCGGGCGCCGGATGCACCAGGTCCAGCCGGAGATCGCCGAGGAACAGCTGCTTGGCGAAGCTGGGGAGCGTCCATTCGCGCTCCCTGGCCTGCTCGCCGACCTGCCTGCTCTCCGCGTACGTGGTCTGCTCAGTCATGGCACCCTCCCGACGGTGCGCCGTCATGTGCTGGGAGTACTGCCCGCCTGAGGGCTTTAAGCACGCCCAGCGCGACGACGGCCGGCGCCCCGAGGCTCCGGTACCACGACGCGGTGCCGGAGCGGCTGCCGTCCGCCACGGAGACCTGACTTTCGTCGGGGGTGGCACTAGACCGTCGGCAGATTCGGCGGTGGGGGCGTTCTCCGTACGTTTGCCTGCATGAGCTTGAAGATCGCCCTCGCCGGGCTGGCCGCGGCCCTGACCCTCACCCCCGCCGCGGCCCCGGCCCTCGCCTCGGCCCCCGCCGAGCCGACCCCCGCCGCCGTGGACTCCTACCTGCGCGAGGCGCTGGAGGCCACCGGCGTGCCGGGGCTGTCCGTCGTGGTGACCCGCGGCGACAAGGTCGTGCACGCCGCCGGCTACGGCGAGGACTCCGATGGGCGTCCGGTCACCGCGGCCACGCCGATGCGGGTGGCCTCGGTGAGCAAGTCGTTCACCGCGATGGCCGTGATGACCCTGGTGGAGCAAGGGAAGATCGCGCTGGACGAGCCGGTGGCCGGGCAGCTGCCCGGGTTCCGGATGGCCGACCCGCGCCACACCAGGATCACCGTGCGCCAGTTGCTGAACCAGACCTCCGGGCTGTCCGACAGCTCGCTGGACATCGGCGACCTGGAGTCCGCAAGCTCGCTGGCCGACTACACCGCCCGCCTGGCCGAGGGCCGCCTGGCCGCCGACCCGGGCAGCCGGTACGCCTACTGCAACGTCAACTACGACCTGGCCGCCCGCCTTGTCGAGACCGCGAGCGGCCACCCGTTCGACGCCTACATGAAGGACCGCGTCTTCGGCCCGCTCGGCATGACCGGCAGCGCCGTGAGCGCCCAGGCCGTCCGGCCGGCGGACGGTTTCGTCTCGGTCTACGGCATGTGGCTGCCCCGGCCGGAGGCGTCCGGGTTCCTCGACGGCAGCGGCTCGGGCGCGGTCATCACGACCGCCGCGGACATGGGCAAGTGGCTGATCGCCCAGAACGACGCCGGCCGCCCACTGGTCAAGAAGCAGAGCCTGGAGACCATGCACAAGCCCGGCCTCCACGGCTACGGCATGGGCTGGAGCCTGGAGGAGGAGTCCGGCCTGCTCGTGCACTCCGGCAACCTGTTCACCTACAACGCCGTCGAGGCCGTCTCGCCGAAGACCGGCTACGGCTTCGCCGTCATGACCAACGGCGCCTCGCTCTACGACCCGACCTACGACATCATGCGGGGCCTGGCCGCGATGAGCGAGGGCCGCGCGCCGGCGGCCCTGGGCGGCGACCGGCAGCTCTACGACCTGGTGCTGGGGCTGCTCGCCGTCGTGGCGGCCGGCCTCGGGGTCATGGGCGTGCTGCGGGCGCGGCGGTGGGCGTCCAGGCGGTCGGGGCGGCCGTGGTGGCAGATCGCCCTGCGGCTGGTGCCGGTGCTGCTGCCGGTCCTGCTGTTCGCGTTCTATCCGAACTGGGTCTCCGTGCTGCTCAACGGGCGGTACGTGACCTGGGAGCAGCTCACCTACTTCCCGGCGTCGTTGTCGGTCACCCTGCTCGCCGCGGCTCTCGCCGGGCTCTCGACCGCCGTGGTCCGAATTTGTGTACTGTGTAAGCTTATCAAGTAAGCAAATTCGAGGAGAACCCGATGATCGCGGTCGCCGTCACCGTCCCGCTCGTGTGGCTCGCCTGGCTCGTCCTCACCGACTGGGTGCCCATGTTCCCGCTCAACGACCTCAACGGCGCGAACGTCAGAGGCCGGGCCCTGGCCGCCGCGATCAACTACCCGTTCCCGCTGCTCATCGCGGCCGGCATCGGGCTGCACCGCACGTGGTCGCTCATCGCCGCGACCGTCCTGTGCGTCCTGGTCGTGGCCGGGCACGTGCGGAGCTGGTGGCTGCCCTACTTCGGCCCGGCCACGGCCGAGCAGCGCGAGCTCTACCGGCGCGAGTACAGCCGCACCTGGAAGGTCCTGCCCACCGCGGGCCACGACGTGGTCATCGACGTCCAGCACATGGTGGTGGGCCTGCTGTCCCTGCTCATGCTGGCGACCACGATCGTCGTTACGCTGACCGCATGACTCAGGCACCCAGGCGGGCGGGTCGTCCGGCCGTGCTCACCGTCGAGCGCATCGTGGCCGCGGCCGTCGGCATCCTCGACGCCGAGGGCCCCGACGCGCTGACCATGCGCCGCCTGGGCGCCGACCTCGGAGTGGCCGCCATGTCGCTCTACCGCCACGTCCCCAACCGGGACGCGCTCGTGTCCCTGGTCGTCGACCGGCTGTTCGCCGCGGCCATGGCCGGTTACACGCCGGTCCCCGACTGGCCGCGGGCGCTGACCGGGTTCGCCGTGGCCTACCGCCGCTTCCTGCTCGCCCACCCGCGCGCCGTCCCGCTGCTGGCCACCCACCCGGTGGACGTACGGCTCGGCACCGAACTGATCTCCGGCCTGCTGGCCCGCTTCGAGGCGGCGGGCGTGCCGTCCGGCGACACCGTCAACGCGGTGCAGTCAGTGGCCGTCTACGTGCTCGGCCACGTCCTGGCCCAGGTCGGCTCGACCGCCGAGACCCACGACCCGGACGCGCTGCGCTTCTACGACCAGTGGTTCGACGCGGGCCTGCGGGCCATGGTGTCGGGCTTCGAGCAGCAGCTCGCGGCGACCGATTAATTCGGTTGCCCGGCGTCACGGACAGACCGTAGCTTGTCGGTCATGCGCCTTTACCTGTGACAGCAGCCACCTCAGTCCATCGTCCGACAGACGCGGCCACGCTGTGCTCGTCGACGCCCGGCCCTCAACCGAGCCGCGTCCTGAGTTCGCGTAAAGGAGCTTCGCATGCGAGTTCGCTCAGCCAAGAAGAAGACCGCCACGCCCGTGCCGCCCCGGCAACTGCCCAAGATGCCGCAGCGCCCGGTCGTGCCGCCCCGGCGGATCATCCCGTCCAAGGGCCGCTAGACAACTACCGGGATGGTAGTTAGCGAGCGCCGCCTCCCCTCTTACGCCCGGGAGGCGGCGCTCACCCTTTTCCGGTCCGGTTCCGCTAGAGCCGCTCGATGATGGTGACGTTGGCCTGGCCGCCGCCCTCGCACATCGTCTGCAGGCCGTAACGGCCGCCCGTGCGCTCCAGCTCGTGCAGCAGCTTGGTCATCAGGATCGCTCCCGTGCCGCCCAGCGGGTGGCCGAGCGCGATGGCGCCGCCGTTGGGGTTGACCTTGGCGGGGTCGGCGTCCAGCTCCTTGATCCAGGCCAGCGGCACCGGGGCGAACGCCTCGTTGATCTCCACGACGTCGATCTCGTCGATCGACATGCCCGCCTTGCGCAGCGCCCGCTGCGTGGCCGGGATCGGCGCGGTCAGCATGTAGACCGGGTCGTCGCCCATGAGTGCGAGCTGGTGGATGCGGGCCCGCGGGGTCAGGTTGTGCTCGCGCACGGCCTGCTCGGAGGCGATCAGCACGGCGCCGGAGCCGTCGGAGATCTGCGAGGAGGTGGCGGCGGTGATCTGGCCGCCCTCCTTGAGGGTCTTGAGCCCGGCCATCTTCTCCAGCGTCGTGTCGGGCCGCGGGCCCTCGTCGTCCTCGACGCCGTTGACGGGGGCGATCTGGTCCTTGAAGTAGCCGTTCGCGACGGCCTTGGCGGCCCGCTGGTGGGACTCGTAGGCGAACTGCTCCAGCACGTCGCGCTGGAGTCCCCACTTCTCGCACATCAGCTCGGCGCCGCGGAACTGCGAGATCTCCTGCTTGCCGTAGCGCTCGACCCACTTGTCGCCGAACGGGAAGGGCATGCCCTTCTCCAGCGCGGCGGTGATCGACGCGCCCATCGGGACGATGCTCATCGACTCCACGCCCGCGGCCACCACCAGGTCCTGGGTGCCCGACAGGACGCCCTGGGCGGCGAAGTGGATCGACTGCTGGGACGACCCGCACTGCCGGTCGATCGTGACGCCGGCCGTCGTCTCGGGCAGACCCGCCGACAACCAGGCGTTCCGCGCGATGTCCATGCTCTGGGGGCCGAACTGCATGACGCACCCCATGATGACGTCCTCGACCGCCGCCGGATCGACGCCGGTGCGGTCGATGAGCGCCTTCAGCGTGTGGGCGGCCAGGTCGGTGGGATGGACGGTGGAAAGCCCGCCCTTCTTCTTGCCGACCGGAGTACGGACCGCTCCGACGATGTACGCCTCTGCCACAGTGCCTCCTGGAAACCGAGCATTATTCGGTTATTGAGGAGAGACTACAACAGAACGACGTTCTGTGGCTCGTCACTCCGGGGCCAGAAGGTCCTCCGCGGCGTCGACCCTGAACCGCCACCGGTCCACCACCAGGCCGTTCAGCGATTCTGCCAGCTCCAGCGCCAGGCTTCCGAGCTTGACGGGCTCCTCGCCGCGCAGCTCGATCGCGGTCAGCTCGGTGGCGAACGGCAGCAGCTCCCGAACCGCCGGCGGCTGCCCCTTCTGCGGCACGAGCGCGGCCCGGATGTCGCCCGATGTGTACGTGAACTCGTCCTCCCCCCGCTCCAGCAGCGGCGCCAGGTCGTCGGCGGACGGGCGTACGGGCAGGATGACGGCGGGACCGCCCTCCACGCCGTCGGCCGGATCGCTCACCTCGCCCCGGCACACCGCGAGCCCCTTGAGCCGGAAGGCCAGCCCCTCGGCCAGGTAACGGTCGAAGAAGTCGAACGGCAGCGGCCCCTCGGCGGTGACCCGGCAGGCCCACGCCTTCTCCAGCACCCCGCCGGTCAGCTCGGCGTCGGCCTCGACCGGCGCGCACACCCGCACGTCGGCCGCCACGATGTCGTCGCCCTCGCGCCGGGCGTCCGGGTCGGCCAGTTGGACGATCCGCAACAACTCGGCGGGGTCCGGTCTGGCGGGCAGGGCCGCCGTCGGGCCAGTACGCAGTTTCCGCTTCGCCAGCCAGCCCATGCCCGCCTCCGCCAATCAGCTTCGATAGGAGCTCGTCATCGTCGCGTAGACGATGATGTTGTCGTTGTAGTGACCGATGGTGCGATCGTAGGCACCACCGCAGGTGATGAGGTGGAGCTGGGCGTTGTCCCGGCTCCCGTAGACGCGCTCGGTCGGGAACGTCTTCTTGCTCGCCTGCTCCACGCCGCCGACCGTGAACACGGCGGTCGTCTTGTCCTGACGCCTGACCTCGATGGTGTCGCCGTGCTTGAGCTCACCGAGGCGGCTGAACACGGCGCTGCGCGTCCGGGTGTCCTTGTGGCCGAGCAGCACCGCCGGGCCCTCCTGGCCCGGCGTGGACATGTTCCGGTACCACCCGACCAGGTTGGGATTGTCGGACGGCGGCACCTCGATCGTCCCGTCCTTGGCCAGCCCCACCGACTTGATCGGCGCATTGATGCCGAGCCGCTTGATCACGATCCGGATCGGCGTCGAGGGCAGCATCGGCGGCGCCGGCGTGATCTCCGGCAGCGGCGGCGGCTGGTCCGGCGGGGCCTGGAACAACGCCTGCTGCGGCTGCCCGGCCGCCTGCGTCTGCACGGCCACGGGCAGGGCGTCCCTGTCCATGCCGTACTCCTCGGGCGACTGCAGCACCATCAGCATGCCCGCCACGACCGTGACGACCCCGGCGATGGCCGCGCCGATCAGCACGGTCCTGAGCGCGGTGCTCCCCCGGTCCCGCGGTGGCGGGCCGCCGTACGGATACTGCCCGGCCACGCCGCTCAGCCCCTGCCCGCGGTACGCCGGCGCAGCACCAGCCCACCGGCCGCCGCGGCCGCGATCAGAACGGTGCCGGTCAGCACGAACAACCGCCCGTCAGGCCCCGCCATACCCCCGGCCCCGGTGTCGGCCCCCGCCTTGGGCGTCTTGGACTTGTCGGGCGGGGTGACGGTCACGGTCGCGGTGCTGGTCTTGGTCGGCTTGGGGGTGGGGGTCGGCGTGGGAGTGGGGGTCGGCGTGGGCGTCGGGGTCGTCCCCGAGCCTGCGGCTACCTGGAAGGTGTGGTTCTTGAGGCCCGTCGTGGGAGCCACGCACTTGATCGCGCTGCCGGTGGTCGCCGTGGCCGAGGTGCCGAGGATCAGGTCGCCGGGGGTGAGCGTCACCGTGCCGGTCGTGGTGGGCTTCACCTTGAGGGTGACGCTGGGCAGCGTGGTGATGTCCTGCCCGACGACGACGTTGGTCAGCGCGCCCTCGGCCGCCGCGGGCTGGGTGACCCCCGCACCGGACGCCTTCACGTTGAGGAAGTACTTGCCGCCGCTCGCGGGGAAGCCGGTGGGGGCCTTCAGCGTGTCAAGGCTGCTGGCATCGATGGTGCTGGTCCACGAGATGCTGACTTCCTCGTTCGCCTTGGCGTTGGTGGGCAGGGTGCCGGGGGTGATCTTGATGTCCACGTCGGCCGGATAGGCCGGATCGTTGATCGTCGTGTCCACCAGGTCACACTTGTACTGGACCACATCGGTCCCGGTGCCGCCACCGCCGGTCTGAACCGGGATCGAGACGGTGGTGGGGGCGGACGACGCGGAGGCGCAGGTCGTCGTGTCCTGGCCGATCTTGATGCTCAGCAACGGCGTCGTCCCGGTCGCCGTCGTGGCCGGCGCGAGGATGAGGTTGCCCCCCGTCGTCGCGGTCACGCTGACCGACGCCGACATCTTGGGAGGCGTGTAGGTCTGGCCCATCGCGACCGCCGTGGTCGTGCCTGTCCCGGCGCCCTTGAGCTGGGCGGGAGTCCCTCCGGTCACCGCGAGGTCGCCGCCGCCGGTGGTGACGGTCTCACCGGCGGTCAGGGCCTTCGTCACCGGGATCGCCGGGAACGTCCAGTCGATCGTCGTCGACTTGGCCGGTTCCACCGACGCCGGGGGCGTGATCGTCACGATCACGGGACCAGCCTGCAGGGCGCCACCCGTGCAGTTGTAGGTGATCTTCAGGGGGTCCGCCATCGCCGCTTCGGCGGGGGAGGACAGGCCGACCAGTGAGCCGACGGAGACGGCGAGTGTGCCCATCAATCCCAAGGCGGAGGTCTTGTGGGCGAGGCGGCGCCACGCCTGGGACGTAAGCACGGGTCCATCTCCGTTTCAGCGCAGTGTCAACAGTCGTGCCAGAATTCCAGCCGATGGTCACGGTTCGGTTGAGATCCTACGAACTGTCCCTGTCAACTTCCCGTAAAACCCAAAATCCGCCCCAAAAACCCCATCAGCCCTTCTTCTTCGACAACGTCGCGTACACCACGATGTTGTCCGTGTAGCTGTGCGCCTCCTTGTTGAAGACGCCGCCACACGTGATCAGCCGGAGCTGCGAGTCCTTGGTGTTCCCGTACACCCGGGACGTCGGGAACGCCGACTTGCTGACCTGCTCGATCCCGCTCACCGTGAACCGGGTGACCTTCCCGTCCGACCGGTACACGTAGATCTGGTCGCCCTTGGCCAGCTCGCGCAGGCGGTCGAAGACGGCGGGGCCCTTGCGGGTGCTGACGTGGCCGTTGATGATCGCGGGCCCGAGCTCGCCAGGCACCGGCGAGAAGCGGTACCAGCCGGTCTGGTTCGGCCGCGTCAGCGGCGGAGTGCCCAGGTTGCCCTTGATGTCCACGGTGACACCGCCGATGGGGGCGTTCACCTTGATCTTGGGGATCTTGATCCGGCTGGGCTTCGCCTTGGCCTTGGCGGCCTTCGTCCTGGCCTTGGGGATCGGCGGCACGGTCGGGGCCGCGGCCAGCGGCGGCGGCGCGTCCGGCCGGGCCGGGGTCAGCGTCGCGCCCTTGCCACCCGGTCCCACGGTCGCGGGCAGCACGAACGCGCCCGCGTTCTCGATCTGCACGGCGGTCGGCCGGTCGGCGGCGGCCAGCGTGCCGGAGCCGTCGTCCACCTTGGGCGCCACGGAGAGCAGGCCCACCATGATCGCGCCGACGCCGGCCAGCGAACCGGCGATCAGCAGCCCGGGCATCGCCCGCTGCATCGGAGTCTTCTGCTCGGCCATCACTTCGTTCCTCCCGCGTGCGCGGCCCTGCGGCGGCGCAGGGCGAGCCCGCCGCCCGCGCTGCCCATGAGCAACATCGCCCCACTGGCCATCAGCCCGTACGGCCGGTCCGGCTCGTCGGGCGCCTCACCGGTGTCCACCCCGCCCTTGGGCACCTTGGCCACCTGCGCCCTGACGTACGTGGTCGCCGTCGGGCCGGTCGCGGTGGGCGTGGCCGTGCTCGTGCTCGTCCCCGTGACCGCCGGCACCACGACCACGTGCCCGAGCCCGTTGGTCGGGGTGGGCTGGGAGTGGCGGTGCGTGGGGGTGCTCGTGGCGGTGGACGTGCCGGTGCCGGTCGGGGTGAGCGTCGGCGTGGGGCTCGTGGTGGGGGTCTTCGACGGGTCCGGGGTGGGGGTCTCGCTGTTCGTCGGTCCCGACTTCTCCCGTACGGTCACCGTCACCGAGACCGGCCCGCCGACGAGCTTGCACTTCGCGCCGTGGTAGCCCGTCGGGATCTTGGCGGTGTTGGTGGACACCTTGAACGCGTCGAGCCAGGCAGGCTTGGTGGAGGCGTTCACGATCCTGATGGTGTGCTTGCCGTACTTCAGCTCCGGCGACTTCCAGATCGTGAAGCCGCCGTCGAGGTCGTCGTTGACCGGCAGGTCGTCGTCGGAGCGCGAGGGGTCCTCCGTGGCCACCTTGCTGCCGTCGATGTAGATGTCCACCGGGCCGGCGTCCTTGTCGTGCGGCCCGATGTACTCCACGCCGGTGCCGGTGAAGCTCAGCTCGGCCCAGGCGCCGAGGTCGTTGGTCTCGTGCAGGTCGTTGTGCACGTGGTTCTCGGAGCCAGGACGGTCGTCGATCGAGGTCCAGCCGGGGCCGTAGTTGACCTTCATGTCGGTCGGGTTGTCGCTCTCGTTGCCGTCGTTGGCGACGACCGTGCCGTCCGGCGGGGTGAAGTCGAGCTCGATGTCCTTCGGCGTGACTTTGATGTTCCCGACCTTGTCGATCAGGCCGGGGTCGTTCAGGGACTCGGGCAGCGACAGTTCGCCGTCGGGGCGCAGCTTGCCCTTCTGCTCGACCGAGCCCTTCGGCTGCAGGATGCCCTGCCAGCTGCTGGTCAGCTCGACGTTGCCGGTGGCGTGCACGTTGGCGCCCGGAGCAAAGTAGCCGGGCGACTGGAGCCGTCCGTGGTCGGCGTAGTCGAGCTTCCAGGTGAAGTTCAGCGGGTCGCCGACCACCAGGTCGGTGGCGAAGGTGAGATGGGTGTTCAGGCGTACCGGTGCGTGCCGCACGATGCTGTCGGCCCCGGAGGGAACGCATTCGTACTGCACGTCCAGGTCGGCCGGTGCGGCCGAGGCCGGGACGCCGGGCAACGCGACGACCCCGACGGCCGCCACCGATGCGATCGACGCGGCGAGCAACGACTTGCGCCACCGACTCACGGGACACTCCGATCATCACAAATAGACCGAGGGTAGATCTTAGAGTCGAAAACACCCGCAACGCAGGCGGTTTCCCCCAAGTTCCAGCACTTGTGATGAAGCCGTGTCCCCTGCCGTGTCCCCTGCCGTGTCCCCCGCCGCCTCCCCCGCCGCCTCCCCCGCCGCGAAAGCGGGTATACCTCCGGGTAACAGAATCGTATTCTGTCGTGCACGACACCTGCTTGGAGGCGAATCGATGCAGCGAGACCTCTTCGACGAGGAGCACCTGCTCTTCAGGGAAACCGTGCGCGAGTTCATGGCCCGCGAGGTCGTGCCGCACCACGGCCAGTGGGAGAAGGACGGCATCGTGCCCCGCGAGGTCTGGAAGAAGGCCGGCGAGATCGGCATGTTCGGCTTCGGCGTCCCCGAGGAGTACGGCGGATCCGGCATCACCGACTTCCGCTACAACGCGGTGATCGTCGAGGAGATCATCAGGACCGGCGCCTCCGGCCTGGGCTTCTCGCTGCACAACGACGTCATGGCCCCGTACGTCGTCGAGCTCACCGACGACGAGCAGAAGCAGCGCTGGCTGCCCGGCTTCGCCTCCGGCGAGCTCATCACCGCGATCGCGATGACCGAGCCGGGCGCCGGCAGCGACCTGCAGGGCATCAGGACCACCGCCGTCCGCGAGGGCGACCACTACGTGGTCAACGGCCAGAAGACGTTCATCACGAACGGCGTCAACGCCGACCTCGTGGTCGTGGTCGCCAAGACCGACCCCGAGGCGGGGGCCAGGGGAACGACGCTGATCGTGGTCGAGCGCGGCATGGACGGCTTCAACCGCGGCCGGAACCTGGACAAGGTCGGCATGAAGGCCCAGGACACCGCCGAGCTGTTCTTCGAGAACGTGCGCGTGCCTGTCGCCAACCGCCTCGGCCCGAACGAGGGCGAGGGCTTCTTCCACCTGATGAACAACCTGCCCCAGGAACGCCTGTCGATCGCCGTGGCGGCGGTCGCCGCGGCGGAGACGGTGCTGGAGCAGACGATCGAGTACTGCAAGACCCGCCAGGCGTTCGGCCGCAACATCGGTTCGTTCCAGAACACCCGCTTCGTCCTGGCCGAGCTGGCGACCGAGACGGAGATCGCCCGCCACTACGTGGACAAGTGCATCCTGGCGCTCAACGCCCGGCAGCTCACCGTCGTGGACGCCGCCAAGGCCAAATGGTGGACGACCGAGCTGCAGAACAAGGTCATCGACCGCTGCCTCCAGCTCCACGGCGGCTACGGCTACATGATGGAGTACCCAGTCGCCAAGGCGTGGCTGGACAGCCGCGTCCAGACCATCTACGGCGGCACCACCGAGATCATGAAGGAGATCATCGGCCGGTCCTTCGGATTCTGACGGCGGGCGCGCGCCCGGCCGGGCCGCGCCGCATACTGTCAGCATGGACGGCGGCCTGATCCTCCTCGTTTTCCTGGCGTTACTGTTCGCCTGGGGGCTCAACCGCGTGCGCAGGGCCTTCCGGCTCGGCCCCGTCGGCTACGCGGGCGTGATGATCGTGTTCATCATCGCCATGCTGCTCGTCTGGGGCCAGACGATGCGCTGAGGCCGGGAAGGCTCACCCCGGCATCCCCTGCACGAACCGGGTCAGCAGCCGGGCGAACTCGGCCCGCTCGGCCGCCGACCAGCCGGCGGTGGCCGACGCGAAGGCCGCCTGCCGGGCCTGCCGGGCCTGCGTGAGCGCGGCGGCGCCCGCGTCGGTCAGCACCAGCCACGCCCGCCGCCCGTCGGCCTGGTCGGCTTCCCGCCGTACCAGCCCCGCCGTCACGGCGGCCGTCACGATCCGGCTCGCCCGCGGCTGGTCGACGTTGAGCGCCTCGGCGACCGCCGACACGGTGAGCCGCCCGCCGGCGGCCTCGATCACGTCGAGCACCTCGAACTCGGGGCCCGCCGCGCCGTGCTGCCGGGCCAGCGCCCGCCTGCTCTGCCTGCGCCTGATCGCGACCATCGCCCGCTCGATCGCGGCAATTTCCTTGTCTTCATACATATAGTTGCTATCGTACATGCATGGACAGACCTATCGGATATTGGGTGAAGCACCTCGACAACCTGCTGGAGAACGCGATGGGCCAGGCCCTGGCCACCCACGGCGCCTCGCGCAGGGAGTGGCAGCTTCTGCACGCCACCGCCCAAGGCGAGAACGCCGCCGTGCTGGCGCCGTTCGAGGGAGTGGAGGAGGCCGTACAGAGCCTGACGTCGAGGGGATGGCTGGCGGACGGGCGGCTGACCGGCGAGGGCCGGGCCGTGCACACGGCCGTCTCCGAGCGGGTCACCCGCTTCCGGCAGCAGGTCACGCAGGGCGTGAGCCCGCAGGAGTACCGGACCGCCGTCGAGGTGCTGCGCCGCATGGCGGCCAACGCAGAACGTTAGGAGGCCGCCCGGTCGGCCTCCAGCACGACCCGGGCCACCAGCTCCGGATCGTCGCTCATCGGCACGTGCCCGCAGCCCTTGAGCAGCCTGACCCGCTGCCCCGACCAGCGCGCCGCGCGCACGGCCTGGCGGCGCGGCAGCAACCGGTCGCGCTCGCCCCAGGCGATCGTGATGGGCGACTTCGGCGGGGCGGGCGGCATCAGTCCGCCGAACGACTCCAGCGTCTCGTCGAAGCCCGCCGCCCCCGCCAGCGCCTGCGTGGCCGCGACCAGCCCGGCGGGGTCGAGCCGGCTCGGACGGACCACCAGCACCCCGCTGGACGCCGCCCGCATGAACGGGTTGCCGGCCGCCCTGACCGCCTGCTCCGGCGACATCGCACGCGCCGAGTTCCGCAGGGCCTTCAGCGTCGTCTGGCAGTAGAGCAGCTCGGAGCGCGACCAGAAGCCGGCCGGCGACAACGCGGTCGCCGCGCGCACGACGCCGCGCGAGGCCAGTTCGAGCGCGATGTAGCCGCCGAGCGAGTTGCCCACCACGTGCGGCTCCTGGATGCCGAGCAGCGCGCAGAACGACTCGACCGCGTCCGCCAGCGACTCCGCGGTGTACGGGATGCCCGCGGGCAGCCGCGGCGACACCCCGAAACCGGGCAGGTCGATCGCGATCACCGTGTGGTCGGCGGCCAGCCGGTCCATCACCGGCAACCATGCCTGCCAGTGGTGCCCGATGCCGTGGACGAGGATCAGCGGCTCGCCGCTGCCCCGGCGTTCGAAGGCCAGCTCCATGCGGCCCAGTGAACCACTCACCTGCTCCGGGTGGGAATCTCGAACCAGACCGCTTTGCCTTCCCTGGTGGGACGGGATCCCCAGCGCTTGGCCAGCTGGTCGACCAGGTAGAGGCCGCGGCCGCCCTCGTCGTTCTCCCCGGCGCTGCGGATGCGGGGCAGGCGGAGGTCCTGGTCGAAGACCTCGACCCAGACCGACTCCTCGCCCCTGCGCAGCCTCAGCGTGAACTCCTTGTCGCCGACCGGCTCCTCCTCGAAGCCCGGCATGTCCCAGGACTCCTCGAACGGCAGCGGCGGCCCCTCGACGACCAGCTCCCGGCGCGGGGAGTTGGCGGTGGAGGCGTGCAGCACCACGTTGGTGACGACCTCGGAGACCAGCAGGCAGGCCAGCTCCGCGCGTTCCTCGGGCACGTTCCAGCCGGAGAACGCCTCGGAGGCCATGCGGCGCGCCTCGCCGACCATGATCGGCTGGGCCGGGAAGGTGCGCTCCTCGACGTCGAGGTCGACGTCGCTGGAGCGGACGACCAGGATCGCCATGTCGTCGTCGATCTCGCCGGGCACCGCGATCGTGGCGGCGTCGGCGATGCGCTCGACGTCGGCGTCGGCCATCTTGGCGAGCTTCTCGCACAGCACGCCGAGCGTCTCCTCCTCGCTCGGCATCCTGCCGTCGCGGCCCGGACGCCGGTCGACCAGCCCGTCGGTGTAGAGCAGCAGCGCCGCGCCCGGCGGGAGGGTGCGGGTCTCCTCCTTGTAGACCAGGTCGGCGTGCAGGCCCTTGGCCCGGACGCCGAGCGGCTGGCCGACCTCCTCGATGTCCATCTCCAGGCACTGGCCGTCGACCACCAGCAGCGGCGGCGCGTGCCCGGCGTTGGCGAAGGAGAGCTGCCGGGACCAGGCGTCGTAGACGAGGTACTGGCAGGTGACGATGGGCGGGATGCTGACGTCGGCGCCGTTGTCGTCCTGCTCGGGGGTGGCGATGATGCGGGTCCACTCGTCGAGCCTGGCCAGGATGTCGGCGGGCGACTTGTCGTCCTGCGCGAAGGCCCGCAGCGCCGCCCTGAGCTGGCCCATGATGGCCGCGGCCTTGGCGCCCCTGCCCTCGACGTCGCCGATCACGATGCCGACCCGGCCGGCCGAGAGCGGGATCACGTCGTACCAGTCGCCGCCGACCTGGGTCTGGATGCCCTGGCCGTGGGAGGCGAGCGGGGCCGCCGGGTAGTAGCGCACCGCGATGTCGAGGCCGTCGAGCTGGGGCAGCGCCCTGGGCAGCAGGTGCTTCTGGAACGACTCGGCGGTGTGCCGCTCCTCCTCGAACAGCAGCGCGTTGTCGATCGCGAGGGCCACGCGGGTGGCGATGGCGCCCACGAAGTCGCGGTCGAAGGCGTCGTAGTGGGGGCTGCGCCGGTCGGTCAGGTTGGACAGGCCGAGGTACATCAGGCCCAGCGTCTCGCCGCGCACCAGCAGGGGGGCGACGATGGCCGAGGTCATGCCGATCTCACTGGCCAGGCGCGCGCTGCCCTCGTGCGGCGACGGGTAGCTGGTGGTGGAGAAGTCCTCGACGAGGATGGTCTCCTGGCGGCGCAGCGCGGTGTCGGCGTAGTGGCCGGAGGGGTAGCGGATCTCCGCGCCCACCGGCTTCCACGTGCCCGCGGGCGGGGTCCAGCCCTGGACGTGCTCCGAGACCCGGCGGACCAGCCGGTCGCCCTCCATGAGCTCGATGAAGCAGTGGTCGGCGAACTGCGGCACGAGCATCTCGGCCACCCGCTTGAGCGTCTCCTCGACGTAGAGGGAGCCGGCCAGCCGCTCGCCGATGCGTTCGAGGAGCCCGAAACGGTCTTTCTCGCGTTCGTTGCTGCGCAGGGCCTCGCGGGCCAGGATGACGATGCCGGTGACCGACCCGGACGGGTGACGCAGCGGCACGGCCTGGGCGCGGACGTAGACGATCGTGCCGTCGCCGCGCCTGACGTCGAACGTGCCCTCCCACACGCCGCCCTTGAGCACGTGTTTGGCCAGCTCGATCGCCAGCGGGTGGTCCTTCTCCATGATCCCGAGGGACAGGACGGACGCGTCACGCGCCGGCGCGTTGCCGGGGCGGCCGAACAGCTGCTCGGCGAAGGGATTCCAGTAGAGGAGATTGCTGAAGCGGTCTGTCACGACCACTGCCATTTCGGCATGGTCCAGAACGGACCCGGCACCAAGGTGATCAGCCGTTTCTTGTGACAGATCCCCCCATCGCTTCATCCGGAGACCACTCCTTGGGGTGGCTTGTGCGCACAGCGGACCACGGGTGCTCCTGCAACTGTCTTGGCCAGGGGAGAGTGGAGGGCCTCCCGAGAGGGATTCAACCAAGTGGCTGCGCGCGCGTCAGCGCTTGGAGACAAAAACGTGCGCGGCAACGTCACGCGGAAGCTCCGCGGGAGTGTCGTTCGCGTCACCGTCACCTGTCACCCGCACACCGTCGTCGCTCGCCGCGAGCGTCACCTCGCGTCCGGGTTGTATCCCAACTTGCTTGAGTTTAAGCATCACAGCAGGATCGCTTTGCACTTGTTCGCTGATCCGGCGCACCACGACCGGGATGTCACGCGGCCCGGCGGCCTCGGACATCGAGGTCAGCACGCTGGCCGCGCCGTCGGTCACCTCCTGCGCCCCCAGCTCGGCCAGCCCCGGGATGGGGTTTCCGTGCGGGCAGACCGTGGGGTTGTCGAGCAGCGTCACCAGCCGCGCCTCGACCGACTCGGACATGACGTGCTCCCACCGGCACGCCTCGATGTGCACCTCTTCCCAGGGAAGGCCGATGACCTGGGTGAGCAGGCATTCGGCCAGGCGGTGCTTGCGCATCACGCGGGTGGCCAGCGTGCGGCCCAGGTCGGTCATCGACAGGTGCCGGTCGCCCTCGACGCGGACGAGGCCGTCGCGCTCCATGCGGGCGACGGTCTGGCTCACGGTGGGGCCGCTCTGCTGGAGGCGCTCCGCGATGCGGGCGCGAAGGGGGACGATGCCCTCCTCTTCGAGCTCGTAAATCGTGCGGAGATACATCTCCGTCGTGTCGATCAGGCCGTGTGCGGTCAAGGCTCCTCCCAACTGAATGCTACGCCGGTCGTGGCGGGGACTGAGCCCGTCCGCTACGGGCACAGAAGTCATCAGGAACCCTATTGGGAGAACGACCGACGATGGTTAAGGACGGCAACAACGGAGCGGCCGAGTTCCTTCCCGCCCGGCGCGACCTCGGCTCCCTGCGGACGGCGGCCGCCCGCTGCGAGGGCTGCGACCTGTACGCGAAGGCCACCCAGACGGTGTTCGGCGAGGGCCCCGAGCAGGCCCGTTTCATGCTGGTGGGCGAGCAGCCGGGAGATCGCGAGGACCGCGAGGGGCATCCGTTCGTGGGGCCCTCCGGACGCGTACTGGATCGGGGTCTGGAGGAAGCGGGAATCGAACGGGACGCGGTTTATCTGACGAACGCTGTCAAACATTTCTCCTTCGCTCCCAGGGGGAAGAGAAGGATTCATCAGAAGCCGACGGTCGCCGAGATCGAGGCGTGCCGGCCGTGGCTCGGCGCGGAGCTGGAGCTGGTGCGTCCCGACGTGGTCGTGGTGCTCGGCGCGACGGCGGCCAGGTCGCTGCTGGGCAGGGCGTTCCGGCTGACCGAGCACAGAGGCGAGCCGGTGCCGCTCGGCGACGCGCTCGCGGTGGCCACGATCCACCCCTCGGCGGTGCTGCGCGCGCCCGACAGGGACGCGGCCTACGCGGGCTTCGTCTCCGACCTCAAGGCCGCGGCGCGGGCGTCGGAGCGGTAGTTGCGGAACCCGGCCACCGACAGGCCGACGACGAGCACGGTGACCGCGCACGCCAGTCCCCCGCCCACCCAGGCGCCGGTGAGCCCGAAGGCGGTCGCGGTCGCCCCGGCGCGCAGGTCGCCGAGGCGCGGGCCGCCCGCCACGACCACCATGAACACGCCCTGCATCCGCCCGCGCATCTCGTCGGGGGCGTAGAGCTGCAGGATCGACTGCCGCCACACCGACGAGATCACGTCGGCCACGCCGCCGACCGCCATGAACGCCACGACCAGCCACAGCTCGCGCACCAGCCCCGCGGCGGCGACGGCGAGCCCCCACATGGCGATGGCCAGCACGAGCGCGACGCCCTGCCGCGAGATCCGGCCCACCCAGCCGGAGAACAGCGCGCCGGCGACCGAGCCGATCGCCATGGCGGAGGTCACCCAGCCGAGCGCGGTCATCGAGCCGCCGAACCGATCGGCGGCCAGCTCGGGGTAGAGGGCGCGCGGCATGGCGAACACCATCGCGATGATGTCCACGACGAACGACATCAGCAGCACCGGGCTCCTGGCGATGAAGCTGAGGCCCTCCCAGACCGCCCGGGCTCCCGGACGTGTCACCTCGCCCAGCGGGGGCAGGGCGGGCAGCCTGAGGGCCGCGTAGAGGCCACCGCTGAACAGCAGGGCGTCCACCGCGTAGGCGGCGGCGTAGTTCGGGTGGTCGCCGCCGGTGGCCAGCAGCACGCCGCCGAGCATCGGGCCGACGACCGCGCCGAGGCTGTAGACCAGCGAGTTGAGCGCGTTGGCGGCCGGCACCAGCTCGGGGTCGAGGATGCGCGGGATCACCGATCCCCTGGTCGGGCCGGTGATCGCGAACCCGGTGGCGTTGACCGCCGTCGCCGCGAAGATCAGATAGACGTTGCCCAGCGCGAGGAGGGCCTGCGCCAGGATGACCAGGGTGGCCGCCCAGGTGATGAGCGAGCCGATGACGAGCAGCCTGCGCCGGTCGAAGGCGTCGGCGACGGCCCCGCCCCACAGCCCGAAGACCAGCAGCGGGACGAGGTTGGCCATGCCGAGCAGGCCCACCCAGAGCGAGGAGTGGGTCAGGTCGTAGACCTGCTGGCCGACCGCCACGACGGTGACGGCGACGCCCACGTTCGAGACGGCCTGGCCGGACCAGATCCGCCGGTACGCGGGCACGGCCAGCGGCCTTGTGTCCACAAGATGACGTTTGACCAGTTCCCCGAATGCCACCTAAGGCAATTTAAGGTGCAAGTCTCTCCAAAGCCCAACCGGGTCGGGTGCGCCGGTAGCGCAGCCTGTCGTGCATCCGGTCGAGCTGGCCCTGCCAGAACTCCACCTCGGTCGGCGTCACCCGGAAGCCGCCCCAGAAGTCGGGCACCGGCGGATCCTCCGGCCAGCGGGCGGACAGCTCCTCGTAGCGCTCGTCGAGCTCCTCGCGCGAGCGCACGACCGCCGACTGCCGCGAGGCCCAGGCCCCGATGCGGGAGCCGTACGGGCGGGAGTTGTAGTAGTCGGCCGACTCCTGGTGGGAGATGCGGGCGACGGTGCCCTCGATGCGGATCTGGCGGCGGATGGCGTGCCAGGGGAACAGCAGCGAGGCGCGTCCGTTCTCGGCCAGGTCGCGGCCTTTGCGGGACTCGTAGTTGGTGTAGAAGACGAAGCCGTTCTCGTCGTAGCCCTTGAGCAGGACCGTCCTGGCGCTCGGCCGGCCGCCCGCGGAGGCGGTGGCGAGGACCATGGCGTTGGGTTCGGGCAGGCCGGCGTCGAGCGCGTCCTGGAACCAGACGGTGAACTGCGCGACGGGGTCGGACGCGAGGTCGGTCTCGAGCAACGGCTCGCCCTCGTACGTTCGGCGTAGCGCCGCCAGCAGGGGCGGGCGCGGGGTGGCATCCACGAGACGGTATTCTTGCGCGCTCATGTGGCAGATCCCACGCTAGGGCGCGTTCGGCGGCCTGACGAAGGTCGCGGGACACGTGCCCACAGCAGGCTCCCTACCAGCGGGTTTGACGTTTCGGCGGGTCCCGAGACCGACCATGACCTGGGAGGGGGTTAAATTGACCCGCCGGTATCTCGACATCAAGGCATTGCCGTTACATGGCAAGAAAGGGAGGCGGCCGAGCATGTCCGACTTCAAACCCGGCCTCGAAGGCGTCGTAGCTTTCGAGACCGAGATCGCGGAACCGGACAAAGAAGGGGGCGCCCTTCGATACCGGGGCGTCGACATCGAGGAGCTGGTCGGCCGTGTCCCGTTCGGGCACGTTTGGGGCCTGCTGGTCGACAACAAGTTCCAGCCGGGCCTGCCCCCGGCGGAGCCGTACCCCATCCCTGTCCACTCCGGTGACATCCGCGTAGACGTGCAGAGTGCGCTGGCCATGCTGGCTCCGGCCTATGGCTTCAAGCCCCTGCTCGACATCAGTGACGAGGAGGCCCGCGACCAGCTCGCGCGCGCCTCCGTGATGGCGCTCTCCTTCGTCGCGCAGTCCGCGCGCGGCCTCGGCCTGCCGATGGTGCCGCAGAGCCGGGTCGACGAGGCGAAGACCATCGTCGAACGCTTCATGATCCGCTGGCGCGGTGAGCCTGATCCCAAGCACGTCAAGGCCATCGACGCCTACTGGACCTCGGCCGCCGAGCACGGCATGAACGCGTCCACGTTCACCGCCCGCGTCATCGCCTCCACCGGCGCCGACGTGGCCGCGGCGCTCTCCGGCGCCGTGGGCGCGATGTCGGGCCCGCTGCACGGCGGCGCCCCCGCCCGCGTGCTCCACATGATCGAAGGCGTGGAGCAGCTGGGCGACGCCAAGAAGTACGTCCAGAGCGAGCTCGACAAGGGCAACCGGCTCATGGGCTTCGGCCACCGCGTCTACCGCGCGGAGGACCCGCGCGCCCGCGTGCTGCGCCGCACCGCCAAGGAGCTCGACGCGCCCCGCTACGAGGTCGCGGCGGCGCTGGAGCAGGCCGCCCTGGAGGAGCTGCACGCCCGCAAGCCCGACCGGGTGCTCGCCACGAACGTCGAGTACTGGGCGGCCGTGGTGCTGGACTTCGCCGAGGTGCCCTCGCACATGTTCACCTCGATGTTCACCTGCGCCCGCACGGCCGGCTGGGCCGCGCACATCCTGGAGCAGAAGCGCACGGGCCGGCTGGTGCGTCCGAGCGCCAACTACATCGGCCCGGCCTCGCGCCCGCTGAGCGACGTCCCCGGCGCCTCCGAGGTTGCCGGCACGATCTGACACGTTTTCACCCGTGTCATGAACGGCCCGCCCGCTCAAGGGCGGGCCGTTCCGCGTCTCATTCGGCGGACCCGTGCGACGTCACCCGGACGGCCTCAGTACGCTTGGCACGTGGCTGACATCGTGATTCCCGCTGACATCAAGCCCGCCGACGGCCGCTTCGGCTGCGGGCCCTCGAAGGTTCGCACCGAGCAACTGGCCGCGCTCGCCGCCTCCGGCGCGAGCCTCATGGGCACCTCCCACCGCCAGAAGCCGGTCAAGAACCTGGTCGGCCGCGTGCGCTCCGGCCTCGCCGACCTGTTCTCGCTGCCCGAGGGCTACCAGGTCGTGCTGGGCAACGGCGGCACCACCGCGTTCTGGGACATCGCGGCCTTCGGGCTGATCAGGGAGAAGTCCCAGCACCTGTCGTTCGGCGAGTTCTCCTCGAAGTTCGCCGCCGTCGCCAAGAAGGCGCCGTGGCTGGCCGACCCGAGCGTGATCAAGTCCGACGTCGGCACCTACCCGACCGCGGCCGCCGAGGACGGCGTCGACGTCTACGCCCTCACCCACAACGAGACCTCGACCGGCGTCGCCATGCCGATCTCCCGCGTGGGCGGCGACGACTCGCTGGTGCTGGTCGACGCCACCTCCGGCGCGGGCGGCCTGCCGGTCGACATCGCCGAGACCGACGTCTACTACTTCGCCCCGCAGAAGAGCTTCGCCTCCGACGGCGGCCTGTGGATCGCGATCATGTCGCCGCGCGCCCTGGCCAGGGTCGAGGAGATCGCCGCCTCCGGCCGGTACGTGCCCGAGTTCTTCAGCCTGCCGATCGCGATCGACAACTCCGGCAAGGACCAGACCTACAACACGCCCGCCGTGGCCACGCTGTTCCTGCTGGCCGACCAGCTCGACTGGATGAACGGCAACGGCGGCCTGGCCTGGACCACCGCCCGCACCGCCGAGTCCAGCCAGCGCCTGTACACCTGGGCCGAGAAGTCGTCCTACGCCACGCCGTTCGCCGCCCCGCAGTTCCGCTCGCAGGTGGTCGGCACGATCGACTTCAACGACGACGTCGACGCCGCCGAGGTGGCCAAGGTGCTGCGCGCCAACGGCATCGTCGACACCGAGCCCTACCGCAAGCTGGGCCGCAACCAGCTCCGCATCGCGATGTTCCCGGCCATCGAGCCGTCCGACGTCGAGGCGCTGACGGTCTGCGTCGACCACGTGGTCGAGCGTCTCTAGCCCGTCGCCCGCCGGCCCGTCCGGCGGGTCAGCTCGTCCAGGAGCGCCAGGGCGTCCGCCTCCTCGACGCTCTGCGCGAACCTCGTCAGCACCGGCAGCCTGTCGGTGCTGACCGCGAGGGCCTCCAGCATCAGGCGGCTGACGTGCTCGGCCCTTGAGCAGGCGGCCGCGTAGCGGAAGGCGTTGCGCGCCGGCGTGCGCACCAGCAGGCCCTTGCGCACCAGCCGCTCGGCGACGGTCTGCACGGTCGTGTACGCCAGGTCGCGGTCCGCGTTGAGGCTGTCCAGGAGCTCCCGCACGCGCATGGCCCTGCCGGCATCCCACAGCACGTTCATGATCGCGCGTTCCAGGGATCCCAGGTTCGCCAACTCAACCAGTCCTCCGGCTCGATCAGTAGGAAACATTCTTGCCCGAACAGCCCCCGATCGGCCAGGGGCGAGCGCTGCCCCGCAGCCTCGGCTACCTCATGTTCGCCAGCCGCTGGCTGCAGGTCCCGCTCTACCTGGGCCTCATCGTGGCCCAGGCGGTGTACGTCTGGCAGTTCATGACCGAGCTGTGGCACCTGCTCAGCAGCGTCTTCCTGCACCCGGCGACCGGCGACGGCACGTCGGCCGAGGTCGTCGTCATGCTGACGGTCCTGGCGCTGATCGACGTCGTCATGATCTCCAACCTGCTGATCATGGTGATCATCGGCGGCTACGAGACGTTCGTCTCGCGCATCAACCTCAACGACCATCCCGACGAGCCCGAATGGCTCTCCCACGTCAACGCCAACGTGCTGAAGGTCAAGCTGGCCACGGCCATCGTGGGCATCTCGTCGGTGCACCTGCTGCAGACGTTCATCCGGGCCCGTGACGTGCCCAACGACAAGATCATGTGGCAGACGATCATCCACCTGGCGTTCGTGGCCTCGGCGATCGGCCTGGCGCTCATCGACCGCATGCTCGCCGGCTCACCGGCCGAGCGCACCAAGCCGCACCTGTAGAGCTCAGGAGCGGGCCGGCAGCTCTTTCCTGCGGCGCAGCACCCAGGCGGCCACCACGCCGCCCAGGAGCCCGAACAGGTGGCCCTGCCACGAGATGCCCTGCTGGTTGGGGAGCAGGCCCCACAGGATCGAGTAGTAGGCCACGCCCACGCCGATGCCGATCAGGATGTCCACCAGGCGGCGGTCGAACAGGCCCCGGGCCAGCACGAAGCCGAAGTAGCCGAAGACCAGGCCGCTCGCGCCGATCGTGATCACGCCGGGGCTGGACACCCACGTGCCGAGGCCGCCGATCAGCACGATCAGCAGCGTGGCCCAGAGGAACTTGCGGATGTCGCGCACCGCCGCCAGGAAGCCCAGCACCAGCAGCGGCAGCGAGTTGGCCATGAGATGGCCGAAGCCGCCGTGCAGAAACGGCGCGAACAGGATGCCCACCAGGCCGTCGGCGTCCCAGCCCGCGATGCCGTAGGAGTCGAGCGCGCCGCCCATCACGTAGTCGACGCCCTCCAGGACCCACATCACGGCGAGCATGGACCCGAGGATGACGATCGCCTTGATCGCGCTCGACAGGAAGGTGCCGGCGCCGCGCTTGGCCGACTCGAACCTGGAACCCGAATGGTCGCTCATGCGCTCTCCTGGTGGTCGTCTCCTCCCTTTACCGTACGCAGGAAAGCTCACGCACGCGCGTTGACGCGGCCCCTTCCGGACGTGCGGAAGGGGCCGGCGTACGGGTGAGGGTTACTCGCCCTTCCACTGGGGGGCGCGCTTCTCGGCGAAGGCCGCCGCGCCCTCCATGGCGTCCTTGGAGCCGAACACCGGATTGATGATCGCGCCCTGCCGCTTGAACATCTCCTCCAGGGGCCAGTCCTGGGACTCGATGATCACCTTCTTGGTCGCCGTGAGCGCCAGGGGTGCGTTGGCGGCGATCTTGCGGGCCAGCTCCAGCGCGCCCTCCAGGGCGGCCCCCGGCTCGGTGATCCGGTTGACCAGGCCCAGCTCGTACAGGCGGGAGGCGGGGTAGTGGTCGCCGGTCAGGGCGATCTCCATGGCCACGTGGTACGGGATCCGCCGCGGCAGCCGCATGATCCCGCCCGCGCCCGCCACCAGCCCGCGCTTCGGCTCGGGCAACCCGAACGTGGACTCCGACGATGCCACGATGACGTCACAGGACAGGGCCAGCTCGAAACCGCCCGCCAGCGCGTACCCCTCGACCGCGGCCACCAGCGGCTTCTTGGGCGGCGCCTCGGCGATGCCGCCGAAGCCGCGCCCCTCGACCACCGGGAAGTCCCCGGACAGGAACCCCTTGAGGTCCATGCCCGCGCAGAACGTGCCCCCGGCGCCGGTCAGCACGTACGCCGAGATCTCGGGGCGGGCGTCGAAGGTGTCCAGCGCCTCGGCGATCCCCCGGGCCACCGCGCCGTTGATCGCGTTACGCGCCTTCGGCCGGTTGATGGTGATGACCGCGACGTTGCCGGACTCCTCGACGAGCACTTCGTCAGACACGGGACCTCACTTGGGCTGGAAGCGGATGCCGCCGTCGAAGCGCACGACCTCGGCGTTCATGTAGTCGTTCTGGACGAGCGAGTGCACCAGGTGGGCGAACTCGTCGGCCCGGCCCATGCGCTTGGGGAAGACCACGGGGGCCACGAGCTTGGCCTTGAACTCCTCGGCGTTGCCGGAGAAGCCGTAGATGGGGGTGTCGATGATGCCGGGGCAGATCGTGTTCACGCGTACGCCGATGGCCGCCAGGTCGCGCGCGGCAGGGACCGTCATGCCCACGATGCCGCCCTTGGAGGCCGAGTAGGCGAGCTGGCCCGTCTGGCCCTCCAGGGCGGCGACGGAGGCCGTGTTGATGACCACGCCGCGCTGGCCGTCGGCGTCCACCGGCTCGGTGGCGGCGATGGCGGCCGCGGCGATGCGCATGAGGTTGAAGGTGCCGATCAGGTTGACCTCGATCACCTTGCGGTACGTGGCCGGGTTGTGCGGCTTGCCCTCGCGGTTGACCGTGCGCTCGGCCCAGCCGATGCCCGCGCTGTTGACCACGACGCGCAGCGGCTTGCCCGTGGCCACGGCCGCGTCGACGGCCGCCTGCACCTGATCGTCGTCCGACACGTCCGTCCTGACGAAGACGCCGCCGAGCTCGTCGGCGACGGCCTTGCCGCGCTCCTCGTTGAGGTCGGCGATGACCACGGTGGCGCCCGCGCGGGCGAGCTCGCGGGCCGTCGCCTCACCGAGGCCGCTGGCACCGCCGGAGATGATTGCTGCAGATCCGTTGACGTCCATATCCCGGACCTTAACGCGCCAACCGAATGAAGTTCTACTCGGGGCGGGTTAAATTCCGCCCACGGCGCTGTCGACGTCGGAGTACACCTTGATCCGCCGGTCGAGCCCCGTGGTCCGCAGGATGCGCGCCACGGGCGCCTGGGGCGCGGCGAGGGACACCCCGCCTCCCTCTCCCGTGGCCAGCCGCCAGGCCTCGATCAGCACCGAAAGACCGCTGGAGTCCATGAACGACAGCTGCTGCAGGTCGAGCACGAGCCTGGCGCTGTCCTGCTTGATGGCGTCGCGGACCTCGTCGCGGAGGAACGGTGCGGTGAACAGATCGAGCTCTCCCTCAACGGCCACCACCACGGCGTCACCCAGGGCGTGTCGCGCAAGCCGCAGCTTCATTTGGCCCCTCCTCGATGAGCCACTGTACTTCGACATCCCCGGATAGCGGGCATGCACAAACTACGAAGAGCCGGATACAGAAGGACTAGACCGGACTAATCACGCGCTGGACGCGGCGCTGAGGGTTCTTACCCAGCCGGCCGCCCGGCCCGCGACCTGGGGACCAGGTTGCCTCACCCGGCCGGGACGGCGAAGCCGTACGGGAGTTCCAGGCGGTGCCCGGCCAGCAGCTCGGCGTCGGCCAGCAGCTCGCGCGTGGGCCCGTCGGCGGCGATCACGCCTCCCGACAGGATCAGCGAGCGCTCGCACAACTCCAGCGCGTACGGCAGGTCGTGGGTGACCATGAGCACCGTCACGTCCAGCGAACGCAGGATCTCGGCCAGCTCCCTGCGCGCGGCCGGGTCGAGGTTGGAGGAGGGCTCGTCGAGCACCAGGATCTCCGGCCGCATCGCCAGCACCGTGGCCACCGCCACCCGGCGCCGCTGGCCGAACGACAGGTGGTGCGGCGGCCGGTCGGCGGCCTCCAGCATGCCGACCCGGTCGAGCGCGTCGCGGACCACCCGGTCGAGCTCGGCGCCCTTGAGGCCGGCGTTGGCCGGGCCGAAGGCGACGTCGTCCCGGACCGTGGGCATGAAGAGCTGGTCGTCGGGGTCCTGGAAGACCAGGCCGACGCGCTGCCTGATCTCCTTGAGCGTGTCCTTGCGCACCGGGACGCCGCCCACGGCCACGCTGCCGTGCCCGGCGGTGAGGATGCCGTTGAGGTGCATGACGAGGGTCGTCTTGCCGGCGCCGTTGGGGCCGAGCAGCGCCACCCGCTCACCGCGGCCGATCGCCAGGTTCACGCCGAACAGCGCCTGAGTGCCGTCGGGGTAGGCGTAGGCCAGGTCACTGACCTCCAGAGAGTTCACCATGAGAGCCCCAGAACCGCGAGTGCCACGACGGGCAGGGCGAGCGCCGCCGCCCACTGCCCGATGGATGCCGAAATATCTTGAATTATCGGCATCCGTCCAGCGTAGCCGCGACTCAGCATCGCCAGATGCACCCGCTCGCCCCGCTCGTACGAACGGATGAACAGCGCCCCGGCCGAACGTGCGATCACCGGGATCTGCCGGAAGTTGCGCGCCTCGAACCCGCGCGACTCGCGGGCCACCCGCATCCGCCGCATCTCCTCCAGGATCACGTCCATGTACCTGAGCATGAACATGGCGATCTGCACCAGCAGGCTCGGCAGCCGCAGCCGCTGCGCCCCGACGAGGATGACCCGCGGCTCGGTGGTGGCCGCGAGCAGGATCGAGGCGATCACCCCGAGCGTGGCCTTGACCAGGATGTTCCAGGCCGCCCACAACCCCGGCACGCTCAGCGAGACGCCGAGCACCGTCGTGCGCTCGCCCATCCCGATCACCGGGATCAGGAACGCGAACAACACGAACGGCAGCTCGATCACCATTCGCCGCAGCACGTGCCCGACCGGCACCCGCGCGGCCAGCGCGACGCCTCCGAGCAGCGCCGCGTAGACCGCGAACGCCCAGAAGCGCTCCCGCGGTGTGGCCACCACGACGACGGCGAAGGCGAAGACGGCGAGCAGCTTGCACTGCGGCGGCAGCCGGTGGACGAGGGAGTCACCCGGCAGGTAGAGATCGTGCCGATGCCCCGCGCCCACCGTCACTCACCGTCTCTCACAGATCAGACACTCACGTTCGTACGGCTGCGCGCGGCGAACGCCACGGCCCCGGCGATGAGCAGCACGAGCCCGACGCCGACGATCCCGGCCACGCCGACCGGGATGCCGCCCACCTCACCGTAGTCGGCCAGCGCCCACGACCCGAACGCGTGGTCGGCCGCCTGGCCGCCGAAGCCCTTGTTCTCGGCCACGGCCTCCAGCCCGTCCGGGTCGGAGGCGGCGAAGAAGGACACCACGCCGGCCAGCACCAGGGTCAGCCCGATCCCGCCCAGCAGGAACGGCTTGAGCGCGCCCGGCCGGGCCGCCGGCGCCGGCTCGTCCACGGTCGTGGTGGCGCCGTCGGCCCCCTTGAGCACCAGCGGCTTGGCCAGCCCGCGGGCGCCGTACACCAGGTCGGGCCGGACGGCCAGCACGGCGGCGACGGTGGTGGCGGTGATCAGCGCCTCGCCGATGCCGATCAGCACGTGCACGCCGCCCATGGCCGCGGCCACGGCCGACACCTCGATGGGCGCGGTGCCGCCGATCCAGAACAGCACGGAGAACACCAGCGCCGAGGCCGGCACCGAGATCAGCGCCCCGAGGAAGGCCCCGAGCGTCACCCCGCCCCGGCCCCTGGCCATCGCGGTGACCAGCCGGAAGACGCCCCACCCGACCAGCACGGTGACGATGCCCATGATGGTGATGTTGACGCCCAGCGCGGTCAGCCCGCCGTCGGCGAAGAACACGGCCTGCACCAGCAGCACCACGGCCATGCAGAGCACCCCTGTGTAGGGCCCCACGAGTATCGCCGCCAGCGCGCCGCCCAGCAGGTGGCCGCTGGTGCCCGCCGCGACGGGGAAGTTCAGCATCTGGACCGCGAAGATGAAGGCCGCCACGAGCCCCGCCATGGGCGCGGTCCGGTCGTCCAGCTCGCGACGGGCGCCCCGCAGGCAGACCGCTACCCCGGCGGCCGCCACCGCTCCGGCGGAGACGGATGTAGCTGCGTTGAAGAAGCCATCGGGTACGTGCACGGCAACGCCTCCAGAAGGACGAACAAATCCTCCTCACTTTAGAGCATCACCTTGCACCTGCACATAGGTGGCAATTACTGAAGGAGCTTCCTGAGGATCGTTCGCGGCGTCAGCCGGTGCACGACCGTGCTCAGCCGTCCCTTCCCCGAGGTCGCGTACGGCCGCACGCTGCGCAGCAACGCCGCCCCCCGCCACCTGCGCGGGCCGGCGACCGTGGCGGCGTCGGTCTCGATCCTGAACAGCGCGGGCGGCCCGCCGAGGTCGAGCTCCAGGTAGGCGTCCCAGGTGCCGGGCGGGAGCCGGCCCACCGCCGGCCGGGCCGCGAACCCGCCCCCGGGCAGCGCCGTCACGCGCTCGGCGCGCTCGCGGCCGGTACGCCGTTCGCGCCAGACGATCTGCCTGATCGCCGCGCACTCGGGCACCTGCCCGGCCACGCTGACCTCGCCGTGCACGACGAGCCGGTGGCCCAGCCCCCATCTGGTCCGCTCCAGCCGGACGGTGCCGGGCACGGCGACGACATGGCCGCCGACGTCGATGCTCAGGTTGCCGTTGTCCCTGGTGAAGTACGGCAGGGTCACCACGCCGCCGATCAGGCGGGGCTGCGGCCGGGTGACGCCGTTGTCCCGGTCGGCGCCCAGCCGCCCGTGGCGCACCACCCCCTCCAGCTCGACCGCCACCCGCAGGTCCCAGACGCCGGAGGCGAGCGCGGCGGCCTCCACCCGGGCGGTGAACTCCGCGCCCTGCCGCTCGGCCGGGACGACCAGCTCGCCGTGCGGGTCGTTGCGGGGGCGCAGCACCAGGGCCACGCCGTCGTCCTGGCTGATGCCCTCCAGCCCGGCCGTGCCGCTCACCACCAGGTGGTCCTCCTCCCAGCGCAGCCCGGTCAGCCGCCGCCGCACGGTGGCGCTCTCGATGCGGGCCAGCCGGACCAGGCGGTCGACGTCGCCGAGCGCGGCCACGCGCTGCTTGTCGATGGTGTTGAGCCGGGCGTGCACGCCGGGGGTGAACCACTCGTCGCACAGCGCCGCGACCTCCTGGGCGATCTCCTTGCGGCGCACGTCGTCGCTCTCCAGGAACACCGTGCCGAGCTGGCTGAAGGCGTCGAGCCTGAAGTGCCGGCGCAGCAGGTGGTCGCGCAGCGGGCCGGGCTCGACGTGCCGGGCCATGAGCCGGATGGGCCGCCGGATCATGGTCAGCCAGGCGATCGGGTCGCGGCTGCCCGCCCGCTGCATGATGCTGCTGCCGTCGGACCTGGAGACCAGGTGGTAGCAGTCGTAGTCGGCGACCACCGAGATCACGCCGGCGTGGCAGTAGGCGTGCACGGTGAACATGATGTCCTCGCCGACCAGCATGTCCTCGGCGAAACGGATGCCGTGACGCTCGACCATCTCCCGCCTGAACAGCTTGAAGCAGCTCAGGCTGTTGTAGACGTTGCTGTCGGCGAGGGTCAGGCGCTCGGCGTTCTGCTGGAACATGGAGGCGGGGGCCCGCCTGCCGTGGCCCACGATCTTGCCGAGCACGATGTCGGAGCCGTTCCTGTCGGCCATGGCGACCATGCGTTCCAGCGCCTCGGGGCCGAGGTGGTCGTCGGCGTCGCAGAAGAAGACGTACCGGCCGGTGGCGTGGGCGAGGCCGACGTTGCGCGGCCGGCCGGCGCCGCCCGACCCCTCGATGTGCACGACCTTGACGCTGGACTGGTGGTAGGTGGCGTAGAGGTCGAGGAGCTCGGCGCCGCCGTCGGTGGAGCCGTCGTCGACGACGATGATCTCCTTCTTCACCCGCTGCACGAGCGCCGAGGTGAGGCACCTGTCCAGATAGGGACGGCAGTTGTGCACCGGGATGACGACGCTGACGTCGACCGTCTCGTCGTTGTTGCCCGCCGCCGACATCGCCACCACTGCCGTCACCTCGGAGTCACGTTGCGCCGCCATGTCGTTTCAGTATGTGACGAACGCCCGTCGCCGCGGGGGGCGATCGGCCGTCTTGGAGTCACCTATTTGCCGACCCCGGCGATTCGTTGCATTCTTCGGATAGACCCCACAGATGGCTCTAATCAGCACATTCACCAGGGACCGAATGAGTTTCAGGGGAAAATCCTCGACCTGCCAGAGGAAGAAAACTCTCCGCCGGGATCAGGGACGTACTCCGTGGGCGTCTCAGGTCATCCTCCGGCGGGGTACACACGTCTACAGTTAGGCAACCTTGACCGGGGAGGTGGCGGTAATGGCATCGAATCTTCGCTGGCATCGGGCGGGCGGCACGGGTATGGGCAAGGCCGAGTTCGCTCGTTCATCGGCGCGCCTGACGGAGCTCTTCCAGTGCTCGGCGATGCTGCGACGTACGCGGATGCGGGCCGAGGAGATCGTCGACGAGGCCCGCGCGCTGCTGGCCGAGGCCGAGGCCGAGGAGTTCGCCGACCCCGACCGCATCGAACGTCTGCGCGGCCAGCTGGAGGAGGCCCGGGCTTCCTACTCCAAGGTGCTGACCGCATATGTCACGATCTGCCGCCGGATCAACCAGGAGCGGCAGGAGATTCTGGCGATGCAGATGGACATCGAGTTGAACCGCGATTCCGGCCTGTCGGGAGTCGCTTGATGATTTGTCCGGGACAATTCCCGGAACCCTCGACGGAATGACTCCCCCTCCCTCCGGTCCGCGCCTCCCCTGAGAACGTTCAGATAGATGTGAACCTATGTGACACCTGAGACGTCTTTTGTTCAGGGAGGCCCACCATGCGCGTCCTTGACGGTCTGGCGTCGCCGGACCTGGAGGAGCTCAACCTGGAGCTGATCCTGGTCGCGGCGCTGCACGAAGAGGCGGAAAGGCTAGCCGCCGAATGAACGGGCTCCAGCTCCCCGGCCCCGCCGGGGAGCTGGAGCAGGGGGCCGCGGCGTAGGATCACGGATCATGCTGCGCTGCGCCGTCCTCGACGACTACCAGGGCGTGGCCCTCGGACTGGCCGACTGGTCGCGGGTCCGGGCCACGAGCTTCCGGGCCCACTTCACCAGCCAGGACGAGCTGGTGGCGGCCCTGGCGGACTTCGAGATCGTGGTCGTCATGCGGGAGCGCACGCCGTTCGGCGCTGAGCTGTTCGAGCGGCTGCCCCGGCTGCGCCTGCTGATCACCACGGGCATGCGCAACGCCTCCGTCGACCTCGACGCCGCCCGCGCCCGTGGGGTCACGGTGTGCGGCACCGGCAGCGCCTCCACCCCGCCGGCCGAGCTGACCTGGGCGCTCATCCTGGGCCTGGCCCGCCACCTGGTGCCCGAGGCCACAGCGATGCGCTCCGACGGCCCGTGGCAGAGCACCGTCGGCATGGACCTGCACGGCGGCACGCTCGGGCTGCTCGGCCTCGGCAAGATCGGGGCGCAGATGGCCCGCATCGGGCAGGCGTTCGGCATGGACGTCATCGCCTGGAGCCAGAACCTGACCGCGGCGCGCGCCGGCGAGCTGGGCGTGCGGGCGGTCGCCAAGGAGGAGCTGTTCGCCGAGTCCGACGTCGTCTCCGTCCATCTCGTGCTGAGCGAGCGCACCCGCGGGCTGGTCGGCGCGCGTGAACTGGCGGTGATGCGGCCCAGCGCCTACCTGGTCAACACCTCGCGGGCGGCCATCGTCGACCAGGCCGCGCTGGCGTCGGCGCTGCGCGAGGGGCTGATCGCGGGGGCCGGGCTCGACGTGTTCGAGACCGAGCCGCTGCCCGCCGGGCACGAGCTGCGCAAACTGCCCAACGTGCTGGCCACCCCCCATCTCGGGTACGTCACCGGCGGCAACTACGAGACCTACTTCCGCGACGCCGTGCAGGACATCGACGCGTTCCTGGCCGGCGCGCCGATCCGCGTCCTGGGCTGACCCGGCTCAGCACGGCTCACTCCGCCTTCGTCCTGGCCCGGAAGGCGGCGGTCTTGACGCGGTTCTGGCAGGCCGTGGAGCAGAAGCGGCGGGTGCCGTTGCGGGAGACGTCCACGTAGACGCGGTCGCAGTGGGGAGCGGTGCAGACGCCGAGCCGGTCGCTGAACTCGCTGCCGAGCACGATCGCGAGCCCGGTCGAGCAGCTCGCCGCCCAGTCGCCCGCCACCGAGCCGCCGGGGCCGTGGAAGTGCAGGTGCCACGGCTCGCCGTCGTGGCGTTCGAGCATCGGCCTGGCCCTGCTCTCCTCCAGCAGCGCGTTCGTGGCCATGGCGGCGGCGTCGACGTCGCCGTCCGCCACCGCGCGGAACACCACGCGCAGCCGGGCCGCGACCTCGGCCAGCTCGGCGGCGTCGGCCGCGCCGATCCCGTGATGGCCGGAGTAGACGCTGCCCACCGCGCCGGAGGCGGCCACGGCGAGGTCGTCGGGAACGGGGAACTCGCGCCCGCGCTGCTCGCCCGGAGTCAGCGCGTTGACCAGCGCCACGGCGACCCGGACGATCCCATCTGTGTGACTGTTGTAATCCACTTGACCGGTTACACCTTCGCGTTCTAAGTTGTGACTGCTCAAATCTTAGACGACAGTTACAGGGAGATCTGATGCTCACTCAGGAAGCCGCGCTGGCGTGGATCGAGCGTTGGGACCGTCAGCAGGAGGGCTATCTGCCCGACCGGGAGGCCCGCTTCACCGCGCTGATCGACGCGGTCGAGGCGCTGGGCCGGCCGGATCCCGTGGTCATCGACCTGGGGTGCGGGCCGGGGTCGTTGTCCGCCCGGCTGCTCGAACGCCTGCCCGCGGCCACCGTGATCGCCGTCGACGCCGACCCGCTGCTGCTGGGGCTCGGCCGGGCCGCCTACCCGGGGCTGCGGTTCGTCTCGGCCGACCTGCGCACCGGCGGGTGGACCGAGGCGCTCGGCCTCGACCGTCCGGCCGACGCCGCCGTCAGCACCACCGCGCTGCACTGGATCTCACCCGAGGAACTTCAGGAGACGTACGCCGAGCTGGCCGGCGTCCTGCGCCCAGGCGGGATCCTGCTCAACGGCGACCACATGGACTCCTCCTCCCCCACCCTGGCCCGGCTGGAGCACGCGGTGCACCAGCGCGAGACCGACCGGGTCTTCGGCGACCGCCGACCCGAGGACTGGCGCGCCTGGTGGGACGCCATCGCCGCCGACCCCGCCTTCGCCGACCTCAACCAGGAGCGCAGCACGGCCGGCGCATCCCATCACGGCTCGGAGTCCCACCTGGTCGAGCAGCACGTCGGCGCGCTGACCAAGGCCGGGTTCGGCGAGATCGGCACGTTGTGGCAGCGCGGGAACAACCGCCTGCTGTGCGCCGTGCGGAGCTGACCCGCGCCGCCATCCGGCGGGCGCAGGCAGGCGAGACGTGGTTTCCTGTAGGTCATGGACGAGTCGCAAGTCACCCGCTACCTGGACAGATTCGGAGCGTCCCGGCCGGTGCCGCCGGACGTCCACGGCCTGCGGTCCCTGCAGCTCGCGCACCTGCGGGCGGTGCCGTTCGAGAACCTGAGCATCCACCTCGGCGAGCCGATCTCCCTCGCTCCCGACGCCCTGTTCGACAAGCTCATCACCCGCCGCCGCGGCGGCTTCTGTTACGAGCAGAACGGACTGTTCGCCGCGCTGCTCACCGCGCTCGGCTACCGGGTGACCCTGCTCGCGGCGCGGGTGTTCGGCGGCGGCCGGCCGGGGCCGCTGTTCGACCACCTCGCGCTCCGCGTCGACCTCGACGAGCCCTGGCTGGTGGACGTCGGCTTCGGCGACTTCGCCGACGAGCCGCTGCGGATCGACGAGCGCGGCGAGCAGAAGGACGGCGCGGGGGTGTTCCAGATCGTCCCCGCTCCCGGGGAGCACGGCGATCTCGACGTGTCGCACAACGGCGAGCCCGCCTACCGGCTCACCGCGCGGCCGTACGAGCTGGCCGACTTCGTGCCGACCTGCTGGTGGCAGGCGACCTCGCCGGACTCGCACTTCACCAGGTCGCCGGTGTGCTCGATCCGCACGGCGGAGGGGCGTACCACGATCAGCGGGCGCAAGCTGATCGTCACCCGGCAGGGCGAGCGCGCCGAACGCATCCTGAACGAGAACGAGCTGCTTCCGGCGTACCGGGAGCACTTCGGCGTGACGCTCGACCGGGCGCCGGCGGCGGGAGCCTGACCCGGGGGACGTCACACCGGCTGGACTACGGTGGCCGATCATGGCCGACTACATCTCTCCCGTCTTCTACGACCTGCTCGCCGTGCACAGCCACGTACCGGGCGTGCGCGAGAAGTTGCCGTCTCTTCTGGCCGGGGTCCGCCGCAGCGTCCTGGAGGTAGGCGCGGGAACCGGCCTGATCACCACGTCCCTGGCCGAGTGGACGCCCGCCGAGATCTTCGCGCTGGAACCCTCGGCCACGATGCGGGCGGTACTGCTCTCCCGCCTGGCCGAACGGCCCGACCTGCTCGAACGGGTCACCGTGCTGCCCTGCGACGCCCTGGGCCTCGACCTCGACGAGCCGGTCGAGGCCATGGTGATGATCAACGTGTTGTACGCCCTGGAGCCCGGCTACCACAGGCGGCTCTGGCCCGTCCTGGCCGACCGGCTGGAGCCCGGCGGGCTTCTCGTGCTCACCTGGCGCGACGGCGGTCCGCCGAAGCCGCGTCCCATGCGGCACCTGGACTCCCGCCGGGTGGGCCGCCACACGTACACGGTCTCGTCCGAGATCATCGAGTCGGACGACGAACGCGCCACGTGCCGCTACCTCTACCGGATCACCCGGGGCGACGAAGTGCTCAGCGAGGAAGAACTCGTCGGGCACGCCTACCGTCCCGCCTGGGAGGTGCTGCGGGACGAACTCGTGAGCGCGGGTTACGTCCGCACCGCCGCCCCCGACGGCCTCCTGGCCTGGCGACGCGCCTGATCTCCCGGGCGGGCCTCAGTCGTCGCTCCAGACATACCAGCGTCCGTCGAAGTGTTGGTAGGAACCCGGTCCGTCGATGTCCGGCTCATCGTTCGAGCTCCAGGCGAATCCGTAACTGCCGAAGAATCCCGCGTCCTCGATCATGAACCCGACGGCTCCGCGGGAGGCTACCAGGTACTTGACGGGATAAAGCCCGATCCATCGCCCCGCCTCGGGCGGCGTCCCGTCTGACACAGTCTGCGCGAGGTGCTCAAGACTGCCACGCGACAACTCGAACCGCACCCTGACCGGCGCGCCGACGTAGACCAGCGCTCCTGCCAAAGCCGCGACCAAGGGCGGCACGATCCAGAACCGCCAGTGACGGCGTAACTCGACCGCCCGGTCCCTCCGGAGCAGAGCGCCACCGAGCACGACAAGCCAAGGAATCCCGAACAACACCCAGCCGGCACCGATGGCCATCAACCACATGAAATGCCAACCGGGAACGCTGGTCGCATAAACCGTCCCCAGAGCCAGTACAACGGCAATCGCTCCCCATGCCCTGTCCCTGACGCCCAAGGAACCCTCCGCGCGTGACGAGAGCGGACGCAAGGGCCGCCCTTTTTCCATCCTCGAAATCACCAGTCGGCACCCGATCGTTACGAGACATCGTCCAACCGCCCGACACCTTTCTCTTACTCTTTTCCCTGCTATATCCACGAAATGAAGGACACTGATGAAGCTCCTCTTCGCGGGCCTCGCGACCACGGCCGCAGTCGTGTGCACCGCGGCCTTACCCGCTCAGGCCGCATCTCCGGCAACCACGCAGGCCGCCCCCGCGGACGCGGTGAAAGCGCTGAAAGCCCAACTACTACCAGGTAAGGGCGTGAAGATCACCGAATTAAGCAGCATCACCCTCGATTTCACCGTCGACGGCCAGGACATGCAGGTGGAGGTGAAGACCCGCACCACCGGCACGCTGGCGTTCGGCAAGGGCAAGGTGGCGGCCGCCGACCTCCGTGTCCGTATGTCGTCCCGCCAGAAGGAGTTCGAACCTCCCTACCGGGTCGTCGCCGAAGGCAGAAACGCCTACGTGACCAACCCCGGCATCGCCAAGGCGTTGCCCGCCGGCCGCTCCTGGATCGGCTCGCGGACCAGTGGTCGCGAGAACTCCATCCTCGACATGGGCACCACCCCGGCCGACCTGAAGTTCATGCTGGATCACTCCTCCGAGGTGGCGCCCGGCGAATACCAGGGCACCTCCACCCTCGCCGCCTACCGGCACAACAAGGCGGCCGGTGAAGGCAGCGTCGAGTTCCACCTGTACTTCGACAAGAACAACCTGCTCACCCGCACAGTCGTCGACTCGACCCCGTCCTCGGACGACGACGACTACGGCCAGATGGCCTTCCACACCGACACCAGCTTCTCGGGCTGGGGCGCCAAGGTG
The DNA here is from genome assembly GCF_040674635.1 of Nonomuraea sp. NPDC049758. Taxonomy (NCBI): domain Bacteria; kingdom Bacillati; phylum Actinomycetota; class Actinomycetes; order Streptosporangiales; family Streptosporangiaceae; genus Nonomuraea; species Nonomuraea sp. NPDC049758. The sequence goes on from NZ_JBFAMZ010000002.1 coordinate 62,054, forward strand.
CAGATCACCGCACCGGCGGCCGGCAAGGTCATCAACGAGAAGAAGCTCACCCCGAAGACCCGCAGGGCCGTCATCAAGGCCGGCTACCCGGAGCCCGGCCCCTTCTGACCACCTGGCACAGGGCCCGGCATCACCGGCCCGCCGCCCGCACGCCAAGGCGGGGCTGCCGCCGCAGCCCCGCGGATCTTCTCTGCCAGGTCGGAGCCTCCAGTACGGCGACCCGTTCACTCAGCCACTCGGTGACCTTCTCCGGACGAAGCTCGGCGACGAAGAGCCAGTGCCGGCCCACGAGAAAGGCACGCTGTTCGAGCGGCTCCGCGAGAGCCGACGGGGTGCAGACGGTGAGCTGAAATTGTTGCTCGCCCGGCTAATCGATGACCCCGCCTGCGAACTCCGGTAAATGCATGTCGACCCCCAGGGAGAATCAGTTACCCAGCGCTCCCCCGACGGTCGTTTCGGTGACATCCCCCGCGTCCATTGACGCACCTTTCACGGCCTGCGAACGGGAACTTACTTTTCGGCCCCGACGTCTGAGCAGAGGTGAGACGTTCCGCATATTCGAGGCTGCTGATCACCACATTAGGAGCCCTGCTCACCGCCGGTACAGGCGGTTGCTCGACACATATCTCGCAATCGGCGTCACGACCGGCTGCCCCTCCTCCGGTGCCGGACTTACCCGCGGCCGAGGACGTCTGGCCCGAGGCGTTCTTCTCGGTGCCACGCTGGTTCAGCGACACCCGCGACGTTCGGCCACTGGCGATGCTCAGCAAGCACGAGGTGCTGATGGCCGACCCGAACGAGCACCGGCCGATCCTGGTGAACTACGACCGGCGGACCGGCAGGCACAAACTCTTGGGGACCATCCCCGAAAGCGCGGCACACTATCACCGGATCGAGAACGTGACCGTCAGCGATTCGCAGATCGTGTGGATCGCCGCAGTCCGCCATCCGGACCGCACGAGCCCCGAGTTGCAACTGTGGACGATGCCGATCACCGGCGGTCACATCCGTTTCGTGGCCCTTGTCGCGCCCGACCCCGACCGGCCCGGGGGCCGGGACGGCCGGATGTACCGCCTGGAGATCGCGGGCGACCAGATCGTCTGGTGGGACGACCGGGGAGGCTCCGTCTACCGCGTCCCCCTCACCGGCGGAACTCCGGCCCTGATGGGCTCCGGCCACGTCTCCACCTGGCCTTGGGCGCACAACGGCAGGAACACCGTCACCAACCTCGTCACCGGCGAGAAACGCTCCGCCGAGAAGGTCGACGGCACCGACCCGCGCTGCGGACCCGACTGGTGCGTCAGCGGCGTCGCCCGCGCCGCCGACCAGCTGACCGAAGTGATCGTGCAACGCCGGGACGGCTCACGACGCAGCATCGTCCCCGGCGGGTTCCGCAGAAACCCTCTCTTCCACGACAGATTCGGGTTCTTCGATCCGCCGAAGGTCATCGGCGAGGGTTCCTCCATCTCCACAGCCCGTGTCGGAACGTTGGAGAGCGGCAGCGTGATCTACGACCGCTGCGCCGACCGGTCCGCTGCGCTCCGGCCGAAAGCGGGCAAGCCGGCCGAAGGTGAGTTGACCGTTCAGGTCGGCGGTTCCCTCTCCGACGGCCCGTTGTTGTTCTGGCGCGACGACGCCCGCAAGCAATACACGGTCATGGATCTGGCCGCCATCCCAGGGCAGGGCTGCTGACCGACGTTCCGGCGCGGAAGTGTCCGTAGGCGAGCCCACCGCTGGCCGCCTCCCGACGACAGAGCCTTTCCTGTCGGTGCCGACTGCCAGCATGACGACATGTCCTTGCAGCCCCCCGATGTCTCCTGGCTCCGCGGCGAATACGCCGACGAGTGCTACAGCTTCATCTACGTGCGCGCCACGCCCGAACAGGTGGTCGCGCGCCTCGGCGGCCGCTGGGAGGACTTCACCCCGGGCCCCTTCCTCGAAGACCCGGCCCCCAGGGCCCCTGTCGGCGTCACCTCCATCGGCGACTGGACGTTCGTCTCCGAGCCCGACTGGCTCGGCACCTGCGAAGACCTGATCACCGAGCTGTCCAAGGGCACCCGCCTCGTCTCCCAGGCCGCACTCGGCGTCAAGGGCCTCGACTACTTCTACTGGTGCGAGGACGGCGAGATCAGATTCGGCTGGGGCGGCGACGACGGCTTCCTGACGGAAACGCCCGCCGAACTCGTGGACACGATGGAGGAGATCGACAGGCTCTACCCATCGCGTCCCCGGCTCTACGAAGGCCCGGCCTTCCTGCTCGTCGAGCACCTGACCGGCATCAGGACGACAGAGCACCTGCTGAAGAGCTCCACGTTCAAATGGGGCACCATCCCACCTACGACCAAGCCCTGACCTCGGCGCGTCGAAGCCGAGTCGTCCCCCTGGCGCCGCTTGTCGGTGGTCATGTGCCCACGTTCCCCTCAAGACGGGATGTTGTGCCACCGTGATCGCCTTGTATGCGGCAAGGGAGACTGTTTGGTCGTCTTCTCCTGTGCGTCGTGCGACGCCGTGCTGACCGCGCGCGTGGCGCGGGTGGCGCTCCCCGACCACTCCGGCCAGAAGTACGGCCATGACCTGCTCCCCGGTCTGCTGGAGCCGGGAACATACGTCATGGACCCTGGAGATGGCGCGGTGCCGACGCAACCGCCGCCGGAGCGCCCTGCCACAGCGCCGATGCTGCGCCATCGGGAAGTGCGGCAAGGGCTACCCAGCCCGCTACACGATCATCGGCATTCGTCGCACTCTCCGGCAGCACTCGGCCACGCTATCCGCGAGGAGCTGATCTCGAAGAACGTCGCGGCGTTGACCACACTGCCCAGCGCCAGCAAGACCAAGAAGAAGCGGCAACAGGTGGTCTGGAGCGTCGATGAGGCCCGTCGCTTCCTCGAACACGTCCATGACGATCCGCTCTACGCCGCGTATGTGCTCGTCCTCGTCCTCGGACTGCGGCGCGGGGAAGTGCTCGGCCTGGCATGGGACTGCGTGGACCTCGACGCCGAAGAACTCCACGTCGCCCGACAACTCACCAGAGTCGGCGGCCAACTCCTGCACAGGGACAAGACCAAGACCGACTACTCGTCCGCCTCGCTCCCACTCCTGGGCCTGTGCGTCTCGGCCCTGAAGCTGCGTCGCGAGCTGCAAGGCCAGGCCCGTGAAAAGGCCAGCGGCAAAGTGGAAGGACTCAGACTTGGTGTTCACCACGAGATACGGGACGCCCATCGAACCACGAAACCTCAACCGCGCCTTCGAGGCCCACTGCAAGTACGCCGGTGTCCCGCGCATCCGCTTCCATGACACCCGGCACACCTGCGCCTCGCTCCTGGCCGCGCTCGACGTCCACCCGCGCGTGGCCATGCGCATCCTCAGGCACACACAGATCAGCGTGACCATGAACGTCTACACCCAGATCCCAAGCCCGGAAACCCGCAACGCCCTTGCTCGCCTCAATGCCAGTCTGGAGAACGCCCCATAACCGACGTAGATGCGAAAAGGCCCTCGGAATCGCCCACAGGCCCTCTTCTCATCGCGTGCCGTGCTGAGATTGCAGAATGAATGAAGCCGATCGCGCTGCGGTGCTCGCCTTACAGAACCTCTTCGCGACGCTGGGCGCAGGTGCCCCTCAGGAGCGGGCTGCCTCAGAGATCTCAGAGGACATACCTCAGCTGGCTGGCTTCTTGGCGCTGCGGCGCATATGGCCAGACTTGATCAATGGCTGGGCCTCGCCGGGAGCGCTGGAAGGCATTCCCGCGGCTGCTCGACTGCTCGCCGACGGCGCGGACCCCACCGACCTTGCCCGGGTCGCCCAGGTGGCCGCCTACGAAACGGCGTTCGGCCTCCTCTACAGCCTCACCGCCCACGGCCGCGACGACGACGCACCCACGAACACCTCTGGCTGGCGTCTCATGGAGACCACACCGTCAGGCGAACTCACTGGCAGGGCCGTACAAGGTCTTCATGAGAGCCTGCTCACCATGGACCCCTCAGGCCGCGAAGGGCAGGACATCTTCGGTTAGAGCCGGTTGCTGTACAACCCTGCTGTACGAGATCGAAAAGGCCCTCTCCCGATCATGGGAAAGGGCCTTCTACGTGCAGAGCCGACGAGGGGAATCGAACCCCTGACCTTCTGTTTACAAGACAGATGCTCTGCCGATTGAGCTACGTCGGCACGGCCTACCAGTGTAGACGCTAGCGGCGCCTGTGACGAGCGACCTCGTACAGTGCCACACCGGCGGCGACCCCCGCGTTGAGGGATTCCGCGGCGGCCTGCATGGGGATGCGGACGACCACGTCGCACTGCTCCCGGACCAACCGGCCGAGGCCCTTCCCCTCGGAGCCCACCACGACCACGAGCGGCTCGGCGAGGAGGTCGGCGTCGCCGATGTCGATCTTTCCGGCGCCGTCGAGGCCGACGATGAAGAGGCCGGCTTCGCGGTATTCGCGCAGGGCGGCCGTCAGGTTGGAGGCGCGGGCGACGCGCAGCGTGGCGAGCGTGCCGGCCGAGGTCTTCCAGGCGCCACCCGTCACCCCGGCCGAGCGGCGGGACGGGATGAGCAGGCCATGCGCGCCGAACGCGGTGGCGGAACGGGCGATGGCGCCCAGGTTGCGCGGGTCGGTGACCGAGTCGAGCGCGACGATCAGCGGGACTTCGGCCGCGTCCTGGGCCAGATCGACCAGCTCGGACGGATGCGCATAGTCGTAGGCGGGGATCTGGAGCGCGATGCCCTGGTGGACGACGCCCTCCGTCATCCGGTCGAGCTTGTCGCGGGTGACTTCAAGCAGCGCGATCCCGCGCTCCGCCGCGATCTTGATGGAGTCGCGTACGCGGTCGTCGCTCTCGACGCGCTGGGCCACGTAGAGGGCGTTGGCGGGCACCCCGGCCTGCAGCGCCTCCAGCACCGGGTTGCGACCGCCGATGTATTCGGGGGCGTCCTCGGAACGCTTCTGCCGGGCCGGGCCGCTGCCCGGACGGCGCGTCTCGCCGCCGCGGTCCTCCCTGGCGATGCGCTCGGACCTGGCCTTGTCCTTGTACCAGTGGCGCATCTCGGCAGGCGGCGTCGCGCCCCTGCCCTCGAGCGACCGGCGCTTCTGGCCCCCGGTGCCCTTGGAGGGGCCCTTCTTCTTCGCGGGCCTGCCCGATGCCCTACCGCCTGCTGCCATGCCATCAAGGGTATCGGCCCGCCGACCCACCCGATCCCGCCGGGCAAGCCCCCGTCCGATCCCGCCAAGAAGGGCGACGTCCGCACCCGGACGTCCGCACACGACCGGCCGCGACACCCCCGGCGAGCCGCCTGTCCGCAAAACGCACGTAGCGCGCCGCTCACCACCTCACCGAGCGTCTTGCGTCAGCACATCACCACAAATCGCCCCACCAGGCCGCACACGAGATCGGGCCGCACACGAGTTCGGGCCGCACACGACACCATGACCGCACATCGCGACGACCGCAGGGCCGCCCGCCCTCTCCCAGCAGCGCCCCCAAACAGCCCCCGCACGGCGCAAAAAGCGCCTGCCTCAAACCGGCCCCAGACAACTCCGAAGGCGCCCACCCCCACCCCAAAGGCCGGTTATGGTCCTGGGCCATGACTGAGTCCGCCTACCTCCACGCCACCCGAACGGCCTACGACACCGTCGCCCCCGAATACGCCGACCTACTGAGGAACGAACTCGACACCAAGCCTTTGGACCGGGCCATGCTGGGAGCGTTCGCCGAGCTCGTGCAGGGCCCGGATGCCGGAGAGGTGGCCGACCTCGGTTGCGGCCCGGGCCGCGTCACCGCTCACCTCCACGCCCTCGGGGTGAACGCCTTCGGCATCGACCTGTCGCCAGGGATGATCGACGTCGCCCGCCGGAGCCACCCCGGCCTCCGCTTCGAAGTGGGCTCGATGACCGCGCTGGACCTGGCGGACGCGTCCCTGGCCGGCGCCGTCGCGTGGTACTCCACCGTCCACACCCCGCCGGAGCTCCTGCCGACGGTGTTCGCCGAGATCCACCGGGTGCTGGCGCCGGGGGGCCACCTGCTGATCGCGTTCAAGGTCGGCGACGAACGCCGCCACCTCAGCCAGGGCTACGGCCACAAGCTGTCACTGGACGTCTACTGGACTCCCCCGGAGCACATCGCCGACCTCCTCGCCAAGGCCGGCCTGTCCCTGCACGCCCAGCTCATCCGCGAACCCGACGAGAGCGAAAGACCCCGCTCAGGCCCGCAGGCCTTCTTCCTGGCCCACAAACCAACCGACAAACCGGCCGACGAAGCGACCGACAAGCCGAAAACCCCAAACTCCAGCAGCTAGCCCCCGAACACGAGCCCCGAAAACACTGACGGAGGATGTCAGCGACCACCGAATAACGTGCCCGCCACCCAGCACTACCCCGACCATCCCCCAAGGAGCAACCGCATGATCCTGGAGATCCGCACCTACCGCCTCAAACCCGGCACCCGCGCAGACTTCCTCCGGATCATGCACGAAGAAGCCCTCCCCCTCCTGGCGAAGGCCGGCATCGACGTCGTGAGCAGCGGCGCCTCCCTCGTGGACGAGGACGGCCACGAGGAGGCGTACCTCATCCGCGCGTTCCCCTCGAAACAGACCCGCGACGAGCAGGAGGACGCCTTCTACACCAGCCCGGCATGGCACCAGGGCCCGCGTGAGGGCATCGTCTCGCGCATCGACGGCTACCACACGATCGTGATCGAGACCACCGACGCCGCCGTCGCGGCCCTCCGCGGCTGACGGCGGACACGAAAGGCGCCCGCCGTCACTCAGGAGCGGCGGAAGGTCAGCGGGCCAGCTCCCAGCGGGCGCCGTGCGGCGTGTCCTCGACCGTGATGCCCGCCGCGGCGAGCTGGTCGCGGATCGCGTCGGCCGCCGCGTAGTCCTTACGGGCCCGCGCGGCCTTGCGCTGCTCCAGGGCCACCGCCACCAGCGCGTCGACCACCGGCGACAGGTCGGAGCCGCCCCCGCGCCACTGCGGCGAGCGAGGGTCGAGGCCGAGCACGTCGAGCATGTTCTGGGTCTCGGCGAGGAGCCGCGCGATGGCCTCCTTGTCGCCCCGCGACAGTGCCACGTTGCCCTCGCGCACCACCTCGTGCACCACGGCGAGCGCCTGCGGCGTGCCGAGGTCGTCGTCGAGCGCGTCGGCGAACGCCTGCGGAAGGGGCGCGTCGGCGTCGACGTCGTGGATCACCTCGGCGGCGCGGGTGACGAAGCCCTCGATCCGCTGGTAGGCCGCCGCCGCCTCCAGCAGCGCCTCCTCGGAGTACTCGATCGAGGAACGGTAGTGCGGCGCGGCCAGGTAGTAGCGCAGCTCCACCGGACGCACCTTCTGCACCATCTCGGGGATCAGCAGCGAGTTGCCGAGCGACTTGCTCATCTTCTCGGCGCCGATCTTGAGCATGCCGTTGTGCATCCAGTAGCGGGCGAAGCCGTCGCCGGCGGCCTGCGACTGGGCGATCTCGTTCTCGTGGTGAGGGAAGATCAGGTCGATGCCGCCGCCGTGGATGTCGAACGTCGGCCCGAGGTACTTGGTGGCCATCGCCGAGCACTCCAGGTGCCAGCCGGGACGCCCGAGCCCCCACGGCGTGGGCCAGGTCGGCTCGCCCGGCTTGGCGCCCTTCCACAGGGCGAAGTCGCGCGCGTCGCGCTTGAGCGACTCGTCGTCGGTGTCGCCCGCCCCCCGCATGTTCTCCAGCTTCTGGTTGGAGAGCTTGCCGTAGTGGTCGGCGTAGGACTGGACGCTGAAGTAGACGTCGCCGCCCGAGGCGTAGGCGTGGCCGCGCTCGATCAGCCGCTCCATCAGCGTGATCATCTCGGGCACGTGGCCGGTGGCCCGCGGCTCGACCGTGGGCGGCAGGCAGCCGAGCGTGTCGTAGGCCCAGGTGAAGGCCCGCTGGTTGCGCTCGGCGATCACGAACCAGGGCACGTCCTCCGCGGCCGACACCCTGATGATCTTGTCATCGATGTCGGTGACGTTGCGGCAGAACGTCACGTCGTATCCGGAACGCGTGAGCCAGCGCCTGAGCACGTCGAAGTTCACGCCCGAGCGGATGTGCCCGATGTGCGGAGGAGCCTGCACGGTGGCCCCACACAGGTAAATCGACGCCCGGCCGGCTTCGACCGGAACGAATTCACGGATGGCGCGCGTGCTGGTGTCGTAGATGTGCAGGCTCACGAAGGCAAGGCTAACGCCTCGGGGGCTCTCGTAGGCCGATTACTCAGCCTCGCACCGTGACCTTGTCGGGACGGATCCGGATGATCAGGCGCTCGGTGCCCGGCTTGTCCTCCCACGGCTCGCCCGTGTACTTCTGGGCCAGCTCCTGGATCAACGCGCCCTCGGGGTCCTCCTCGATCGTCACCCGGCCGCGCACCTCCAGGTAGCGATAGGGGTTGCCGGGGTCGATGACCAGCAGACTCGTCCGCGGGTCGCGCTCGAAGTTGCGCGGCTTCACCCGCCCCCGGACGGTCGAGAACAGGACGTCGTCGCCGTCCGTGCGCACCCACACGACGGTCGACTGCGGTCCGCCGTCGGGGTTGAGGCTGGTCACCGTCGCATGATTCGGGGCATCCAGGAGTTCGCGCGCTTCTTCCGGCAGCTCGGGCATGTGTCTCCCTCGATCGGTCGTGATCCCCATTCTTCTGTAGTCTCGAAGGCGCCATGGACGTGACTCCCCCCTCTACGCTCCGTCGCCTGGGCATCGCCCTGGCCGGGCTCGCGGTGGCCGCTCTGACCGGAGCCGCCTGCGCGCTGTCCTTCGACGATCTGCGCGCGCTGGCCGTCACCGGCGAGGCGCGGCAGGACCTCGCCTTCCTCTATCCGGCCGCCTTCGACGCGCTGCTCGTGGTCGCGCTGCTCGGCGTGCTGCTGCTGCGCCCCGCCCGGCCGCTGGTGCGGGCGCAGGCCGCCACCGTGCTGGTGCTGCTCATCGTGGCCGCCGCGGCGGCCAACGTGGCGACCGCGCTGCGGTTCACCTTCGACGCGCGCCAGGTGGCCGTGGGCGTGGCCCTGGCGCCCTGGGTCATGCTGGCCGTGGCCCTGTGGCTCTGGCTGCTGCTGATCAAGCACGTCCAGGCTCACCGGGGCGCGGCGCGCGAGGAGGAGGACGACGACGACTTCGTGCCCTTCCACCCGGGCCGCACGGCCGACACGCCGCCGCCGCTCGTGACCGAGGCGCCCCCGCCGATGCTGGAGTCCACGCCGCTGGTGGGGCCCACGGCCGCGCCGGAGACACCGCCGGTCCCGGCCCAGGTGCCCGAGTGGCAGGCCGCACCGCAAGAGCCGGAACCCGAGCCCGTACGAGCCCCTGACCCCGAACCGGAACCCGAACCGGAACGGAAGCCGGAACCTGAGCCAGAGCCCGAGCCGGAACCCGAGCCCGAGCCCGAGCCGTTGAGGCGGCCGGTCCGGTGGGGCGACCGGGTGAAGCCGACCGACGTCCTGGTCCACCCCCGCACCGACACCCGGGCCACCGACACGCGCGACGTCGACACCCAGCCCGTCCCCGTCGTCGAGGACGACCGCAGGACCCGCCCCGCCACCGACGCGTCCCAGACGCCCCAGAGCGACTCTGAGGACACCGCGCCCCACCCGGTGATCCACGAGGACACCCAGGCCCCGTCCGGCCGCCTGCGCAGCACTCCGCGCCCGCCGGACCCCGAGGAATAGCGGCCACGCCCCGAAGAATCGCAAGGCACACGAGAGGCCCGTCCGGGATGATCCCGGACGGGCCGTTTCGTGTGCGTCTATCTCGTCTACACCCCTGGCGCCCGCTAGACCCTGGAGCCGCGGCGTAGGCCGGCGACCAGGCCGACACCGACGATCGCCAGGACGACCTGCATCACGAGCTCGATCCAGTCGATGCCGGGGGTCGTCTCGACGCCGAGCACCTGGGCGATGAGGGTGCCCAGCAGGGCGGCGACGATGCCGACGACGATGGTGAGGATCCACCCGATGGCCTGCCTGCCGGGCAGCAGCAGGCGACCGATTGCGCCAATGACGGCGCCAATCACGATGGCGCCAAGGATGGACTGAATGGTCATGACACGAAACCTCCCCGTGAAAGTGAGCCGTTCACTCTCACGGGGAGCTTCGCTACCCGATCGCCGGCGATTATGCGCCGGCTTTACGAACGAGCAGGTCAGGTCGTGGTTCGGCCGGTGCGTCCACCGCGTCCTCCCCAGCCCATCCGCGTCACGAGGAGCACGCCGACCACAGCCAGGACGAGCTGGAGTATGTGTTCGAGCCAGTCGATGCCCTTGGTGTCGGCCCAGCCGAACGCCTGTGCGATCAGGGTGCCGATCAGGGCGGCCACGATGCCTACGATGAGCGTCAGGCCGATGGACATGTTCTGCCTGCCAGGCACTATCAGCCGGGCCAGCGCACCGACGATGGCGCCGATGACTACTGCGGAAACGATCGCGCCGATCATGTGTAGCTCCCCCCGAGACGTTCACATGTCTTAGATGGGGACATACCCGACACCTGGGGAAACTACCCCCTGAGGAAGGCGGCGGCCCGTACCGCGCCAGTGACGAACCGCCGCCCCCACAGTTGGCGGGTTCGGCGACGACCCGCCGGGACACCCTCACGCATCCCAACACATAAGACGCTGAATGCCTAGGAAAGGTTGACCACGAGGGCCGTGGCGATGGCGGCGATCCCCTCGCCGCGCCCGGTGAGCCCGAGCCCGTCGGTGGTGGTGGCCGAGACGCTCACCGGCGCCCCCACGGCGCCGCCGAGCGCCAGCTCGGCCTCGGTACGCCGAGGAGCCATCTTGGGACGGTTGCCGATCACCTGGACGGCCACGTTGCCGATCTCGAAGCCCGCCGCGCGCACCTGGCGGGCGGTCTCCTCCAGCAGGGTGACCCCGGAAGCCCCGGCCCAGCGGGGATCGGACGTGCCGAACAGCCCGCCCAGGTCGCCCAGGCCGGCCGCGGACAGCAGCGCGTCGCAGGCGGCATGCGCGGCGACGTCGCCGTCGGAGTGGCCGTCGAGCCCGATCTCGGCCGGCCAGTGCAGGCCGGCGAGGCTGAGCTCACGCCCCGAGTCCGCCGAAGCGAACGGGTGGACGTCGACTCCGACGCCCACCCGTGGAAGATTCGTGTTCAGGAGTTGAGAACCTCGTCGAGCAGGGCCTCAGCCTTGTCCTCATTGGTCTTCTCGGCGAGCGCGAGCTCGCTGACGAGGATCTGACGAGCCTTCGCGAGCATGCGCTTCTCGCCCGCTGACAGGCCGCGCTCGCGGTCGCGACGCCACAGGTCGCGAACCACCTCCGCAACCTTGTTCACATCGCCGGAGGCGAGCTTCTCCAGATTGGCCTTGTAACGGCGCGACCAGTTGGTCGGCTCTTCCGTGTGCGGCATCCGAAGAACATCGAAAACCCGCTCAAGGCCTTCCTGGCCGACGACGTCGCGCACACCGACGAGTTCCGCGTTTTCTGCTGGCACCTGGACGGTAAGGTCGCCCTTGTCGACCTTGAGCACCAGGTAGGTCTTTTCCTCACCCTTGATGGATCGCTTCGTGATTGCTTCGATCCGAGCAGCCCCATGGTGGGGGTAGACGACAGTGTCGCCGACCTGGAAAGTCATGTGACAAGTACCCCTTCCGCTGTACTCCAGGGTACCACGCATCCACAGGCTCCCGGAACAGTGAAATCCTCATAACTGCAGGTCAAAGCCGCATATTGGGGCTTGACAAGTCCTCGACCGTATGAATCGCATTTCCGGACATAGCGAATGACCTGCAGGGGTGCGGATATGACCATGGATTCAGGTGGATATGGTAGGCGCTGCCCACCACCCCATGCGCCATACCGCGCAAGAGCAAGGAGAACCCGCACGTGACCAGCCGTCGCTGGATTGTCGTAGCCGCCGCGTTCTTGGCAGCCCCCGTGCTCGCGGGCTGCGGGGCAGGATTCGACGCCAACACCAACAAGCCGTACGCCCCGAACGAGGCGGTCGCACTCATCGACCAGGGTGCTTATGGCACGCGCGGCATTCACATCCCGCAGGCGTTCATCCTCGGCCCCGACTCCGGCGCCCAGCTTCCGTGGCGCGGTTCAGCCCCGATCTACCTGAACATCCTCAACACCGCGGGCGCCGCCGACACGCTCCAGGCCGTCTCCGCGGGCTCGGTCGGGTCCGTGAAGGTCGCCACGCCGATCCAGCTTCCCCCCAACCAGCTCGTCAACACCGGCAAGCCGCAGCCCCAGCTGATGCTGGAGAGCATCTCCACGAGCCTCAGAGGCGGCGAGAGCGTGCGTCTGGACCTCCAGTTCGCCAACGCCGGGACAGTGACCCTGACCGTCCCTGTGGTCACGCGCAGCCGTGAGTTCAAGGACTACCCCGCCGCCCCCAACGCCACCCCCGTCGCGACGCCCTCGGCGTCGCCCAGCCCCACGGCCACCGAAGAGGCCCACTGACGGCATGAGAGAACCCTTGTTCTGGTACGAACCCACGTACCAGAACAAGGGTCGTTCACTCCTCGGCGGCGTCGAACTTGTAGCCCAGGCCGCGCACGGTGAGGATGCAGCGCGGGTTCGACGGGTCCGCCTCGATCTTGGCCCGCAGGCGCTTGACGTGGACGTCGAGCGTCTTGGTGTCGCCCACGTAGTCGGCGCCCCAGACGCGGTCGATGAGCTGGCCGCGGGTGAGCACCCGGCCGGCGTTGCGCAGCAGCACCTCCAGCAGCTCGAACTCCTTCAGCGGCAGCTGCACCTGCGCGCCGCGCACCGCGACGACGTGACGGTCGACGTCCATGCGCACCGGGCCGACGGCCAGGACGGCCGTCTCCAGCTCCTCCACCACGTCGCCCTGACGGCGCAGCACCGCGCGGATGCGGGCCACCAGCTCCCGCGAGGAGAACGGCTTGGTCACGTAGTCGTCGGCGCCCAGCTCCAGGCCCACGACCTTGTCGATCTCGCTGTCCTTGGCGGTCAGCATGATGACCGGCACCTTCGAGCGCTGCCGCAGCGAGCGGCACACCTCGGTGCCCGGCAGACCGGGCAGCATCAGGTCGAGCAGCACGAGGTCCGCGCCGTTGCGGTCGAACGTGTCGAGCGCCTCGGGCCCGGTCGCCGCGACCGACACCTCGAAGCCCTCCTTGCGCAGCATGTAGGACAAGGCGTCGGAGAAGGACTCCTCATCCTCAACCACTAGAACTCTGGTCATTTTGCGGTCTCCAGGGGAATCGAGGGTGGTACTGCCACCGCCGTGCCGCCGAAGGCGGGCAGACGGAGGGTGAAGGTGGAGCCGGAGCCTTCCTTGCTCCAGACGGACACCTCGCCCGCGTGGGCCGCGGCGACGTGCTTGACGATGGCCAGGCCGAGCCCGGTGCCGCCGGTCGCCCGTGACCTGGCCGCGTCGACGCGGAAGAAGCGCTCGAAGATGCGCTCCAGAGACTCCTCGGGGATGCCGATGCCCTGGTCGCTGACGCTGATCTCGACGGAGTCGCCGGCCGGACGGACGCTGACCACGACCCGCGTGTGCTCGGGGCTGTAGGCGACGGCGTTGTCGATGAGGTTGCGCAGGGCGGTGACCAGCAGCTCGTCGTCGCCCCAGATGCGCAGGCCCTCGGTGCCGCCGGTGACCAGCGTGATGTCCTTGGCCACCGCCTTGGTGTTGCAGTGGTCGATGGCGTCGTGGACGGCCTCGTCGATGGCGACCTGGCCCGGGGTGGGGATGGGCTCGGCGCCCTGGATCCTGCTCAGCGTGATCAGGTCCTGGACCAGGTAGGTGAGCCGGGCGGCCTCGTGCTGCATGCGCCCGGCGAAGCGGGTGACCGCCTCGGGGTCGTCGGCGGCGTCCTGGATGGTCTCGGCCAGCAGGCTCAGCGCGCCCACGGGGGTCTTCAGCTCGTGGCTGACGTTGGCGACGAAGTCGCGGCGCACCGCCTCCACCCTGCGCCGCTCGGTCTGGTCCTCGGCCAGCACCAGCACCTGGCCGTAGGAGCCGAGGGGGGCGACGCGGACGGCGAAGTTCGTCGTCTCCTGGCCGAACTTGTGGCCGGCGACGTCGATCTCGCTCTCGCGGATCTCGCCGTCGCGGCGTACCTGTCTTGCCAGTGCGAGCAGCTCCGCGGCCATCAGCCTGTCGCCCTTGACCAGCCCGAACGCGCGCGCGGCCGAGCTGGCGCGCAGCACGCGGTCGTGCGCGTCGAGCACGACGGCGGACGAGGGGAGCACGGCGAGCACGGAGGCCACGCCCTGCGGCAGCGCCGCTCCGGTCTCGACGCCGTCGGCTGAATTGGTCCTCTTCGGAGCCTCGATCTGGTTCCGGTAGAACAGGACCGCCAGGGCTCCCACGACGAACCCGGCCAGGGCCGCGAAGCTCATGGCCATCTCACTCATGCCTCCGATGGTAGGTGGCGAAGTCCAAGGGACAGACCTCTCACCTGCGGATGAACGGCCCTTTCCTGGAAAGTTCATCTCGCAGTAGAGGTTCGTTCATCGAGTGGCACGTACGGTGACGACATGCGCGACGCGTACCATGAAGAACTTGATCTCCTGACGGGCAAGCTGGTCGAGATGACGAGGCTGGTCCGCTCGGCCATCTCCCGTGCCACCACGGCCCTCCTCGACGCCGACCTCCAGCTCGCCGAGAGCGTCATCTCCCGTGACCAGGAGGTGAACGCCCTCTTCGCCGACATCGAGACGTCGATCTTCGAGCTGATGGCCAGGCAGCAGCCGGTCGCGGTGGACCTGCGAATGGTCATCACGGCGCTGCGCATGGGCACCGACCTCGAACGCATGGGCGACCTCGCCGTCCACGTGGCCAAGGTGGCCCGGCTGCGGCACCCCGACTCGGCCATTCCGCCCGAGACTCGCTCGACCATCGTGGAAATGGGGCAGATCGCCGAGAACCTGGTCACCAAGGCCGGGAGCTGCGTGGCCTCCAGGGACGTGGAGTCGGCCCTTGAGCTGGAGGAGGACGACGACGCGATGGACCGGCTGCACCGCCGGCTGTTCCGCAACATCCTGGCCAAGGACTGGCAGCACGGCGTGGAGCCGGCGATCGACATCACGCTGATCGGCCGGTACTACGAGCGGTACGCCGACCACGCGGTGCGGGTGGCGCGGGACGTCGTCTACCTGGTCACCGGCTCCCGTCCCAGCTGACGGCCTCCCGGAGGCGAGCTCTTCACCCGGACGCAGCGGGCGGCACCTGTCGGGGGGCCGCCCGCTTCGCATGTCCCCGGCCGAACACGGGAACAATCCGGCGGGACGAACAGCGGCAAGCAGCCACAGACGCCCGCCGAGCGCCCTGTCTCCTGGCCAAAAGCGGATGCGGCGACGTCTCCGCATGTGGCAGGCTCCGCCGGTGAATCGTGAACAGATCTCCCGACTCGCCCACGCGGACCATCCGATCGCGGCTCCGCTCGACGACGAGTCGGTGCGCCGCCTTCTCGACCGCGCCCTCCCCCAGGGCGGCTCGCGCGTGCTCGACCTCGGCTGCGGCGGCGGGGAGTGGCTGCTGCGCGCGCTGAGCACGCATCCCAAGCTGCAGGCGGAGGGCGTGGACATCGCCGAGGGCTCGCTGGCGCACGCCCGCGCGAGCGCGGAGGCGCTCGGCGTCCACGACCGGCTCGTCCTCCATCGTGCGGACGCCGCCGAATTCACCTCGCCGCACGCGTTCGACCTGGTGATCAGCGTCGGGGCGACGCACGCGTTCGGCGGCCTGCTGCCCACCCTCGCGGCGGCGCGCGAGCACCTGGCCCCCGGCGGACGCGTCCTGGTCGGTGACGGTTTCTGGGCCGGGGAGCCGTCCGCCGAGGCGGTGGAGATGCTGGGCGAGCTCACCGGCCTGCCGGCCCTGATGGACCGCGTCACCGCCGACGGCTGGACGCCGGTGCACGGCCACATCAGCACCCGCCAGGAGCTCGACGACTACGAATGGGCCTGGACGGGCTCGCTGGCGTCCTGGGCTCTGGACAACCCCGACCATCCGGACAGGTGCGAGGCCATCACGACGGCCGACACCCACCGCGCCGAGTGGCTGCGCGTCTACCGGGACGTCTTCGGGTTCGTCACCCTCGTCCTGCGCCCGACGTCCGACTGACGGGCCGCGCCCGCCCCTCGGTCGACGTCAGGAGGCCGCCTGCCGGCTTCTGCACACATGCCGTCGCGCCAGCTCGGCCCAGACCGCGGCGGCACGGGCGTACGGGCCCCTGGCGGTCTCCTCGTGGTCCCCGCGCTCGGTGACCCGCCGCACGAAGAACTGCGCCGCCTCGAAGCACAGGACGTACTCCTCGCAACAGGACGCTTCGACCACGCGTACGAGCCCGCGCGACACATGGGGCTCCCACGTCGGCACGTCAGACCGTCCCGCCCGGAACACGGGCTTCCCCGGCGGACGGAAGGGGGCAGGAGCGCTCAGCTCTGGCAGAGGTGCTCACATCCCCGAAAGCATAGGCACCTCGCCCCAAGCTGGCCCACACATTTCAGTGTCCGGCATCAGTGACATACCTTCCCCGCCGCCGGCACCAAGCCCCAAGCCCTCGCCCGGTCGTGCGAAGGCGCCTCGCGCGGCACGCCGGGCGCCGCGCGAAGCGCCCGAGGGGCTGCCGGGGTCAGCGGCCCTGGTTGGCCACTGCTTCGATGGCGGCCTTGGCGGCTTCCGGGTCGAGGTAGCGCCCGCCGCGCACCTGCGGCTTGAAATCGGCGTCCAGCTCGTACGCCAGCGGGATCCCCGTGGGGATGTTGAGCCCGGCGATGTCGTCGTCGCCGATGCCGTCGAGGTGCTTGACCAGGGCCCTCAGCGAGTTGCCGTGCGCGGTCACCAGGACCGTGCGCCCCGCGGCCAGGTCGGGGACGATCTCGTCGTACCAGTACGGGAGCATGCGGTCGACGACGTCCTTCAGGCACTCCGTGCGCGGCATGAGCTCCGGCGGCAGGAGGGCGTAACGGGGGTCGCCGGCCTGGGAGTACTCGTCGTCGTCGGCGATGGGCGGCGGCGGCACGTCGTAGGAGCGGCGCCAGAGCATGAACTGCTCGTCGCCGAACTCCTCACGCGTCTGGGCCTTGTTCTTGCCCTGCAGGGCCCCGTAGTGGCGCTCGTTCAGCCGCCAGCTGCGCTTGACCGGGAGCCAGAGCAGGTCGGCCTCGCCCAGGGCGAGCTGGGCCGTCTGGATGGCCCGGGTCAGGAGGCTGGTGTGCAGGACGTCGGGCCGCAGACCGGCCTCCTGCAGGAGCCGGCCGCCGCGCCGGGCCTCGTCCTCGCCCTTGGCCGACAGGCTGACGTCCACCCAACCGGTGAACAGGCCCTTCGCGTTCCAGTCGCTCTCACCGTGCCGTAGCAGCACCAAAGTCGCCATGCGGCCAATCCTATGGCCGCCGCCCGGAGCGCCGGCAGGTCACTGCCCGGGGTCGGCGAATCGGGCGAAAGCCTGCAGGTTGGCCAGGGATTCGCCGCGTTTGGCACGCCACTCCCACTCCCGCCTGATGGAGGAGGCGAAGCCCAGCTCCAGCGCCCGGTCGAACCAGTCGTCGGCGTACGTCAGCACGCAGCCGAGCAGCCGGTCGACCTCCTCCTCGCTGACGGCGGCCAGCGGCACCCGGCCGACCAGGTAGACGTCGCCGACGGGGTCGAGGGAGAAGTGCACGCCGTACATGGCGCCGTTCTTGCCGAGGAGCCAGCGGTAGAACTCCTCGTGGTTCTCGTCCGGCTGACGGCAGAAGAACGCCTCGACGTGCAGCACCCGCTCGCCGACGATCAGCCAGGTCATGGTGGCGAGCTTGTGCTGTCCGGGCAGCTTGACCAGGAACGCCCCGGGCCGCGGCTCGTCGTAGGAGACGTCCGCGGCCTTGAGCGCGGCTTCGACGACATCGCGCATGGGATACAGCTTAGGAGCGCGCGCCGCCGGGCCATCAAGCCGCTAGAAGTTGAGCGCCACGGGCACCTTGTGCAGGTTCGCGACGGCGCCCGCGTACACCTCCATGAGCCGGCCCGCCGTCGCCTGCCAGCCGAAGGCGGCCGCGTGCGTGCGCGCCCCCCGCGACAACTGCTCACGCCATTCCGGCAGGGTGACCAGGCGGTGCAGGACGCGGGCCCATTCGTCCGGGTCGTGCCCGTCCACCAGCACGCCGGAGACCCCGTCGTGGACGGCGGTGCGCAGGCCGCCCACGGCCGCGGCGGCGACCGGCGTCCCGCACGCCTGCGACTCCAGGGCCACGAGCCCGAACGACTCGCTGTAGGAGGGCACGACCGTCACGTCCGCCGCCCGGTACCAGTCGGCCAGTTCCTCCTGCGGGGCCGGCGGCACGAGCCGGACGACGTCGGAGATGCCCAGCTCACCGGCCAGTTCGGTGAGGATGGACGGCCGGGCGAGCCCGTTGCCCGACGGCCCGCCGACGCAGGCGACGACCAGCCGGCCGCGCAGCGAGGGGTCGTCGATGAGCATGCGCGAGGCCGCGCGCAGCAGCACGTCGGGGGCCTTGAGCGGCTGGATGCGGCCGACGAACAGCAGCACGCGGGCGTCCTGCGGCAGGCCGAGCCGCTGCCGGGCGGCGCCCTGCGAGGCGGGCTGGAAGACGGTGAGGTTGACGCCGGGGTTCACGACGGCCACCCGCTGCCGGGCGGCGCCGTACAGGTCGATGAGCTCGCGGGCCTCGTCGGCGGTGTTGGCCACGAGGCGGTCGGCGATCTCCACGACCTGTTCCTCGCCCACCACGCGGGCCTGCGGCTCCGGCTTGTCGTCCTGGGCGAGCAGCAGGTTCTTGACCTTGGCCATGGTGTGCATGGTGTGCACGAGCGGCACGCCCCAGCGCTCCTTGGCCAGCCAGCCGACCTGCCCAGACAGCCAGTAGTGGGAGTGGATGACGTCGTAGCGGCCGGGGTCGTACATGGCCTCGGTGCGCAGCACCTCGGACAGGAACGCGCACAGCTGCCCGGGAAGGTCCGCGCGGTCCATCTCCTCGTACGGCCCGGCCGTCAGGTGACGTACCAGGACGCCTGGGGCGAGTTCGGCCACGGGTGGCTGGTCGCGGGCGGTGGCCCTGGTGAAGATCTCCACCTCCACGCCGAGTTGCGCCAGCCTCCTGGCCGACTCGACGATGTACACGTTCATGCCACCGGCGTCGCCCGTGCCGGGCTGGTCCAATGGCGATGTGTGCATGCTGATGGTCGCGACCCGGCTGACCCGTCGTCGCCTCACTCGACATCACCTCCAAGCGGAATACAACCATCCGAATTTTTTCGACATTCCCTGCCGCGGTTCGCACCGCGTCCGCCCTGGCAGGATGAGGGGCATGCAGAGAACGGCAGTGGTGACCGGCGCGAGCGGCGGGATCGGCGAGGCGACCGCGCGGCGGCTCGCCGCTGAAGGTTACGTGGTGGTGGCGGGCGCACGGCGCCGCGACCGGCTGGACAAGCTGGCCGCGGAGGTGCCCTCGATCAGGCCGGTGACGCTCGACGTGACCTCTCAGGAGTCGGTTGACGCGCTGGTGGGCTCACTCGACCGCTGCGACGTGCTGGTCAACAACGCCGGTGGCGCGCTCGGCATGGAATCGGTCACGGACGCCCTTCTGGACGACTGGCAGCAGATGTACGACACGAACGTACTCGGCTCCCTACGCATGACCCAGGCGCTGATCCCCAAACTCGTGGAGTCGGGCGACGGCGTGCTGGTGATGCTGACCTCGACCGCCGCGCTGGTCTCGTACGAGGGCGGCGGCGGCTACTGCGCGGCCAAGCACGCCCAGTCCGCGATGGCCGAGACCCTCCGCCTGGAGCTGGTGGGGCAGCCGGTCCGGGTGGTCGAGATCGCGCCGGGCATGGTCAGGAGCGAGGGTTTCGCGGTCACCCGCTTCCGCGGCGACGAGACGGCCGCCGCCCGCGTGTACGAGGGCGTCCCCGACCCGCTGTCCTCCGACGACGTGGCCGACGCCATCGCCTGGTGCGTGACGCGCCCGTCGCACGTCAACATCGACCGCCTGGTGATCAGGCCGCGCGCCCAGGCCGCCCAGCACAAGGTGCACCGCGTCAGCGGCGGCTGAGCCCGATGGCCAGACCGGTCGGCGCGATCACCCGCGGCACGACGTGGCACAACCGGCTGCGCCGGGTCGACCGCTGGACGGCCGCCGTGCACGGCCCGGCCCTGCGTGCCGCCGTCCGCCCGCTCGTCGTCGACCTCGGCTACGGCGCCTCGCACACGACCACGCTTGAGCTGTTCACCCGGCTGCGCGCGGTCGCGCCCGACGTCGAGGTGGTCGGCATCGAGATCGACCCGGCCAGGGTGGCCCTGGCCAAGCCGTACGAGCGGGAGGGGCTGAGCTTCGCGCTCGGCGGCTTCGAGCTGCCCGTCCCGCGCCCGCCGACGCTGGTCCGCGCCTTCAACGTGCTGCGCCAGTACGGCGAGGCGGAGGCGTGGCACTACTGGGACGTGCTGTGCGGCAAGCTGGCCCCCGGCGGCGTGCTGGTCGAGGGCACCTGCTCCGAGACCGGACGGCGGGCGGTCTGGGTGGGCCTGTCCCCCGACGGCCCGCGCACGCTGACGTTCTCCGCCCGTTTCGACGCCTTCGAGCGACCGTCCGACCTGGCCGACCGGCTGCCGAAGACCCTCATCCACCGGAACGTGCCGGGTGAGCGCATCCATGCGTTCCTGCGTGACTTCGACCACGCGTGGGCGGTCAGCGCCCCTTACGGGGTGCACGGGCTGCGGCAGCGCTGGCTGGCGTCCGTGCGGCTGCTGGCCGGGCAGTGGCCGGTGGCGGCGCGCCCGCCGCTCGGCGGCCCGGCCCGATGGCGGCTCGGCGAGCTGACCCTGCCCTGGTCGGCGGTGGACCCGCGCTGACAGGCGTCCTAACGGGAGATCTGCGCGAGGAACACCTCGTAGGCGGCGGTGTCGAACAGCACGAACCTGACCTCCTCCACCGACGTCCCGGCCGCGCGCACGGCGGCGACGGCGATGCGGGCGGCGTCGTCGAGCGGCCAGCCGTAGACGCCCGTGGAGATCGCGGGGAAGGCCACCGTCCGCGCGCCCAGCTCGTCCGCCACCCGCAGCGACTCCTGGTGGCAGGCGGCCAGCAGCTCGGAGCGGTCCTGCGACCTGGAGTAGACCGGCCCGACCGTGTGGATCACCCAGCGGGCCGGCAGCAGCCCGGCGGTGGTGGCGACGGCCCGGCCGGTCGGCAGGCCCTTGCCGTAATGCCCGGCGCGCAGCCGCCTGCACTCCTCCAGGATCTCCGGCCCGCCGCGGCGGTGGATGGCGCCGTCGACGCCCCCGCCGCCGAGCAGCGAGGAGTTGGCCGCGTTCACGATCGCGTCGGACCGCTGCTCGGTGATGTCGCCCTGCACCAACGTGACATTCATCTCACCGAGCCTGCCAGGCGGGGTTCCGCGCCGCCACTTGCCGCTCCCGGATGCCAGCTCGACGCTTTGTAGAGCTACCCTGAAGGGCGTGAAGGGTCTTGGCGAGCTTGAGCGCAGCATCATGGACATCCTCTGGGCGGAGCACAACCCGCTGACCGCCCGCGAGGTCGGCAGGCTCATTGCCGATCGCGACCTCGCCCCCACGACGGTGATGACCGTACTCGACCGCCTCACGCGCAAGGGCTTCCTGGAGCGCACCAGGGACGGCCGCGCGTGGCGTTACGAACCGGCCGCGAGCCGTGACGCCTACATCGCCGAGCTTATGCTTGAGGCGTTGGACCTGACGGGCGACCGATCGGCCGCCCTGACCCGCTTCGCCCAGGCCGTGTCGGGCCCGGAGGCGGAGATCCTGCGGAGAGCCCTCACGGAGCTGGAGGAAGAGTGATCACGGCAGCGGTGCTAGCGGCGCTCGCCACGGCGTGCGCGCTCGGCTCCTGGCGTTTCACGACGGCCCGGTGGACCTCCCGTGCCCCGCGGCTCGCCATCATCGTCTGGCAGTCCCTGGGCGTGGCCTGGGGCCTGGCCACCACCGGCGCCATGCTGGCCTACGCTGTCCTGCCCTACAACGTGGGCGTGCTGCCGGGGCTGATCGCCTTCGCCCGCGGCAGGACGCCGGTGGAGGCCTGGGACCCGCTGCACGTCCTGGCCATGATCGCCGGTCTCACGTCGCTGGCGGTGCTGGTCGTGGTGCTGCTGACGGCCGGCGTGCAGGCGTTGCGCGCGCGGCGGCGGCATCGCGTGCTGCTCGCGCTGATCTCCCGCGACGATCCGGGCGTGCCGGGGGTGCGGGTGCTCGACCATCCCAGCGCGGCGGCGTACTGCGTGCCGGGGTTGCGCTCGCAGGTCGTGGTCAGCGCGGGCGCGCTTGAGCTGCTGTCGCCGGACGAGATGGCGGCCGTGCTGGCGCACGAGGCCGCCCACGTGCGCGAGCGGCACGATCTGGTGCTGCTGCCGTTCGCCGCGCTGCGCCGGGCGCTGCCCTGGTCGAAGGTGGTGGCCGACGCGCAGGCGCAGGTGGAGCTGCTGATCGAGATGGCCGCCGATGACCGCGCCCGCCGCTACTGCTCGCCGCGCAGGCTGGCGACTGCGCTGCTCAGGTTCGGTACGGCCGGCGCCATGCCGACCCCGCAGGGCATGCTCGGCGTGCACGCGCACAACGTCATGGCCAGGGTGGACCGCCTGATCAAGCCGGGGCCGGAATTGTCAGCATTTGTCCGGTACGGCTATCTCGCCCTCTCTGTGAGCTTGCTCACCACCACCCCCTTCCTGTGGGTCTACCAGCTCTGACTGCTTGCAGGTGTTAGCCGTTCCGTTTGCAATTGCAAGCACGGGACGGCAGACTGTGGGTATGGCACTACCGAAGGTCGGCTCGATCGGCGAGTACATCCGCGAGCAACGGCAACAGGCGAAGATCTCGCTGCGCCAGCTCGCGCAGGCGGCAGGGGTCTCCAACCCCTACCTGAGCCAGATCGAGCGCGGGCTGCGCAAGCCGAGCGCGGAGATTCTCAACCAGATCGCCAAGGGTCTGCGCATCTCCTCGCAGGCGCTCTACGTGCAGGCCGGCCTCATCGAGGACCGGGAGCCGCCGAGCGACGTGATCACCGCGGTCAACGCCGACACGCTGCTCACCGAGCGGCAGCGCCAGGTGCTGATCGACATCTATGAATCGTTCCGCAAGGAGAACCGCACCGAGGGCGAGCAGACCTCCCAGAACGCCCGCCCTCAGCACGACTCCACCGCGGACGACGAGCCGCCGCTGCCCGAGGAGTATCTCGCCGCGCTTGAGCCCTACGCGGCCTCCCCCGGCAACGGGACCGTCACCCAGGAAACCAAGGAAGGTTAACCCATGACGCTTGCCACCGAGGTCAAGAAGCTCACCGACTCCAAGCCGTTCTACGCCTTCGCCGGCGCCGGCGACTTCGCCGTCGAGAAGCTGCGCGAGCTGCCCGAGCAGCTGCGTCAGCTCCAGTCCCGCCGCTCGGAGCTGGCCAGGGACCTGCCGGAGAAGACCCGCGCGTACGCCGACAAGGCCGAGGGCTTCGTCCGCGAGTTCCCGGACAAGGCCCGCGAGTACGCCGACCAGCTGAGCAACAAGGCCACCGAGGTCTACGAGGACTTCGCCACCCGTGGCCGCAAGGTCGTCAGCAAGACGACCGGCGAGGCCGCCCTTGAGCTGGAGGAGGTGTCGGAGGCCGCCGAGCCGCCCGTCGCCGAGCCCGTCAAGAAGACCACGCGCACCCCTCGGGCCAAGGCCTGAGTGAGCGAGCGGGCCCGCCTCTTCGGAGGCGGGCCCGTTACTGTTCCGGTGCCCGCTTGTCGGGGACGCCTATTAGGCTGGGGCCGATTTCATCGCGGCGTTGGGTGGAGCCAGCAACATGAATATGATCAACGGCGTTTTCAACTTCCTTTTCCTGGTGCTCGCCGCCGTCATCTTCGGCATGTCGATCTACGCGCTGGTGCACGCGGCGCGCGTGCCGACCAACGCGTTCCTCTCGGCGGGCAAGCTGCAGAAGAAGATCTGGGTGCTCATCCTCGCGCTGGCGACCCTGCTCTCCGGCGGCGGCGCGCTGGGCTACTTCAACGACTTCATGCTGATCGGCGGCTTCCGGTTCATCGGCCTCAGCGGGCTCGGCCTGTTCTCCATCCTGGCCGTCATCGCCGCCACGATCTACATCGTCGACGTCAAGCCCGCGGTCAAGGGCATGGGCCGCGGCAACAGCGGCCCCTACGGCCCCTGGTAGGCCGGCCCCGCCCGGATCAGGCCAGCTCCGCCGCCAGCCACGCGGCGATGCGCTCGTGCCCGGCGAACGTGGGATGCACGCCGTCGGGCAGCACCGTCTCCGACGGCCTGCCGGTCACCCATTTCCGGCGCATCGGGTCGAGGAACGGCACGCCCGCGGCGCCCGCCACCTCCGCCAGTGCGTCGCGCACCCGGTAGGCCTTGGCCGGGGTGTCCTCCAGCCAGATCGGGCCGACCATGACGACCTTGGTGACCGGCCAGCGGCGGCGCACCTCGGCGAGCAGGGCGGCGGCGGCCGCGCGCACCTGCCCGGTGCTCCAACGCTGGTCGTTGTGGCCACCGGAGATGACCAGCACGTCGGGGGCCGGCCGCCAGGCCAGTTCCTCCTCGAACGACCGCCGGAACGTGCGGCCCACCTTGCCCTCGTTGAGATAGCCGGTGCCGCCGGCGCCCGCGATGACCGGCTGCCAGCCGAGCAGCCGCGCCGACTCCGAGGCGTAGGTCCGCCAGGGCGGCACCGGGCCGGATCCGACCGTGAAGCTGTCGCCCACGAACATCATCACGGGAACCGCCGGACGGGCGGGAGGGACGACCTCAGGCGCCCGCTGCGGCGGCGTCCGGGCCACCGCACTCGTACATGCTGAAATTCCAGCAAATATCCCTATTAGTGCGACGAGCGGGGCGATTCTTCCTCGAAGCATCAGGCCACGCATAATCACCCCGGGGCACTAGGCTGCCGATATGACCGCCGACCTCCACGGACGCACGCAGCGGCTCGAACTGTCCGACCAGAGCCTGCGGGATTTCGAAGCCGTCGTGCTGGACGCGACGCCTGAGGGGATCGTGCTGAGCAGGTCGGCATTCTATCCAGGCGGGGGCGGCCAGCCTGCCGATCACGGAGTTCTGGTCTGGCAGGGCGTGGAGACGCGCATCGTCGGGGTGCGCAAAGGCGACGATCTCTACCTGATCCCCGCCGAAGGCGACCCGATCCCGCCCGCCGGCACGGTCGTCGAGGCAGCGGTGGCCGACGCCCGGCGTTCGGCGCTCATGCGTACGCACTCGGGCCTGCACGTGTTGTGCGGCGTGGTGTTCAGGGACTACGGCTGCCTGGTCACCGGCGGCAACATGGACGAGCTGAGCGCCCGCATGGACTTCGACCTGCCCGAGGTGCCGCCCGGCTTCAAGGAGGCCGTCGAGGACGCGTGCAACGCCGAGATCGCCGCCGACCGCCGCATCGACGTGCGCGTGCTGCCGCGGCGGGAGGCGTTCGAGATCCCCGACATCATCCGCACGGCCAGCAACCTGGTGCCCGAGGCCGTCCAGGACGTGCGCGTCGTCGACATCGTGGGCCTCGACACGCAGGCCGACGGCGGCACCCACGTGGCCTCGACCAAGCAGATCGGCCGCATCAAGGTGGCCAAGATCGAGAGCAAGGGCCGCGGCTTCCGCCGGCTGCGCATCGCGATCTCCGACTAGCGCCCCTCGACCAGCCCGGCGAGCCCGTCGAGCAGCGCGTCGAGGCCGAAGGCGAACAGCCGGTCGAGGTCGAGGTCGAACTCGCCGCCCAGCTCCTCGATGACGCCGGTGAAGGCGGTCAGCCGCCCCGACTCCGCCAGCGCCTGCAGCTCCCCCTCCCGGCTGGTCATCCACTCGTCGGCGGTCAGCCCGGTCGCGGCCTGGGCCTGCTGCTCCATCTCGATGTTGGCGGCCAGGCCCTGGACGAAGCTGAACAGCAGGGTGTGCACGTGCATCTTGCTGATGGGATCGAGGGGCGAGCCCTCCAGCGTGCGCATGACCCACTCGGTGTGGGCGATCAGGCTGGCCGAGGGCAGCGGCCTGGTCAGTGACGTGACCCTGGCCATCCACGGGTGGGTGCGGTAACCCGCCCACTGCACCCGGGCGGCGGTCTCCAGCCTGGCCCGCCATCCGTCGGGCGGCGGGTCGGGCAGCGGGAACTCCCTGATCACGTGGTCGATCATGAGCATGACCAGGTCGTCCTTGCCGCCGACGTGCCGGTAGAGGGACATGGTGGCCACGCCGAGGCGGCCCGCGACGCCGCGCATGGTCAGCTCGGCGAGCCCGTCGGCGTCGGCGATCTCGACGGCCGCGGCCACGATGCGGTCGCGGGTCAGGTCGTCGCCGGACGGGACGGGGACCCGCCGCGCCCTGCCGCCGCGGATCTCGGCCACGATCGTGCCGACGCGCGGCTCGGCGACCACCACGCCCTCCTGGGCCAGGACCGTGAGCGCCTTGGCGGCCGTGGCGAGCGCGACCTCCCAGTCACGGGCCAGCTGCCTGGTGGACGGCACCCGGTCGCCGGGGCGGAGCCGGCCGTCGGCGATGCGCCGTCTGATGTCCTCGACGATGCGCGCGTAGGGCGGAGCGGTCATCACAACCCTTTCTCTGTACTAGTACAGATCGTATCAGCGAACCCTTGTGAGCTGCTGTATGTACGACGTACATTCAGTTCTGCGTACAACGTCAACAGCAAGGAGCGCATCATGAAGGTTCTGGTCTCAGGAGCGAGCGTCGGCGGGCCCGTCCTGGCTCACTGGCTGCGGCGGCGTGGCTTCGAGGTCACGCTGGTCGAGCGCGCGCCGCGCCCGCGCAAGGGCGGCCAGGCCGTCGACCTCCGCGGCGCCGCCCTGGTCGTGGCCGACCGTATGGACATCCTGGAGCAGGTCAGGGCCGCGCGGACGACCATGCGCGGCATGTCCATGGTCGACGGCGACGGCAACGAGATCATGCGCAGCACCGAGGAGACGATCAGCGGCGGCCGGCTCGACAGCCCGGACGTCGAGATCGCCCGCGACGACCTCACCGCGATCGTCGCCGCCGTCACCGACGCCCCCTGCCGCTACGGCGACTCCATCACCGCCCTAGCCCAGGACGACGACGGCGTGGACGTGACCTTCGACAGCGGCGTCCGGGACCGCTACGACTACGTGATCGGCGCCGACGGCCTGCACTCCAACGTCAGGCGGCTGGTGTTCGGCCCGGAGGAGCGCTTCCTGCGGCACCTCGGCATGTACGTCTCCATCTACACCGCCGACAACTTCCTCGGCCTGGACCACTGGCAGCTCTGGCACCGGGAGGGCGAGGCCGGGTTCGGCCTGTTCAGCGACCGCGAGCCGGCGGTGATGAAGGTGAACATGGGCTTCGCCGCGGGCCCGATAGCCTACGACCACCGCGACGTCGAGCAGCAGAAGCGCCTGGTCCAGGAGCACTGCTCGGGGCTGCGCTGGGAGGCGCCCAAGCTGCTTGATGCCATGTGGCAGGCCGACGACTTCTACTTCGACGCCATGGCCCAGGTGGAGATGGATCGCTGGTCGCAGGGCCGGGTCACGCTGATCGGCGACGCCGCCCACTGCCCCTCGCCGCTGTCGGGGCAGGGCACCAGCCTGGCCCTGGTGGGGGCGTACGTGCTGGCCGAGGAGCTGGGCCAGGCCCCCGAGGGGGCGTTCGACCGGTACGAGCGGCGCATGCGGCCCTACGTCGCCCTGAACCAGGCCCTGGCCCTGGAGAACCCGGGCATGGCGGCCTCGCCCGAGAGCGTACGCCGGGCGGCCGACGCCATCACCCTGGATTGACACCCGCAACCGCTACGATGTCCCGCCATGACGGGTTTCAGACTCACATTGGCCGCCCTGGGAGCCACCGCTCTGACGTTGCTGGCCACCCCCGCCTCGGCGGAGGCCGGGATCACGGACCAGGTGACGATGACGCTCGCCAAGGACGGCACTCTCCACGTGGTCGAGAAGATCACCGGGGCGTCCGGCGGCCTCAAGCGCACCCTGCTCACCAAGACCCGCTACGACGACGACAACGACCGCGTCTACCGGGTCACCAACGTCAAGGGCGGCAAGCTCGACGGCGACGTCCTGACCGTGACCGGCCAGACCGTCGAGTACGACGTCAAGGGCGCGGTGACCACCTCCGGCGGGGTCGAGGAGCTGCGCTGGTTCGCCGTCAGCGGCTGGAGCGTCCCCGTCACCAAGGCGACCGTCCAGGTCAGCGGGCCCGGCCAGGTGCAGAACCTGTCGTGCTTCGCCGGCGACCTGACCTCGGCGATCGGCTGCACCTCGGCCTCGATGGACCACACCGCCACCCGGGCCGACTTCGAGCAGGACAACCTCGCGGCGGGCCAGGCCCTGACGGTGGTCGTCGGCTACCCCAAGGGTTCCAGCTCCGGGGCGCCCATCCTGGAGCGGCGCTTCTCGCTGGCCTCGGCGTTCACCCTCGACCTGGTCACCGGCGGCGCGCTGGCCGCCCTGCTGGTGCTGCTGCTCGGCGGCGTCGGCCTGCTCTACTGGACGCGCGGCCGGGACGCCCGGGTCGCGGGCCACGAGAAGGGCGGGGTCGATCCCATCCAGAACGGGCACTTCACCCCGCCGGACGGCGTGCGTCCCGGCCAGATCGGCACGCTGGTGGACGAGCAGGCCGACGTGGTCGACGTGACCGCCACGATCGTCGACCTGGCCGTCCGCGGCTACCTGCGGATCGACGAGCAGCCCCGCCAGACCTACGACGCCCCCGACTGGCTGCTGGTCAGGCTGCCGAACGCGCCGGTCAACTCGCTGCTGACGTACGAGCGCGCCCTGTACGACGCGGTCTTCGACGGCCGCGACGCGGTGCTGCTCTCCCAGCTGTCCGGCTCGTTCGCCGGCCATCTGGGCAAGGTGCGCGACGCCCTCTACACCGACGTGGTCGAGCAGGGCTGGTTCGCCCGCCGTCCCGACACCGAGCGCACCCGGTGGACGACGATCGGCGTCGTGCTGATCGGCCTGGGCCTGCTGGCCACGGTCGGGCTGGCCTGGTTCACCACGTACGGGCTGCTGGGGCTGGCCCTGGTCATCGCGGGCGGCGCGCTGGCCGCCGGCGGCCAGTACATGCCGGCCAAGACCGCCAAGGGCTCGGCCGCGCTCGCGCACACGATGGGCTTCCGCGAGTACCTGTTCTCCGGCGACCTCGGCGAGGTGCCCGAGCAGCACCGGGTGGAGCTGTTCTCGCGCTACCTGCCGTACGCGGTGATCTTCGACGGGGTCGAGCACTGGTCGCGGGTGGTGGCCTCGGTGACCGGCAACGGCCACCAGGCCGACAACCTCTACTGGTACCACGGTCCGGCGGAGTGGGACCTGTCCAAGTTCGCCGGGTCGATGCGCACGTTCACCACGACGACCTCGGGGGCCATCTCCGCCAGCCGCCAGTTCCGCACCCTCTAGACACTCCGCGTGGCGGCGGCCCAGGACTCGCCCCGCTAGCGGATCCGCAGCTCGCCGACCGGCCGGCCGCCGCCCAGCAGCGCCGGTCTGGCCAGCTCGGCCAGCTCGGGCGCGTCCAGGCCGAGCGAGCGCAGGGCCGCCACGGTGACGGGCACGCGGGCCCGCGACGAGCCGTCCTCGATCTTGATCGTGCCGGCTCGGCCGTCCTCGAAGGCGAAGGCGTCGAACGCCTCCGCGCCCGCCTTCAGCATCAGCCCGGGGATCGCCCGCATGAGCTTGGCCTCGGGCCGGTCGGTGCCGGAGGTCCACTCGGGGTGGGCGCGCATGGCGTCGAAGATGCGCCGCTCGAACGAGCCCTCCGCGGCCAGCGGGAAGGCCCGGAACGCCTTGGTCACGCCGAGCATCGAGACGAAGAACAGCGGCGCGCCGCAGCCGTCCACGCCGGAGGCAGCCACCCGCTCGCCGGTCAGGTCCTCGACCGTCGCGCGGATCGCGCGCTGGAGCGGGTGCGCGGGCTCCAGATAGGTGGTGAGCGGCCAGTCGTTGAGCACGCAGGTGGCCAGCATGGCGGCGTGCTTGCCGGAGCAGTTCATGTAGACCCGGCCGAACTCGGTCGAGGTGCGCTCGAACGGGTGGTCCTCCGGACACAGCAGGGCGGACTCGTCCAGGCCCGCTCCGGCCAGGATCTTCCGTACGCCGTCCACATGGAACGCCTCGCCGGAGTGCGAGGCGCAGGCCAGGGCCAGCAGCTCACCTTCCAGCTGGAGGCCGTTGCGCATCATGCCGAGCGCCTGCAGCGGCTTCATCGACGATCGCGGCGAGGCCGGCACGTGCACCGCTCCCCGCGTCTCCACCGGGACGCCCTGCGCGTCCACGGTCAGCATGCGGGCCTGATGGGTGGACTCCACGAACCCCGACCGGACAACCTCGACAACAAGCGACATTACGCGCCCCCTTTCGGCACGAGTCTACGAACAGTTCTTTCTGCGCCAGAATGGGATGCCATGCGAGCAGTCGTACAACGAGTGAGCTCGGCCTCCGTCGAGGTCGAGGGGCAGACGGTCGGCGCCATCGACGAGCCGGGGCTGCTCGTCCTGGTCGGCGTGACGCACGCCGACACCCGCGCCGAGGCCGCCAAGCTCGCCGCCAAGCTGTGGGGCCTGCGCGTGCTGCACGGCGAGAAGTCGTGCTCCGACGTCTCCGCCCCGCTCCTGGTGATCAGCCAGTTCACCCTCTACGGCGACGCGCGCAAGGGCCGGCGCCCCACCTGGCAGGCCGCGGCCCCGGGGCCGGTCGCCGAGCCGCTGGTGGAGGCCGTGGTCGAGGAGCTGAGGGCGCTCGGCGCCCACGTGGAGACCGGCCGCTTCGGCGCCGACATGAAGGTCTCGCTGGTCAACGACGGGCCGATCACGCTCGTCCTCGACATCGACGCCTAGCGGGGTCAGCGGATCCGGCGGCGCAGCGAGGGGTCGATGCTGACGTTGCGACCGGCGTCCGGCGGCACGACGACCTCCTGGGCGGCGGCCACGCCACCGGCCAGCAGCGGCGCGTCGACCGGCACCGTGCGCTTGACCACGGCCAGCGCGATCGGGCCCAGCTCGTGGTGGCGGGCGGCCGAGCCCACGACGCCGATCTCCTGGCTCTCGAAGATCACCGGGTCGCCGTGCGCGGGCAGGGTGTCGACGCTGCCGTCGAGGTGCAGGAACACCAGGCGGCGCGGCGGGTGGCCCAGGTTGTGGACGCGCGCGACCGTCTCCTGGCCGCGGTAGCAGCCCTTGCTCAGGTGGACGGCCGAGCCGATCCAGCCCACCTCGTGGGGGATCGTCTTGTGGTCGGTCTCGAAGCCGAGCCGCGGCCGGTGGGCCTCGATGCGCAGCGCCTCGTACGCCCACAACCCCGCCAGGGGCCGGCCCAGATGCTCGGCCAGCTCGGCCCGCGGCACCAGGAGGTCTTCGGTGGCCGTGGAGAGCACCGCCAGGTCGTCGGCCCGCGACACCTCCACGCGCAGCATGAAGCGCATGCGGTCGAGATAGTCGACCAGGCTCTGCGCCGTGCCGGGCTCGACGTGCGCCAGCACGCTCTCGCCGTCGTCGACCAGCGTGAGGTGGTGCAGGACGCGGCCCTGGAGGTCGAGGTCGAGCGTCTGGGTCCACTGGCCGGGCGTCAGCGTGTCGAGCTTCTGCGAGGTCAGGTCGTTGAGCCATTTCAGCCGGTCGGCGCCGGAGATGCGGACCACCTCGCGGTTGCTGCGGTCGACGACCGCCTCACCCTTGGCCAGCGCGCGCTGCTCGGCGAACAGGTCGCCATAGTGCGCGGCTACGTCGGCGTCCGGCCCGTCGGCCGCGACGGCGCCGGGGAGATCGAGCAGAGGGCTACGCATGCATCCAAGGCTATCCGCCCCCGCGACGGCGCCCGACGCCGGCGCCGCGGGTCAGCGGCAGTTGCGGCAGCGGCCGAACACCGTGAGGTGATGGACGTCGGCCGCGAACCCCAGCTCCTCGTCGAGCCCCTTCACCAGCCCCTCGGCCAGCTCGGGACGCACCTCGAAGACCTCGTCGCAACCCCGGCACACCAGGTGGACGTGGTCGGCCTCGGCCGCCAGGTGGTAGGTCGGCGCGCCGTGACCGAGGTGGGTGTGGGTGACCATGCCGAGCTCTTCGAGCAGTTCGAGCGTGCGGTAGACGGTGGAGATGTTGACCCCGCGCGCCGTCTCGCGCACCTTGGTGCAGATCTCCTCGGGCGTCGCGTGCTCCAGATCCTTGACCGCTTCGAGCACGAGCTGCCGCTGCGGGGTGACCCGGTAGCCCTTGGCGCGGAGTTCCTCGTGCCACTGCGTCTCGGTCATGCCCCCGAGTGTAAAGCGCACGATCGCCTGTTCGCGGCCGTCCGATAATTACTTGCCGCTGGCGCTCGCGACCGCATAGCTTCGTGAGTACGCGGAAAGGAGGTGGTCCGAATAATGGATAGTCATAGTCGGGCTAGCGAGGTGGTTGTCCGCTAGCGCTGCGGACTGTTGTCTCGTGTCGCAAGCGAATCCGAGGCAACCACCGGGGCCCCTGGCAGCCGGAGGGCGGGATGACGCATCCCGGCCATTGGTCCATCCGGCCCGTCTGCTCGGCAGGCGGAGTGTTGCCCGGGGCCCTTCTTTGTTTCTTCCCTCAGTGTTCCCCGTGGGGTTCGATCCCCAGTTCGGCGCAGGCCGCCCGGTAGAGGCGCACGACCGCCTTGCGCACCTGGGCGCGCTCGGTCAGCGTCTCGCCCCACGGCACGCGCACCCGCTCGCCGCCGTCGACCGTGAACTCCATGGCCTCGGCGTCGACGTCGCTGGTCACCGCCGAGGTGGCCTGCGGACGGCCGCCGAGCCCGCGCACGATGACCAGGGCGTCGCCGGTGTGGTCGTCGTTCATGTGCCGCTTGATCGCCTCGACGGCGTCGGGGGTGAAGGGCGAGGTCATGCTCAGGACACCTTCTTCAGCTCGGCCGACATGTGGTCGGTGAGCGGGTGGCCGACGGCGGCCATCTCGTAGGCCCACATCAGGTTGCCGTTGACCAGGCCGTAGAGGCGGTGGCCTGCGGTGTACTCCTTGGCCGTGGAGGTGCGGGCCACGACGTCGGTGCGCAGCTCGATCTTGTGGAAGACCACCTCGCCGATGTAGATCTCGACGATGCCGGTCGGGTGCGCGAGCACCACCTCGATCTGCCGGTCGGGCTGCGGACGCCAGTAGCCGGACTCGGTGGCCAGCGGCCTGACCCGGTTGCCGTCGTTGTCGAGCAGCCAGGTGCGGCTGACGTAGGTCAGGAACGGCTTGCCGTTGTGGCCGAACTCGATCTCCTGGCCGAAGTTGAAGCTCTCGATCGTCGGATAGCCGCCCACGCCGGCGCCCTCCCAGCGGCCGAGCAGGAACGCGATCTGCTCCAGAGCGGGGTGCACCTCAGGTTCTTCCATGCTCACCAAGCCTAGCGCCGGTGGCTAACCTTCTGGATCGGGGAGACGTTTCGCCGGGGGGAGCCGCGATGCTGGATGCCTGGGCCGTGCCGCCGCACGTCGACGTGCTGTTCGTGGGCGCCCATCCGGACGACGAGTACCAGTCGTTGTCCACGTTCGGGCAGTGGCGCGAACGCCTGGGGCTGACCACCGGGGTCGTGACGGTCACCCGTGGCGAGGGCGGCGGCAACGCCGCCGGGCCGGAGAAGGGCGCGGCGCTCGGCCGGATCAGGGAGGCCGAGGAGCGCGAGGCGGTCGCGCACGCGGGCATCCGCGACGTCTTCTACCTGGACAGACCGGACTTCTGGTACACGCTGTCGGCGCCCCTGACCGCCCGCGCGTGGGGGCCGGGCACCCTCCGGCGGCT
The DNA here is from genome assembly GCF_040674635.1 of Nonomuraea sp. NPDC049758. Lineage (NCBI taxonomy): Bacteria > Bacillati > Actinomycetota > Actinomycetes > Streptosporangiales > Streptosporangiaceae > Nonomuraea > Nonomuraea sp. NPDC049758. The sequence goes on from NZ_JBFAMZ010000002.1 coordinate 95,724, forward strand.
GGTCGAGACGATCAGGGCGACCAGGCCCTCGACCGTGGTCACGATGGACCCGCGGCCCTTCAACCAGCACGGCGGGCACCAGCTCGCCGCCCGGCTGGCCGTCGAGGCGTTCCGGCTGGCCGCCGACCCCGCCGCGTTCCCCGGGACGGGCGCGCCCTGGCGGGCCACCCGGCTGCTGACCCAGAACTGGGGGCTGCGCGGCCCCGTGGGCCCCGGCTGCGCGACGGCCGGCCTGCGCGACCCGGCCACCGGGCTGCCGCAGCTCGGCGTCTGGGCGGGCGCCTGGTCGCCGCGCCACCGCGCCACGTGGGCCCAGCGGGAGCGCGACGCCGAGCGGGCGTACCGCACGCAGGGGTTCGCCGCGCGGCCGGCGAAGGTGGCCGGGCCGTTCGGGTGCGACTGGTTCTCGGTCGTCTTCGACGGCGGGCGGCCGGTGCCGGCTCCGGTCGTCGAGCAGGCGGGCCTGCGTCCTCTGTACGCCGAGTTCCGCGACTGGGCGCGCGCGACCGGCCTGCCCTGGCTGGCCAACCGGGCGCAGCCCGACTACCCCGAGCCGCCCGCCACCACGCTGCCGGTCGCCGGGCGCGCCCCCGTGCTCGACGGCGTCGCCTCCCCCGGCGAGTACGCGGGCCCGGCCCTGCCCCTCGCCCATTGGGAGGGCGAGCGCTGCCCGGCGGCCGACTGCGCCGCGACCGCCCGGCTGGCCCGCCACGGCGCCGACCTCTACGTCCAGGTCGAGGTCACCGACGAGGCGCGCGGCGCCGCCCTCGACGAGTGCGAGCGCCACTGGCGCACCGACGCGGTCGAGATCGCCCTCGACCCGCGCGGCGACTCCGACGACACCTCGACCACGTTCAAGCTGGGCGTCCTGCCCTACACCGCCGAGGGCGGCCCGTGCGCGGCCCGCGACGCCGACGCCCGTCAGGGCCCCGCCCCGCGGGTGGGCGTGGCGTCCGCGGTTCACGACGGCGGGTACGGCGTCGAGGTGCGCATCCCGTTCGCGCTGCTGCCCGCCCCGCCCACCGCGCTGAGAGCGAACGTGCTCGTCTACGACTCCGACACCGGGGACAGGACCGGGCAGACGCGCCTGGCCTGGTCGCCGTTCGGCAGTGCCCAGGCCGATCCGTACGTGTGGGGCCGCGTCGGTCAGGGTTAGGGTGACGCCATGGCACGATCTTTGGTGATCAAGGTGACCGCGGGGGCGGACGCCCCTGAGCGGTGCAACCAGGCATTCACGGTGGCGGCGGCCGCGCTGGCGAGCGGCGTGCCGGTCTCCCTCTGGCTGACCGGCGAGTCGTCGTGGTTCGCCCTGCCGGGGCGGGCCAAGGAGTTCTCCCTGCCCCACGCGGCGCCGCTGGCGGACCTGCTGGAAGCCGTCCTGGCGGCCGGCCGGGTGACCCTGTGCACGCAGTGCGCCGCCCGCCGCGACATCACGGTCGACGACGTGATCGACGGCGTGCGCATCGCCGGCGCGCCCGCGTTCGTGGAGGAGGCGGTCAGCGAGGGCGCCCAGGCCCTGGTCTACTAGGCCGTCAGCCGGACAGGACGGTGCTCAGCCGCTCCTGGCGCAGGGCCTCGTAGCGGGAGTCGTCGAGGGGCGTCAGCTCGCCCACGCGCCACGACAGCAGCAGGTCGGCCAGGGCCGGGTTGCGCGCCAGGGCCGGGCCGTGCAGGTACGTGCCCACCACGTGGCCCGCGTAGCAGCCCTCGAAGCCGTCGCCGTTGCCGACCCCGGCGACCGTCTTGGACAACGGCCGCACGCCCGGGCCGAGGTGCGTGACGCCCATGTGGTTCTCGAAGCCGGTCAGCGTGGGCAGGTTGAGCGCCGCGTCGACCTCGGCGACCAGCTCGCCCACGGCCCGGGCGGGGCCGCGCGAGCTGGCGATGTCGAGCAGGCCGATGCCGTCGACCGGCTGGCCCTCCTCGCCGCCGAACGTGCTGCCCATGATCTGGTAGCCGGCGCACACGGCCAGCATCGCCGCGCCCCGGGCGATGGCCCGCTGGAGGCCGCCGTCGCGGCGCAGGCGCTGGGCGGCCAGGATCTGCGGACGGTCCTCGCCGCCGCCGATCAGGTAGATGTCGCCGGTCTCCGGCACGGGGTCGGCCGAGCGGACGTAGACGGTCTCGACCTCGATGCCCCGGCGCTGGGCACGCTGCTCCAGGACGAGCACGTTGCCCTGGTCGCCGTAGGTGCTCAGCAGGTCGGGGTAGATCCAGACGATGCTGAGGGCGCTGTCAGACGGCACGTCCGAACTCCGATCGGATCTGCTGGAAGGCGGTGTAGTTGGCGATCACGTCGACCCGGCCGGGCGGCTGCATGGCCAGCGCCTCGGAGAACGAGCTGCACAACGTGAACGGCACGTCGGCCACGTCGAGCCGGAGCGCCAGGTCGAGCCGCCGCTCACCGGTGACGAAGACCGGACGGCCGCGCAGGATGCGGTAGTCGACGTCCCACAACCACGAGGTGTCGCGGCCGTCGGGGCCCTGCGCGTTGACCGAGAGGATGATCGGCAGTTGCGGGTCGGCGACGTCGAAGGCCTCCAGCCAGCCCGCCGGGTTCTTGGACAGCAGCAGCCGCGCGTGGCGGCCCTCGCGCTCGACCGTGGTGTAGCGGCCGGCCACCGAGGTGACCTCGCGCAGCCGGGGCAGCGCCCGGTCGACCGGCAGCCCGAACGCCTCGGCCACGGCCAGCGCCATCACCGCGTTGGAACGGTTGGCCAGGCCGGGGAGCTGGATGTCGAGCATCCAGCGCTGCCCGCGCGGGTCGATGGCGACGTCGTCGTCGAGCACCCACTGCGGCTCGGGACGGTGGAAGGTGCACTCACGGCAGGACCAGTCGGCGTCTTTGCGGTCGAGGGGGCCGCCGCACTCGGGGCAGCACCAGGAGTCCTCCTTCCAGCGCTGGCCGCCGGCGACCCAGGTGACCTTGGCGGCGGTGGAGGCCCCCCAGGTGACGAGGGGGTCGTCGCAGTTGGCGATGACGTGGGTGGGCCTGCCCGACAGCGCCCTGCGCCACTTCTGCGCGAGCAGCCAGATCTCGGCCGCGCGGTCCATCTGGTCGCGGCTGAGGTTCATCAGGCAGACGACGCCGGCGCCGGTGGTGTCGAGCACCTCCGGCAGGTACTTCTCGTCGACCTCCAGCACGCCGTAGGGGGCGCCCTTGTGCTGGGAGAGCGCCGAGACGTGCCCGGCCGGCATGTTGGCGCCGAAGGCGTTGGTGGCGACCTCGCCCATCTCCAGCAGCGCGGAGGTGATCAACCTGGTCGTGGTGGTCTTGCCGTTGGTGGCGCTGACCAGGGCCAGCTTGCGGTCGCGGGCCAGCTTGCGCAGGAGGTCGGGTTCGAGCATCAGGCCCACCCTGCCGCCGATCACCGAGCCGTCACCGCGCCCGGTCATCCGCGAGAGCGTGGCAGCGCTGCGTCCCAGGGCGCTGGCGAGCTGAGCCCGCAGAGGAAGCTGGGTCATGCACATGGATCCTAGTCGCCGTTGAGTCCTACTCTGGAGTTGCACACGAAAACGCGGCCCGGTCGGTAGCCCGGGCGAAGCATCACGTATCCGCCCTTCCAGGGATGTCCGGTGTGCCGGAGGCGGCCTGTCCAGGTCGCTTTCCCGGCATGTCTGGTGAAGGGCGGAGAAGATGGTCACGTTGTCGGCGCGGGCCGCCGCCCAGGTGTCCGTACGGAGCACGGCCGCGCAGGAGGCGATGCGGCTGGAGCTGGAGAGCCGCAAGCAGCAGGCCGCGCAGGGACGTCGGGAACGGCGGCGCGAGCTGGCCGAGCACAAACGCGAGGTGGCCCGCCGCAAGCGCCGCGAACGCTGACCCGTTCCCGGACGGGCGTCAGGCCGAGGGGGCGTCGACGAAGGCGATCTCCGGAGCGCCCCCGTGGTCGAACGGCAGGACGAACCGCTGCGGCCACGACAGCACCCCCTCCAGCCAGCCCGCCCCCATCGTCTGGCCGACGTGCCTGATCCTGGCCGACGCCTCGATGCCGATCGCCACGTTGGTGATGTCGCGCTGCACGCTCTCGTTCTCGTCGTCGCCCAGGATGACCCGCCAGGCCAGGGCCCGGTTGTGGTCCACCTCCATGGACAGCGGGTGGTGGCGCAGGGCCTTGGCGCGGTGGCCGAGCAGCTCGGCGTGCACCAGGTCGGCCGTGCCGTTGCCGGTGGACTGGCGGAACAGGGCGTACTCCATGGGCGGGGCCGGGCTGCGCAGGTTGGGGGCGGGCTGGCCGTACGGGAAGAGCCGGTCGACCTCGTGCAGCCAGCGCACCTGCGGGATCACCCACGACGCGCCAGGACGGTCGCCGCCCGGCTCGGCCCCCGACAGCAGCCGCGCGGCGACCTCGGCGGCCTTCTCGGTGAGCAGCGCCGGGTCGAACCAGCTCCGCAACGACCAGGCCCGCCGCTGGACGGCGCGTTCGATCAGCGTGGCGAGCAGGCACTCGCGGCGGCGGGCGGGCAGCTCGCCCCAGGCGGCCGACAGCGCGCGCGGCACGCCGGGCAGCGGCCGGTTGCTGACGAAGGCGAGCACGACCGTGTCGCACCAGATGCGCAGCCACGCCCAGTCGGGCCCGTCGGCGAGCACGTCGGCCTCTCTGAGCTCCACCAGGGTGCACGCCTGGCCGGTACGGCACTGCGCCCCGCACGCGGCCGACCTGCGCCCGCGGATGGGCGGCTGGGGGCCCGGCAGCGGCTTCTCCCGCGACTCGCCCAGCGGGACGCGCACCCGCAGCGGCCGGTCCATGCCGTCGGCGAAGACCGCGGCCGAGCCCGGCTGGAGTGAGACGACGTGCCTGGACTGCTCGTCGCTGAGGTTCATGGCCGCGCCGACGAGCTTCCTGTCGTCCTCGGCGGGCAGCCGGTGGACGACCTTCAGCGCGGTGTTCTTCACGACGTCGGAGACGAGCTTGGTCGGGATCTGCTCGGCCACCACGATGCCCTCGCCGTACGCCCTGATCTCGGCGAGCAGGCCGGCCAGGAGTTCCACGGCGTGCGTGGAGGCCCGGCCGTGGCCGCGGTCGCGCAGCAGCCGGTGGGCCTCCTCGATCACGATGACGTGCCGCAGCCCGGCCGACTTCTCCTTCCTGGCCCGCATGCGCAGGTGCTCGACGATCCGGATGATCAGCGTGCCCATGAGGAACGCCTTGTCCTCGTCGTTGGCGACGTCCTCGATGGCCAGGACGACGTTGCGCTCCAGCAGGCCGCCGATGTCGGCCGGGTGCCCGCCCTCGAAGAAGCGCCCGGCCGAGCCGACCCGCAACGACCGCAGCCTGAGCGAGATGAAGCCCTCGACGTCGGCCTGGACCTCGCGGCCGTAGCCGATCTCCTTGATGACGTCCATGGCGTGCTGCTGGAGCTGTTCGAGCGTCGGCACGCTGGGCGGGACGTTCGAGCCGGGCACGGCGCCACCGGTCACGACGTCCCAGCCGGTGGCCTCGTAGACCCGTTGCAGGGACAGCGACATGATCTGCGGGAACGGCTCCTCGGCGTCGAAGGCGGCCATGAACAGCGCCCTGATCATGTCGATGTGCGCCTGGACGGGGTAGCCGGGCTCGGGTTCGAGCGGGTTGACGCTGAGCGGCACGCCCTCGGGGGCCGACGGGTTGATCACCGTCACCGGGTCGGCGATGCGGCCGGCCATGGCCGCGTACTCGGACTTGGCCGGCTCGATGGCCAGCCACGGGATGCGCGCCTCGCTGAGCTGCTCCAGCAGGTGGCGGACGGTCTGGGACTTGCCCGAGCCGGTCGCGCCGGTGACGAACGCGTGCCTGTTGAGCGTGGCCAGCGGCACCCGGAAGCTGCCCACGCCTCTGTCCTGGCCGTCGAGGATCTCACCCAGCTCCAGCTCGCCGCCGTCGGCCTCGGACGTCACGTCGAAGAAGCCGGAGTCGAGCACGCGTACGCCGGGCACCTCGCGCCTGGGCAGCCCGGCCAGCGCGGCCAGCGCCCCGGCGGTGGCCGCGAAGGGCGCGGCGGCGCCGTCGGCCGGGTCCTGCATGGTGATGGCCAGGGCCTCCGACAGCGCGTGGACCGCGCCGTGCGCGCTGCGCAGCCGGTACGGGTGGTGGCTCATCTCGACCGACCCGACGAGCACGGGCGCGATCTGCCGCAGCTCCTCGGCGGTGGCCCCGCCGGCCAGCACGCGCACGTTCCACAGGCCGGCCTCGCGGAAGGCGTCGAGCTCCTGCATGCGGCGCTCGGCCCGTTCGGCGTCGAACCGGGAACGCTCGGAGGCGTCGCCGTACTGCCGCAGGACGTTGAGCTGGGTGCGCAGGTGCGCCACCTCGGCGTCGAGCAGGTCGGTCGGCTCGGCCACCACCAGCCAGGCGAACGGCCGCGACATGAGCGTGACCAGCGTCGACTCGAACAACGTGGGCCGCTTCAGCTCGTCGGGGTCGGACCCGGCGAACTCCCGCCCCCGCCCGCCCAGCGGCGGCGCCTGGCGGCCGGGGCACGGCGTCCAGACCAGGTCGGCGAGGTCGGCCAGGTACTCCTCGTCCAGCTCGATGCCCCGCGCGCCGCCCGGGAACAGCAGCGGCTGGGGCCCGGTCGGCAGGCCGGGCACGTCGGTCGCCCTGCGCGGCTGGCGCGGCGGCGAGAGCGGACCGGCATTGGTGATCAGTTCGAGCGGCGCCCCGGAACCCCGCGACAGCCACCCGATGACGAACGGCCGGTCACGCTGCGCCGCCGACAACACGGCGGGCAGCACGGTGACGAAATCCCATTCCGCCGACGAGCTTCGCGAGGGTGCGGCGATCGACTGGATCCGATACCAGGGCCCGCTCAGCGAGACACTCGGCTGCATCTTCAATTCCCCCACAGTCGGTTCTCAGTAAAATCCCGCTGATCGCCAGCTCCTCACCACGCCCTTGACCAGGTCATTGCCTGCCCTTGCGCCAGTCAAGGCGTGGCGGTGGTGGCCCGAGGTTGGGTGGCGGCTCCTCGCCCTCGTCCTTGGCCTCCAGGGCCAGCACGGCCTCGCGCACCTCCTCCAGGTCGCCGAGCGTGGTCTTGGGGAAGGTGAGGATGGCCGGATTGGCGTCGGCCAGCCGCACCCGCCTGCCCTCGGCGGTCGCGTCGGTGACGATCACTGACGTCGTGGGGAGCTGCTGGAGCTGGTGCGGCTCGACCAGGAACTCGCGCGACCGGTGGAGCACGCGCTCGGTCTCGGAGATCTTGTCGGCCGTCCGGCCCCACTCGGTGGACTCGGTGATGTCCTCGACCAGGTCGGCGTGGCCGTCGCCGCGGTCGTGGCGGGCGTCGTCCACCTGGGAGATGGTGGAGGTGTAGCCGCCGTCGAGGCCCGGCAGGGCGTCGCTGATCGTCTCGGTGAGCTGGGCCAGCTCCAGCCGGTGCTCGGTGCCGACGTGCTCGCTGGCGACCCGGGCGTCCTCGGCGTTGCCGAGCCGCATGAACGCCACGGCCGCGTGGCCGCGCCCCAGCCGCTCCTTCACGGTGGGGGTCAGGCTCCGGTACGTCAGCACCAGCCCGGTACGCGAGGTCTCGCACGCGTCCATGAGCCGGTCGAGCACGTCGCCGCGGAGCTTGTCGGCGCCCGCCACGATGATCGTGTGGTACCAGGGCCGGTCGGAGGCGGGCGACTGGCGCAGGATGTGGGTGAGCGCGGTGGCCACGTACGTGCCGAGCACCCGGTTGCCGAACACGCCGGCCTGCCGGTCCATGCTCACCACGCGCAGCCGGGCGGGCGGCAGCCGCACCGCCTGGGTGCCGAGCGTCTCCAGCTTGCGCAGCTGCGACTCAAGGGCCCAGGCGCGCTCGATCACCACCCGGTCGCTCACGCCGCGGCCGAACAGCGTGCCGATGCGTTCGAGCTGGGTCGCGGTGATCAGGCCGAAGCGCAGGTCGTCCCGCGGGTCGCCGACCTGCGCCAGGGCCCGCAGGGCGGCGGTGACCTGGCTGATGGTGGCGTTCTCGCCGAGCACTTCGAGCACCCGTTCCAGGATGGCGTTGTCGAAGCTGAGGTCGCGGGTGGTGCGGTGCTCCTCGCTCACGCTCACCACGTGGGCCAGCACGTCGGCGAACGCCTCCGGCTTGAGCGTGGCCCCGAGGTCGAGCTTCGGCAGGTCGACCGGCAGCACCCATACCAGCGGGTCGTCGCCGCCCTTGCGGGCCAGTTCGATCAGGTCTTTGGCGATCGCGCCCTCCGACAGGTCGAGCACGGTCAGGTGGCCGCCGCTGTAGAGCCGGGTGGCGCCGAGCAGCGTGATCAGCGCGGACCAGCCGGGCAGCGTGCCGCCGGCCACGTCGATGCGGTCGATCTCGTCGGGGACGGCGACGGCGTACCAGGTGAGCTGGCGTTCGTGGCGCTCCTTCGACTCCTGCCAGTCGCGGTAGCGCCGGGCGTGCTCCTCCTGGGCGCGGAACAGCTCTTTGTCACGTTCCTGACGTTGCCGGTCGTCCCTGGCCTGCTGTTCGAGCACTCGGTAGCGGACCGCCCGGTCGCCCTGGAGCAGGGCGTAGGTGCAGATGCCCGCCACGCCGCCGGCCGCGACCAGCCCGAGGAGCGCGAACGACCATCCCAGGTAGCCGCTGACCGCGGCCACGAGGATCAGCGCGGACATGGTCAGGCTGATGGCCCGGATGACGCGTACGGGCCGGTTGAGCATGTCCTCCTGGAGCCGCTCGCGGCGCAGCGCCTCGGCCGCCGCCCGGCCGGACGACTCCGCGTCCGGCGCCGGCTCCTTCTCGGGCGAGGGACGCTTGGGCGGCGGCCCCGGGTCGGGATGCAGCAGGATGTACTGCCACCCCAGGTAGATGCGGTCCGCCTGGAGCTGGGCATGCTCGGGATGCACGTCCGCCACGTGACCCTCCGGCCGCGATATGTCGTTAGTTGCAGGGGCCAGCCCTTTTCCGCTCCGTGACAGCGTATGAGCTTCCACCCCCGTAGCGGCAGGGTTCGCGGCAATTCCCCCCGCCAGAAGGGACCATTGCGGCAGATGGGGCAACCGTGACCTATTACCATCCATACCCATGACGGAACCCTCCGGCGACAGCAGGCCGAGACGCCCGGTGGCGGTGCCCATCCTGGCTCTCGTGGCGGTCACGGCCGTCGGCATCACGGCCTTGCTGGGCGGGCTGAACGAGGCCCCCGACAAGGGCCCCGACCTGCTCGGCCAGGGCGCGACGCTCGACCAGGGCCGTTACTCCACGCGCTTCGTCGAGTCGCGGGTCAAGGTCGAGCGGGCCAAGACGCAGTTCGAGGAGGACAAGCGGTTCGTGGAGCTGGTCTTCGAGGTCACCAACAAGGGGGACGAGACCTCCGGCGTCGGCCTGCCCCCCGACCCCGCCCAGCCGGACAAGGCGTGGCTCGGCACGTCCTTCGCCGACTCGCTGGTCTCCATCACCCCCAGGTTCTCCAAGGAGTCGGGGCCCTTCGTCTACGCCCTGGACAAGGGCGACGAGACCCGGCAGCTCCATCCCGGCGTGACCAGCCAGGTCCTCGTCCGGTACCGGCTCGGCGCGACCGAACGGCCGCCGGACAAGATCACGTTCGACGTGGCCGCCTTCGAGTACATCCCCGGCTTCCAGGACGAGCGGCTGCAGTGGCAGATGGTCGCCAAGGAGAAGGACGACAAGTTCTACCCCGAGGTGAAGGCCCGCGTGACGCTGCCGGTCAAGGCGGGTGAGGGGGCATGACCGCCACCCAGCCGCGTTCCTCCGCCGTCCCCGAGCGCCCTGAGCGGCCCGGCCGCCGCGCCGGACGCGGGCCGGGCGGCGGCTCCAAAGTGCTCAACGCCTGCGCCGGGCTGCTGCTTGCGGCCGCCGCCGTCGGGCTGCAGACGTTCCACCTGACCGCCAACGAGGCGAGCGCCAGGGTGACCTACACGGGCGCCAAGGGCGAGGACGTGGACGCCAGGCGGTTCACCGTCCGGCTCGACTCGTTCCTGGCCACCAAGACGATCCAGAACAGCGACCAGACCATCACGACGGACAACCTGTTCCTCGTGGTCAACGCCTCGGCCAGGTCGAGCCTCAAGCCGTACCACCTGGGGCAGCCGCAGCTGCTGACCGCGGACGGCAAGAAGTTCGCGGCCACCGACCGCGTGGCGAGCCTTCTGACGCTGGCGAACACGTGGGTCCAACCCGACATCTGGGTCAGCGGGCGGTTCTTCTTCGAGGTTCCTCCATCGGCGCTGCCGGGGGCGCGCGTGGTCTTCGGGCTGCCGGCCGAGATGCTGGTGGAGCCGTTCCAGCCGGAGGTCGAGATCGACCTCGGGCTCGACGAGGAGGCCGCGCGCAAGCTCGCGGCCTCGCCGCAGGCCGTCTACTCCACCGTCAAGAAGTGATCGCACTGTGAGCACGAACGAGCGCGACTGGTTCGCCCCCAGGAACGACCACCACGCCGAGGACCCCGCCCCGGCCCCCTCGGCCTTCCCGCCTCCTCCGGCGCCCGCGGACCCCGCGACCCCGCCGGGGGCTCCGGCCTTCCCGCCGCCCGTGGCGGAGCCGCCGCCGTCCCAGCCGCCCGCGGCGGGGCCGATGCCGCCTGCGCCGCAGACGCCGCTGCCCGCCCGGCCACGCCGCCGCCGTACGGGCTCTCCGCGCGACCGCGCCACCCCGCCGCCGACCCGTCCCACGCCGCCTCCCGGCTACGGCCCCGCCCCCTCGGGCCCCGTTCCCCCCGGGCACGCGGCTCCCCCGGCCGGCCCCGCGGGGGCGCCTCCCGGTCACGACGCGCGGCCTCCCGGCCGTGGCGGCGCGCAGCAGCCCGGCCCTGGAATGCCGACCGGACCCGGTAGGGGGCGGTTCGTGCATCCGGACCAGCAGGTGTGGCCGCCCGCCCCCCGCGAGTCCTCAGGAGGCAGCACCCAGCCGTTGCCCGCCATCCGGCCCGGCATGGCCATGCCGTCCCCCCAGCGCCCCCCGGCCGCGGCCGCCGTACCGCCCGTGGAGCAGCCGCCGGCGGCCCCGCAGGACGCCCGGCCGCCCAGGCGCGGCCGGCTGATCCTGGTCGCCGTGGGCGCCGCCGTGGCCTCCGTCCTCGCCATGGGCCTCAACACCTACGACGGCTACCGCTTCTACGACACGACCATCACCGACGGCATCAAGATCAACGAGGTCGCCGTCGCCCCCGGCCAGTCGGGGAAGGTCCACGACATCGAGTGGCGGGCCGCCCTGAAGGCCGTCCAGGCCCCCGAGGGCAGCAAGCACGGCCCCGAGGTCACCTGGCTGAAGGTGGACATCACCCAGAAGCTCCTCGACGAGTCCAGCGCCACCATGACCGCCCCGCCGGACCGGGCCAAGCTGGAGGACCGCGCCGGCCGGACCTGGACGGTGGAGTTCACCCCGGGCGACCGCCCGACGGACCGGCTGGAGCTGGGCAAGGAGTACAAGTTCGAGGGCATGGCGATCGTCCCGGCGCCGGTCGCGAACGAGGTCGAGCTCTCCTTCAGGGTCAGCGACTACCGCTCCGACACCCCGACGGCGGACTACTTAAAACGGGAGAAGGCCGGCAAGCCGGAGGCGGACGTGCTGCGGTTCACACGTCGCTGAGCGGCTCGCCCTTGAGCCGGGCCCGCGTGGCGGCCAGGTCGTACGTGGCCGCCAGCAGCGCCATCGTGAGCACGGTCACGACCAGCCCGCGCACGAACGTCACGGGCCCGTGCTTGTACGCCCACACCCACTCGGCCTGCGAGCCGACGAGCGTCACCACGGCGCGCTCGGCGTACTCGGCGCCCACGGTGAGGGCGACGTAGCTCAGGCACATCATGCCGAACAGCGGCGCGCCGCCCTTGGCGATCATCCGCAGGGAGTTGGCCAGCGGCAGCCAGCGGTCCCGGAAGCCGCCGGTGAGCTGGTCGAACGACCTCTTGGTGAGGTCGTGGCTGTCCTCCAGCCGGTCCACGCCCCGTTCGAACCGGGTGCCCTTGACCAGGCTGCGGGTCTCGTCGGAGTAGGCGCCGAACACCAGCATCGCCACGGTCAGCCAGGCCAGCGGGACGGCGACGCCGCCGATGAAGAACGGCCAGAAGTCGCCCACCGCGTCCGTGACCGTCTTCCACAGCGGCACGCTCTTCTCCGCCTGCTCCAGCAGGTCGTTGGTGCCGGCGACCACGCTGCGGTGCTCCACCCAGTCCGAGCGCAGCCCGGCGATGGCGACGGTGGCGTTCAGGCCGTAGAAGACGAAGGCGAACTCGGAGAAGGCGGCGCCGAAGCCGTACAGCTTGCCCTTGCCCTGCTCCACGAGCTTGGCGAACAGCCACTTCAGACCGAACAGCACGACCATCGCGCCCAGCGAGACCCGCCAGTCGAGGTCGGTGAGGCCCTTGCCGACGTGGGTCTCCTCGCCGAACCAGGCCGCCGACTGCATGTCGTAGAAGTGGTGGTTCAGGTCCATCTGCTGGAGGGCGCGGGCGTCCTCCACGTGCCAGCCCCACGACAGGTAGAGCACCGCGAAGGCGGGGGCCACCCGGTCCAGCACCCGGAAGAAGCGCTCGTCCTCGACGCCCTCCTCCCGCCTGGCGCGCATCTCCCACAGCGCGCCGCGCAGGGTGTAGAGCATGCCCGTGGTGACCGTCATCGCCGCGAGGACGATCAGGGTCAGGAAGGTGACCGTGCCCACCAGCCGGAGCTGTCGCAGGTCGCCGTAGGCGAGCTCGGTGGCGGCGTACAGCAGGACGAAGCGCACGACCTGGCCCGCCGCGTACCAGAGGATCAGCGGCAGCGCGCAGCTCCCCGCGAGGCGCAGCGCGTGCAGGGGCAGCGAGTACGGCGACGGCATCCGCTGAGCCGGCGTAGGCCCAGGTCGGGGCGGCGCCATCACACCTGTCGATCCGGACATCTGCTGAATCGTAGCGGTCTGTCCCTTACGCCGCAGCCGCAACCCGTGGACAGCCTGTGGCCGGCGTGTTTCCAGGCCACTCCTGAGCAGTGGCAAATCCGGGAAACGACGATTCGGCCCCCGAGAGGCGGTCACACCGGACGAGCCTTGCGGCACGATGGCGTTATGGAGCCGCTGCCCGCGTTCGACCAGGACCCCGCCGTCGTCGGTGACCGGCTGCGACGGCTGCGCCAGGCGCGCGGAGTCTCGCTGTCCGAGCTCGCCAAGCGGGCGGGCATCGGGAAGGCCACGCTGTCCGGCGTCGAGACCGGCACCCGCAACCCCACGCTGGAGACGCTCTGGGCGATCACCGCGCAGCTCGGCGTGCCCATCGGGGCGATACTCGACTCGCCGCCCGAGCCGCAGACCATGCGCGGCGCCGCCATCGAGGCCGACCTGCTGGAGGTCTTCGAGGACGACAGCGTCACCTACGAGCTCTACCGCATCCGCGTGCCCCCGGGCGTCACCCAGACCTCGCCCGCCCACCACAAGGGGGTGAGCGAGCACGTCACGGTCTTCACCGGCACGCTCAGCGCCGGCCCGATCCACGAGCCGCTCACGGCCGGGCCCGGCGACCACATCTCCTGGCTCTCCGACGTCCCCCACGGCTACCGCGCGCACGGCCCCGACGTCGTGCGCGCCACCCTCCTGATGCGCTACCCGACCAAGCCCTCCGCCTGAGCGGGGCGGCACGTGCGGCACGGCCGGTAGCCGGCCGCCCTGGCCTGGGCGACGCTGCGGAAGCCGTGCCGGTGCGCGGGGGTGATCCGGCGGGCGTTGTGGCAGGTCGGGAAGCACACCACGCCGGTGGTGTCGCTGGCCAGGTAGAACACCCGCTCCCCGGCCAGCGCGCGCACCCGGTCCAGGTCGACGCCCTCGGCCAGCAGCAGCCGTTCCTTGGCCGCCGGGCCGAACACGTAGTCGCCGGTCACGCCGTCGGACCTGACGACCCGGTGGCACGGCACGAGCAGCGGCACCGGGTTGGCGCCGAGCGCCGTCCCCACCGCGCGTACGGCCCGCGGGCGCCCGATCTGCTCGGCCACCCACGAGTACGGCCTGACCTCGCCCCTCGGGATCGTCCTGACCGCGTCGAGCACGTCACGCTGGAAGCCGCTGACGCCGCGCAGGTCCAGCGGCACCTTGCCGAGACGGCCGGTGCGCAGCGCGGGCACCAGCCCCGCGGGCGGCCGGTCGGCGGCCAGCAGCGGCCGGCCGAAGCGTTTCCTGAACGAGGCGGCGAAGTCGTCGCCGGCGTGCACGTAGGCCACGCCCTGGTCGGTGAAGGCCACCCGCAGCTCGCCGATCGGCGCGGGCACGCTCACCCAGCGGGCGGCGATCCGGTCGAGCAGTCCGGCGGGCGCGTCGGTGGCCAGCGCGGCCAGCCCGGCCAGCAGTGAGTCGTCGTTCATCGGGCACCTCCCAGTTCGCGCAGCCGCCGCAGCCCTCGCGACACGTGCGACTTGACCGTGCCCTGCGGAATCCTGAGCACGGTGGCGATCTCGCTGACCGGCAGGTCGACGACGTGCCTGAGCACCACGGCGGCCCGCTGTTCCTCGGGCAGCAGACCGAGCAGCTCCGACAGCTCGTCGCCGGTCTCCCTGCGGACCGCCGCCTCCTCGACGTCCTGGGCGGGGTCGGGCTCGTCCACGGGCTCGTCACGCAGGTCGGGTGGCGGTTTGCGGGATTTGGCCCTGGCGCAGTTGCGCCAGATGTTCATGAGGATCGTCATCAGCCAGGCCCGCGGCTGCAGCGCGGCCAGGCGGTCGGGCTCGTAGCCCGCCAGTGCCCGGTACGCCCGCAGGAACGCCTCGGCGGTGAGGTCCTCGGCGTCGGCCCAGCGCCCGCTCAGCCGCAGCGCGGTCGAGAAGACCAGGCCGCGGTGGGCGGCGTACAGCTCGGCGAAGCCCTCGTCGAGGTCGTCGAGGAGCGCCTTGCGCACCGGGTCGAGACAGTCGGTTGCACTCACGCCCTCTACAACACCGCCGCGCCGGGTTTCGTTGCGCCCGCCCGGAACGGGGACGGGGCCCGTGTCCGGTGTGGACACGGGCCCCGTCTCGGCGCTGTCTGGGCTCAGACGGCGACCGCGAGCTGGGAGACCTCACCCAGCCGGGCCTCCACCTGAACGTCGCGGGTGACGCCGCCGCCCGCGATGATGCGGACGGTCCAGTCGCCCGGCGCGGCGAAGAAGCGGAAGACGCCGTCGTCGGAGACGACGACCTCACCGGTGAACTCGCCGGAGTTGTCGAGCAGCCGCGCGTAGGCGGTGGTGGCGCCCGTCACCACGCCCTGGATGACGGCCTGGTTGGACAGATCGATCCCGGCCGGCAGCGCGATGGTCTGCTCCGGCGCTCCGCAACCCTGTGCAGTGGTCATCAGCGGGCCTCCCCCAGCTCGATCGGCACGCCCACGAGCGAGCCGTATTCCGTCCACGAACCGTCGTAGTTCTTCACGTTGCCCTGGTCGAGGAGCTCGTGCAGCACGAACCAGGTGTGCGCCGAGCGCTCGCCGATGCGGCAGTAGGCGATGGTGTCCTTGCCGAAGTCGACGCCGGCCTCGCCGTAGAGGGCGCGCAGCGCGTCGTCGGACTTGAAGGTGCCGTCGTCGTTCGCAGCCTTGGACCACGGGATGTTGCGGGCGGTGGGCACGTGGCCGCCGCGCTGGGCCTGCTCCTGCGGGAGGTGGGCCGGGGCGAGCAGCTTGCCGGTGAACTCGTCGGGCGAGCGCACGTCGACCAGGTTGAGCTTGCCGATCGCGGAGACCACGTCGTCGCGGAAGGCGCGGATCGCGGTGTCCTGCTCCTGGGCGACGTACTGGGTCTTGGCGCGCTCGGGCACGTCGCGGACCAGCTCGCGGGAGTCGAGCTCCCACTTCTTGCGCCCGCCGTCGAGCAGCTTGACGTCCTGGTGGCCGTAGAGCTTGAAGTACCAGTACGCGTAGGCCGCGAACCAGTTGTTGTTGCCGCCGTAGAGCACGACGGTGTCATCGTTGGAAATGCCGCGGTCCGACAGCAGGGCCTCGAAACCGGTCTTGTCCACGAAGTCGCGGCGGACCGGGTCCTGCAGGTCCTGCCGCCAGTCGACCTTCACGGCGCCACGGATGTGGCCCTTGTCATAGGCGCTGACGTCTTCGTCGACCTCGACGAGTACGACGTTGGGGGTGTCGAGGTTGGCCTCGACCCAGTCGGCGTCCACCAGGGCGGCGGAGCGGCTCATTGGGAAACCTCCATTTTGGCGGCGGGCAGTAGACGGCGAGTGAGCAGGTACGTTTCGCAGCCGAGGCAGAATCCGAAGGCTGCGTTGAGGAAGGCGGCGAGGAGAGCCGCGGCCGTGGCCCCGAGGGCCAGCGGTGTGATCCCGGTGACGAACCCGGCCAGCCCCGCGACCGCGAAGAGCAGCCCCACCCCCTGCGCGAACCGCGGCGGGCGGGCGTCTTCGGTCTCCTTCGGCGCGCTCCTGACGAGCGCCTTGAAGAGCATCGTGTACGGCGAGCGGCGCGCGACTCCCAGCGCGAAGACCACCGCCTGGACGGCGAGCAGCCACGCGCTCCCCGTCACGAGGACGAGAGCGAGGACCAAGGTGGTGACGGCCGCGCCGAAGCGCAGCGCTCTGGGATCAGCACGCATCGCAGGATGCTCCTGAAGGGGTCGGATGGGGCGGACCAGATGTCCGCGGTGACCGTCCTCAGGCAGCGCGACAGAGCGCGGTGGCGACGCGGCAGAAATCAACCGCGCGCCGCTTCGTGAGCAGCTCTGTCGACGGGTTCATAGCGACGACCCTACTCGTCGTCTCGCCATCTGTCACATCTCGTCCGGGTTATGAGACAGTTCGTGAGACGGCCGTGACTCCCCGGAGGGGATCGCGACCGCCAGCGCGGCCAGCACGTCGGCCTTCCGTGGCTGGCCAGAGGCCTTTTTGACCACGTTGCCTGACGGATCCAGCACAAACACGGTGGGCGTGCGCATGACGTCGAACCGCCGCACCAGATCGAGCCGGGACTCGGCGTCGATCTCCACGTGCGCCACCCCGGGCACGAGCGCGCTCACGTCGGCCAGCACCCGCCTGGTCGCCCGGCAGGGCTGGCAGAACGCGGTCGAGAACTGCACCAGCGTGGCCCGCTCGCCCATGGCGGCGCCCAGCATGTCCGCGGTCAGCCGTTCCCCGGCCGCCGCGCGCACCCGTCCGTCGCGGCGCAGACGAACCACCCCGATCACCGTGCCGAGCGCCAGCGTCGCCAGCGCGATCCACAGACCCGTCACCTCAGGTGCCAACCACGGGCGGCCGCGATTACTTCCTGGCCGGGCCGGCGACGTCCACCAGGACGCGTCCCCGCCGGTCGACGACCTCGAAGCGGTCGATGCGCCGCATGAGCACCGGCGTCGCCATCTGGAAGACGGTCTCCTCGCGGTAGCTCTCGCGGCTGACGGTCCAGCTCCCGACGACCTCGCGCCGCCCCCTGTCGTCGTAGACGGCCAGGCTGCAGGTGGTGCCGACCGGCACGTTCCGCACGGTCACCAGCAGCTCGGTGCGTCCGTCGCCGGGCAGGGCGTAGACCGTGGCGTAGTAGTCCTTGGCCGGGTTCTCGCCCTTGAACGCCCGGCCGTCGCCGGTGGCGCCCAGCGGCGTCGTGGGCATCGCGCTCGGCGTCGGGAGAGCCTTCCTGAGCTGGGCGTCGGGCGCGGCGTCGCTGGCGACGAAGCCCTCGGTCTCCGGCGACTTCGCGGCCGCCGAGGACTGGGGGGCGGCCGCGGGCGCGGCCGCGCTCTGCTGCCCGACGTCCTGCCGGGTGACGGTCCAGACCGTGCCGCCGACGGCGATCACCGCGACGGAGGCGGCCACGGCCAGCATGAGCCGCCCCCGCCGGTGGCGCCGGGCGCGGGCGTTGAGCAGCCGGTCGAGCACCTGGCGCGGCGGGCTGGCCACCAGCTCGACGTCGCGCTCGGACACCTTGCCGAGGAAGGCGGCGACGCCTTCGAGTTCGAGCAGCTCGGCGCCGCAGGTCTCGCAGGTGGCCAGGTGGTTGTCGATCTCCAGCGCCTCGTCGGGTTCGAGCGCGCCCAAGGCGTGCGCGCCCATCGCGATGCGCACTTCTTCGCAGGTCATCACGGCGCCAGCCCCCGCTCTTCGAGCGCCAGCTTGAGCGCGCGCAGCGCGTAGTAGGTGCGCGACTTGACCGTGCCCGGCGGTATGCCCAGCGTCGCCGACGCCTCCTTCACCGATCGCCCCCGGTAGTAGACCTCCAGCAGCACCTCGCGGTGCTCGGGCCGCAGCGCGGCCAGCGCCTCGGCCACGGCCCACGACTCGACCGCCCGTTCCAGCTCGTCGTCGGCCGGCAGGACCGCGAGGGCCTCGTCGCCGGTCTCCTGCGGCCGGGCCTTCTTGGCGCGGTGCTGGTCGACCACGAGGTTACGCGCCACCGTGAACAGCCAGGCCCGGATGGGGCGGCCGGAGAGCGCGTCGGGGTGCCGCCAGGCCCGCAGCAGCGTCTCCTGCACCACGTCCTCCGCACGTCCGGAATCACCGGTGAGTCGCAGCACGTACCCGTAGAGTGGCCCGGCGTGCTCGTCGAAGAGGGTGCGTACGAGCTCCTCGTCCGCGGTGCCTGCTGCGCTCACGCCCTCATCACGTACGGGGGGCCGCAGCGGTTCAGGCTCATCCACGGATCGGCACGTCAGACGCTTCGGCCGAGAACTCCAATCCGTCGGCCACGTTCTTGACCCCGGTGATCTTCACGTCGAAGGGCAGGCCGCCCTTGAACGGGATCGTGTAAGTGACGAAGTGGGCGAGCTGGTCGGGCACGCCCTGGATCTTCTCCGCCTGGAGCCTGATGGCGCCGTCGGCCACGTCGACCCGCATCTCCGCGGTGAACTGCACCTTCTGCACCCCCACCGTCACCTCTCCCGACGCCACGAGCCGCCGCCCGTTGCCGCTGATCTTGATGCCCCGGGGCGCGTGCTTGTCGATCGTGGCCCGGGTGAGCACGCCGCTCACGGTGACCCGCCCGGCCCGGACGTCGGCACGGTTCTGCAGCACGTCGGACAGCGGGGCGGTCACGTCGTAGGCGACGCCGCGCAGGTTCTGCACCGGCACGCCTCCGTAGGTGAGGGTGCCGAGATCGAACCGTACCTCGGGATAGTGCCCGGAGACGGCCTGAGTGAGAAACGGGATGCCCTCGATCGTCACCTTGGGGGTGCCGCTGAGGTCGGTGGCGGCGGCGATCCGGTTGGACAGGTCACGCTCCACCCCGGCCACCGCGACGCGGTCGACGACGACGAAGAGGACGACCAGCACGATCAGAAAGATGATCAGCTTGCGCATGGGGCTCCCTGTCGTCGGCGGGGGTGTCGAGCCTATCGATCCGGCGGTCTCCTTCCCCACCGGAGCCGTGGATCACCCGCCGGCGAAGGGCGGCAGCACCTCCACCGTGACGCCCTCGCCGAGCACCACCGTGTCGTGGGCGCGTCGGCCCACGGGGGCGCCGTCGACGAGGAACGACGAACGGCCGACCACCCGGGCGAGCTCGGCCCGGTCCTGTGTGATTTTGGTCATCAGTTCGTCAAGAGTCGCCGCTTCGAACGACTCTTCCGCGACTCCGGCGGCCTCCTTGGCCGCCGCCCAATAACGTACTTTTCCTGTGGCCATGCGTTGCCTCACAATCGCCTTCGCTCTATTGTGCGACGCCCTTAACACGCTTGTTTCAAAGGGTCCGCTGTTCACCTGGTGGACGCGCAATGGACGCGACTAAGCCGTGGGATATCCTCGCGTACAGGACCTGGGCGACGTCGCCTCCGGGTCCTTGTGTGTTAGAGGAGGCCGTGATGAGCAACCTGCTGCTGCTGACCAACGCCCTCGAGCCGTCCTCCGAGGTGCTGCCGGCGCTGGGGTTGCTGCTCCACTCCGTGCGGGTCTCGCCGGCCGAGGCGTCGGCGCTCATCGACACGCCGCCCGCCGACGCCGTCGTCGTCGACGCGCGCAAGGAGCTCGTCCAAGCCAAGAGCCTGTGCCGGTTGATCCGCACCACGGGCATCGACTGCCCGCTGCTGGTGGTGGTGACCGAGGGCGGCCTGGCCGCGATGACCGCCGAGTGGGGGGTCGACGACGTGCTGCTGGAGACCGCCGGGCCCGCCGAGGTTGAGGCGCGGCTGCGCATGGCGACCGGGCGCAGGTCGCAGGCCGCCGCCGAGGACGTCCCGGACGAGATCCGCAGCGGCGACCTGTCGATCGACGAGGCCACCTACACCGCGCGGCTGCGCGGGAGCGTGCTCGACCTGACGTTCAAGGAGTTCGAGCTGCTGAAGTACCTGGCCCAGCACCCCGGCCGGGTCTTCACCCGCGCCCAGCTCCTGCAGGAGGTCTGGGGCTACGACTACTTCGGCGGCACCAGGACGGTCGACGTGCACGTCCGGCGGCTGCGCGCCAAGCTCGGCACCGAGAACGAGTCGCTGATCGGGACCGTCCGCAACGTCGGCTACCGGTTCGTGCCCGACCGGAGCGATTCGGCGCACGTGTGATCCGTTGACCCGTGTTCGCCTGATGTGACACTTTGTCGTTGGGACTGTTTCCAACCTGTCATGTCGAGGACACCGCCGTCCCCAAGATTGGTGGTGGTGGCGGCGTGGGTCTGTTCAGGTCACTTGTCGACGAGGGCGCGAGCCCTCGCCTCTTCCGCCGCGGCGAGCTGATCTGCTCGCCGGTCCGGCCGGTCAACCGTGTCCACCTGATCGACCACGGGTACGCCCGCGAGCACGTCCCCGGCGGCGACCGGGAGGTCGTGCACGACCTGCGCGGCCCCGGCGACCTGGTGGGCGAGCTGGCCTTCTGGAGCCCGGGCGAGCGCGTCAAGGTGGACGCCCTGACCGACGTCCGGGCCTGGCCCATCGACCTGCGGCGGTTACGCGAGCACGCCTCGGCGGGCCCGGCCGTGGCGACCGCGCTCGTCCAGGAGCTGTTCGCCAGGAACCTGGCGGCCCGCAGGCACGAGGCGCTGGCCCGGGCCCCGGTCGCGGCCCGGCTGGCCGTGTGGCTGCTGCACCTGGACGAGCGGTACGAGCTGGCCTCCCCCGCCGCGCCGCCGCTGTCCGGGGACACGCTGGCCGACCTCGTGGGCAGCGCGCCCGACGTCGTGCAGCGGCAGCTCACGCAGTGGGTCAGGCGCGGCTGGCTGGTGCGGCTGGGGTACCGGAGGCTGCGGATCGCCGACCCGGTGGCGCTGCGCGAGGCCGCGGGGGCCTGGGAGCACCTGTCCGAGCCGTGGCGCGGCCGGGTGACGCCGTTCCTGACGCGGCCGGGCGCGCAGGCCGGGCCGCTGCCGGTCGGCGAGCTGCCGAAGCCGCGCCAGCTGCCCGCCGACGTGTCCGACTTCACCGGCCGGCAGCAGAGCCTCGACCTGCTCACGGCCTGGCTGGACCGGCAACGGCGGACGAACACCATGGTCGTGCAGGGCCTGACCGGCGTGGGCAAGACCGCGCTGGTGACGCACTGGGGCCACCTGCACGCCGACCGGTTCCCCGACGGCCAGATCATGATCGACCTGCGCGGCCACTCGCCGACCCAGCCGCCGATGAGCTCGGCCGAGGCGCTCGGGCAGATCCTGCGCTCGCTCGGCGTCGGCGAGCACATGCCGGCCTCCGACGAGGCCGAGCTGATGCTGCTCTACCGCAGCAGGATCGCCGGGCGCAGGCTGCTGCTCGTCCTGGACAACGCGGCCGACCCGGCCCAGGTGCGGGCGCTGCTGCCGGGCGGCAAGGACTGCGTGGTGCTGGTGACCAGCAGGACGCGGATGGCGCCGCTGCGCGCCACCGGGCACGCCGACCTCATGGACCTGTCGGTGCTCGACCCGGGCAACGCGGTGGCGCTGCTGGTTTCGGTGCTCGGCGAGGGCTCGCCGCGGGCCGCCGACCGGGACGCGCTGGCCGAGCTGGCCCGGGTGTGTTCGTACCATCCGTACGCGTTGCGGATCTCGGCGGCCAAGCTGGCCGAGGACCCGGGGCTGAGCGTGCGGGCGCGGGCGGCGGAGCTGCGTACGCCGGACCGGCCGCTGGCCGGGGACCCGGAGGAGGCGTTCAGGTCGGCGCTGGACCTGGCGTACGAGTCGCTGAGCCCCGCGCAGCGGCGGGCCTTCCGGCACGTCGGGCTGCTTCCCGGGCGGGACTTCGCGCCGGAGGTGCTGGCGGCGGCGCTGGGCGTGCCGGTGGGCGAGGCGGTGGCGGCGGTGGAGGGGCTGCACCGGGCGTACCTGGTCGAGCCGCTGCCCGGGTCGCGGTACCGGGTGCACGACCTGGTCAAGTGGCAGGCCAGGGAGCTGGGCCGGCACGCCGAGGCGGGGGTGCGCGAGGCCAGGGTGCGGCTGCTCGACCACTACCTGGCGGTCGCGACCGGTCAGGACACGCCGCGCGAGTGGTTCGAGGCCGAGCGGCGGTCGCTGGTCTCGGCGGTGCGGCTGGCCGAGGAGAGCGGGGCGTACGGGATGGCCTGGCAGCTCGCCGAGGCGGTGTTCGAGCCGTTCAGACGGCTGCGGTACTACGAGAACAACCTGGAGGTGCAGCAGGCCGGGCTGACCTCGGCCATCCAGGTGGGCGACCGGCGGGCCGTCGCGCTCATGCGCAGCCACCTCGGCTCGATCCACCGCGACATCGGGCCGTCCACGCTGGCGGCCAGGTTCATCGGCGAGGCACTGGCCGACTTCACCTCGCTGGGCGACCGCGCGGGGCTGGCCCGCGCGCTCAACGACCTGGCCGAGGTGCACGGCATCGCGGGCAACAGGGACGCGGCGCTGCGCCGCGCGGGCGAGGCGCTGGAGGTGCACCGGGAGATCGGAGACCTGCCCGGCGTGGCGAAGTGCCTGCACACGCTCGCCCGGCTGCACCTGTCGCAGGAGCGCAACGATCTGGCGCTCCGGTACGCCGGCCAGGCGCGGCGCGTACGGGAGGAGCTGGGCGACCGCAGGGGCGCCGCACAGAGCATGATCATTTCGGCCCGGGTGCGGCGGAGCCTGGGCGAGCCCGACGCGGCGCTGTCGGAGGGTCTGGAGGCGCTGTCGATCTGCCACGAGCTGGGCGACGAGCACGCCGAGGCCGAGACGCTGCTCTGCCTGGCCGAGATCTACGACCAGCTCGGGCTGCAGCAGGACGCCCGCCGCGACGCCGAACGCGCCCTGGCCGGGTACACGGCCACCGGCGACCAGCACGGGTGCGGGCGGGCGCTGTGCGCCCTGGGCCGCATCGCGCGCAACGGCTCGCGCTACGACGAGGCGCTGGCCTGCTACGAGCAGGCGCTGGCGGTGCAGGTCGAGCTCCACCACGAGCAGGGCAAGGCCGAGACGCTCGGCGACATCGGGGTGGTGCACTGGCGGCTGTCGGACTACCTGCGCGCCGACGACTACCTCAACCAGGCGCTCGTCATCAGCCGGGTGATCCGCGACGAGCCCGTCGAGGCCCGCATGCTCAACCGGCTGGCCCGGGTGCGCCGCCGCCAGGGCCTGCCCCAGGTGGCCTTCGTGTACGCGCTGGAGGCGCTGGACCTGGTCCAGGGGCTGGGCAACCGGCGAGCCGAGGCCGACGTGCAGGAGACGCTGACCTACACGTACCTGTCGCTCGGGCGGCACGAGCCGGCGGTGCGGGCGGCGCGGGCCTCGCTGGCGATCCGGGAGGAGACGGGCGACAGCAGGGCCAGCGCGCTGCTGTCGATCGCGCACGCGCTCCACGCGGCGGGCGAGCCCGCGGCGGCCCTGGAGTACGCCGTGGAGACCGTCGAGCTGCAGCACGTGACCGGCACCAGGGACCGGTGGGGGGCGGCGCTCACCACGCTGGCCATGGTGCTGCTCGACCTGGACCGGGCCGAGGAGGCGCTGGTCCACGCCAAGCAGGCCAGGGACGTGCACCTGGAGTGCGGGACGCGGCGCGACCTGGGATGCGCGCTGAGGGCGCTCGGCCTGATCACCGCCAGGCTCGGGGACCGCGAGGCGGCGGTGGCCCATCTGGCCGAGGCGGTGCGCACGCTGGACGAGGTCGGGGACGTCTTCGAGGGCCGGCGGGCGGCCCAGGAGCTGCGGGACCTCTCCTGAAAGACCGCTAAAAGTCGGGAAATCTCGGAAGTGAGGTCGCAGATCTTCTCCGCGCCTTCTCGTTAGCTGGTGCCACCAGCGACGACACGGAGGTGATCCGGATGCTCAAGCACCAGATGCGCCGAGACCTGCAGTCACTCAAGCGACAGGCGCGCAGGGATCGGCGGGTCACGCTCGGCCTGCTGGCCGGGGTGCTGGCGGCCTGGACCCGTCAGCTCTCGCCGGGTGACCCGCCGGCGGGGCCGGGGGTGCTGCTCGCCCTGTCCGTCGGGCTGCTCACCGCGTCGGGGGCGGCCTGGCTGATGGCGGCCTACTTCGCGGTACGGGCGGTCCGGCCGCGGTCCGAACCGGTGGAGGTGCTGGTCTGGGTGACGCGGGTGAGCAGGAGCAAGGAGTGGGCGTTCTGCTCGCTGGCCGCGTACGTGGCCTGGCACCTGCTCCAGTTCGTCTCCGCGCTGCTCCTGGCCTGAACGGGGGCGCGGCGGGCCGTCACCTTCGCGGTGGCGTCCCGCCGTCTTCGCGCCACGCGCCGACGGCCGCCCTGATCAGCGGCGCGTAGCCGGCTTCGAGGCCGTCGGGCAGCCGGTCGACGGGGAAGAAGCGCAGGTCGCTGTGCTCCTCGCTGACGCGCGGCTCGACCGGCCCGGTCGGGCCAGCCGCCGGGCAGCTCCCAGGCGTTCCTGGGGTTCCTGCAGAGCAGGACGCCGTCGTCGGTCAGGACCACGCCCTTGATCGAGGCGTGCATGAAATACCAGCCGGTCTCCGCGTCGATCACGAGGGGATCATGACACGGTCCGCGGGCCCGCGGGCGGGGTCAGGGGAAGGCGGGCCGATGGCGGCCGGTGTCGGGGTCAGGGGAAGGCGGACTGGTGGGGGCCGGTGTCGGGGTCGAACTCGTGGCGGATCCTGGCGCAGTCGTCGAGCAGGGCGCCGTACAGGGGCCACAGGGGGCCCTTGGGCGGGGAGCCGGCCAGCTCGGCGGCCAGGTGGCGCTGCTGGTGCTCGCCCTCGCGCAGGGCCGCGCACAGGTTCGCCATGTCCCTGGACGCGGCCTTGCCCACCTGGATCAGGCCGAAGTCGCGGAAGATGCGCGACAGCGCGCGCAGCTCGGCGGCCAGCGGTTCGGGCAGGTCGGCGGCCTTCTCGCCGGGCAGGCCGCGAGCGCCGGCGACCAGGTCCACCAGCCCGCGCGCGATGCTCCTGAGCTGGTGTCCGGCGTGGTCGAGGCAGGTCGCGGCCTCGGCCGACTGGCGCAGCCGCCGGTCGTAGCGGCGGCGCCGGCGGAAGGTCAGGCGCAGGGACTCGGCCGCCTGGTCGGCGGTGTCCTTGGTCTCCTCCAGGCGCTGGGACAGCTCGCGGGCGCGGTCGAGCCAGTCGCGGGCCATGTCCTCGGTCCAGTGGCCGCTCAGCCCGTCGGCCATGTCCTGGGCCAGGTCGGCCAGCTCGGCCGACATGTCGCACAACTGTCTGGCGGCGTGCTCGACGAAGCGCGGCGGCAGGATGAGCAGGTTCGCCGCGATGCCGATGGCCGCGCCGAGCAGGACGTCGGCCAGGCGCGCGAAGCCGTACGTGCGGCCGAGCGAGAGCACCAGCAGGGCGGTGATCGGGATCTGCACGTTCTGGGCCGGCAGGTTGAGCAGCCGGGTCAGCACGAGCCCGGCGGCCACCAGCAGGCCCAGCGTCAGCGCGTTGACGCCCATCAGCCAGATCACCCCCGACGCCGCCGCCACCCCGACCACGACCGCCCCGACCTGCTGGAACCCGCGGACGACCGTGCTGTAGGCGGTCGCCGACACCGTGAGCAGCACCCCGATCGGCACCAGCACGGGCAGCGGCACCTTCAGCGCGAACGTGGCGAGCCACCACCCGAACACGCAGGCCAGCGTCACCTTGACCGTCTGGGCGAACGCCTCCCGCTCGGCCCCCAGCCACTGCCGGAACCCCTGGGCGCGCAGGCGCGCGAGCCCGGCCGCCGCGCCCGAGACGATCCGCCCGAGCGGCGCGCCGGCGCCCTGCTGCTTGCGCCCCGGCTCTTTGTCCATACTCCCAGGTCAATGCCCATTCGAGCGGTGGATAGAGGTCGCCGTGCGTGGGTAGCGGCAAGGTTGTGGCGCAGCGGGGCAGCGCGCCCGTCGGAGGTGAAGCATGACCGGCGACCTGGTCGTCCCTGACGCCGCCCGGGGGGTGGTGGTGTTCGCGCACGGCAGCGGCAGCGGCCGGCTCAGCCCGCGCAACCGGTACGTGGCCGAGGTGCTGAACAGGGCCGGCCTGGGGACGCTGCTGTTCGACCTGCTCACGCCCGAGGAGGAGGCCGACCGGGCCAACGTGTTCGACATCGCGCTGCTGGCCGGACGGCTGCTGGAGCGTACGGAGGAGCTGCGCGGGCACGAGGAGGTGGCGGGGCTGCCGATCGGCTACTTCGGGGCGAGCACGGGCGCGGCGGCGGCGCTGTGGGCGGCGGCCGAGCCGGACAACCGGATCGCGGCGATCGTCTCCCGCGGCGGGCGGCCCGACCTGGCCGGGAAGCGGCTGGCCGCGGTGCGGGCGCCCACGCTGCTCATCGTCGGCGGCCGGGACCCGATCGTGATCGACCTGAACGAGGAGGCGCAGCGGCACCTGAGCGCCGAGCACCGCCTGACCGTCGTGCCCGGCGCCACCCATCTGTTCGAGGAGCCGGGCGCGCTGGAGAGCGTCGCCGAACACGCCCGCGACTGGTTCACCACGTACTTCAACGGGCCCTGATCGGTGCGGCTGTTCAACGGCCCGTGATCGGCGCGGCGCCCTTCGCCTCGGCGAGCAGGCGCGCGTAGACCTCGGGGTCGGTGGTCTCGCAGCCCAGGCGGTGGCCGGTCAGCTCGCCGTGGTCGTCGCTCGACCCGGTCACTTCGAGGCCGAGCCCGGCGGCGAGGCGGCGCAGGCGGGCGCGGGCCTCGTCGTCGTGGTCGAGGTGGTCGGCCTCCACGCCGAAGAGCCCGGCCGCGGCCAGCTCGGCGATCCACTCGTCGGGCACCGCCTCGCCGCGCCGGACCGCCTTCGGATGGGCCAGCACGGGCACCCCGCCGGCCGACCGCACCAGGCGGACCGCGCGTACGGGGTCGAGGGCGTAGCGGGTGACGTGCGCGCGGCCGCCGGCGCCGATCCACTCGGGCGTGAACGCCTCCTCCGGCGCGGCCACGGCCCCCGCGGCGACCATGGCGCGGGCGATGTGCGGCCGTCCGACCGGGCTGTCGCCGGCCACCGCGGCCACCTGCTCCCAGGTGATCGGCACGCCCAGCTCGACCAGCCGCTCGACGGTCAGCCTGCCGCGTTCCTCGCGGGCCCGGCGGATGCGTTCGCACTCGGCCAGCAGCTCGGGGTCGGCGGGGTCGAAGAGGTAGGCGAGCAGGTGGATGCTCTGCCCGGCCCGCCGGCACGACAGCTCCATGCCCGGCACCAGCGTCAGGCCCTCGGGCAGCGCCTCGGCGGCCGCGCGGTGCCCGGCGACGGTGTCGTGGTCGGTCAGCGCGAGCACGTCGAGGCCGCGCTCGCGGGCGCGGCGCACCACGTCGGCCGGCGGCTGCGTGCCGTCGGAGGCGGTGCTGTGGCTGTGCAGGTCGATGCGCATCGCTCGATGGTAGGCGGTCACACCTGCACGGTCGCGAGGATGCGGCCGTCCAGGGTCTCGATGGTGAAGTGGTTGAGGTCGTCCTGGGTCAGGCTGGTGCCGCCGTGCAGCAGCAGGGGGTCGGGGGCGCCCGGGACGCCGTACCCCTTGTCGGGCACGCCCCAGCTCGCCACGGTCTCCGAGCGGCCGTCGTCGCCGAAGGCCACCAGCCGGCACTTCAGCGGCCCCTTGACGCCCTTGAGCTCCAGCGCGACGTGGGTGCCCCAGCCCTTGTCCTCGACGCCCACCACGCCCGACACGCCGGTCGCGGGGTCGTTGACCGGGTAGGTGCGGCCGGTCATGAGCAGGGCGCGGGCGGGGCTGTGCACGCTGTCGGGGTTGGGGCCCGAGGTCGCCGCGTTGACGGCGAGGAAGACGCCGGTCGCGACGAGGAAGCACGCGGCGGCCGACATGAGCCCCCGGTGGAGGGTGCGGCGGCGGCGCTCCACGACGGCCCGGCGCACCAGCAGCGACTCGACCGGGGAGTCCAGCGGGGAGTCCGGCGGCCCGGTCCGCAGGTCGTCGGGGTCGACGTCGCGCATCAGCTCCCCCATGGCCGCGAACGCGCCGACCTCGCCGGCGCAGCTCGGGCAGCCGTGCAGGTGGCGTTCGAAGGCGTTGCGCTCGTCGTCGTCCAGCAGGCCCAGCGCGTACGCCGCCACGTCCTCGTGGTGCACTTCGTTCACGGGAGCCCCACCCCCCTTTCCTCCAATGCGATGCGTAACGCCCGCATCGCGTAGTACACGCGGGACTTCACCGTGCCCACGGGCACGCCGATCGTCTCCGCGGCCTCCTGCAGTGTGCGATCGCGCAGGAAGGTCTCCGTGAGCACCTGGCGGTGCGCCGGCGACAACGAGAGCATGGCGTCGGTCACCACGATCTCGCGCAGCAGGCGGTCGTCCTCGGCGGCCACGGCGTTCGCCCGTTCCGGGACCTCCTCCACGGTGTCGAGGGGACGCGTGCCGGCCCGGCGCCGGTCGTCGATCACGACCCGGCGGGCCACGGTGGCCAGCCAGGGCATCAACGAGCCGTTGTCGGTCCGCAGGTCCCCGAGGTTGCGCCAGGCGCGTACCAGCGTCTCCTGGACGACGTCCTCCGCCCAGCGCCGGTCGCCGCCCGTCAGCCGCACGGCGAAGGCCATCAGCGGGGACCCGTATTCGCGGTACAGGGCCCGCACCATGGCCTCGTCGGTCACACGATGATTCACGCGGCGACTCCTCGCGCTGCGTACATCATGAAATGTCGCCCGGATAACTACTGATATTGAATTATTGCCCTAGCACGGGCGAGGAACAAGATGCTGGATTTGCATCAATCACCCCACCTGTTGATTCATCGATAAAAAGCTGATCATTCCCCCGATGACGCACGCCCGTGCCGGCCCGCCGCTCGCGGCCGCACCTCAGGACGTGCCTCCGAACGCGCCTCCTGATGTGCCTCCGGACGGGCCGGCTCGTGCGGACCGGCCCAGGCCTCGGCCTCGCGCAGCAGGTCGCGCACCGAGGCGTGCCGGGCGGAGGCCGCGTGCCCGAGCAGGACGCGCACCAGCTCGATCGCCGTCGGCCGGGCGGCCGGGTCCGGCCGGCGGCACCGGTCGACCAGGCCGCGCAGCGGGTGCGGCAGCCGGCCGAGATCGTCGCCGCCCCCGGCGTGCCCGGCGGCGGCGAAGACGATCACGTCGGCCCACTCGCGCACGTCGGCCGGCGGCAGGTCGCTGCTCCTCGGGCCGGGCGCGAACGACGCCTCGCCGAGCGGCCCGACCAGCACGTTGTGCGGCCCGAGCCGCAGCCCCGCGATCCCGGTCAGATGCAGCCTGGCCATGGTGGCGGCCGTGCCCAGCGCGAGCCTGCGCAGCGCCTCCCCCTCGTACGGCCCCGCCGCCGCGACCACGTCTGCCAGCGGCTCACCCATGCCCAGGTAGTCGCGCGGCCGAAGGGCCAGCCCGCCACCCCATCCCTGACTGTCCATCGCCGTCCTCCGGCTCGGTGCTCGTCGTCAGGGTGTACGCCGTCCCGCGCGGGCCGGGTTCAACGGCTCCCATGCGGAAAACTCATGGAACCGCCGTGACGAACTCGTAGCTGTGGCCGCTCGGGTCGTCGGTCGTCGAAGTCGAGGGTGGTGTCGTCGTTGATCCGTACGGGCGTGAACGGCCCCGACGGCGCGCCCGCCTCCAGGCCCGGCAGCCCGGCGAGGAAGGCCGCGTCCTGGGAGGAGGCGGACCGGCGGCGGTTCGGCGCCTACCTCGGCCGTCTGGCCGACGACGTGGGCGCCTGACATTTCGGTCGCGGATTTAGATGAGATCAGCTCATGTTCGGTCTTGCCGGGACCCTTCCGGCGGTGGATGCTTGCGGCGACCCCGGTACCGCAGCCTGGGAGGTGGTCCCGTGTTCCACCGTCTCATCCGCCGGGCGGCCGCAGCCGTCCTTCTCCTGACCGGCGCGCTGGTCGCGCCGTCCGTCCCGACCGCCGCCGCGCACGCCGCCGCCGCCGTGAGCGGCTTCGTGGATGGCCACAGCCACCTGTTCTCGTACGAGACGTTCGGCGGCATGCTCATGTGCGGCAAGCCGTTCGACCCCGACGGCATCGAGCACGCGCTGACCGACTGCCCCGACCACTACCCGAACGGCGAGCTGGCCTGGTACGAGAACTTCACCAGGACCGGCAAGCCCACCGGCACCCACGACCCGGTGGGCTGGCCCACCTTCCGCGACTGGCCGGCCAACGACTCGCTGACCCACCAGCAGGCGTACTACACCTGGGTCGAGCGCGCCTGGCGCGGCGGGCTCCGGGTGCTGGTCAACGACCTGGTGGCCAACCGGCAGCTGTGCGCGATCTACCCGCTGAAGAAGTACTCCTGCGACGAGATGACGTCCATCCGCCTGCAGGCCCAGCGGGCCCGCGAGCTGCAGGACCACATCGACGCCGAGTCGGGCGGCCCCGGACGCGGCTGGTTCCGCCTCGTGAACGACCCCGCCGAGGCCAGGAGCGTGGCCGCGGCCGGCAAGCTGGCCGTCGTCCTCGGGATCGAGACGTCGGAGCCGTTCGGCTGCCGGCAGATCCTCGGCATCCCGCAGTGCACGAAGGCCCAGATCGACCGGGGCCTGGACGAGATGTACGCGCTCGGCGTGCGCAGCATGTTCGTCTGCCACAAGTACGACAACGCGCTGTGCGGCGTGCGCTTCGACTCCGGCACCCAGGGCGCGATCGTCAACGTCGGCAACCTGCTGTCCACCGGCTCGTTCTGGCAGGCCCGCACCTGCACCGGCCCAGAGCACGACAACACCATCGACCCGGCCGGCGTGCTGCCCGACCAGATCGCGCGGCTGCTGCCGCCGGGCGTCTCGCTGCCGCTGTACCCGCCGGCGCCCCACTGCAACACCCGGGGGCTGACCTCGCTCGGCACGTACATGGTCCAGGGGCTGATCCGGCGCGGCATGATGGTGGAGATCGACCACATGAGCGTGAAGGCCGCGGCCCAGACGCTCGGCCTGCTGGAGGCGGCCCGCTACCCCGGCGTGATCTCCTCCCACAGCTGGGCCGACCCGGGCTTCTTCAGCCGGATCTACGCCCTCGGCGGCATGATCACCCAGTACGGCCACAACTCCCCGGACTTCGTCGCGGAGTGGCGGCGCACCGCACCGCTGCGGCAGCAGTACAACGTCCCCGGATACGGCTACGGCCTGGACGTCAACGGCATGGGCCGCCTGCCCGCCCCGCGCGCGGGCAACGCCGCGAACCCGGTGACGTACCCGTTCACGTCCTTCGACGGGAGCGTGCGCCTCGACCGCCAGCGCACCGGGCAGCGGGTCTGGGACGTCAACGTCGACGGCGTGGCCAACTACGGCCTCGTCCCCGACTGGATCGAGGACATGCGCCTGCTCGCCGGTCAGGACATCGTCCGTGACCTGGCGAGCGGCGCGGAATCGTACCTGCGGACCTGGGAGGCGACCGCCGCGCGGCGACTGCCGTGAGGCGGGCGTCCCCGTCGTTCACGCGACCGGCTGGACGGACCGCGAGGTCCGCCGGCCGGTGGCGAGGTTGAGCAGCAGCGAGGCCGCGGTCAGCGCCACGCCGAACCACACGACGCTGGTCACGCCGACGTTGTCGGCGAACAGCCCGCCGAAGAGCGCGCCGAGCGCGATGGAGGTGTTGTACGCCATCGTGTTGAGCGACATGGCCGCCTCGAAGGTCTCCGGCGCGGCGGCGAGCGTCATGTTGACCTGGGCGAGCTGCACCACCCCGAACGACAGCCCCCAGACGACCAGCGCCACGATCGCCCCCGTGGCGCTGCCGCCGAGCGCGAGCAGCAGCAGCATGGCCGTCACGAGCCCCGCGGCGCCGACGACGAAGCTGCCCCGCAGGCTGCGGCTCACGGTGTGCCCGGCGACGAAGTTGCCGATCGCGCCGGCCACCCCGAACACCATCAGCACCCCGGTCACCAGCAGCGGCGAGGCGCCCGCGTTGGCCTCCAGGAAGGGCCGGACGAAGGTGTAGGCCCCGAAGTGGCCGAGCACGAACAGCACCACCGTGAACAGCACCATGCGCAGCGGCACGTTCCGCAGCGGGAGCCCGAACACCTCGCGGACCGAGACGGCGTTCGCCGACGGCAGCGACGGGATCGCGGAGGCGACCGCCAGGAACACCAGCGCGCTCAGCCCGCTCCAGATGAGGAACGTGGTGCGCCAGTCGGTGAGGCTCTCCAGGAAGGTGCCGAGCGGGATGCCGACCACGGTGGCGACCGAGATGCCGGACATCACGATGGCCGCGGCCCGGTTGGCGTGCCGTTCCTCGACCAGCCGCATCGCCATGCTCACGCCGATGGCCCAGAACACGCCGCTGGCGAAGCCCAGCAGGAGCCGCGTCGACAGAATCACCGTGTAGCTCGGCGCGATGCCGGTCACCAGGTTGCCCACGGCCAGCACCGCCAGCAGGACCGACAACAGCACCCGCCGGTTGACCCGCCTCGACCACGCCACGATGAACGGCACGCCCAGCCCGGCCGACACGCCCTGCAACGTCACCATCAACCCGGCCGCGCCCACAGAGATGCCCAGATCCTCGCTGAGCGGGGTCAGCAGCCCCACTGGCATCAACTCGGTCGTGAGGAAGACGAAGAGGCTGGCCGTGATCGCGGCGACCCCGGCCCACGCCCGGAAGGCGGAGCGCGTCGCCTGCGGAGAAAGAGTTTGCGTCATGCGACCAGCCTGCCGACACTCCATCGATGAGTCCAACACATAGTTTTCATCGCGATCGATCGTCTGACACGATTGATCCATGGAGCTTCAGCAGCTGCGGTACGTCCTCGCCGTCGCCGAGACCAGCAACTTCACCCGGGCCGCCGAGCGCTGCCGGGTCGTGCAGTCGGCGCTCAGCCACCAGATCGCCGCCCTGGAGCGGGAGCTGGGCGCCCGGCTGTTCGAGCGCACCAGCCGCCGCGTGCGGCTGACCGCGGCCGGGGAGGCGTTCCTGCCCGCGGCCCGCGACTGCCTGGAGGCCGCCGACCGGGTGCGGACCGACGTCGCGGCGGCCAGCGGCGAGATCCGCGGGCGGCTCGCCGTCGGCTCGATCCCCACGGTCTCCGCCGTGGACCTGCCGGTCGTGCTGAAGGAGTTCCGCCGCCGGCACCCGCGGGTGCGCATCACGCTGGTCTCCGCCGGCAGCGAAGACCTGATCGAACGCGTCCGGCGCGGCGAGACGGACGTCGCCTTCCTCGGCCTGCCGACCCGCGCGGAGCCGAAGGCCGTCCAGAGCCGCCCGCTGGCCCGGGGCGAGCTGGTCGCCGTCGTCGCCCCGGACCACCCCCTCGCGGGCGGCGAGAGCGACCTGCGCGGCCTCGCCGACGAGCCGTTCATCGACTTCCGCGCCGGGCACGCCGGGCGCATCCAGTCGGACGTGGCGTTCGCGGCGGCCGGCGTCCACCGCGAGGTCGCCTTCGAGGTCACCTCCGCCGAGTTCATGGTCGATCTCGTCCGGCACGGCCTCGGCGTGGGCCTGCTCCCCGCCGCCTACGCCCCCCGCTTCCCGAACCTCGGCCTCGTCCGGCTCCGCGACGCCCCGGCACGGGTGGAGCACCTGATCTGGGGCGCCCACCCGTCCGCGGCGGCCACGGCGTTCCTCGGCCTGATCGGCCCGCCGTCCGGCGGCGGCGGGAGCGGGGTCAGCCGCGCAGCAGCGGCTGGCCCGGGAGCTTGACCTTGGTCTTCATCAGGCTGGGCGCGCCGTTGCCGCCGATGTTGACGAAGTAGAGCGCCTTGCCGTCGAAGGCCAGGCTGGCCGGGCTGTCCAGCTTGTCGGCCAGCACCTCCACGCCGCCGCCGGTGCGGACGATGCTGAGGGTGTTGCCCGTGTAGCTCGGCACGTAGAGCTGCCCGCGCACGTCGAAGGCCACGCCGTCGGCCCCCGCCAGCTTGGCGTCCTTGACGTACACGGTCGGCACGCCCGCCTTGCCGCCCTTGCCGTACGGGACGCGGACGATCTGTCCTTCGTCCGACACGGCCACGTAGAACGCGCCCGAACGCCAGGCGATGCCGTTCGCCCCGGTGCCGTCCGAGTCGACGAACAGGGACGACTTGGCCCAGACCGCCGCCTTGCCGTCGGTCACGCGGTAGACGACGCTGTTCGTGGTGTCGGTGACGTAGAGCGCGTGGTCGGGGCCGAAGGCCAGGCCGTTGGCGAAGCCGATCGGCAGCGCGGCGTAGAGCTTGGCCTCGCCGTAGGAGGTGATCCGCCAGATGCCGTTGGTGGCGGCCGCACCGGAGTTGAGCGCGGCGTAGACGTTGCCCTGGCGGTCGGTGGCCAGGCCGTTCAGCTTGCCCTCGCCGATGGGCAGGGCGGCCAGCAGGCTGTCGGTGCCGGTGCTGTCGACCTTCCTGATCTCGCCCTTGGTCAGCAGGCCGACGTAGATCGTGCCGTCCGGGGCGACGGTGACGCCCTCGGTGAGGTCGCTGTACGGCTGCACGACGATCGGGCGCAGTGCGGCGGCCTGGGCCGGCGTGGCGACCAGCGTCAGCAGCGCGGCGGTGGAGAGGAAGAGGGGGATGCGCTTCATGGCTGTGATCCTGACGCCGCAAGATCGCCATGACGTCACCGGCACTTCCGCGAATCATCATGTGATCGGCACATCATGCGCGGCGGGGCTCTCCTCGCTCCCCTGATGGTCGGTGAGGTCGCGCAGGCGCCGGATCGGCGAGGCCAGCAGGACCAGCGGCACGCAGACGGCCGCGACGACGAAGATCATCAGAGTCGCCCGCGCGCCGAGCAGCCCGGCGATCACCCCCGCGACCAGCCCGCCGACCGGGATCGCGCCCCAGGAGACGAAGCGGACCGTGGCCATCACCCGGGACAGCAGCTCGGGCGGGCTGGCGAGCTGCCGGTACGTCCGGGTCACCACGCTGAGCACCACGACCCCGGCGGCGAACACCACGTTGCCGACGGCGAACGCGGCGAAGCCCGGCCAGCCGTCGCCGAGCGGGATGACCAGCGCCCCGGCCACCACGACGAAGCCCGTGCCGACCAGCGTACGGGCGGTGCCGAAGCGGGCCGTGAGCCGGCTGGTGAACGCCGCGCCGATCAGCGTGCCGACGCCCTCCACCGCCAGCAGCAGGCCGACCAGGCCGGGCTCGGCGTGCAGCTCGCGTACCAGGTAGAGCGCGTAGAGCGCGTGCTGCGCCCCGCAGACCGTGTTCACCGCGGTGGCGGCCCACATGCACGGACCCATGACCGGATGACGCACGACGAACCGCCGGCCTTCGCGGATCATCTCGCGCATCGGCGGCCGGCGATCGGGGGTCTCGGGACGGCGTTCGGGCAGCGTCCGCAGCAGCAGGGCCGAGACGAGGTAGCTGACGGCGTCCACGAGCAGGGTGGGCACCGCCCCGAGCACCTGGACGACGAGCCCGCCGACCGACGGCCCGCCGAGCTGGGTGGTGGCGTGGGTGCCGGAGGTCAGGCTGTTGCGGGACTGCAACTGCTCCTTGCTCACGATCGACGGCAGGAAGGTCGCGTTGGCGACGTCGAAGAGCACGTTCGCGAAGCTGGTCACCAGGGCCACGATCACCAGCTGGGCGATGGTCAGCTCGTCCAGCCACCAGGCCACCGGGATGGACACGACCGCCGCCGCGCGCGCCAGGTCGGCGGCGACCTGCACCGTCCGCATCGGGAGCCGCTGCACGATCACCCCGGCGGGCAGGCCGATCACGATCCAGGCGACGTAAGCGGCGGCGGCGATCACGCCCATCTCGAACGCGGAGGCGTCGAGCACGGTCAGGGCCGTCAGCGGTAACGCCACCGCGCCGACCGCCGAACCGACCGCGCTGGTCGTGCCGGCCGTCCACCACCGCCAGAAGACGGCCGCGCCACCTCCGCCGTCGATCCCCATCCCGCACCTCCGTCAAGTAAGTTCCAGAATGGAACGCACTATACTGGAGCCCGTGAAGCGCGCCGATCTCCCCGACTCCGACTGCGGCATCGCGCAAGCCCTCGGCGTGATCGGCGACTGGTGGACGTTCCTGGTCGTACGCGACATCGCGGGCGGCACCACCCGCTTCGACGGCCTGCAGCGCGAGCTCGGCGTCAGCCGCCGGGCCCTGGCCGAACGCCTGGCCAAGCTGGTCGAACACGGCGTGCTCGAACGGCGGCCCTACTCCACCCGCCCCCCGCGCCACGACTACGTGCTGACGGCGAAGGGCGAAGGTCTGCTACCGGCGCTCATCGCCCTCCAGGACTGGGGCGTGAGGCACGTGATGGGCGACGGCGCCCTGACCGCCACCAGCGAGAACGGCTCCGCCGAGAGCCGTCGCGTGCACGAGCTGGCCGACCGGAGGATCCCCGGCGTCCTGCTGGAACGCCACGACGGCGAGCTGGTCGCGCCCAGCGCGCCGGGCGTCTGGACGGTGCTCTACTTCTTCCCCGGCGCGTTCGCCCCGGGCGCCCAGGACTACCCGCCCGGCTGGGCCGACATCCCCGGGACGAAGGGCTGCACCCTGGAGGCTCTCACCTACGCGTCACGGTTCGCCGACTTCGAGGCGGCGGGCGCCACGATCCGCGGCGTGAGCACCCAGCGCCCCGACCAGCTGGCCGCGTTCGTCACGCACGCGAAACTGCCCTTTCCCCTCCTGTCCGACCAGAACGACAGGCTCGCCGCCGGGCTGCTGCTGCCGACCTTCCGGACGGCCGGCGTCGACCGATTCAAGCGCCTCACGCTGCTGGTCGACCCCGACGCGGTCGTCCGGGCCGTGCAGTTCCCGATCACCGATCCGGCCGGTTCGGTGGACGAGATGCTCGCCCTCGTCCGCGCCCGCTGACCGCCGGCCTACGGCAGGATGGCGCCATGCTGGAGATCGACTTCCTGACCGAACCCGACCGCGCCCGCTGGGAAGTGCTGGCCCGCGGGCAGGACGCCTACTTCGACACCGAACGCGACGACGACGCCTACGAACGGACCTGGCGACGCCTGATCGACGACGAGCAGACCCGCGGGATCACCGCCCGCCTGGACGGCGAAATGGTGGGCATCGCGCACTACCTGTTCCACGCCAGCGTCTGGTACGCCGGGAGGTGCTACATGGCGGACCTGTTCGTGGACGCCGGGTTCCGGCGGCGGGGCATCGCGACGGCGGTGATCGAGTGGGTGGCCCGCGACGCCAAGGACCACGGCTACCCCAGCCTCTACTGGAACACCCTCGAAGACGCCCAGGCCCGCGCCCTGTACGACAAGATCGGCAGGTT
Source organism: Nonomuraea sp. NPDC049758 (assembly GCF_040674635.1). Lineage (NCBI taxonomy): Bacteria > Bacillati > Actinomycetota > Actinomycetes > Streptosporangiales > Streptosporangiaceae > Nonomuraea > Nonomuraea sp. NPDC049758. The sequence goes on from NZ_JBFAMZ010000002.1 coordinate 132,995, forward strand.
CCACGAGGGCCTCATCCTCTACACCTACCGCCGCGACACCGCCCGGTAGGGGCCGTCAGACGCCGCCGTACAGCGTTGTGAGCTGCGTGGCCAGCTTCGTCAGCTCCTGCTGGACGGACTCCGGGCCCTCCACGACGACGAGGTCGCCCCAGCCCGCGAGCTGGCGGGCGATGTCCAGCGCGGTGGGCGCGGTGAGCGTGACGCGCACTCGCTCTCCGTGGGAGATCACCTCGCAGTGGCGGCCGAAGCGGTCGCGCAGGACGCGCAGGTAGCGGGGCTCGATGGTCGCGGTGGCCGTGGTCGTCGCGCGCCGGGCCTCCATCGCGGTGACGACCTCGTCCCAGGCCGCCGCGAGGTCGAAGTCCGCCGGGCGTTCGGCCGGCTCGTCGGTGACCTCGGCGTCGGTGACCCGGTCGACGCGGAAGGTGCGCTGCCCGTCGGGGGTGCCGGCGATCAGGTACCAGGTGTCGTCCTTGTCGACGAGGCCGTACGGCGCGACGACGCGCTCCCGTCCGGAGTAGGTGAGGCGCACCTTCCGGCGCCGGACCACCGCGTCCTCCAGCAGGTTGACGAGCACGGGCCGGGTACGGCGGTGCTCGCCCCAGCGGGCCGGATCGACCACGACGGCGTCCGCCGCCGCCTCGGCCTCCTGCCGGAACGTCGAGGGCAGGGCGCGTACCAGCTTGCGCAGCGCCGCCTTCGCCTCGGGCGCGATCGCCGCGGCCGGGCCGAGCAGCAGGAACAGCGCCCTGGCCTCGGAGGCCTTGAGCCCGGACAGGTCGGTGCGGGCGCCGCCGAGCAGGGCCCACCCGCCGCCGCGCCCGGCCTGCGGGTAGACGGGGATGCCCGCCGCCGACAGGGCCTCCAGGTCACGGCGCGCCGTGGCGACCGAGACCTCCATCTCGGCGGCGATGTCCGCCGCCGTCACGCGTCCGCGCGACTGCATCAGCAGCAGGACGGCCACCAGTCGATCCGCTCTCATGGCTTCGACGATGCCAGAAAAAGTGCTCATTCGATGAGCACTTTGCCTGGAAGCATCGATCTCACAAGCCACCGCAACGAAAGGCGCGAGGACATGCTCCGCGGACTCACCACCATCAGCTTCTACGCCCACGACGTCGCCGCCGCCCGCGACTGGTACGCCGACCTCCTCGGCATCCCCGCCTACTTCCAGCGCCCCGAACAGGGCGACCCCGTCTACGTGGAGTTCCGCGTCGGCGACTACCAGCACGAGCTCGGCATCATCGACGCCCGCTTCGCCCCCCAGAGCTGGAGCACCGAAGACGGCGGCGCCATCGTCTACTGGGCCGTCGACGACCTGGAGGCGACCTGGGACCGGCTGCTGGAGATGGGCGCCACCCCCTACGACAAGCCCACCGAACGCGGCCCCGGCTTCACCACCGCCTCGGTCCGCGACCCCTTCGGCAACATCCTCGGCATCATGATCAACCACCACTACCTGAACGTCCTCGCGAGCCGGAAGGGCTGACCACGATGACCGACGACGCCCTGCGCCTGGACGACGCCGCCGCCTGGAAGTCCTGGCTCACCGAGCACCACGAGACGGCCGCCGACGTCTGGCTGCTGATCGCCAAGAAGAACAGCGCCGCGACCACCGTCACCCTCGACGAGGCCCTGGACGAAGCGCTGTGCCACGGCTGGATCGACAGCCACCGCAGGGCCTTCGACGGCGACCACTACCTCCAGCGCTACTCGCCGCGCGCCCGCCGGAGCCCCTGGTCCCGCATCAACGTCGCCAAGGCCGAGGCGCTGACTGCCGCCGGCCGGATGCGCCCGGCGGGCCACGCCGCGATCGAGGCCGCCAAGACCACCGGCCGCTGGCCCGCCTGAGACCGGCAAGGTGACGGCCTCCACGCGACCTCGCCGTAAGTTCGTGATGAGACACGATGGCGAGGCAAGGAGAGGGAAGTGCGACGCTTGGCCCCATTAGCCGGTGTGTTGTTGCTAGCGGCGTGCGCGACGGGCCGGCCCGCGCCACCGGCGACCACGGCGTCCGCCGAGCTGGACGTGCTGACCGACCGGCTGGGACCGCCGATGACGAACAGCAGCGGCACCTGCCCGTCCCCCGGCAAGCACGTCGACCAGCTGCACCCCACCACGCTGCCCCGCTCGTCCTGGGAACTGGCCTGGACGGAGACGGCGGAGGGACAGCTCGCCGAGGCGACGGTCACCCCGGACGGCGCGCTCTGGGCTCTCCGCGGGACCGGCCCCGCCCAGTGGCCGGTGCAGTGGACCGGCTCGTCCTGGAAGAAGCTTCCCACGTTCCCGCTCGGCAAGGACCCGACGGTCCGGCTGGGAGCCGCATCGGCCGACAAGGCCTGGGTGTTCGTCGAGAGCGCGCCGCCCATGTCCCCCGAGGCCCCACCGGCGACCTACACCGTGTCCACCTGGGACGGCCGCGCCTGGCGAAGTGAGCAGGTGGACCTGGGGGCGCCACCCGCCCGCGGCGAGCAGCCGGCCGCGCAGGGGGCCTGGGTGCTGCTCGGCGACCGCTCGATGCGCTGGAGCGGTACGGCCTGGCAGACCGCGCCCCTGCACTCCTACAGCTACAAGCTGTCGGGCAGCACCGACGAGCCGTGGGCGATCGCCTCTTCCGACCCGGACGCGGAGCAGGGGCAGATCCAGCTGTCGAGATGGACGGACCGCGGCTGGCAGGCCATCCCCCTGCCGGACGGGATGCTCCTGCCTCCGGGCGCCGAGGCCCCCTACCCGAACAGGCCCTGGACGCGGATCGCGGGTGTGGCGCGGACCGGGCCGGAGGAGTTCTGGGTCGCGAGCACGTACAGCTGGGTCGAGCACGAGCAGGAGGACGTCACGATGTCCAGGAGCGTGGTGACGCGCAACGTCGCCGGCCGCTGGAGCTGCTGGTGGGGCCCCGTCGACCGGCCTGATCCGTTCGTGGACGTGGTGCCCGACGGACGGGGCGGGCTGTGGGCGGCCACGGGCTCCGGCATGTTCTGGCATCTGTCGGACGGACGCTGGACCCGCGAGCGGGCGCCCGTCGGCAAGGGGGTGCCGGCGATCACGGACCTGGCCGCCTCGCCGGGCGGCGAGATCTACGCACTCGGCGGCATCGGCTCGAAGCGGTGGGCCCAGGACATCAGGCCCGCGCTGTGGCGACTCAAACCCTGACCCCCATCGACCTTTCCTGATCTACGCCTCCCCCGCCGCCCCTTCGTGACGTGTGCCTTTCACGGGGCTCGAAGCCGTGTCAGAACGATGTCAGGGCCGTGTCGGGTCGCCCGGCCACGATTGCCGGCATGGACACAGCAACGCGGCCCCCGGCCGGCGCCCACCCGACAGGCTTCGTCGCGAAGCTCCTCGCGGACCGCCACTCCATCCCGCTCTCCATCGCACTGCACCTGGTGCCCGGCGCGGCCATCGTCGCCGTGTACGCGTTCGTCGCCGCCCCGCTGGTGCGGGCGATGGGCGCGCCGATCTTCGCGGCGTGGGCCATGGCCCTCGCGATCGTGCTCTTCCCGGTCCAGCTGTTCCTGCTGTGGCTGGGCAGGAAGCGGACCGGCCGCTTCACGATGGAGGGCGTCGTCCGCTACCGCGGCAAGCCGCTCACGCGCCGCAAGGTCATGTGGCTCGGGGGCGCGTGCCTGGTGTGGATGACCGTCGTCTCGCTCGCGCTGACCCCGCTGGACAACCTCGTCTACGACTGGTTCTTCACCTGGGTGGACTACCAGGGCGCCGGCCCCGACGGCACCACCTACCTCCAGGGCTACCCGCAGGCCGTCGTGCTCACCACGCTGCTCGTCTGCGGGCCGTTCACCGGCTTCACCCTGCCGCTGATCGAGGAGCACTACTTCCGCGGCTTCCTGCTGCCCCGCCTGCCGCAGCTCGGCAAGTGGGCCCCGATCTTCAACACCCTCCTGTTCTCCGTGTACCACTTCTGGGCCCCCTGGACGGTGCTGTCGAAGCTCGTCTTCCTCTACCCCGGCGTCTGGCTGGCCTGGAAGAAGCAGGACATCCGCATCTCGATCACCATGCACCCCGGCACGACGCTCCTGATGACCGTCGTCGGCATCGTCGCCCTCGCCTCCGGCGCAGCCTCGATGTGAGACGCCCCCTTCCCTGGAACGACGACGGCCACGGCCCCGCAGCGTTGTGCGGGGCCGTGGCCGAACGGTTTTCCCTGCCGGATGAACACGCCGGCCTCCCCGTCGGTCCGGCTGTAGACGAAGGCGGCGCCCGGCGAGCGGCTACTCAGGACTCAGCAGCTGCTCGCGTCTGGTCAGCAGCCGCGACTGCTCGGCCAGCAACTGGCCGCGCCGGCCCTTCAGATGCGCCCTGGTCTCGCGCACCCACTGCGCCAGCCTCTGCACCTCGGCCCTGGTCTTCTCGATGCGCTGATGCTTGAGCACGTCGCTGATGATGTTGTCGAAGAAGGCGTCCACGAACCACCGCGTGTCCACCTTGGGCATCACCGGCCGGGACGCGATCCCGGTGTCGGCCAGCTCGCGGGAGAAGACGTCCAGGGCCCGCTGGGCGTGCCACGCGGCCTTGTCGGCGCTGGTCAGCCTGTCGTGCTCGAACGCGTCGGCGATCAGGCCGCCGCCGAACACGTCGAAGGTGGAGGCCGTCCTGGCGGAGTCGAGCAGGCGCAGCACGACGGCCAGCGCCTCGTGCGCGCCCTGCCCCGCCTGCTGGGCCTCGTCGCACTCGCGCACCTCGGCGCTCAGCCGGTCGAGCGCGGCGCCGAGGTCGGCCAGCTCCCGCGCCCGCGGATCGCCGCTCCGGACGAGCTGCTGCTCCTTCTCGGCCAGCAGCCGCGCGTACTCGCGGGAGGCGGGGTCGAGCACGGCCAGCTCGGCGTCGGCCGCGGCGACGTCGGCTTCGAGCTGCGCGAGCCGGGCGCGGTGACCGTCCACGCGTTCCCTGGCCACCACCACCTCGGCGCGCTCGCGTGCCAGCCGCTCCTCCCGGTTGCCCAGCAGGCGGGACAGGACGGCGGACAACCCGCCCTCCAGCCGGGCGACGTCGCGCTCCTCGTCGGCCAGCTCGGACTCCAGGCCCTTCAGGGTGTCGCGGACGTCCGCGATCTGCCGCGCGGCGTTCCCGCGCAGACGCCGGACGTGTTCGGCGCGGTGCATCCGGGCGGACGCCTCGCGCAGCCGTTCGTCAAGTTCCGGGGAGAAGCTCACGCAATGACGACGAACGACCCGGACCAGACGTTCCTCCGGCCGTGCGGAAAGTGCTCATTCGATGAGCACTTTGCCGGGAAGCATCGATCTCACCAGCTACCTGAACGTCCTCGCCAGCTGGACCGCCTGAGACCGGCTTGACCTTGACGCGGCGTCAAACTGTTCAATGAGGGCATGCGGATCGGCGAGTTGGCCGCGCTGGTCGGGGTTTCCACCCGTACCGTGCGCTACTACCACCACCTGGGAATCCTGCCCGAGCCTGAACGTCTTCCCAACGGCTACCGGGAGTACCGGCTGCGCGACGCCGTACGGCTGGCGCGGGTGCGGCATCTGGCCGGGCTCGGGTTGTCGCTGGAGGAGTTGCGGGACGCGCTGGCCGACGACCGGGGCGTGGACTTCCGGGAGGCGTTGCAGGAGCTGGACGCCGACCTGGCCAGGCAGCAGGAGGCCATCGCGGCGCGGCGGGCCCGGCTGGCGGCGTTGCTCGCGCAGCCCGGCCTGAGCCCGGAGTCGATGACGTCCCCTGACGCGGCGGCCGTGCTGCGTGACCTGGGCGGCGGCGGGTCGGCCTTCGGGGCGTTGGACCACGAGCTGCTGACCCTGGCCACCATGTTGTCCGACGAGGAGGGCCAGGCGGGCCTGGCCGACCTGATGCGCCCGATGACCGAGCCGGGCGCGCTCGCCGCCGGGCACGAGCTGTACCGGCGGCTGGACGAGCTGGCGGACGCGCAGGCCGGGGACGAGCGGATCGGGCCGCTCGCCGCGGACATGGCCGCCCACATACCGGACGAGCTGGCCGGGATGGTGCCCTCCGGCCCGGGGGCCGACCTGTCCTGGATGGAGACGATGATCGGGGAGTTGTCGCCCGCGCAGGCGGAGGTGCTCCGGCTGCTGTTCACCACACTCACGGAGACCGACCCCAAGGAGAAGACGTGATGATGGGCGTGGTGCGCGCGGTCCTCAGGTTCGAGCTGGCGGGGCTGACCAGCGTGGCCCTGTGGGCGGCCCGGCGGCGGCACGGCGTCCCGGTGGGGGCGACCGCCGTGTCGTACGCCAAGGAGCAGGCGTTCACCCTGGGCCTGTTCATGTTCGCGATGGTCGTCGAGACGGCGGTCGTGGACGTGCTGCTGGTGGTGAACGACGTGCCGGCGGCGATCCGCGTGCCGGTGCTGGTCGGCGACCTGTACAGCCTGCTGTTCGTGGTCTTCATGGCCGCCGCCTCCGTCACCAGGCCGCACGTGGTCACCGAGGACGAGCTGCGCGTCCGGTACGCCGCCTACTTCGACCTGCGCGTGCCGCGCGACCTCATCGCCTCCGTCCGGACCGTCCAGAACTACAACGAGGCGGGGCTGATCAGCGTGGACGGCGGCCGGCTGGGCGTCGCGGTCGCGTCCAGGACGAACGTGACGGTGGAGCTGACCGGGCCGGTCGTGGCGGTGCGGCCGCTCGGCAGGCGGGCCGAGGTCACCTCGATCCGCTTCTTCGCCGACGACCCCGCCGCCGCGGTCGCCGCCCTGCGCTCCCCGAGCCGTACCCGCTGAAGGATCCCGGGCGGGCGGCGACCCGCCCGGGATCGCCTGCTCAGCGTGCCGACTGCGAAGTGAGCGCGGTCTTCGCGGCGGCGGCGGTCCGCGGCGGGATGCCGTTCAGGTTGAAGGCGAACCTGGCCGTGGAGTCGGCCACCGCGTCGGCGTCCACGTCGAGCGCGGTCGCGTTGATGTTGGCGATCGTGTCGCACGCCTGGTGGTAGCAGGCGTCGTAGGGCTGTCCCGCGACGCCGCCGAACAGCGCGGCCTCCTCCGCCGTCTTGATGCCCTCGGCGCCGGTGAAGATGCCGCCCGCGGGGATGCCGACCGCGATGAACGGCCCGTAGTCGGAGCGTCCGTCGAAGTCGGTGCCCACGGTGGGCAGGTGCCGGGAGGCGTAGAAGTCGGCGAGCTGCCGCTCGATCTGCGCCGATCCGGGCGGACCGGCCGGCGAGCCCTGGCCGTCGGAGTCGTCGCCGTCGTACAGCTTGTACGCGTAGTTGGGCGAGGCGACCATGTCGAAGTTCAGGTAGACCCTGATCCGGTCGCGCTGCGCCTGGGTCAGCTTCTCGACGTACTGGTCGGAGCCGAGCAGGCCGATCTCCTCGGCGGCCCAGAACGCGAAGCGCACCTTGTTCTTGACCGGGAAGAGCGCCATCTCCTCGGCCACTTCGAGGATGGTCGCGCTGCCCGAGCCGTTGTCGTTGATACCGGGGCCGACGGTCACGCTGTCGAGGTGCCCGCCCACCATGACGACGTTGCGCGGGTCGCCGAACCGGGACTCGGCGATCACGTTGTCGTTGGTGCCCAGGACGAGGTTGGCGTCGACCTTGAGCCGCACGGTCGGCGAGCCGGTGGCCAGCTCGTTGCCGACGGCGAAGTCGGCGAAGACCATGGGCACGTTCGCCCGCCACTCGCCGATGTCCAGCGGGAACGCGTCGGTCCGGCCCGGCTGGCCCTCGTTGAACACGATGATCCCGGACGCGCCGGCCCGGCCCGCGTTGCGGATCTTCTGGGCGAAGGCGCAGGTGCCGCGCTGGATGAGCGCGATGCGCCCGGCGACGAACCCGGCGAAGTCCGACTCCTCGCAGCCGCTGGTCGAGGAGGGGGTCGGGGTCGGGGGCAGGATCAGGTCCACGCCCTGGACCTGCGCGGTCACGTCCCCGGCGGGTGACGGCTGGAAGGAGTAGAAGTCCTCGTTCGGCACGTACGACTTGGCGTCCGGCGCGGTCCGGTCGAGCGTGGGCGGGCTGTTCTCGGTCCAGCTCTCGACGAAGTTGATCGGCTGGAACGTGACCTTGTAACCGGCCTTGCGCAGCTTGCCCGCCACATAGTCGCGGGAGGCGTTGTAGCCGGGTGTGCCGGCGGCGCGGGTGCCGCCGTTGGCGTTGGCGATGGATTGGAGTGCTTCCAGGTGCTTCTTCACGTTCTCGCCCTTGACCTGCTTCACCAGCAGCTTGGCGAAGACGTCGTCGAGCGGGCCCGCGCTCGCCGGGACCGCCATGGCGACGGGTAAGGCGAGAGCGGCGACCAGAGCGATGATGATTCTGCGCATGCAGGCTCCCCTAGGAGTGAGATGCGGAGAAATCCCCCGAGCCGCAATGATTCGCAAGGTAGCCCGTCGAAGCAGCCCTGAGAAGGTCTACCGGCCTACGCCAGTGCGTCAATATCCGGACACTACGATGACTCGGCACGCCGGGCGCGGGCGCGACGCTTGCCCTCGTGCATCGCCTGGACGCGGGCCACCGGGATGGTGTGCCCCTCCGCGACCAGGTCGGCGGGCAGCTCGCGCGGCTCCGGCATGAGCTCGGCCCACGGGTCGCGCCCGCCGAGCAGCCCGGCCGCGTTGTGGATGGTGAAGTCGGCGGGCACGACCTGGTCGAGCTCGTCCCAGGGGACGGGGAACGAGACCGGCACGCCCGGCCGCACCCGCGGGCTGTAGGCCGACACGACCGTCGCGCCGCCGGCCCTGGTGGAGTCGATGAACACCTTGCCCGCGCGGTCCTCCCTGATGAACGCCGTCGTGGCCAGCGCCGGGTCGAGCCGCTCGGCGCGGGCGGCCAGGGCCCGGGTGGCCGCGGCCAGGTCGTCCATGGCGGTGCCCGGCGGGACGGGGACGAACACGTGCACGCCCTTGGCCCCGCTGGTCTTGACCGCGCCCGCCAGCCCGGCGTCGGCCAGCGCCTGGCGGACGAGGTGGGCGGCTCGCACGGCGAGCGGGAAGGAGTCGTCGCCCTCGGGCGGGTCGAGGTCGAGGATCATGTGCGTGGGCCGGCCGTCCAGGAACAGCGCCGGGTGGTACTCGACGGCCCGCTGGTTGGCGAACCAGAGCAGGGTGCGCCGGTCGTCGCACAGCGCGTACGACACCTGCCTGCGGGACGCCTCGGCCCACACACTGACGGTCCTGATCCAGGAAGGGGCGTATTTGGGCAGGTTCTTCTGCATGAAGGGTTCCTGGCCCGGCCGTACCCGCAGCACCGACAGCGCGCGCCCGCGCAGCGCCGGGACGATGCGGTCGGCGACCGCGTCGAGGTAGTCGACCAGGTCGCGCTTGGTGGCGCCGGACCCGTCGAACAGCGGCTGGTCGAGGTTGGTCAGGGCGACGTCATCGGCGGTCACCCGCCCCACGATGCCCACTGGCCCGCGCCCGGGTCAACCACGGCCGGACCGGGCGAGTTCCCGCGAGGAGCCGATCTCCTCCCGCAGCCGGGCGACCGCGCGGCCGGTGTCCGAGTCCGGGTCGGCCGTGTACATGACGATCGCCAGGTCGGGCTGGCCGGGCACGGCCAGGGTCTCGTACCCGAACTCCAGTTCGCCCAGCTCGGGGTGGCGCAGGCGCTTGGTCCCGTACGTCTTCTCGGCGACCCCGTGCTCGGCCCACAGGCGGACGAAGTCGGCGTCGGCCGACAGCTCGGCGACCAGCTCGGCCAGCAGCGGGTCCTCCGGGTGGCGGCCGGCGTACAGCCGCAGGTACGCGACCGTGTCGGCGGCCACCTCGGCCCAGTCGGGGTAGAGGGTGCGCGTGTGCGGCGCCAGGAACACCTGGAGGAGCTGGTTGCGCCGGCCGTCCGGGACGCCGGCGAAGCCGCTGACGCGGTCGGCCAGCGCGTTCCAGGCCAGCACGTCCATCCGGGGCCCGAGGACGAAGGCGGGCATGCCGTCGGCCAGGTCGAGCAGCCTGCTCAGCCCGGGCCGCAGGACGGGCCGGCTCACGTGCCTGGCCGGGCGGAGCAGGTCGCGCAGGTGGGCGCGTTCGGTGTCGTCCATGCGTAGGACCCGGGCGACGGCGTCGAGCACGGCGTCGGACACATTCTGGACGCGTTCCTGCTCCAGCCGGATGTAGTAGTCGACGCTCACGCCGGCGAGCAGCGCGACCTCCTCGCGCCGCAAGCCGCTGACCCGCCGCCGCCCCGACGTGGGCAGCCCGGCGTCCGCGGGATGGATCCGGGCCCGACGAGAACGGAGAAACTGCCCCAAATCACCTTCCACCGCTTCAGGGTAGTACCGCCGTTACCAGGAAAAGCCGTGCGCTGGGTAAGTCCGTGCGGCTCGGCCAGGGTGAGAGCCATGACGAACTACGAGAACCTCTCGGGCCGCATCGCCGTCGTGACCGGAGCCGCCAGCGGCATGGGCGAGGCCACGGCCCGCCTGCTGGCCGCCAACGGCGCCAAGGTGGCCCTGCTCGCCCGCCGCGCCGACCGGCTGGCCGAGCTGGCCGCCAAGATCGACGCCGACGGCGGCACCGCGCTGCCCGTCACCGTGGACGTCACCGACGACGCGAGCGTGGCCGCCGCCGTGGAGGTCGTCCACACCGGGCTGGGCCGGGCCGACCTGGTCGTCAACGCGGCCGGCGTAATGCTGCCCAACCCCGTCCAGGACGGCCGCCTCGACGAGTGGACGCGCATGCTCGACACCAACGTCGCCGGCGTGCTCCGCGTCACCGGCGCCTTCGCCGCCGACCTGCTGGCCGCCGCCGACGCCGGGCGGACGGCCGACCTGGTGAACATCTCCTCGATCGGCGCGCACGTCACGTTCCCCAACTACGCGGTCTACGGCGCGACCAAGGCGGCGCTGACCCACCTGTCGGCCTCGCTGCGCCCGGAGTTCGGCCCGCGGGGCGTGCGCGTGACCAACCTCGAACCCGGCCTGACCGCGACCGAGCTCGGCGACCACATCGACAACGCCGCGCTGGGCGCGCAGCTCGCCGGGATGTTCGAGGCGTTCACCCCGCTGACCGCCGACGAGATCGCCGACCTGATCGGCTACACGGTCAGCCGGGCCCGGCACGTCAACCTGCGCCAGGTGGTCGTGCTGCCGACCGCCCAGGCGTAGGCGGGAAGCCCGCGCGCGTCCGGCGTGTTGACGCCTGCATGGACGATCGGTTCGCGGATCAGCGCGTGATCAGGCATCTGCTGCACGAGGCCGGGACGTGGGTGTTCGTGGGGCTCGGCGACGACCCGCAGCGCACGGCCTACGACCAGGCCCAGCGCATCCAGGCGCGGGGCAAGAAGATCATCCCGGTCCATCCGGCGGGCCGGCCGGTCCTGGGCGAGCCGGGCTACACGTCGCTGGCCGAGGTGCCGGTCGAGCCCGACGTGGTGGCGGTCTACCGGCGTTCGGAGTTCGCCGGCCAGGTCGTGGACGAGGCCATCGCGGCTGGCGCGAAAGCGGTGTGGCTGCCCATCGGCGTGATCGACGAGGCGGCCGCCCAGCGCGCCCTCGACGCCGGGCTCGACGTCGTCATGGACCGCTGCCCGGCGGTGGAATGGGCGTTGCGCCGCAATCCCTGATCGCGAGGTACGGTGCGGTGAGGGAGGGCGGATCCATGGAAGACGACCACATCACCACGATCGGCACGTGCTTCGCGTGCAAGCGCACGTTCCCCTACACCACCGCGAACGTCACCATGATCACCATTGACCCGGAGACCGGCCTGCCTCCGGACCGGACGGTGCTCGGCACCCAGCGCGAGCCGGCCCCGGAGGCCCTGGCCAGGTCGGTGCCCGAGCCCGTCTGCCCCGACTGCCTGACCAGGGCGCGCGAGTTCAAGGAGCGCATGAGCTCCGCCGCGCCGTTCGAGACCTGGCGCCGGCCCGAGCCGAACTGACCTCATCCGGCCGGCGGCCGGGCGCTCCCGGCGCACAGTTCCTGGTAGGTCAGCGCCAGCAGGGTCACCACCGCCGTGCCCGCGGCGGGCCCCACGACGAGCGCCGCCGACAGCTCACCCGCGTGCCAGCCCGCCGCCGTGATCGCCGCCGACGTCAGCACCGTGACGCCGAACGTCGCCGCCCACAGCGGCAGCAGCCGCAGATAGGCGAACACCAGCGGGAACGCCGCCCACACGAACGGCGCCGCCGCCACCGCGAGCACGGCCCAGCACGCGGTCACCAGCCCCAGCCACACCCGCCCGAGCATCGGCCGCCCAGGGCCGCCCTGGATCACCTGACCCACGCCGTAGAGCAGCCCGAGCAGCACGCCCCCGGCGGCCTCGGCGGACCGCTCCTCGCCCAGGACGGCCACCACGGCGATCACCAGCGACGCCCAGAAGGCGCCGTGGACGGACCACCTGAGCAACCGCAATACGGAAGACATCCACGGAAAGTCCATAACTGTTCACCAACAGTAACGGAAGCTTCCCGGTCCTGAGAAGGTCAGCGGCGGCGCAGGGTGAGCACGAAGTACACCACCCCGGCCAGCAGCAGCGCGATGACCACGCCGATGTTGGCCGCCCCGAACGTGCTGTTCCGCAGCTCGTCGCTCATCAGGAACCCGACGACCGCCGCGATGTGCTCGTCCGCGGACGTGATCAGGCCGACGCCCACGACCGAGGCCACCACCAGGGAGACCAGCCCGGCCGGGTTGAGAGCGGGCGCGCCGGGGCGCAGCAGGCGCTCGTCGTAGGCGCGGCCGCCGTCCCGCAGCCGCCACATGTCCACCAGGAAGATCGCCACCCAGGCGGCCATCACCACGCCGATGATCGCCAGGAACGCCTGGAAGGTGCCGAAGAAGTTGTCGGAGACGAACAGCAGGTAGTAGCCGCCGAGCACCATGAGGAGCCCGTCGATCAGCACCGCCAGGTGCCGCCTGACCGGCACGCCGAGCGCCAGCATCGACAACCCCGACGAGTAGATGTCCATGATCGCCCCGGCCAGGAAGCCGCCGATCGCGGTCAGCAGGTACGGCAGCAGGAACCAGGTCGGCAACGCCGCCGCCAGCGCGCCCACCGGGTCGCCGCCCGCCGCCTCGGCCAGCTTCGGGTCGCCGCCGGCCAGCAGCACGCCGAACACCAGCAGCACCATCGGCGGCAGCGCGCCGCCCAACGTGGTCCACAGGGCCACCGACCTGGGCCGGGAGCCGGCGGGCAGGTAACGGGAGTAGTCGGCGCCGCAGTTGACCCAGCCCAGGCCGAGCAGGGTCATGGAGAAGATGACGCCGCCCACCCAGCCGCCGGGGCCCGCCGTCGTCTCCAGCGAGCCGCCCAGCCTGGGCAGCATGAGAATCAGGTAGACGACGGTCAGCACGACGAACGCGTACGTCAGGTAACGCTGGACGACCATGATCATGGCGTGGCCGTACACGCCGACGGCGATCACCACCAGCGCCGAGACGGCGAAGCAGCCGGCGACGGCGGTCGTCTCGGGGATCCCCGGCGCCACGCGGCGCAGGATGGCGGCGCCGCTCTGCGCGGCGAGCGTGACGAGCACGATCTCCCAGCCCACGTTCGACACGTACGACAACACCGCGGGCAGCTTGTTGCCCTGGTACCCGAAGGGCGCCCGGCCCAGCGTCATCGTCGGCACGCCGGACCGGCTGCCCGCGACGGCGACCAGACCGACCAGCAGGAACGACAACGCGTACCCGACCGCGCCGGTCACGACGGCGGGGACGACGCCGAGGCCGAGCCCGACGACGTACACGCCGAACGCCACCCCGAACAGGGACAGGTTCGCCCCCGCCCAGGGCCAGAACAGGTCGGACGGTCTTCCCCGCCGCTCGTTGTCGGGGACGGCGTTGATGCCGTTCCGCTCCACGGCCATCATGTCCATGATCACTTGCTCCTTCGCGGGGGCCCGGCAAAGAAATCATTGTCCGCCTAGGACGATATTTCCCAGCCTGGGGGGAATCATGATCGCTGCCGCTGTTCCGCAGAGAGGTCGCGATGCAGGCACCCGGTTCCGACACGCGCAGGCGGGCGCTGGGCGTGTGCCTGGTCGCGGCGTTCATGTCGGGCCTGGACGTGAGCATCGTCAACGTCGCCCTGCCCTCCATCCGCGCGGGCCTGCACGCCTCGGACGACGGCCTGCAGTGGACGCTGTCCGGCTACGCGCTCACGTTCGGCCTGCTGCTGGTCCCGGCCGGGCGGATGGGCGACGCCAGGAGCCGCAGGACGCTGTTCATGTGGGGCGTGGTGCTGTTCACGGCGGCCAGCGCGGCCTGCGGCTTCGCCTGGAGCATGCCGGTGCTGATCGCCGCCCGGCTCGTGCAGGGCATGGCGGCCGGGATGCTGAACCCGCAGGTGTCCGGCCTGATCCAGCAGATGTTCCTGGGCCACGAACGCGGCCGGGCCTTCGGCGCGCTCGGGGCGACCATCGGCGTGTCCACCGCCGCCGGGCCGCTGATCGGCGGCGCGCTGGTCACCGGGTTCGGGGCCGCGCAGGGCTGGCGGTGGGTGTTCCTGGTGAACCTGCCCATCGGGATCGCGCTGCTGCCGCTGGCCTGGAAGTGGCTGCCCGAGCCCGCCCCCGGGCCGGTGCGCACCGGGCGGCGGGAGAGCATGGACCCGGTCGGCGTGCTGCTGCTCGGCGTGGGCGTGGCGACGCTGCTGCTGCCGTTCATCCAGCAGCACCAGTGGAAGGGCGAGGCCAAGTGGCTGCTCGTGCCGGCCGCGCTGCTCGTGCTGGCCGGGTTCGTGCTGTGGGAACGGCTGTACCCCAGGGAGCCGCTGGTGGACCTGTCGCTGTTCGCCAGGCGGTCCTACAGCCTCGGGTCGGCCATCGCCCTGTTCTACTTCGCCGGGTTCACCGGGATCTTCTTCGCCTTCACCCTGTACCTGCAGAGCGGCGAGGGCTACAGCGCGTTGCTGGCCGGGTTGTCGATCACGCCGTTCGCGCTGGGGTCGGCCGGGTCGTCGGTGGTGGGCGGCAGGCTCGTCGGCCGGGCGGGCAGGAAGCTGGTCGCGGTGGGGCTCGGGACGGTGATCGCGGGCCTGCTGGCGACCATGGTGGCGACGCTGCTGGTGCCGGGGGCCGGCGTGGGCGCGGCGACCGCGCTGCCGCTGCTGGTCGCGGGCATCGGCAGCGGCCTGGTGATCTCGCCCAACCAGGCGATCACGTTGTCGGAGGTGCCGCCCGCGGGCGGCGGCAGCGCCGCCGGGGTGCTGCAGACCGGGCAGCGGCTCGGGTCGGCGATCGGCATCGCGGCGGCGGGCTCGGCGTTCTTCGGCTCGCTGCCGCAGGGCTGGCCGACGGCCTTCCGGCACGGCCTGTGGGTGGTGCTGGGGTTCGTGGTCATGGCGCTGGCCGCCGCCCTCTACGACCTCTTCCGCTCCCGCGCCGCCCGCTGACCGGGCTGGTGCCGGGCGGCTACAGGTCGGCGGGGTCTGGTTCGTCCTCGTCGCCGTACTCGGAGGGGGTGAGCGGGCCGCGCGTCCTCGCCGGCTCGCGGTCGGGGACGCGGACCCGCCGGACGGGCTCGGGCTCCCCCGGCACCCGGACGGTCAGCCCGGGAGTGAGCAGTTCGACGCCGGCGTTCTCGGCAGTGCGCCGGGCCCGCCAGGACGCCGCCAGGGCCAGGGCGAGCAGCAGATCCGCGGCGCCCCCGCCGTGGAACATGATCTGCGCCGCACCCCTGAGCTGGTCGGACGGCACCGGCAGGTCCAGCCATCCGGCGTACATCACCTGGGACAGGCCCACGTGCACGGCGACCGCCACCCCGACCACGGCCAGCCGCACCGGCACCGGCGGGCGGCGCGGCGCGGGGTCGGGCCCGGCGACGACCCAGGCGAACAGGTAACCGGTCAGCAGCAGGTACGCGTGCACCGGCGGCGCGGGGACGAGCCCGTACAGGGGCGTGCAGTACAGGGCCGCCATGCCGCCGGCGCTGAGCGCCAGCGCGGTCCACGGGTTGGCCGGCAGGTGGACGGCGGGCCAGCGGAGCGCCAGGGTCAGGCGGCGGGCCCGCGCGACCGGCAGCGAGCGCAGCAGCAGCGTCACCGGCGCGCCCAGGGCCAGGGCCAGGGGCACCGGGATGCCGATCAGCAGGTGCTGCAGCACGTGACCGCGGAAGTCGGTCGCGGCCAGCGCGGCGACCGGGTCGGTGAGCGCCACGGTCACCAGCGCGCAGCCGCCGGCGAAGCTCGCGGTACGCCACCGGCTCCACGTCGTCCGCCCGGCCAGCACCACGTACGTCACCAGCACGACCAGCGCCGGCGCGG
Source organism: Nonomuraea sp. NPDC049758 (assembly GCF_040674635.1). Classification (NCBI taxonomy): domain Bacteria; kingdom Bacillati; phylum Actinomycetota; class Actinomycetes; order Streptosporangiales; family Streptosporangiaceae; genus Nonomuraea; species Nonomuraea sp. NPDC049758. Next base: position 149,125 of record NZ_JBFAMZ010000002.1, read on the forward strand.
CCCAGAACCCGCTCAGGGGGTGATGATGCGGCACGGATCGATCACCTCGCCCATGTGTCGCGACAGCCGCCCGCCGAGGACCGGCGGCAGGCCCGTGGCGCCTCCCACGTGATCCACTATTCGAGCGGGACGCCGGGCCGGCCCGGCGGGACACCCCTCTTTGCGGGCCGCTTGCCGAATCTCGATCCGGCGTTTTCCCCGTTCGGGTCTCCATGGGTAGGTCTCAGGGGATGGCGAAAAGGCTCTTTCCCCGCTCGATCCGCGGGCGCCTGACCACGCTCGCGACATTGGTGGCGGCAGTGGTCCTGGCCGCCACGGGCGCGCTCGCCCTCACCCTCGGCCCGGACAACCTGCACGGGCTCGTGGAGACCCGGGTGGAGCTGGCCGTCCGCAGGGTGGCCAGCGAGGCCCGCGCCGGGCAGCTCCCCGCGACGCTGGAGGCCCCGGCCCGGGTGCAGCTCCTCCAGGTGGTCGATGCCGACGGACGGGTGCTGGCCACCAGCCCCGGCCTGCACCACGGCCAGCGGCTGTCCGGCATGCAGGTGGCCAGGCCGGAGACCCTCTACAGCGCCGAGAGCACGCTCACCGGTCTCAGGGACGAGAAGGAGGCCCAGTACCTGATCATGGCGATCCAGGTGCGCACCCCCGACGGCCGGCTCGTCACGGTGTACGGCGCCTCATCGCTCAGCGACGTCAACCGGGCGCTGTCCTGGCTGAACGCCATGGTGTTCCTCGGCATCCCCATCGCCCTGGTGCTCGTCGCCGGCATCACCTGGGTCGTGGTCGCCTCCGCGCTGCGCCCGGTCGAGCGCATCCGCGCCGAGCTCGCCGAGATCACCGGCCGCGACCTGAGCCGGCGCGTGCCCGTCCCCGACACCGGTGACGAGATCACCTACCTGGCCGCCACCACCAACCACACCCTCGACCGCCTCGAACGCTCGGCCGAGACCCAGCGCCGCTTCGTCGCCGACGCCTCCCACGAGCTGCGCAGCCCCATCTCCGCCCTGCGCACCCAGCTGGAGGTCGCCAACGCCTACCCCGACGAGACCGACTGGCCCGCCACCGGCGCCCGTGCCCTGGCCGCCGCCGAACGCCTCACCGGGATCATCGACGAGCTGCTCCTGCTGGCCCGCCTGGACGCCGGCGCCATCCCCGACCGCCGCGTCGTCGACGTGTGCCGCCTGGCCGAGGAGCAGGTACGCCGCCGCGAGGGCGGCAAGATCCCCATCGTCGTGGACGTGTGCGCCCACGCCCTCGTCCTCGGCTCGCCCGTCCAGCTCGACCGGCTGCTGACGAACCTGCTGGACAACGCCACCCGGCACGCCGCGCACCGGATCGACCTCAAGGTGTGGGTGGAGGGCGACCACGTCTGCGTCTCGGTCACCGACGACGGCGACGGCATCCCGCCCGCCGACCGCGAGCGCGTCTTCGAACGCTTCACCCGGCTGGAGGACGCCCGCCGGAAGGAGAAGGGCGGCAGCGGGCTCGGTCTGCCGCTGTCCCGCGAGATCTGCGCCTCGCACGGCGGCACGCTCAAGGTCGCCGACCACGAACCGGGCGCCCGCCTGGTGGCCCGCCTGCCCCTGTACCGCGAACAGGATCCCGCCGGCGACTCACCGCACCGGAGCTGAGACCCGTCGCGCCCGGTCGGGAAAGGCCGGAGGCACCGCACGGCGGGACCTCCGGCCCGGGGATCACTTGATCATCGTGATGCGGTCGGCCGCCGACGGGCTGATCGGCGAGTGCGCGGTCAGGTACGCCGTGAACGCGTCGAGGTCGACCGGCCCGCTCCACGTGTCCGTGCTCTGCGTGAACACCGAGAAGCCGTCACCGCCGCCCATCAGGAAGTTGTTCGCGGCGATCTTGATCGACTGCGTGTCCGTGACGGGGGCGCCGTTGAGCTTGACGTCCGACACGCGCGACCCCACCGGCTTGGTGGTGTCGAAGGTGTAGGTCAGCGACGACGACACCTGGAGCAGCCGGTGGTTGATCGCGCCCGTCGCCGGGTTGGGCGTCCAGACCTGCTGCTCCAGCAGCGCCTTGAGCTGCGCGCCCGTGTACGTGCGCACCTGCACGATGTTGCTGAACGGCTGGACGGCGAACGCCTCGCCGTAGGTGACGACGCCGTCGCCCTCGGCCCCCGACTGCGCGTACGTCAGCGAGGTGCGGATGCCGCCCGGGTTCATCAGCGCGATCTCGGCGCCCGCCGGCTTGGCCGCCTCCAGCTGGGAGTCGGCGATGAGGTCGCCGAGCGGCGTCTCCGGCCTGGTGGTCGCTGCCGAGGTGTTGGTGACGACGTTGGTGATGTCGCCGGTGATCGAGCCGATCCTGCGGTTGGCCACTTCGGCGCTGCGCGTCCGCCACGTCTGGACCTGCGCCTCGACCTGCGGGTCCGGGGTGACCGTACGGGCGACGACCTTGTTGTCCGCGGTGACCGAGGAGCGGACCACGTCCTTGGTGCGCTTGTCGACCCGCAGGTCGATCTGGGTCAGCACGCGGCCGAACGACGAGCCCTGCGTGTAGTAGCGGTCCTGGCCCGCCGGGTCCTTGGTCTTGCAGATGTAGGCCTGGTGCGAGTGGCCGCTGATGACCAGGTCGATCTGCGGGTTCAGTTCCCTGGCGATGCGCGAGCCGGCGTTGGCGGTGTTCGCCGAGCACGCGTCCGGGCTCTGGTTCGGGGTGGTCGAGTCGCCCTCGTGCATCAGGACGACCTGCGCCTTGACGCCCCTGCGCGCCAGGTAGGCCGAGGCCCGGTTCGCCGCGGCGACCTCCTCGGTGAACTGCAGGCCCTTGATGCCCTCGGCGGTGACGATGGTCGGCGTGGTCGCCGTCACCAGGCCGATGAAGCCCACCTGCACGCCGTTGATCTTCTTGACGTAGAACGGCGACAGGGCGTACTGGCCGGAGCCCTCCTTGAGGACGTTGGCGGCGAGGAAGTCGAAGTCCGTGCCCTTCCACTGGCCGGCGGGCGAGCAGCCGTCCACCGGGTGGCAGCCGCCGTTCATGAGGCGCTGCAGCTCGGCGTACCCCTCGTCGAACTCGTGGTTGCCGGCCGCGGTGGCGTTGAGGCCGAGCGAGCCGAGCACCTCCAGGGTGGGCTCGTCGTGGTAGGCGGCCGAGATCAGCGGGGACGCGCCGATCAGGTCGCCCGCCGCCACGAGCAGCGTGTTCTCGGTACGCGCCTGCTTGACGTACGTCGCCAGGTACGACGCACCGCCGGCGATCGAGTACTTGCCGCCGGGCAGCCCGGTCAGCGAGCCGTCGGCGTCGACGAGGGGGCCGTCCGGGTCGAGGATGCGGCTGGAGGAGCCCGACGGCGGTTCGAGGTTGCCGTGCAGGTCGTTGATGCTCAGCAGGCGGACCGGGACGGTCGGCCCGCCGTGGCCGGTTCCGTGACCGGCCGAGCCGCTGGTCGCGGCGACCGCGGGCGCCATGGCCAGGGCGATCCCGGCCGCGGTGGCGGCGCCGGCCGTGCACAGCCGGAGGAGGGTGCGTGACGTCATGAGAGGGACGTTACGACGTCTCCCTATGCAACGAATGTCGCAAAGGTAACGATTGACCGGGGCAGCCCATGGCATTGTTCGCCATTGGTACGCCTAGAGTTCCTTATGTGGGTGCACATGTGAAGATCTGCGAACGGCTCGACGACGACGAGGTCTCCCAGGTTCTCCGCATCGTCGAGGCGGCGACCGGGACGGACGGGGTCCGCCCGCTCAACGAGCACGTGATGCTCCATCTCCGGTACGGCGGCGACCCCCGTGCCCGCTCTCTGCTGCTGCACGCCGACGACGGCGCGCCCGCGGGCTACGCGCACGTCGACCCGACCGACGAGGTCGAGGGGCCGAGCGCGGAACTGGTCATCCATCCCGCCTACCGGCGTCAGGGCCACGGGACGCGGCTGCTGCGGGCCGTGCTGGAGCTGACCGGCGGCAGGGTGCGGCTGTGGGCGCACGGCGACCACGCCGGCGCCGGGGCGCTGGCCGCGTCGTTCGGCTTCGACCGGGTGCGCTCGCTGTGGCAGATGCGCCGCTCGCTGTTCGCCCCGCTGCCGCCCTACACGCTTCCGGAAGGCGTGGAGCTGCGCACGTTCGTCCCGGGTCAGGACGAGGAGGCGTGGCTCAAGGTGAACTCCGCCGCCTTCGCCCACCACCCCGAGCAGGGCGCGTGGACGCTCGACGACCTGCACCGGCGCGAGCGCGAGCCCTGGTTCGACCCCGAGGGCTTCTTCCTGGCCGTCCGCGGCGACCGGCTCGCCGGCTTCCACTGGACCAAGATCCACGGCTCGTCCGAGCACGGCCACGAGCCGCTCGGCGAGGTCTACGTCGTGGGCGTCGACCCCTCCCAGCAGGGCACCGGCCTCGGCCGGGCGCTCACCCTGGCCGGACTGACCCACCTGCGCTCGCGCGGCCTCGCCCACGCGATGCTCTACGTGGACGAGGCCAACACGGCCGCGATCAGGCTGTACGAGTCCCTGGGCTTCGCCCGCTGGGACGTGGACGTGATGTACGCCGGCGGCTAGCCCCCGGCGCCCTGCTCCGCCGTCAGGCCCTACTCCACCATCAGGTGGAGGACGCCGTAGGCCAGCGCCGCCACGAGGGCCGCCGCCGGGATGGTGAGCACCCAGGCGGTCACGATGTTGCCGGCCACGCCCCACCGCACGGCGCTCAGCCGCTTGGTGGCGCCGACGCCCATGATCGCCGTGGTGATGGTGTGGGTGGTGGAGATCGGCGCGCCGAACCCGATCGCGGCTCCGTACAGGACGGTGGCCGCGGCCGACTCGGCGGCGAACCCCTGGGGCGGGTCGAGCGCGATGATCCGCCGGCCGAGCGTGCGCATGATGCGCCACCCGCCGGCGTACGTGCCGAGCGAGATCGCACCGGCGGCGCTCAGGATGACCCACTGCGGGATCCCCTCGCCGGGGCTGGCGTACCCGCCGACCGTGAGCGCCAGGAAGATGACGCCCATCGTCTTCTGCGCGTCCTGCAGGCCGTGCCCGAGCGCCATGGCGGCGGCCGAGACGGTCTGCGCGTAGCGGAAGCCGCGGTTGGTCCTGCCCGGCTGGCTGTTGCGGAAGATCCAGTAGATTGCGATCATGATCAGCGCGGCCAGGCTGAACCCGATCAGCGGCGACAGGATCATCGGGATGACGACCTTCTCGACGACGCCGTCCCAGTGCACCACGCTGGCCGAGGCCAGCGCGGAGCCCACCAGGCCGCCGATGAGCGCGTGACTGGAGGAGGACGGCAGCCCGAAGTACCAGGTGATCAGGTTCCAGACGATCGCGCCGATGAGCGCCGCGGCCACGACGACCAGGCCGTGCGGACCATTGGGAGCGTCGATGATCCCTTTTCCGACGGTCTGGGCCACCTGAGTGCCCAGGTGGGCGCCGATGAAGTTCATCGCCGCGGCCATGAACAGCGCGGCCCTGGGGGTGAGCGCCCGGGTCGAGACGGAGGTCGCGATGGCGTTCGCCGCGTCGTGGAACCCGTTGGTGTAGTCGAAGGCCAGGGAGATGACGACCACGCCGATGACGAGGGCGAGCGTGAGGTCCACTGGGCCTAGCTTTCCTTGACCGCGATCGACTCGACGGTGTTGGCCACGTGCTCGAAGGCGTCGGCGGCCTCCTCCAGGGCGTCGACGACCTCCTTCATCTTCATGACGGTGAGCGCGTCGTACTCGCCGCTGAACAGCTTGGCCAGCAGCCTGCGGTAGACCTGGTCACCCTGGTTCTCCAGGCGGTTGACCTCGATCCAGTACTCGTTGAGGTTCTTCATGGAACGCAGCCGGGGCATCGCCTCGGCGGTCAGCTCGGCGGCGCGTTCCAGGACCTCGACCTGCCGGACCACGTCTTTGGGGAGATGGTCGATCTGGTAGAGGACGATGAGGTCGGAGGCGGCCTCCATCGCGTCCATCACGTCGTCGAGGTTGGAGGCGAGGCGGTAGATGTCCTCACGGTCGAACGGAGTGATGAAGCTCTCGTTGAGCCGGTTCATGATCGCATGGGTGCGTTCGTCACCGGCGTGCTCGCAGGCGCGCATCTTCTCGGCCAGGGCTTCCCTGTCCGATCCGTCACTGATGATCTCGACCAGCAGACGGGATGCCGTGACCAGGTTGTTCGCGGAGTCGGCGAACAGGTCGTAGTAGCTGTCCTCACGTGGCGTGAGACGCAGGCGCACGTCGTTCTCCAGATGTGCGGGGATGGTCCGTGGAAGAGGGTACGGGTTACCAGGCGAAATGCGAACTTCATGTCCCCTTCGCCTTCTGGCTACCCTGCGTATGTTGTGCGACACCGGCGTCCGGAGTAGTTTGGCCGCTTTTTGCAGGGAAATCCGGCCGGTGACGTGGCCTGTTGTGGGGTGTGCGGAGGGCTCATCCTTCCGCGACGTTCCCTAAATGTTCACCTGTTGTTCACTCAAATCTTCGTCCGGTGGAAGTTCCTGAACGACCGGGACGGAGTCGGGCCCCGCTGCCCCTGATACCGGGACTCGTACTTGGCCGATCCGTACGGGTGCTCGGCGGGCGAGCTGAGCCGGAACACGCACAACTGCCCGATCTTCATGCCCGGCCACAGCTTGATGGGCAAGGTCGCCACGTTGGACAGCTCAAGCGTGACGTGCCCGCTGAAACCGGGATCGATGAACCCGGCGGTGGAGTGCGTCAGCAGGCCCAGCCGTCCGAGGGAGCTCTTCCCCTCCAGCCGCGAGGCCAGGTCGTCGGGGAGCGTGATCACCTCATAGGTGGAGGCCAGCACGAACTCCCCCGGATGCAGGATGAACGGCTCGTCACCGGACGGCTCGACCATCCGCGTGAGATCCGGCTGCTCCACGGAGGGGTCGATATGGGGGTACTTGTGGTTCTCGAAGACACGGAAGTAGCGGTCGAGCCGTACGTCGATGCTGGACGGCTGGATCATGTCCTGGTGGAAGGGGTCTAGGGCGAGCCGGCCGGAGTCGATCTCAGCAAGGATGTCACGGTCAGATAGCAACACGGTGAGCCAACTTACCGTCCCGGCCGGAAAAGGTGGGGCGTTGGGTTTGCTGTTGGGGGGCAAGTTTCCGCTACAGTGGGGACGCGTACTTCGGTTCGTGCGGGTGTAGTTCAATGGCAGAACATCAGCTTCCCAAGCTGACAGCGCGGGTTCGATTCCCGTCACCCGCTCCACATGAGGAAGCCCAGGTAGACCGATCGAGTCGGTACCTGGGCTTTGATCTTCCCTTGGGGTTCTGGTCCACGACATCGCGATCCGGTAGGGCAGGTTCTCCCCGGCGGGGATCGTTCTCGGGACAGGGAATGACGAGACCGGCATTCGAGCGTCTTCAGCGCCTATTCAGGCACCTGCCCGGCATGTGCGCCCGGCCCCACGGCGTCGTGTCCGGCTGGGATGTCTTCCCCGGTGAAGCCGCGCAACTCTCGGCTGAGCGCGGCTATGACCGCGGTCATGCCGATCAGACCGCCCAGGATGACGAGCGCCGCCGCGCCGCCCGATGCCGCAGCCAATGCTCCGCCGAGGACCGGGCCGAAGGGTTTGAGCGCCATGCTGCCCATGCTCAGGACCGCGCCCATCCGGCCGAGCATCTCTTCGGGCACCATCCGTGCGATCACCACGTTCAACACCACGTTGAGCGAGGGTGTGGACAGGGTGATGAACACCAAGGGAACCATTGGCCACCACGCCCCCCATGGCAGCGCCGTGGCCGCCAGCGCGGCGCCGAAGATCGTCAGGACGACCAGCAGCAGCATGCCGGGCGGGAGGAGCTTTCCGATGCGTCCCGACAGCAGCGCCCCGGCCAGTCCGCCGATGCCAAGGCCGGCCAGGACTGTGCCGGTGGTGAGCGCACTACCGCCGCGTTCGCCGACAAGCACGATCAGAGGGATCAGGAACGCCCCGCCCAGCAGGTTGAGGACCATCACCGCCGCAGTGACCTCCCTCAGGCCCCGCCGGCGCCACAGCCAAGTGATGGCCTCAACTGCCTCCCGGCGCATGCCACCCCGGATCGGGTGCTGCTCCTCGCCGTCCTCTCGTGTGGAAGTCCGCGACTGGTTCGCCGGGCGGCGCGGCACCTTCGCCAGAGCGTAGAAGATCGTGGCGGCAAGGAAGGTGATGGTGTCGACGACGAAGGGCACCGCACGCCCCAGGCCGTAAAGCAGGCCACCAAGCGGAGGGCCGGCCAGCCCGGCGGCATGGGTGCGGGACTCCTCTTGAGCGTAGGCGCTGTGAAGTTGGCTCGTGGGGACGATCCCGCGAACGGCCGTGCCCAGGACCGGCTCGATGAACGCGGCGCACAGCGCGTCGAGTACCGCCAGCGTGACGAAATGCCATATCTGCACCTGGTCGGTGAGGACCAGTGCCGCCAGCAGCGCTGAGACGACAGCCTGGAGCCCCTGGGCGGATATCAGCGTACGGCGACGGTCCCACCGATCCACCCAGACGCCGGCGGGCATCTGAACCAGCAGGAAGGCTACGGTTCGGGCTCCGGCAACGACGCCCGCCAATCCTGGAGAGCCGGTAAGCGCGAGCACCAGCAGCGGCATGGCCAGTCTGGTGAGCTCCGACCCCAATTCAGACACCGCGCTGCCGATCCACAGCAATTGGAAACGCACGTTCCTGCGCAGCGGGACGATGTCGGTCACAGGTCATCTTCCTTGGGTCGGGGGTGTGACTCCAAGCCTGCGGCGCCGTTTCCGGATGAGGCAGGGCTGCCGCTGCGGTTCAGCCTTCGAACAGGCGCGACCCGAGGCGAGACCCGGAGAAGATACTCATCAGGCATGACGCTGTCTACTGAATATCGCGGGCGGGCTGTGCGCTCTTGCGTGCCCGCAGCGGAGCTCGTGAAAGGGGTTCGGCGGTCAGATCAGCGACATGCCACGTTGCCCCGCAGGGCTCTTCCCGGGAGCCACCTTGGGATCCACCTTGGCGATCAATCTTGAATCGAGGCGAACGTATGCGGACGACCAACGAGAAGCCGACCTCGTGCAGACGGTGGTCGACGCCCTCTTGCAGGTGCTCGATCACCTCGGCCCTACCGCTCCGGACAACGCCTACCTGGACCATCCTGAGTGGGTCAACGTCCTGCACTCGGCCAGCGCGCCGCCTACCTGGCCTTGTCCTCCGACAAGCACGGCTCGTGACGAGACTTCGCGCAACGCGCCCTTGTAGGCAGGGGAGTCCGTACGGGTTCGCAGCCCGAAAACCGTCGCCACCGCCTGCTACGTTCTCGATCCATGAACCATGAGACCTGGACGATCGACGATCATCTTGACGGCAAGCCCGACACATCGGTAGCCCTGTACCGCGAATTCGTCAGGCTGGTCGAGGCATGCGGCCCCTTCACGTATGCGGTGTCCAAGAGCATGATCACCGTCAAGGGAACTCGTCGCGGATTCGCCGGAGCAAAGCCAGACGCGCGAGGGCTCCGAGGCTACTTCGACATCCAGCGCACGATCAGCGACGACGCTCGCATCACCAGCGTGGCTCCGTACACGAAGCGGCTGTACGTTCATTCCTTCCGGATCTCTGATCTCGCTGAGCTTGATGAGGAATTCGCCGGCTGGCTCCGCGAGGCGTACGGAGTGGGTCAGGGCGAACACCTGGGCGCTTCACGATAAGGCCAGCTCATGCCGAGGTCGTAGGTGGGTGAGCCAGTCCGCCCGTCATGGCCCCGGGACAAACCGAGCAGATCTGGGACGCTCTATCTCTCCCCCATAGCAATGGCCCGCTTCACCTTCAGGAGGAACGGCGACCGACAGGAGCGTCTTGAGGTGGAGATGCGCGCGGCGCCGTAATAAACCTATTATGGCGGAGCTTCACCTACATATTGAGGTGTTCACGTGGCCGAACTGATCGGAATGCTTTATCGGACGATCCCCCTGACAGTAGGCGGAGTCGTCTTCGTGGCCTTGTTCTTGGCGTTTCGACGCGCGCAGCGGCACGCCCATTACCTCTTGTGGCCCGCAGCCGCCTGGTTCCTGGCTGCGTTGGACGAGTGGTACATGAACACCTACCAGCCGGAGATGAACATTCGAGTCGACATGCTGCCTTTCTTGGCTGTGATGATCATGACCACGTTCAGTTGCGTGCCTATGGCCTTCCTTCGTCAACGGACGTAGCCGAATCGCAACGCAAGCACTTTCCAGCCCGACCGGGTGACCGCCGCACCATCGGCGTGTGATTGGACAGGATGACCAGGGTTCGGAGCCGTACGACGGATATGAACCACCCCAGCATCGAGGAGATCCACGAGCGCAAGCGATGGGTCTTGTCCGTGATCGCAGAACAGGGCGGAGATCGCCTGGATCTGCCGCCGGCCGAGCAGCCATACACGTGCCCATGCTGTTTTCACCCCACCCTTCTGGACCGCGGCGGCTTCGGGTTCTGCGAAGAGTGCGACTGGGAGGACGACGGCCAGGACGATCACAACGCCGATGTCGTCATGGGCGGCCCCAACGGGTCGGACAGCCTTACCGTAGCGCGGCGGCGCTACCGCGATATGCGTGGACTGCCGCCGCTGGCTCTGTGACAACAATGGCCACGAACGAAGGCAGAGCAACCCAGACTCCGAAACCGACGTTCTACGCAACGCGAGCCGTGCCCCCGCGTGGTTGATCGTGCTCATATGAAGCGGTCAGCATGCGCTGATCGTCGTTCCGAAACCAGCCCTTGTCCTACGTCTTGGCAGAGAACGGGTACGCGTCGTTGACGACCAGTTCCGCCACATTGAACAGACGGCTGTAGTAGTCAAAGGCGTCGTGGACAGAGGCGAGGTAGCCCAGGTGATGCAGATGCCGTCGGAGTTTGCGCAGGCAGCTCAGAAGAATGGCCTCATGACCGGGACCGAGCGTGCCGTCGTCGCGTAGGTAGGTCGATACGCAGCCGGCAAGGGTGGCGTTCAATTCGAGGAGGTCGTGCCGCACCGGGGTTGGGACGTCAGGACATGGGACGGTCGCATGCCGGCCCCACAGGATTCCAATCTCTCGGAGCATCACCCGATGGCCCTCCGGGCCGGGCCATCGGCATCCGTACAGGTACCGCACCTCGGACGCCAACGGACTACGGCGATGTTTCGGCTTTTCGAGGCGGCGCCGATCTGCGAAGGCGTCGACCTCCGCCAGCCAGGCATTCCGGCTGAGTTCCAGCATGTCCAGCGCTCGGATCAGAGCCGACTGATCACGTCGGAGGTTGCCTGCCGTGGCAAGGTATGAGTAGGTCGCATTGAAGCCGATCGGGTGGTAGCAGCCGACTGCGCACCTCAGCGCGCACAAGCGTCTCCTGTGAGGAAGGTCGCGGTCGCGGACGCGTCTGGCGTATGTCCCGAAACCCACAGCACCACCTCGTCCCGGCCGTAATCAATGCAGTTGCCAAGCTGCCAGTGCGGGTTGGATTCCCGTCACCCGCTCCAACGCTTCGTCTCTGGGGCGTTTTCAGTCGTCGCCGAAAAAGCGCCTGGTCTTATTCGTCGTCCTCGTCACCCGTGTAGGCCTCGTACAGCTTGCGGCGGAGGAGGTCGGTTCGGACGGTCAGGGCGCCGAGGAGTTCTTCGTCGCTCAGCCCGTCCGTGGTTCTGAAGGCCCATGAGGAATGGCCTTCCTCGTCGAGGCACTTCACGAGGACTATCGCGCCCAGAGCGGTCCATCCTTCAGGAAGCGGGTAGACGTCGAGGCCGTTCAGGGCCTGGCCGACGGGGACTTCCCTTTCCTCTGTCACTGAGCCTCCTGATGGCTGGTGGCGGCACGAACCGGGGTGTGCTGCTCAAGCGCGTCGCAGCAAACGGCGAAGCCGCTGTGCCGGGGGCACTCGACTTCGCCGGCTCGCGGGCAGTAGTAGATGTCCGGACAGCCGCAGTCGGAGAACACGGGCAGAGGATCAGGCAGGGCGGCCACGTTCCAGATGATGTGCCGCCGGTTCCCCGCTGCGCAACCGCTTTAGTCTCCGACCCAAAGACGAAGGGCGACGGGACTCAGCGGACGTCTACGGACAACGAGTCTCCAGGCCAGAGCCCTGTGGCTGTTGCACCCCAGTTTCAGGAAGGGTGCCTCATTCGGCCAGCCGCTGCTGAGCCGACTCCCATGGCCGCATTTCGCCGTCTTCGTCGGCGTCTTCTTCGTACCAGCCCGTTTCCGAGAGCCAGGTCTCCAGCCAATCGGTCAGGCTCACCGAGTCGGCATACCAGGCGTGGTGCCAGTCGTCGCTGATCCCGTTCGGTTCGAAGAGCAGTACGGCGGCCTCGGGGCCGCGGCAGTCCACGGCGGCGTACATGCCGCACCCCCAGTCCAGGATGGGCAGCACGTCCGCCGGCCAGTGCGCGTCCGCGCCCGGGCCTGAGGTCTCCCGGACCTCGCGGTATTCGCGCACGAAGGTACGTCCTTCTCCCGCGAGCGGGAGTAGCTGGTAATCGGGGCCGAAGCCGCCGTTGGCCACCTCGCGGTAGAGCCGGACGAGCACCGGAGGGAGTCGAAATCCCAGGACGCGTTCGGCCTGCGCCACCTCCTCCGCCGTCGCGGGAGGAGGCAGGTGCTCCGTGGTCGCGCTCGCCTTCGCCGACACACGCCGAAGGAGATCATCGTTGTCCGTCACGACGGTGATCCTGCCGGCTGCCCACGACAGACCTTCACGGACGGACGGACGGCCGTGTACGTGCCATCCGAACGGTTCGTCATGGACAGCGACACGACGCCACCGTGACCGGCACTCTTCTGCGATCTCAGCCGCCACCTGCTCGTTCATGCCCGCCCGGGACGGCTATCTGGAGGAACCCGGATCCCGGGTGATTCTCGTTCCCACGTCTTCCCCTTGGCAGATCGCCTTCATCACGCCCGTCGCCGCCACGTCGAACACGTGCATGAGCAGCCCTTGCTCATTGGCGAGCACGAAGGCGCTCTCGTCCATCACCCTGACCCCGGCCGCCAGGGCTTCCCGATAGGTGAGGTTGGTGTACCGCTTGGCATCCGGGTTCACGTTCGGGTCGCTGTCGTAGACCCCGTCGACGCCGCGCTTGGCGACCAGCAGCGCGTCGGCTTCGAGCTCCAGAGCCCGCTGGACAGCCGGATAGTCCGTCGTGACGTACGGCTGGCCGATGCCACCGGCGAGCAGGACGATCAGCCCGCGGCGCAGGTGCCGGTCGGCGCGCAGCCGGATGAAGGGCTCGGCGACACTCTGCATCGGCACTGCCGTCATCACCCGCACGTCCGTCTGCGAACGCGCGGTGAGCACTCCACGCAACATCAGCGCGTTCATCACCGTGCCGAGCATGCCGATGTTGTCGGCTTCGGCACGGCCTATCCCCCAGCCGTCGGCCATCCGGCCGCGGAAGTAGTTGCCGCCGCCGATGACCACCGCGACCTCGACGCCCAACGTGCTGACGGAGAGGATCTCATCCGCCAGCTGAGCGAGGCTGGCCGGATCGGTTCCCCAACCGGCGTCGCCCGCAAGTGCCTCGCCGCTCAGCTTCACCACGACCCGTGAGTAACGACTCATCCCGTTCCCTTCACGGCCGCGCCCTCGGCGACCTGATCAAGGATACGAGTCGCACCCTCGCCAGGAGCATCCCGGCTGCAGGCGCCTGGACGGCCGCCTCTTTGGCATGATCCACAGCATGCGAACCCGGATGCTCTTCGTGCGCCACGGGGACTCCCTGCACAAGCAGGACGGCGTGATCGGCGGCCCGAAGGGATGCCGCGGCCTCACCGACACCGGACATCAGCAAGCAGCCCAGCTCGGGCGGCAGATCACCGCGGAAACAGGCGACGACACGACGACGATCTACTCCTCGCCCCTGCCACGCGCCGTGCAGACAGCCGCCGCGATCGCGACGGCCGCCGGCCTGCCGTCGTCACAGGACTGCGGGCTCTGCACGTGGCACACGCCGCCGGAGGCGGACGGGCTCACCCACGCGGAGTTCCGGCGCCTCGACATCGAAGGCGGCGGCATCTACCGTCCGTGGCAGCAGGGCAACGAGACCTGGGCCGAGATGGTGACCCGCACCAGCCGCACCATCACCGACCTCGCCCACCGCCACCGCGGCGAGACCGTCGTCGTGGTCGGCCACGCCGAGACGGTCGAGATCTCGTTCAACGCCCTCGGGCTGCTGCCGGTCTACCGGTCCTTCGACCTCAAGGTGTCCCCGGCCTCGGTGACGGAATGGGTCACCGGCGAGGAGCCGACACAGTGGCCGCCTCCCAGGTGGACGCTCGTGCGATTCAACGAGACCCCAGCCCCTGGGGGAGGCGCTGCGGCTCCGGGGTGATCGCCGTACCGGAGGCCGGGGCCGGGGCGGCGCGCCGTCGGGGCTCCGTCAGTTCATGTCCGGTACGGCCAGGTCCAGTACGCCGACCTTCTCGCCGCCGCTCTCCTCGCCGGTGAGCTGGAAGCCGAGTTTCCGGTAGAAGTCCTCGGGGCCGCCTTCCCCCGGCTCCCACGTGACGTACAGCTGCGCGCCACCGCGACGCCTGACCTCGGCGGCCACAGCGTTGACGGCGAATCGTCCGACGCCCTGCCCCTGCGCCTCCGCCGCCACGTTGAGCCGCCACAGGCCCGACCGGAAGTCGACGCCCTTGCCGTTCCAGTCGATGTCGAGAAAGGCCATGAGGAACCCGACGGGACGGTCACCGTCCAGGATGAGGCGCGGCCAGGCCACCTGCGGCTGCACGTAGGCCTCCGCGAGAGACTTCGCCACCGGCGAGACGAACCTCTCCTGGTCGGGACGGACGTTCACCGCGAGGGCCATCTCGACGTTGGCAGGGGTGATGGGCGCCAATCGCAGGGACTTGTTCATGGGAGCACCCTAGGGTCCCAGGCGCGGGGTCAGCCGTGGAGCAGCTGGGTGAGTGGCTCGCGCACGTCGGCGGGGTAGAGGTCGAGCTGCCCGAACTCGGCGGCGCTCGCCCAGACGAGCTCGAAGGTGTTGTCCGGCCCGTGGTCCGCGGCTTCGTCACCGGAGAGCGACGGGACGCCGATCACGTCCCGCATGAGGAAGTAGGAGGCGGGCCGGCCGCCGTGCGAGCCGGTGAAGAGCAACCGGTCGATCGTCGCGGTGAGAGTCGTCTCCTCGTGGAGCTCGCGGACCGCGGCGCTCTCCGGCGACTCGCCGTCCTCCACATGGCCTCCCGGCAGGAGCGCGTAGTGGTGCCCGGGACACGGCTGCCCCTGCCGGCCCTTGGCGGTGCAGATGCCGCAGGTGACGCCGGGGCCGCGCCGGAAGTACCGCTTGATGACCAGGACCCGGGCGCCGTCGACGACCACGGCGACCGCTCGGGGGATCGGCATGAGACGGATCATACGATCCGGCGTCGCACGGGCCGCGATCACCGCGGTTTCCAGCCCTCGGGGTCCAGCAGGTACGGGAGGAATTGACTGGTGCTCTTCAGCACGGCGGGATCTTGCCGTGGCGCAGGCCATATCTGCAGGTAGTAGCCGTCTTCCTCCCAGTTCTCGTCGTCCCCTTGGGTGTGGTAGCGCAGGCGGTAAGTGCCAGGACCGGCAGGCAGCGGAAGGCGGTGCGCCTTGTCCTCGCGCCAGTCGGTGGCCCATCCCGCCACGACCAGCTCGCTCGCCACGGTTTCGAAGCTGATCTCCACGACGTCCTCATAGCCGTCGAGGCACGCGCCCGGATCCTGGTCGGCGACGGCCACCGTGAAGGGCACCTCTCCGGCCTGAGCAGCGATATGCAGGCAGACCACCCCTGCCGCCTCCACTTGGACGAGCCCGACGGAGTCCTCCGACACACCGGGCGCATCGTAGCCCTCCTCGTCCAGGAGGTAGATCACGCCGCAGTCCGCCACGTACACCTCCAGCCGCTCGGTGTGCACGACAGGGGGGCCGGTTCCGCTCATGGACGGGAAGCATAGAGGGCGTCAGAGGTCGCGTTCCTGGTCGTTGAGGATGGTGAGCGCGATCGTGGCCGCGCCGGCCGCGTCGCCGGACTCGATCGCCTCGTACAGGTCCTCGTGGGTGGAGTCGGAGCCGAGCACGGCGCGTTCCATGCAGTGGTCGCGGCGGACCGTCTCGCGCACCGCCTCGCTCATGCCGCGGTACAGGTCCAGCAGCACGGGGTTGTGCGAGGCCGCGGCGATGGACAGGTGGAACTCCACGTCGGCGTCGGCGAACGCGTCGAGGTCGGCTGCCTGGTGGGCGGCGGTGCGCCGGGCCAGGGCCGTCCTCAGGTCGTCGAGGTCGGCCGGCTTGCGGCGTTCGGCGGCCAGGCGGGCCGCCACGAGGTCCAGGCCGCGTCGTACGTCGATGATGTCCATGGTGGCCGCGCGGTCGAGGCGGCGTTTGAACGCCACCTCGCTCTCGTCGGTCGCGGTGACGTAGGTGCCGTCGCCCTGACGCGTGGTGAGCAGCCCGGCGTGGACGAGCACGCGTACGGCCTCGCGTACCGACAACCTGCTCACGCCCAGCGCCTCGGCCAGCCGGCTCTCCGTAGGGATCTTGGCCCCGACCGGCCAGACGCCGCTGGTGATCTCCTGGCGGAGCTCCCGGATGGCGGAGTCGACGAGGGAGGTCCGGCCCACGTGCCGCATTTGTCCTCTTCTCTAATCATCTGATGTCTGATAATTCTATGCCACTGTCGCCCTCGGGTTAAGGGGATCAGCCGGTATGGCTCAGATTCTGTTCACCGATGTACGCCCCCACGATGTCCTGATCGAAGACGGTCGCGTCGTCCCGCTGGAACGGCGGGCGGAGGACTGCGAGGTGGTGGCGGCGGGCGGACTGCTCGCCCTGCCCGCCCCGGTGGACGCGCACGTCCATCCCGACAAGACCACCTGGGGCCAGCCCTGGCTGAGCCGCCCCCCGGCCGAAACGCTGCGCGACCTGATCGAGGGCGACGTCGCGGCGCGGGCGGAGATGACCGCGCCGGTCGCCACGCGGGCCCTGGCGCTCATGGACCACGCGATCGCCCGCGGCACCCGGGCCTGGCGGGCGCACGTGGACGTCGCCCCGGTGTACGGGCTGAGCAACGTGCACGGCGTACGGGAGGCCGCTCAGGCCCGCGCCGACCTGCTGGACGTGCAGATCGTCGCCTTCCCCCAGCTCGGGCTGCTGTCGCGGCCGGGCACGGCGGACCTGATGGAGCAGTCGCTCAAGGAGGGCGCCGACATCCTCGGCGGGCTCGACCCCGTGGGCATCGACGGCGACCTGCACGGACACCTCGACCTGCTGTACGGCCTGGCCGAGCGGCACACCGTCCCGCTCGACATCCACCTGCACGACGGCGGCGACGAAGGGGTCGCGCAGGTGCTGGAGATCGCCCGCAGGGCGAGGTCCAGCGGCGTGCCGACCACGATCAGCCACGCCTTCTGCCTGGCCGACCACGCGGACCTCGCCGAGACGCTGGCCGAGGCGAAGGTCTCGCTGACCACCTGCGCGCTCGGCGCCGACCCGGTCCTGCCGGTCGGGCCGCTGGTCGAGGCCGGGGTGCTGGTCGGCCTCGGATCCGACGGGGTGCGGGATCCGTGGACGCCGTTCGGCGACGGCGACATGGTCAACCGCGCCCACCTGCTCGCCTACCGCACCGACGCCCGCACCGACGAGGAGCTGGCCAGGTGCTACGAGATCGCGGCGCACGGGGGCGCCGCGCTGCTGGGCCTGGAGCAGGCCCGGCTCCAGCCCGGAGATCCCGCCGACTTCCTCCTGGTACGCGCCGAGTCCATGGCCCAGGCGGTCGTGGACAAGCCCATCCCCCAGTTCGTCGTCCGCAACGGACGCGTTCGCGAAAGGTCCTCCTGATGATCCGTCGAGCCCTACCGGTGGCCGCCGCACTCGCGGTGGCCCTGGCCGGATGCGGCCAGCAGGCCGCAGCACCGCAACAACAACAGCAGGGCTCGGGTGAGGCGCCCAAGCTGGAGCTCAGGACCGTCACCGCCCCGGCCACCGGGGAACTGGACAAGGTGACGTGGAACCTGCCCTACGAGCCGCAGACGGTCGACCCGATCAGGTCGTTCAACTACGCCGAGAACACCGTGCTGGCCAACATGTGCGAGAGCCTGCTGCGGCTGACCCCCGAGTTCGGCATCCAGCCCGGCCTGGCCGAGAAGGCCGACAACCCCACCCCGACCACGTGGGTCTACACGATCCGGGACGGCGTGAAGTTCTGGGACGGCACGCCGCTGACCGCCGAGGACGTCGCGGCCAGCCTCAACCGCCACCTCGACCCCGCGCTCGGCACCTGGTGGGGCGACTACTTCCACACCGTGCAGTCGATCAAGGCGACCGGGCCGATGCAGGTCACCGTCACGCTGAAGCAGCCGGACGTGCTGTTCAACCAGGCGATGGCCACCGCTGCCGGCGCGATCGTCTCGGCCGGGTACGCCGGGAAGAAGGACCTGGGCTCGCCGACCGGCGGGGTGATGTGCACCGGCCCGTACAAATACGGGAGCTGGAAATCCGGCGACGCGCTGACGATCACCCGCAACGACGCCTACTGGGACACCGCGCTGCGACCGAAGACCAAGGAGCTGGTCTTCCGGTTCATCGCCGACGAGACCACCGCCATCAACGCGCTGCGCTCCGGCGAGGTGGACGGGCAGTACTTCTACCTGCCGCCGGCGGGGCTCGGCCAGCTCCAGCAGTCGCCGACCGGCTCGGTCACGCTGGGCAAGTCGCTGACCTTCTGGACGCTGCTCGGCGCCGCCAGGTCCGGCCCGTACGCCGACCCGAAGGTCCGCCAGGCGCTGTCGCTGGCACTGGACCGGGCGGCCATCTCCAAGGTGGTCTTCCAGGGGACGGCGATGCCGCAGCGCACCCTCGCCGGCGCCGAGTACTGGGGATACCAGCGGGACGCCTTCCAGAAGGCCTACGACGCGATCCCGCCGGAGACGCCCGACCTGGCCAAGGCCAAGCAGCTGCTCACCGAGGCCGGCTCCCCCGCCCAGACGATCACCATCGGGATCCAGGGCAGCTCGGCCGTCCACGAGCAGACCGCCAACCTGATCAAGGCGACCGGCGAGGCGCTCGGCCTGAAGATCGAGATCAAGGTGATCCCCGTCGAGCAGTACGGGAACCTCTACAGCGACCCCAAGGCCCGCGAGGGCATCGACGCCTTCTTCTCCACCTGGTACGGCAACGTGCCGGACCCGCTCGACATCTACACCGTCTTCCTGGCGGGCGGCCGTACCAACTTCAACGACTACGCGGCCGTGAACGCCGACATCGCCAAGGCGCGGGCCGCCTACGACGAGGCGGAGCGGGCGGGGCTGGTGACGGCGATCCAGCAGAAGGTCACCACCGACGTGCCGTGGATGCCGCTGAACAACCTGCCGGTGATCCTCTACATGAACAAGCGGGTGACCGGAGCCGTCGCCTCCTTCCCCTACCTGTACTACCCGTGGGCCGCGGGGCTCGGCGCGGCATGAGGTTCCTGGCGAGACGGCTGGCGGGGCTGATCGTGGTCCTGCTGGTCGCCTCCTTCCTGGTGTACGGCCTGCTCTACCTGGTGCCCGGCGGGCCCATGGCGTTCCTGCTCGGCAACCGCAGCGGCACCCCCGAGCAGGTCGCGGCCATCCGCGCGCAGTACCACCTGGACGATCCGTTCCTGCTGCGCTACGCCGCCTGGCTGCGCGACGCGGTGACGGGCGACTTCGGCGCCTCCCTGGTCTACCGGCAGGACGTCTCCGCGCTGATGGCGTCCCGGGCGACGACGACCGTCTTCCTGGTGGTCTACGCGTCGCTGCTGATCGTGACCGGGGGCGTGGCGATGGGCCTGCTCGCGGCGCTGCGCGGCGGCCGGGCCGACGGCCTGGTCAGCCTGGTCTCCTCGGTGTTCCTGGCCACGCCGCCGTTCGTGGTCGGGGTGATCCTCGTCATCGTCTTCGCGCTGGGACTCGGCTGGTTCCCGGTCTTCGGGCCCGGCGACGGGTTCGGCGACCGGATCCATCACCTCACGCTGCCGGCGATCACGCTCAGCCTGGCCAGCGCCGCCTTCCTCGCCCGCATCACGCGGGCCTCGGTGTCGGAGGAGCTGGGCCGCGAGCACGTGGAGACCGCGCGCAGCCGCGGCCTGGCCGAGGGGCACATCATCCGCAGGCACGTGCTGCGCAACGCGGCCATCCCGGTGGTGACCGTGGTCGGCCTGAACGTCGCCGGGCTGATCGCGGGCTCGGTCGTGGTGGAGAGCATCTTCGCCCTGGACGGTCTGGGCTCGTTGTTCGTCCGCGCGATCCTGCAACGCGACTTCGCGATCGTCCAGGCGGTGGTGCTCGTGCTGGTCACCGCCTTCGTCCTGATCAATCTGGTGGTGGACCTGTGCTACTCCGCTCTCGACCCGCGCCTGTCGCGGCAGTGACCCGCCGCCTGGGCGGGCTGGGCGTGGCCGCCGCCGTCCTGCTGGCCGTCGTCGTGGCGATCACCCTGCTCGCGCCGCTGCTCGCGCCCTACGACCCCGACCAGCCCGACCTGTTCAACGCGCTGGGCGGCGCCTCCGTCGCGCATCCGCTGGGCGGGGACGTCCTGGGCAGGGACGTGCTGTCCCGGCTGATGTACGGCGCGCGGACCACGTTGCTCGCCCCGGTGCTGGTGATCTGCGTCGCGAGCGCCGCCGGGACCACGCTGGCGATCGTCGCCGCCTGGGCGGGCGGCAAGGTGGACGCCGTCGTCTCCCGCCTGCTGGACGTGCTGTTCTCCGTGCCGGGCATCGTGTTCGCGCTGGTCACCGTGGCCGTGCTCGGCCCCGGCGTGCCCGGCGTGGTGATCGGCCTGGCGGTCGCGTACACGCCGTACGTGGCCCGGGTGGTGCGCAGCGCGGCGCTGCGGGAGCGCGGCCTGCCGTACGTGGCCGCCGCCTGGGTGCAGGGCCGGTCGGCGACCGCCATCTGCCTGCGCCACCTGCTGCCGAATCTGCGGCCGATCATCGTCGCGCAGTCGGTCTCGGCGCTCGGCTTCGCGGTGATCGACGTCGCGGCCGTCTCCTTCCTCGGGCTGGGCGTGCAGCCGCCCACCGCCGACTGGGGGCTGATGGTCAAGAGCGGCCTGGACAGCGCCATGCGCGGCCAGCCGCTGGAGGCGCTGAGCGCCGGCCTGCTGATCGCGCTGGTGGTGGCCGCGGTGAACCTGTTGGGCGATCGCCTGGGGAGGCAGTCGTGAGCCTGTTGACGTTGGCGGGCTTCGGCCTGGCCGTGCCGTACGAACGAGGCTGGCGGACGCTGGTCGAGCACGTGGACCTGACCATCGGCGCGGGAGAGGCCGTCGGGCTGGTCGGCGAGTCCGGTTCGGGCAAGTCGATGACCGCCCGCGCGGTCATCGGCCTGACCCCGCCGGGCGCCCACGTGACCGGCAGGATCGTCTTCGACGGCGCCGACGTGCCCTCGGGCCGGGCCCTGCGGCTGCTGCGGGCCAGGCGGATCGCGATGGTCTTCCAGGATCCGCGGGCGCACATCAACCCCGTCCGCAGCGTCGGCGACTTCCTCACCGAGGCCATGGTGCACAACCTGCGGATGCCGGTGCGGCAGGCGTCGGCGCGGGCCGTCCAGCTCCTCAAGGAGGTCGGCATCGCCGACGGAGAGCGGCGCCTGCGCCAGCACCCGCACGAGCTGTCCGGCGGCCTGCTGCAACGGGTGATGATCGCCTCCGTCCTGGCCGTCGAGCCCGACCTGGTGCTGGCCGACGAGCCGACCACCGCGCTCGACGTGACCACCCAGTCCGAGGTCATGGCCATCCTGGACGAGCTGCGCCGCGAGCGCGGCATGGCCATGCTGCTGATCACCCACGACCTGGAGCTGGCCGCCGCGACCTGTGACCGGCTGGCGGTGATGTACGCGGGCCGCATCGTGGAGGACCTCGACGGCGAGCCGCGCCACCCCTACACGCGCGGCCTCATGAGGTCGCGGCCGAGCCTTGAGGAGACCGCGCACCGGCTGCCGGTGATCCCCGGACGGCCCGTGGCGGCCTTCGAGGCCGAGGACGGCTGCGCGTTCGCGCCACGCTGCGAGCTGGCCGAGCCGCGCTGCCGGGAGAGCCGGCCGCCGTCCGTCCGCGGGGTCGCCTGCCTGAGAGCGGAGGAGACGGCATGAGAGCGGAGGAGGCGGCATGAGCGTGATCGAAGCGCAGCGGCTGCGGAAGGTGTACGGCCCGGCCACGGCGGTGGACGAGGTCTCCTTCACCGTGGCCGAGGGCGAGTCGCTGGCCGTCGTGGGCGAGTCCGGGTCGGGGAAGACCACCGTCGCCCGCATGCTGCTCGGCCTGGAGACGCCCACCAGCGGCACGATCAGCGTCTGTGGGCGTCCGCGGGCGGCGGGCCGGGTGTCGGCGGCGGAGCGGCGCAGGCGGGCACGGGAGATCCAGATCGTCTTCCAGGACCCCTATTCGTCGCTGGACAAGCTGCAGCGGGTCGGCGACGTCGTCGAGACGAGCCTTGCCCTGCACTTCCCGCTCACCTCCGCCGAGCGGCGGAAGAGAGCCCTGGACCTGCTCGAATCGGTGGGCCTGGCCGAACGCCACGCGGCGATGCTGCCCAGGCAGCTGTCCGGCGGGCAGCGCCAGCGCGTGGCCATCGCCCGCGCCCTGGCGGTGGAGCCGCGGGTGCTGGTGCTGGACGAGGCGGTCGCCGCGCTCGACGTGTCGATCCAGGCGCAGATACTCAACCTGCTCGCCGACATCCGCGAGCGGCGCTCGATCAGCTACGTCTTCATCTCCCACGACCTGGCCGTGGTCAACCAGATCAGCGACACGGCGGTGGTGATGCGGCACGGCCGCGTCGTGGAACGCGGAGCCACCCGCACCCTGCTGCGCGAACCGCAGGAGGAGTACACCCGCGCCCTGCTGGCCGCCGTGCCCAGGCCCGGATGGAAGCCGACCCGGAGGAACACACAGTGAGCACGCTGATCAGGGCGTCGTTCGTCATCGGCTTCGACGGCGAGGACCACGTCATCCACCGCGACGCGTGCGTCGTCTACGACGGCGACCGGATCGTCCACGTCGGCCGTTCCTGGGAAGGCCCGGTCGAGGAGGTGATCGACGCCGGTGAGGCGATCGTCGGGCCCGGCTTCATCGACCTGGACGCGCTGGCCGACATCGACCACGCCGTCCTCGACACCTGGCACGCCGACTCCAGCGGGCTGAACTGGTCGCACGACTACGCCGTCAACCGGCGCCGGGCCGTCTTCGGGCTGGAGGACACGCTCTTCATGCGGGAGTACGCGCTCACCCAGCTCATCCGTAACGGCGTCACCACCGCGATGCCGATCGCCGCCGAGACGCACAGCGCGTGGGCGGAGTCGTACGAGGAGCTGGCCGGCGTCGTGGAGATCGCCGGGCGGCTCGGCCTGCGCATGTACCTGGGGCCGTCCTACCGTTCGGGCGTGCCGGTGCTGCGCGCCGACGGCGGCCGGGACGTGCACTGGGACCCCGGACTCGGTGAGCGGGGGCTCGCCGACGCCGTCCGCTTCGTCCGGGACGTCGACGGCGCCCACGACGGCCGGATCCGGGGGGCGCTGCTGCCGTGCCGCATCGAGACCGTCACCCTCGACCTGCTGCGCGCCACCGCCCAGGCCGCGGAGGAGCTCGACTGCCTGGTGCGCCTGCACTGCATGCAGGGGCTGACGGAGCTGCGGCTGCTGCGCGAATGGTACGACCGGCACCCCCTGGACGTGCTGGCCGAGGTGGGCCTGCTCGGCCCGCGGCTGCTGGTGCCGCACGCCCTGTACCTCGGCGATCCCGGCACGCCCTTCGAGGGATCGCCGGACCGGCTCGCGGCGCTGGCGGGGATCGTGCACTGCCCCCTCACCTTCGTCAGGTACGGCGACGCGCTGCGCGACTTCGACCGTTACCGGGCGGCCGGCGTGACCGTGGCGCTGGGCACCGACTCCTTCCCGCCGGACATGATCCGCAACATGGACTACGGCAACAACCTGGCCAAACTGGTCACCGGACGGCTGGACGCGGGCTCGGCCGCCGACTACTACCGGGCCGCCACCCTGGGCGGCGCCCGCGCGCTGGGCCGGGACGACCTGGGCAGGCTCGCCCCCGGCGCCAAGGCCGACCTGGTCGTCGTGGACCTCTCCGGCCCGCGCACCGGCCCGGTCGACGACCCGATCAGGACGATGCTGATGAACTGCACGGGCGCCGACGTGTCCACCGTGGTGATCGACGGCCGGCCGGTGATGCGCGACCGGACGATTCCCGGCGTGGACGAGGAGTCGATGCGGCTGCGCGCGCAGACCTACTTCGAGACGATGAAGGCCGCCTACTCCGAACGCGACCACCTGCGCCGCGACCCGGCGGTGCTGTTCCCGCCGTCCTTCCGCGTCGTCGAGGACGGCTCATGACCGACGCGACCTTCCTGTCCGGGCTCGCCGCCGAGCTCGACGTCCGGCTCGCCGCCGCGGACGAGCGGCTGCGCACGGCCTACCCCGGTGAGCCGGCCACCCGGCAGCCGGTGCACACGGTGTACGTCCCGGCCGACCGCTACACGCCGGACACCGTACCGGCGTGGGGCCGGCGGGCGCTGGCGGCGCTGGCCGAGCACGGCCGGACCGCCACGGAGTTCGCCGACGCGCTCGGCCTGCCGCCGCGGACGGCGGCGGAGGTGTACGACCAGGTCCGGGCCAAGCTGGCCCGCGAGCCGGTCGAAGACCTCAGGATCGACTTCGAGGACGGCTACGGCCACCGCCCGGACGCCGACGAGGACGCCGCCGCCCGGACCGCCGCGAAGGCCCTGGCCGAGGCCATCGCCGCCGGCGCCGGCTCGCCCTTCTGCGGGATCCGGTTCAAGAGCTTCGAGGCGCCGACCCGGCGGCGCGGCCTGCGCACCCTGGCGATCTTCCTGGAGACCCTCGGACCGCCGCCCGGCGGCTTCGTCGTCACGCTGCCGAAGGTGACCTCGGTCGAGCAGGTGGAGGCGATGGTGCTGGCCGCCGGACGACTGGAGGGGGCGTACGGGCTGGCGAGCGGGAGCCTGCGGTTCGAGCTCCAGGTGGAGACACCGCAGGCGATCCTCGGCGCGGACGGCGTCTCGCCGCTGCCGTCGATGATCCGCGCCTCGGCCGGGCGCTGCACGGGCCTGCACTACGGCACCTACGACTACTCGGCGGCGCTCGGGGTGTCGGCGGCCTACCAGAGCGCGGAGCATCCGGTCGCCGACCATGCCAAGGCGGTGATGCAGGTCGCCGCCGCGGGCACCGGCGTACGCGTCTGCGACGGGTCGAGCAACGTGCTGCCGGTGGGCGACGGCGACGCCGTCCGCGCCGCCTGGCGGCTGCACGCGCTTCTGGTGCTGCGCGCCCTGGAGGGTGGCCTGTACCAGGGCTGGGACCTGCATCCCGGGCAGCTCCCGAGCCGGTACGCCGCCGTCCACTCCTTCTTCAGGGAGGGGCTGCCGGCCGCCGCGGCCCGGTTGCGCGGCTATCGCGAACGCCGGACGTCCGGCTTCCTGGACGAGCCGGCGACCGTCCGCGCGATGGCCGGGTTCCTCGCCCGCGGCCTCGACTGCGGCGCGATCGGCGCGGCCGAGCTGGGCGCCCTGGCCGGGGTCACGCCGTCCGAGCTGCGTGCCATGCGCGCCGGGACGGGCGGCTGACGTGCGCATCCTCATCGTGAACGTGAACACCACCCGGTCGATGACCGACACGATCCGCGCCCAGGCGGCGGCGCACGCCTCGCCGGGGGTCGAGATCGTCGCGCTCACCCCGTCGTTCGGGCCGGAGTCGGTGGAGGGGAACTTCGAGAGCTACCTGGCGGCGGTCGCCGTGATGGACCGGGTCGTCCGCTACGACGAGCCGTACGACGCGGTGATCCAGGCCGGGTACGGCGAGCACGGCCGCGAGGGGTTGCAGGAACTGCTCGACGTCCCCGTGGTGGACATCACCGAGGCGGCCGCGCAGGTCGCGATGCTGATCGGGCGTACGTACTCGGTGGTCACCACGCTGGACCGCGCCGTGCCGCAGATCGAGGACCGGCTGCGGCTCGCCGGGCTGGCCGGCCGGTGCGCGTCGGTCAGGGCCAGCGGGCTGTCGGTCCTGGAGCTGGAGGAGGATCCCGGCCGGGCCGTCGAGGCGATCGTCGCCCAGGCCCGGGAGGCCGTCACCGGCGACCGGGCCGAGGTGATCTGCCTGGGATGCGGTGGCATGGCGGGACTCGACCGGAAGATCACCGCGGCCACCGGGGTGCCCGTCGTCGACGGCGTGGCCGCGGCGGTCGCGCTCGCCGAGGGGCTCGTCCGGCTCGGCCTCACCACGAGCAAGGTGCGCACCTACGGGACGCCGCGCCCCAAGACCGTGACCGGGTGGCCGATCACCGGCGGCCCCGCGGCCGTCACCCGGCCCGTCCGCGCGGGACGGCGCGGCCATGGAGGTGTCGCCTGATGGCCCGGCTGGACCTGCTGTTCAGGGCCCGTCGCGTGGTCACCGACGCCGGAGAGGTGGCACGCAGCATCGGCGTGCGGGACGGGACGATCGTCGCGGTCGAACCGCTGGACGCCGACCTGGCGGCCGCCGAGGTCGTCCGGCTCGGCGA
This sequence comes from Nonomuraea sp. NPDC049758, assembly GCF_040674635.1. Lineage (NCBI taxonomy): Bacteria > Bacillati > Actinomycetota > Actinomycetes > Streptosporangiales > Streptosporangiaceae > Nonomuraea > Nonomuraea sp. NPDC049758. Next base: position 175,562 of record NZ_JBFAMZ010000002.1, read on the forward strand.
CGACGAGGTGCTGCTGCCCGGCCTGGTGGACAGCCATGTGCACGTGAACGACCCCGGCCGGACCGAGTGGGAGGGGTTCGCGACCGCCACCCGGGCGGCCGCGGCCGGCGGCGTCACGACGATCGTCGACATGCCGCTGAACAGCGTCCCGCCCACCACCGACGCGGCGGCGCTGCGGGTGAAACGGGCGACCGCCCGCGGGCAGGCGCACGTGGACGTCGGCTTCTGGGGCGGCGCGGTGCCGGGCAACCTGCGCGAGCTGCGCGGGCTGCACGACGCGGGCGTGTTCGGGTTCAAGAGCTTCCTGCTGCACTCGGGCGTGCCGGAGTTTCCTCCCCTGGAGCCGGCCGAGCTGGCGGACGCGCTCCGCGAGCTGCGGGCCTTCGACGCGCTGATGATCGTGCACGCCGAGGACCCGCAGGTGATCGACCACGCGCCGCCCGCGCGCGGCGCCAGCTACCGCGACTTCCTGCGCTCCCGCCCGCGCGGCGCGGAGAACCTCGCGGTCGCGCAGGTCATCGAGCTGGCCCGCCGAACCGGCTGCCGGGTACACATTCTGCACCTGTCCAGCTCGGACGCGCTGCCGATGATCCGCTCGGCCCGGGACGACGGCGTGCGGATCACCGTGGAGACCTGCCCGCACTACCTGACGTTCAGCGCCGAGGAGATCGCCGAGGGGGCCACCCCGTTCAAGTGCTGCCCGCCGATCCGCGAGGCGGCCAACCGCGAGTCGCTCTGGCAGGGGCTCGCCGACGGCACGATCGACTGCGTCGTCTCCGACCACTCGCCGTGCACGCCGGAGCTCAAGCGGCTGGACACCGGCGACTTCGGCCTCGCCTGGGGCGGCATCGCGTCGCTGCAGCTCGGCCTGCCCGCGGTGTGGACCGAGGCCAGGCGCCGCGGCCACCCGCTGACCGACGTGACGCGCTGGATGGCCGGACGTCCCGCGCAGGTGGCGGGACTGCCCGGCAAGGGCCGGATCGCACCGGGCCACCAGGCCGACTTCTGCGTGTTCGCGCCCGACGAGCTGTTCGTGGCCGACAAATACCGGCTGCACCACCGCAACCCCGTGACGCCCTACCACGGCCGCACGCTCGCCGGCGTGGTGCGCGGAAGCTGGCTGCGCGGCGAACGCATCGACATCGACGGCCCGCCGCGGGGCCGGCTGCTCACCCGAGGAGAAGCATGACCTTCACCCACTTCCCGGACCTGGCCTCGCGCGCGCTGGCCGGCAGTGTCGTGTACGCCAACGACGAGCTGTTCGCCGAGCGGGAGAACCTGATCAAGCCCGGCCCCGCCGCGTTCTCGACGGAGGACTTCGGCCACAAGGGCAAGGTGTACGACGGCTGGGAGACCCGTCGCCGGCGCGAGCCGGGGAACGACTACGCGATCGTCCGGCTCGGCGTGCCCGGCGTGGTGCGCGGAGTGGTGATCGACACCGCCTGGTTCAAGGGCAACTACCCGCCGTACGCCTCGGTGGAGGCGGCTGGCGTCGAGGGCACGCCGTCACCGGCCGAGCTGGAGCGGGCGAACTGGGAGACGATCGTCGGGAAGAGCGCGATCAGGGGCGACGCCGAGAACGCGTTCGAGGTCGCGGACCGGCGGCGCTGGACGCACGTGCGGCTGAGCATCTACCCCGACGGCGGGGTGGCCCGGTTCCGGGTGCACGGCGAGCCGGTGCCCGACCCGCGCCTGCTGGACGGCACGATCGACCTGGCCGCGCTGGAGCACGGCGGCAACGTGGTGGCCTGTTCCGACACGTTCTACTCCGCGCCGGTGCAACTCCTGCTGCCCGGCAGGGCCCGGATCATGGGCGACGGCTGGGAGAACGCCCGCCGCCGCGACGGCGGCAACGATTACGTGACGGTCAGGCTGGCGGCCCGCGGGCGGGTGCGCCGGGTGGAGATCGACACGTCGTACTTCGTCGGCAACGCGGCCGGCTGGGCCTCACTGAGCGGAACCGACGCGGGCCATCCAGATGTGGACCATGCAGACGCGGAGTGGTTCGAGCTGGTCCCGAAGACCCGGTTGCAGCCGGACACCCGGCACTTCCTGCGCCCGGTGTCGGCCGCGCCCGTGACGCACGTCCGCCTGGACGTCTTCCCCGACGGCGGCCTGGCCCGGCTCAGGGTGCACGGCGAGCTGGACGCCGACGCCCACCGGGCGGCCGTGCTGCGCTGGCTCGACCTGCTGCCGGCCGGGCACGCCGTCGAGGTGCTGCGCGGGGCCGGCGTGCCCGGCCGGACCGCCGAGGAGCTCGTCGCCCGCCGGCCGTTCGCCGACGGCGACGTGCTGCCCCCGGCGCTGCTCCTGCCGGCGGGGCCGCCTTTCCGACCTTGAGGTCATTCGGGCGGGGCGCCGAACACGTACGAGCCGGGGGCGTCCGGGTCGTCGCCGGCCCAGAACTCGGTCCAGTGGAGGCGGAACTCCTCGCGCGAGAGATGGCCGTCGCCGTCCAGGTCGAGGCGGGGGAAGATGTCGTCGGTCGCCGAGGGGGCGCCGTTCCACGTCTCGATCAGCGCGCCGTACTCCGAACGGGAGATGAGGCCGTCGCCGTTGAGGTCGATGGCCTCGAACATCGCGTCGGCGGTGCCGGTGACCGCGTCGGTCATGTCGCCGAGCACGTCGACCACGCTGAGCACCTGGTCGAGGGAGACGCCGGCGTCGCCGCCCGAGGCGGCCCTGAGCACCGGCCACCAGCCGGTCATGACGGAGGTCAGCCGCTCCGGGCCGGCCGGCCCCGCGAGGGCCGACCAGCGGTGGGCGAGCGCCTGGAAGTCGGCCTGGGTCAGCCGGCCGTCGCCGTCGACGTCCATCGCCCGGAAGACTCCGCCGACCTTCTTGCGCTGGAACTCACTGGCCACATCTGCCTCCACTTTTCGGGAAGACTCAATGCTGTCGAGTGATCACTTTTCGTGACCATAGTCGTTTGAGTGACTAATCCGTTACGTAGTGTGGGAGGTCGGGTGGAGTCCGCGCAGCGAGGCCGCCCGTCGTCCGGCCGGTTACGCGGCTACCCTGGGCGCATGGGTCATGCGAAGACGTCGTTCGTCTGCCTGCCGTGCCGGGCCTCGTACAAGCAGCCCTACCCGCTGCCGGGCGACCGGGGCCGGTCGTGCCCGCGGTGCGGCGAGCCGCTGATCCACGTGGGCTCCGCCTTCGCGGCTCCCCGGCGGCGCGACACCGCGGCCTGGCGGGTGCTCTCGCTGCTGCTGCACGCGGGCGTCGGCTTCCACAAGAGTTGTTGCGGCGGGCCCGGCTACCGGCCGCGCACGCTCGGCGCGGCTCGCGCGCGGATGGCGCACGCTCGGGCCGCCGGAGAGCCGTTCGCCACGGCCCTGACGCGTCCCGAACTGCCCTAGGACGCCCCGCATGACCATCGACGTCCGGACACTGCTGCCCGTCGCCGAGCGGGCCGCGTCGATCGCCGGCGAGATCATCACGACCCGGGCGCCCGGCGTCGTCACCGCCAAGGGCGACCGCGACATGGCCACGGAGGTCGATTACGCCGTCGAGCACGCCGTACGCGAGTTCCTCTCGAAGGAGACGCCCGAGCTGGGCTTCCTCGGCGAGGAGGAGGGCGCGAGCCGGCCGGGCCAGGGCCTGACCTGGGTGCTCGACCCCGTGGACGGCACGGCCAACTTCCTGCACGGCATCCCGCTGTGCGGGGTCTCCCTGGGCCTGGTCGACGGTGACGTGCCGCTGCTCGGCGTCGTCGGCCTGCCGTTCCTCGGCGTCCGCTACTCGGCCGCGCAGGGCGCCGGCGCAACGGCCAACGGCTCGCCCGTCCAGGTCAGCGGCGCCGCGGAACTTCATGACGCCGTCGTCGCCCTGGGCGACTACGCGGTGGGCGCGGACGCGGCGGAACGCAACCGTCCCCGCTTCGCCCTGACCCAGGAGCTGGCCGCGCGCGTCCAGCGCGTCAGGATGCTCGGCTCAGCCGCGATCGACCTCGTGTGGGTGGCCGACGGCAAGGTCGACGCGAGTGTCATGCTGAGCAACAACCCGTGGGACACCGCGGCGGGCGTCGTCATCGCCCGCGAGGCCGGAGCCCTGGTGGTCGACCTCGACGGCAGCCCCCACGACATGGCCTCCCGCGCGACCATCGCGACGAGCCCCGCCCTCGCCCCCGAGCTCCTGAAGCTCCTCACCGCCGCCCTTCTGCACGCTTCGGAATAGGTCCGGCCGGTCCCGGGTCCCGCTTCAGCCGTCGGCGCGGCCCTGGGCTCCGTGGGCCGCGTAAAGCACGCCGAGTCGCCGGTCGATCTCCGCACGCACCGGGTCGTGCCGCGGGCCGAGGGCGAATCGCCGGTCGGTCCAGCTGTCGGGCGGATACAGCCACACCGGCCGGCCGACCAGGTGCTCCGGTTCCCACTCGTACCGCGGCCAGACGTGAGCGTGCAGGAACGGGTCGGTGTTGCCGAGGATCTCCAGGTTCACCCGCCGGAACGCCGGGTCCAGCGCGCCGCAGGCCCGCTCGACCGCCTCGCCGAGCAGCTCCATGTCCGACAGGAAGGCCATCCGCCTGGCCCGGGGCAGGTCGGTCAGCCGTTGCACGCCGGGCTCGTCCGTCAGGAGAACCGAGTATCCCGGCAGGAACTGCGTGTCGCCGATCACGGCGAAGCCGGCGTCCAGCCGCCTGAGCACCGTGGGATTCCGACCCGCCAACGCACTGCCGACCCTGTCCCCCCGCCACTCACCACTCACGGCCCCGACCTTACCCACAAACCATCACAACTCACCGGCGGGCAGGACGGCGTCCCCGGCCCGTCGTGCTCAGGACAGCTCGCCGACCAGGGCGACGACATGCCCTCCATCGACACCGCACCACCAGACCGGCCCGCGGTCCGACCCTCCGACGTGCAGCCCACGGTCGTGCGCGGGACAGACGGGCCACACCGTCCAGGTGAGTTCCATGACGGTCTCCTGGACCGCCTCGGCGAGAGACAGCAGCGCTGTCTGTGCGTCGCCGCCCGCTTCCGGCGGGATCCCGTTGCCGACGCGGGCCTGGCCATCGGTGCCGGAGTCATGGTGTTCCTGATTCTGCTGCCCACCATCGTCTGGATCGCCGTGGTGATGTCGCGCAGCCGGAAGTAGGGCGGTCAGAGGGTGGCGTGGAGGTGGGAGAGCATCGTGCGGGCGGGGTGGCCGAGGATGTTCTCCAGGTCGGGGGTCTGTCGCTCCAGGGCGCCGGCGCGGATCCGGGCGTTCAGCCAGGCCATCGGGCCGGGTGCGGCGTCGGGGACCTCGCGGTAGGGCACGCCCAGCGCCCGCGCCACCTCCGGGTGGGTCCACAGCGGCCCGGTGAAGTCGTAGGCGCGGCCCTCGTGGCCTTCGCCGGTCAGCACGTTGGCCGCCGCCTCGGCCAGGTCGGACCGGAACGCGGTGTTCAGGCCGCGCCCTCCGCCGCTCCCGGTCAGCTCACCGCCCGAGACCCGGGGGACGAACGCGTCGCTGTAGAAGGGGTGGCGCAGGATCGTGCACGGCAGGCCGCTGCGCAGGAGGGCCTGCTCGGTGGCGTGGTGGGCCTCGGTCATGCCGGTGGCGACGGTGTCGGCGTCCAGGAAGCTGGTGTAGACGACGGCGCCGACGCCCACGTCCGCGGCGGCGGCCAGAGCGGCCAGGTGGTGGCCGATCCGGCGGCCGGGGTCGAGCTCCGGCGACGAGATCAGGAGCAGGCGGGCGGCGCCCTCGAACGCCGTGCGCAGGCTCGCCGGATCGTCGTAGTCGCCCCGCCGCACCGGGACGCCCTCGGGCGCGCGGGCGGGATCGCGCACGGCGGCGACGACGTCCGCCCTGGTGCGCAGCCGGTCGATGACGAGACGGCCGAGCGCGCCCGACGCCGCCGAGATAACGATCATGGAGCTCCCTCTGATCAGGAATGGGTGCTCAAAGTGAACTGCCACCGTGTCCTGCGACGCCACCGCTTTTCGCCCGGGACGGGCCCACGACGGCCCCAGAGGAGCATTTCCGGAGAAGACCGCCCAGGTCACCCGGGTTAGCGTGATCGTGGACCTCTGGAGAGAACATGGACGAGCTCATCACGTACGGCAAATGGGCGTCGGTGCGCGGCTCGCTCAAGGCGGCCACCGACCGGTTCGCGAAGCTGGTCTCCATCGTCGATCCCCACGCCATGGCGACCAGGGAGTGGACCGTCGCCGAGACCGCGGCCCACGTCACCGCGATCGCCTCGCTCTACACCTGCGTGGTGCGCGGCGACGTGACCACGCCCTTCCCGGAGCTGGCCGAGCCGATACTCGGCGCGAACGTCGACACGGTGAGCGCCCTGAACGAGCTGGCGTTCGAGCACTTCCCCGAGCGGGACCCGGTCGTCCTGGCCGAGCGGCTGCGCGGCGACGTCCGGGAGATCCTGCGCGCCGGCGCGGAGGCCGATCCGGCGACGCCGGTCCCGTGGCTGGGCGACGCGCGGGTGCCGGTCGCGGGCGTGCTGGCCCACCTGCTGAACGAGCTGCTGCTGCACGGCTGGGACATCGCCCGCGCCACCCGTACCCCCTGGTCGGTGCCCGCGCGGGACGCCGGGCTGTTCTTCGACCTGTTCCTCATCGGGATGATCAGGAACGACTACGGACATCTGATGGACACCGGGACGCCCGCCCCGCCCCGCCGCATCACCGTCGGGTTCCACTCCGCGCACACCGCGCCGGCGGCGCTGGCGCTCGAGAGCGGGCGGGTGTCGGTGGCCGAGATGGGGCCCCAGGTGGACGCGCACGTGCGGTTCGACCCGGCCGCGCTGAACCTGCTGCTGTTCGGCCGGATGTCCAGGACGCGGGCCGCGCTCACGGGCAAAGTGGCGGTCTGGGGGCGGCGGCCGTGGCTGCTGCCGGCCTTCCTGCGGTTCGTACGGCTGCCCACAACGACGGTCCCACGCTCACGCGCCGAGTCCATACAGGTGTGAACGCCACAAAGTATTCACCCGGTGGGCGCATACTGGAGGAGATGAAGCGAGCCAGCGGCGATTCTCGTCGTCACCTGCCCACAAGTCCCTTCAAACCGCCGCCTCCGGCGCCACCCGCGGAGCAGTTCGACATGCACGACCGGGTGAGCCATGACCGATTCGGCCTCGGTGTCGTCATCGGTGTGGAGGACGACGTCGCCGTACTGGTCGACTTCGGATCCCGGCAGGAACGGATCACGACGCCGTTCAACAAGCTGTACAAACTCTGAGAGCCGGTCCGCGACGCCCGTGTGCCCCGAGGGCCGCATGGGCGGGACCGACGCGCGGCGCGCCCGGCTGAGGGCGCCGGGTTCAGTCACTCACGGGGACAGACGCTCGTGGGTCGATGGCGCGCGGACTGGAGCCGGCGGCTCAGGGAGTGACGATGGCGAAGTCGCGGGCCGGTGAGTCGAGCACGGCGACCAGCCGCTGCAGCGCCGTGATGTCGCCCTCCCGCTCCACCCCCTCCACGCCCTTCCCGGCCAGCAGGCCGAGCAGCTGGGCCCTGGTGAGGCGGAGCGTGAGGTCCACGGGCTCCTCCGGCGGGTTCAGCCGCTGGACGAGCACGCCGTTGGACAGCGTGGTGCGGTACAGCTCCCCCAGGTCCGTCAGGTGCCAGTCGATCGACAGGCTCTCGTGCCAGGCCCTGGGGCCGTCCACGCGGATGGCGAGGGAGTCGAAGATCTGCTCCACGGTCAGGGCCGCGAGCAGGTCGGGCGAGGTGGTGGTGACGCGGGTGGGCGCGATGCCGTCGGTCAGCTCCATGGCCCCCGTCAGGTACGAGTTGCGCCACGTCCCGTTCTCCGCGCCCTGGCCGAGCCGGGTGTAGACCTCGGCCAGCAGGTCCCTGGCCGCCTTGTTGCCCTCGTCGGCGAAGACGGCGTGGTTCAGCAGCTGGACGGCGAAGCGCAGGTCGTTCTCCTCGATGTAGCGGCGGGCGAAGGCCACGACGGCCGCGCCGCCGCCCATGCACTCGACGTACCGGATCGCGCTCTCCCTGGGCGGGTGCTCCCACAGGTGGGCGGGGTTGCCGTCGTACCAGCCGAGGTAACGCTGGTAGACGGCCTTGACGTTGTGGCTGACCGAGCCGTAGTAGCCGTGGGTGTGCCAGACCTGCTCCAGCGCGGGCGGCACCCGCATCTGCTCGGCGATCTCGGCGCCGGTCAGGCCCTTGTTGAGCAGGCGCAGGGTCTGATCGTGCAGGTAGGCGTACAGGTCTCGCTGTTCCTGGAGGAACCGGACGATGTTGCTCTTTCCCCAGGTCGGCCAGTGGTGGGAGGCGAAGGCGACCTCGGCCCGGTCGGCGAGCAGCGTGAGGGTCTCCGACAGGTAGCGGGCCCAGACGCGGGCGTCGCGCACCTGGGCGCCGCGCAGCGTGAGGATGTTGTGCAGGTTGTGGGTGGCGTTCTCGGCCAGGCACAGGGCGTCGCGGTCGGGGAAGAGGAAGTTCATCTCGGCGGGGGCCTCGGTGCCGGGGGTGAGCTGGAAGACGATCCGCACCCCGTCCACGATCTCCTCCTGGCCGGTGCGGCTGACGTCCACGGTGGGCGGGATGAGGGACGTGGTGCCGGTCGAGGACGTCATGCCGAGGCCGCAGCCGATCTGGCCGTCCGGGGCGTGCGGCAGGGCGAGGCCGAACATGTAGCCGGCGCGGCGGTTCATGGCGGGGCCGGCGTAGACGTTCTCGGAGACCGCGTGGTCCATGAAGCCGGCGGGGGCCAGGATCGGCACGTTGCCGTCGGTGACGCCGCGCACGCCGCCGAAGTGGTCGACGTGGCTGTGGGTGTAGACGACGCCGGTGACCGGCCGGTCGCCGCGGTGGCGGCGGTAGAGCGCGAGCGCGGCGGCGGCGCACTCGGTGGAGACCAGCGGGTCGATGACGATGACGCCGACGTCGCCCTCGACCAGGGTCATGTTCGACAGGTCCAGGCCGCGTACCTGGTAGATGCCGTCGGCGACCTCGTACAGGCCCTGTTTGGCGCAGAGCTGGCTCTGCCGCCACAGGCTGGGATGAGCGGTTTCGGGGCATTCGGCGTTGAGAAAGGCGTAGGAGTCGTTGTCCCAGACGACCTCGCCGCTTCTCGACCTGACCACGGCGGGGGTCAGCTTCGCGATGAAGCCGCGATCGGCGTCCTCGAAGTCGCCCGTGTCATGAAATGGAAGGTCTGCCATGTCTGCTCGCATGCCCCTGAATGGACGCTCGTAGCTCAACAACCAGCCCCAATAGCATGAAACTCGGGCAATAAGGACAGGGAGCGGCGGCGTAGCGGCTCGGACGGTGTGATTGGGTGGTTCCAGGCTGATCTCATTGGGGGTGGTCATGGAAGCGTGCGTGTTCGACCTCGACGGCGTGCTCGTCGACTCCGAACCCGTCTGGGAGCAGGTGCGGCGCGCCTTCGTCGCCGACCACGGCGGCACCTGGCAGCCCGACACGCAGTCCAGGCTGATGGGCATGAGCACCGGCGAGTGGGCGGCCTACCTGCACGAGCTGGGGGTGCGCCTGACGCCCGACGAGATCGCCGCGGGCGTGGTCGACCAGATGGCCGAGCGCTACCAGGACGGCGTGCCGCTGCTGCCGGGCGCCCGCGAGGCCGTGCGCCGGCTGGCCGGGCACTTCACCCTCGGCCTGGCCAGCTCGTCGCCGCGGCGGCTGATCGACGTGGTGCTGGACGCGTCCGAGCTGCGCGAGTACTTCGTCACCACGGTCTCCACGGAGGAGGTCGCGCGCGGCAAGCCCGCCCCCGACGGCTACCTGGAGGCCGCCCGGCGGCTGGAGATCTACCCGAAGGACTGCGTGGCGGTCGAGGACTCCAGCAACGGGCTGCGTTCGGCGCACGCGGCCGGCATGCGGGTGATCGCCGTGCCGCATCCCGGCTACCCGCCCGACGACGACGCCCTCGCTCTCGCCTGGCAGATCCTGCCCGACCTCGACGCGCTCACGATCGAGGCGCTGACGTGACGACCGGCGACATGGGCGTCCGTCCCCGTACGCCGGCCGACCTGAACGCCTGCGCCGACGCCCTGGCCCTGGTGCACGCCGCCGACCGCTACCCCGTCGACTGGCCGGCCGACCCGCAGGGCTGGCTGACCCCGGGCGACCTCCTGCGCGCCTGGGTGGCGGTCGAGGAGGGCCAGGTGCTCGGCCACGTGGGTCTGGCCGGCACCGACGAGGGCCCGCAGGTCACCCGGCTCTTCGTGGTGCCCGCCGCCCGGGGCCGCGGGCTGGCTCCCGTGCTGCTGGACACCGTGCGGAAGGCCGCCGGGACGCCCGTCGTCCTGGAGGTCTCCGACGAGGGCCGGGCGGCCGTCGCGCTCTACGAGCGGCTGGGCTGGCGCCGCGTCGGCAGCGCCCGCGCTCGATGGCTCAACGCCGCGGGCGAACCCGCCCTGCTCCACCACTACGTGAGCCCGTGAGGCTATCCTTTGGGAATCGTGCGAGACATCACGGTTTTCAGTGGCAGCGCCCACCCCGAGCTGGCCGAGGAGATCTGCTCCCACCTCCGAACCCCGCTCCACCCCGTCAAGGTCGCCCGCTTCGCCAACGACGCGCTTGAGGTGCAGCTCCAGGCCAACTGCCGCGAGCGCGACGTGTTCCTCATCCAGCCCCTGGTGCCGCCGACGCAGGAGAACCTGGTCGAGCTGCTGCTCATGATCGACGCGGCGCGCGGCGCGTCCGCGGCCAGGACGACCGTGGTGCTGCCGCATTACGCCTACGCCAGATCGGACAAGAAGGACGCGCCACGCATCTCCATCGGCGCGCGCCTGGTCGCCGACCTGATGGTGGCCGCGGGCGCGAACCGGGTGCTGGCCATGACGCTGCACTCGCCGCAGGTGCACGGCTTCTTCAGCGTGCCGGTCGACCACCTGCACGCGCTGCGCGAGCTGGCCGCGCACTTCCGCCGCTACGATCTGTCGAACGCCGTCGTCGTCTCCCCCGACCTGGGTAACGCCAAGGAGGCCGCGCACTTCGCCCGGCTGCTCGGCACGGGCGTCGCGATGGGCGCCAAGCAGCGCTTCGCCGACGACCGCGTGGTGATCAGCTCGGTCATCGGCGAGGTCGCCGGCAAGGACGTGATCATCCTGGACGACGAGATCGCCAAGGGCAGCACGGTCATCGAGCTGCTGGGCCGGCTGCGCGAGCAGGGGGTCAACTCGGTCCGGGTGGCGTGCACGCACGGGCTGTTCGCGGGCGGGGCGATCGAGCGGCTGAGCGCGTTCCCCGAGGTCATGGAGATCGTCTGCACGAACACCGTGCCGCCGCCCAAGCCGAGTGACAAGCTGACCGTGTTGTCGATCGCGCCGGCCCTGGCCGAGGCCATGCGCCGGATCCACGACGGCGAGTCGGTGAGCGCTCTGTTCAGCACGTCCTGACGGCCCGCCCCGGTGATCTTCCGGGACGGCCGGGAATGGATCATAGTGGACATCATGCATGCGGCCACAGACGTCCTGCTCCGGCGGTTCCGAGACGGCGTGAGCGAGGTCGTGCCCCTGGTGTCGCTGTGGGCGCACGGCTCGCTGGGCGCCGGCGACTACCAGCCGGGGCGCAGCGACCTCGACCTGATCGCGGTGGTCGAGACGCCGGTCACGATGGAGCAGTGGCGCCGGATCAAGGGGTTGCACCGCGGGCTCGACCTGCCGCTCGCCGACCTCCTCCACTGCTCCTACCTGCCGCTGGAGGAACTGGCCGACCCGCGGGTCGAGCACGTGACGTGGGCCCACGAGCAGATCTTCCGCCGCCCGGTGACGGCGGTGACCCGCCGCGAGCTGCACACGGCCCCGCTCGTGCTGCACGGGCCGCCGCCCGCCGAGCTGCTGCCGGCCGTCTCCGACGCCGTGCTGGCCGACTTCGTCCGCACGGACCTGCGCGAGTTCTGGCTGGACAAGACCCGAGGGCGGCGGCGCTGGCTGCGGGACGTCTGGGTGGACCTCGGCCTGCTGACCGTCGCCAGAGCCTCGGTCACGCTGCGGGAGGGCCGGTTGATCACCAAGCGGGAGGCCCTGGACGTGCTGGCCGGGATGGGCGCGCCGGAGGCCGTCCTGGCCGACGTGCGCGCCCGCCGGTACGGCACGCCGCGCCCGGTGCTGAGCCGCTTCAGAAGGGGCAGGCTGACCCGCGCCTTCGTCCGGTCGGCCATCGGGAAGGTGCTGGCGGAGGGCCCCGACGAGACCTGAGCCCGCCCCCGTCTCAGTGGGCAGGACGGCGGCCCTCCGCGGATCGCCGAGGGATAGTCTTGGCCCCGAGTTACCACCTGAACCGGGGAAAGGGCGGCATATGGGGGAGATCAGGCAGTCCTATCTGGGGGCCGCGGCGTCGGCGATGTCGCTGCTGCGTGACCCGGCCGTCCGGGCGGCGTGGGACAAGCCCAGCGCGCTGACCGAGTTCAGCGTCGCGGGCCTGGCCGGGCATCTGGCCCACCAGATCGTCAGAGTCATCGACGTGCTCGACTCCGGCGAGGAGCCCGGGGCGCCGATCCAGCTCATCGAGCACTACACGAGGTCGCCGTGGGTGCAGGCCGGCCTCGACCACGAGAGCAACGTCAGCGTCCGGGTGGGCGGCCAGGCGGCCGCCGCGGACGGGCACGCCGCGCTCGTGGAGCGCACGCAGGCGCTGCTGGACCGGCTGCTGGCCGAGCTGCCCGCCGAGCCGGCGGACCGGGTCGTGCGGCTGCCGTGGGCCGGCTGGTCGCTGCGGCTCGACGACTTCCTGCTCACCAGGGTGATGGAGCTGGTCGTGCACTCCGACGACCTGGCCGCCAGCGTGGGCGTGGAGACGCCGGAGCTGCCGCCGTCGATCAACGAGCCGGTCGTGGAGCTGCTGGCCCGCCTGGCGGTGCACCGGCACGGCGCGACCGCCGTCATCCGCACCCTCAGCAGGGCCGAACGCGCCCCCGCCACGATAAGCGCCTTCTAGCCCCGACCCCTTTCACGAGCCGCCCACCAGGCGCAGGGCCTCGGCCACCTCGCGCCCGGACAACGCGCTGTCCGGGTCGAGCAGCCACTGCGCCAGGAACCCCGTCAGCATGGCCTGGTACAACGAGCCCACCAGCCGGGCCCGTTCGGGGTCCGTCTCCGCCCGCACGTCCTGGAACAGCTCGGCGAGCCCCAGCCGCGCGCCCTTGATCGCCGGGACGAGCTGCTCGCGCAGCTCCGGCACGTGATCGATCTGCCCGAGCAGCTCAAGCTGGGTGATCCAGAGCGGCCGCAGCCGGTCGAACGACTCCACCACCCGGTCCCACGCCGCCTCGAACCGCTCCAGCGGTGAGGCGCCCTCCTCGGCGTCGACGACGAGCGTCCGCGCCAGGTCGTCGCCCCATTCCTGCATCACCTCGAACAGCGCCTCGTTCATCAGCGCGTCCTTGGACTTGAAGTGGTAGCCGATGCCCGCGAGGCTCACGCCCGACGCGGTCGCGATGTCGCGCGCGGTGGTCCGCGAGTAGCCCTTCTCGATCAGGCAACGCTTCGCCCCGGCCAGCAGGTCTTCCCTGTTTCCCATGCCCAGACGTTAACACGAACGTCTGAAAACATCGTCCTAGACAAGCGTCTGAGACAGCTGTACTGTTCTCGGCATGAAGAACGTCCTGATCTCCGGCGCGAGCATCGCCGGCACCTCGCTGGCCTACTGGCTGCGCCGCCACGGCTGCACCGTCACCGTCGTCGAGCGCGCTCCGGCCGTCCGCACCGGCGGCTACAAGGTCGACATCCGCGGCGCCGCCCTCGATGTGATCGAGCGCATGGGCCTGCTGGACGCGGTCACCGCCCGCAGCACCGGCATGCGCGTCGCCACCCACTACGACCGCAAGGGCCGCCGGCTGGCCACCATGGACGCCGACCTGTTCGGCGGGCGCGAGGGCGACGACGTCGAGATCATGCGCGGCGACCTCAACGAGCTCCTGTACGACCTCACCCGCGACGACGCCGAATACCTCTTCGGCGACTCCGTCACCGCCGTCTCCGACGACGGCCTGGTCACCTTCGAGCACGCCGCGCCCCGCCGGTTCGACCTGATCGTCGGCGCGGACGGCATGCGCTCCAACATCCGCAGGATCGTGTTCGGGGAGGACGCTCGGTTCGTCCGCGACCTGGGCTACTACGTCTCGATCTCCACCGTGCCCAACACCCTGGGCCTGGACCGCGAGGAGGCCGTGCACGCCGCCCCCGGCCGCACCGCCAACGTGTACAGCACCCGCCAGGACGGCGCCGCCAAGGCGCTGTTCATGTGGGCCTCCCAGCCGCTGTCCTACGACCACCGCGACACCGGCCGCCAGAAGGACCTGCTGGCCGAGGCCATGGCGGGAGTCGAGTGGGAGGTGCCGGCGCTGCTCGGCGCGGTGCGCGACGCCGACGACTTCTACTTCGACTCGGTCAGCCAGGTGCACATGGACAGCTGGTCGAAGGGCCGGGTCGTGCTGCTCGGGGACGCCGCCTACTGCGCCTCGCCGGCCTCCGGGCAGGGCACGAGCCTGGCGATCGTGGGCGCGTACGTGCTGGCGGGCGAGCTGGCCGGAGGCGGCGGCGCGGCGGGCTACGAGCGGGAGATGCGGGAGTTCGTCCGGGTCAACCAGGAGCTGGGCCCGGTGAACGTCAGGGGCATGGTGATGGGCTCACGGCTGGCGCTGTGGTTCCAGCTCAGGATGCTCAGGCTGCTGCCGTACCTGCCGGGCAAGGAGAAGGTCGTCGAGCGGATCGCCGGGGCGATCCACCGGGCGGCCGTGGCGATCCGGCTCAAGGACTACTCGGAATGAAGCGTTCCGTTCTGCTATACTAAGAGCAGAACGTTCCGTTCCGAAAGAAGTGGGGTTCACATGACCATCCTCGTCACCGGTGCCACCGGGACCGTCGGCCGCCTTGTCGTCGAGGAGCTCCTCCAGGCCGGCCGGCAGGTCCGCGCGCTGACCAGGAACCCCGCCAAGGCCGCCCTTCCCGACGGCGTCGAGGTCGTCGGCGGCGATCTCGCCGAGCCGGCCTCCCTGGCCGCCGCCTTCGAGGGCGTCACCGCAGTGCACTTCATCAACTTCGCCGGCGACGACTACGCCCCGCTGCCCGACGGCGCCGGGCTCGCCGAGCTGGCCGTCAAGGCGGGCGTGCGCCGGGTCACCGTGCTCGGCGGCCGCGAGGACGGCGAGCTGGAGCAGGCGCTCGCCGCCACCGACCTGGAGTGGACGCTGCTCCACCCGGTCGAGTTCATGGCCAACACGCTCCAGTGGTGGGCGCACACGATCAGGACGGAAGGCGTCATCAAGGAGCCGTTCGGCGACCGGCTGAGCGCCCTGGTGCACGAGCGGGACATCGCCGCGGTGGCCGCGAAGGTCCTGGCCGAGGGCGGCCACGGCGGCCGGACGTACGTGCTGACCGGCCCCCGCGCGATCACCCTGCGGGAGAAGGTCGCCGTCCTGGCCGAGGCCGTCGGCAGGGACGTCGGGTTCGTCGAGCTCACCGTGGACGAGGCGCGGGCCAAGTGGCGCGCCGACGGCATGGGCGAGCAGACCATCGAGTTCCTGGTCGGCGCGCTGGGCAACACGCCGGAGGTCGGCTACACGGTCGTCCCGACCGTCCGGGAGATCACCGGCCGGGACGCGCGTGACTTCGCCGAGTGGGCGCGCGAGCACGCCGACGCGTTCCGCGGGTGAGCTACCCGGTGACCGCCGCGTAGTGACAGGCGGCCTGGGCGTCGGGGACCGCGGGCAGGATGCTCAGCGCCTGCGACCGGCAGGCCGCGTCCACGCCCGCCTCCGCCGCGCGGCCGGAGGCCAGCACGTGGCAGCGGGGATGGAACCGGCAGCCACCCGGCACTCTGGTCGGGTCCGGCGGCTCGCCGGTCAGCACGATCCGCTCGGGCGACTCCGGCAACACCGACATCAGCGCCTGCGTGTACGGATGCCGCGGCGCCGTCAGCACCTGCTCCACCGGCCCCGACTCGACGATCCGCCCCAGGTACATGACCGCGACCCGGTCGGCGATGTTCCAGGCCAGGCCGAGGTCGTGGGTGACGACCAGGGCCGACAGGCCGAGGTCGGTCTTGAGCTTGAGCATCAGCGCCAGGATCTCGCCGCGCACGGAGGCGTCGAGCGAGGCCACGGGCTCGTCGGCGATCAGCACCTTCGGGTCGAGGGCGAGCGCGCCGGCGATCACGACCCGCTGCCGCTGCCCGCCGGACAGCTCGTGCGGGTAACGCAGGAAGAACCGCTCGGGCGGTCGCAGCCCGGCCCTGGACAGGGCCGAGGCCACGATCTCCTCC
This sequence comes from Nonomuraea sp. NPDC049758, assembly GCF_040674635.1. Lineage (NCBI taxonomy): Bacteria > Bacillati > Actinomycetota > Actinomycetes > Streptosporangiales > Streptosporangiaceae > Nonomuraea > Nonomuraea sp. NPDC049758. The sequence continues at coordinate 191,752 of NZ_JBFAMZ010000002.1, forward strand.
TCGTCGGGCAGGCCGTGGATGCGCGGCCCCTCGGCGACCGCCTCGTAGACGGTCTGGCGGGGGTTGAGCGAGCCCATCGGGTCCTGCAGGACGAGCTGGACCTGGCGGCGGTAGGACCTGAGCGCCTTGGAGCCGTAGTTCAGCGCGTCGCCGTCGTAGCGGACCTCGCCGGACGTGGGCCGTTCGAGGCCGAGCAGCGTGCGGGCCAGCGTGGTCTTGCCGCAGCCCGACTCGCCGACCAGGGCCACGATCTCGCCCTGGCCGATCGCCAGGTTGACGCCGTCGACGGCGCGGGCGCTGCGGCCCCGCGAGGAGAACGCGACGTGCAGGTCACGGGCCTCCAGCAGCGCGCCCTTGCCCGTCGAGACGGTCTCGGCCGCGGTCTGCGTCTCGGTCATGAAGCCTCGACCTCCTCCTTGGAGCGTACGTGCACGCAGGCCGCGGCGTGGCGGGGACCGGCGGGCCACAGCTCGACGTCGAGGCCCGCGCATTCGTCCAGCGCGACCGGGCAGCGCGGGTGGAACGAGCAGCCGGTCGGGAGCTGCATCGGGTCCGGCGGGTCGCCGCCGAGCCCCTTGGGGGCCAGTCGCGAGACCGGGTCGCCCACGGTGGGGAAGGCCGCCGCCAGCGCCCGGCCGTAGGGGTGGCGGGCGTCGTGGAACACCTCGCGGGACGGGCCGTGCTCGACCACCCGGCCGGCGTACATGACCGCCAGCTGGTCGCAGACGTCGGCCAGGACCGACAGGTCGTGCGAGATCATGATCAGGGAGATGCCGTGCTCGGCGATCAGCTCCTTGATCAGCGTCAGGACCTGCGCCTGGACCATCACGTCGAGCGCGGTGGTCGGCTCGTCGGCGATGATCAGGCGGGGCGAGCAGGCCAGCGCCATCGCGATCATCACGCGCTGCCGCTGACCGCCGGACAGCTCGTGCGGGTAGCTGCGGGCCCGCCAGGCGGGCAGGCCGACCTGTTCGAGCAGCTCGCCGACGCGCTTGCGGGCACCGTCCGGCTTGGCCAGGCCGTGGACGAGCAGCGGTTCGGCGATCTGCTCGCCGATCCGGCGCACGGGGTTGAGTCCGTGCTGGGCGCCCTGGAACACGATCGAGGCCTCGGCCCAGCGCACGGCCCGCATGCGCCCCCACTTCATGGCGAGGACGTCGTCGCCGTCGAGCAGGATCCGGCCGCCGACGCGCGTGCTCTTGGGCAGGAGCCTGAGCAGCGCCATGGCCAGCGTCGACTTGCCGGATCCCGACTCGCCGGCGACTCCGAGCGCCGCTCCGGGGTCGAGGGTCAGCGACACGCCGCGCACCGCGGGCACCTCGCCCGACGCGATGCGGTAGGTCACCGACAGGTCGTCCAGTTCGAGGAGACTCATGCCGCCCTCCTGAGCCTTGGGTTCAGCACGGCCTCCAGCGCCCGTCCGACGAGGGTGAACGCCATGACGACCACGAGGATGGCCAGACCGGGGAGGATGATGTACCACCACGCGCCCTCGTTGGCCGCGCCGTAGTCGTAGGAGCCGCGCAGCATGGTGCCCCACGACGTCTTGTTCGCGCTGGCGCCGAGGAAGGCCAGTGTGGACTCGGTGACGATCGCGCTGGCCACCTCCAGCGTCGTGCTGGCCAGCAGCAGCGGCGCCACGTTGGGCAGCACGTGCCGGGTGGTGATGTGCCAGTGGCCGCCGCCGAGCGCCTTGGAGCGTTCGATGTAGGGCCGGGCCTCGACGGCGAAGGTCTGCGCCCTGATCAGCCGGGCCGTGGACGGCCAGGTGGTGACCCCGATCGCCATGATGATGGTGAACGTGCTGCCGCCGAGGATGGCCGCCAGCACCAGCGCGGTCACCAGCGAGGGCAGCACCAGGAACCAGTCGGTGACCCGCATCAGCGCGCCGCCGAGCCAGCCGCCGAAGTGCCCGGCGGCGATGCCGATGACCATGCCGATCACAATGCTGAGCAGCGCGGCGAGGAAGCCGATGAGCAGCGAGGCGCGCGAGCCCCACCAGATCATCAGCAGGATCGACCGGCCCGACTCGTCGGTGCCGAAGGGGAAGTCCAGGCCGGGGGCTTGGAACTTCTCGCCCGGCGCGTCGATGACGCTCGTCACGCCCTCGTCGATGAACAGCGGCGCGACCAGCGCGAGCACCACGGCCACCAGCAGGACGACCATCCCGGCCACCCCGGCGCGGTGCTTGCGGAAGTCGGTCCAGAAGTTGGTCAGCGCCTGCCGCCTGCGCGTGGCAGCGACACTCGTCATGCCGACCTCACCCTCGGGTCGAGAACGTGGTAGAGCAGGTCGGCCAGCGTGTTCATGAGGATCACGGCCACGGTGATGAGCATGAACGTGCCCTGCATGAGCGTGAAGTCGGGGACCCGGACCGCCCGGTAGAACAGCTGCCCGAGGCCCGGCCAGGTGTAGATCGTCTCCACGGTGACCGCGCCGCCGACCACGAAGCCGATGCGCATGAAGACCAGCGTCACCGTGGGCAGCAGGGCGTTGGGCACCGCGTGGCGGCGGCGTACCTCGTCGTCGCGCAGGCCCTTGGCGCGGGCCACGGTGACGTAGTCCTGGCTGACCTCCTCCAGCAACGACGACCGCATGACCAGCAGGTACTGGGCGTAGATCACCGCCACCAGGGTCAGGCACGGCAGCACCATGTGCGAGGCCACGTCGAGCACGTAGGCGAACCCGTCGGGCGCGTCGACGCTCTCGATGCCGCGGAAGGGCAGGATGCCCGGGATCGGGCCGATGCCCACGCCGAGCACCATCATCAGCAGCAGGCCGAGCCAGAACGTCGGCACCGACCACAACACCAGCGACAGACCGGTGGAGAAGCGGTCGAACCGGCTCCCCCGCCGCCATCCGGCCCTGGTGCCCTGCCAGATGCCCAGGCTGACCGCGATGACCAGACCGGTCCCGGCCAGCAGCAGCGTCGGGCCGATGCGCTCGCCGATGAGGTCGAGCACCGGCCGCTTGTACTCGTACGACGTGCCCAGGTCGAGCCTGAGCGTCTTGCCGACGAAGTCGAAGAACTGTTCGAGCACCGGCTTGTCGAGACCGAGCCGGTGACGTTCCATGTCGAGCTGCGCCGGGGTCATGTTGCGGCCCTGCGCCAGGTTCCGCACCGGATCGCCGGGCAGCAGGCGGAAGACGAAGAACGTCCCGACGATCACCGCGGCGATGCTGAACAGCGCCCCGCCGGCCTTCGACAACGCGTACTTCAGCGTGCCGCGGCGGGCGGGGCGGTCCTCACCAGGGCCCGCCGCCTGGACGGCGGCGGGCTCTGCTGCTTCGAGCGGTGTGGTCATTCGCGCTCGTCCGCGGCGCTCTTGCGCCGCCTGGTCAGGAAGAAGGCCACGAGGCCGATGACCACCACGCCGCCGACCACGCCGACGATGAGACCGGTGTTGGAGCCGGAGTCGCCGCCCGCGCCGGAGCCGCCCGCCGCGGTCGCCTTGACGTCGGCCGTGTAGAACGGCCAGTAGCCGCTGCCGCCGTACAGCAGGCCCTTGTCCTCGGGGATCGGGGTGATGCTGGTGATCCGGTCCTTGCGGTAACCCTCAAGGTCGTTGGGGTAGTAGATCGCGATCACGGGGGCGTCGGTGTAGAGCCGCTGCTCCATCTGCTTGATGAGCTCGGCGCGCTTGGGCCGGTCGAGCTCCTTGAGCTGCTCCTGGTAGAGCTTCTCGAAGGTCGGGTCGCAGTAGAACGACTCGGTGCCGCCGCCCTCGCCGCCCGGCGCCGGCCTGCGGCTGCACAGGTGGGTGGCCAGGATCTCCTCGGGGTCGGGGTTGACCGACCAGCCGCTGATCGCGATGTCGAACAGCGCCGTGACGCCGGTCTCCTCGGTGAACTTGCTGGAGTCCAGCTTCTGGGTGGTCAGCGTGACGCCGATCTCCTTGAAGAAGCCGGTCAGGTACTCCGCGAGCTTGTCCTCGATCGGGGCGTCGGTGTGGATGCTGAAGCGGAACTCCAGCTTGCGCTTGCCGTCGGGCATCGTGCGGACGCCGTCGGCGCCCTTCTTGTAGCCGGCGTCGTCGAGGATCTTGTTCGCCTTGGCCACGTCGTAGGTGACCTTCTCCTCACCCGTGGCCTCCCAGAAGAAGTCCTTGTACATGGGCGGGATGATCGAGCCGTCGGCCGGCTTGGCCAGGCCGCCCTGCACCTCATCGACCAGCTTCTGCTTGTCGATGGCGAAGTGGATCGCCTGGCGGACCTTCGGGTCCTTCAGCGCCGGGTGGCCGTCACCGATGGGCTTGCTGTCGGTGGTGGTGGCGCCGTGGTTGATCTGCAGGTACGCGGCCCGGCGGCCCTGGGTGTTCCACGCCTCGATGTTCGGGTCGTTCTCGATGGCCTGGAACTCCGGCGGCGTCATGCGGCCGAGCAGGTCGATGTCGCCCTTCTTGAGCCCCGCGATGGCGGCCTGCGGGTTGTCGTAGAAGATGAACTGCAGCTCGTCGACCTTCGGCTTGCCCCGCCAGTAGTTGGGGTTGGCCTGCAGCTTGACGTACTGGTCCTTCTTGTGCTCGACCGCGATGTACGGACCGCTGCCCACGGTCGGGTACGTGTCCCCTTCGTAGTTGGCCATGTCGGTGACCTTCTCCCACACATGCTTGGGCATGATCGGGACCGGGTTCTCCAACATGGACGCCTGCGGGGCCTTGGTCTTGATGATCAAGTCCTGGCCGTTGGCGGTGACACTCTCGAAGTTCTCGACGGCGGGGCCGTTGGCCGTCTTGGCCGCCTCGTCCGTCATCATCTTGTTGAACGTCCAGGCGGCGTCCTCGGCCGTGACCGGCTGGCCGTCGGACCACTTGGTGTTACGGATCTTGAACGTCCAGGTGAGCCCGTCGTCGGACGTCGTCCACGACTCGGCCAGGTCGGGGCTGGGCTGGAGCGTCTTGGAGTCAGGGACGGTGAGGAAGCCGTACATCGTGCGCTGGATCGCGGTGGAGACCAGCCGGACCGCCAGGAACGGGTTCATGTGGTCCATCGCCTGGGTGGCGCCGACGCGTAGGATCTTCTTCCCCGCCGCAGGTTCCTGGGCCTGGGCCGCCGTGGCGCCTTGGCCGGCCACTAACAGCGCTACGCCCAGCACAGCCAGGCGTGCGAACCATTTCCTCATGATGCCTCACCTTCAGGCGGGGGATTCCTGTGTAGATGAAGGCACACCATACGGAGACCGCGTGTCAACGAGTGGCGGAAAATTGTTTCATTCTCGTTTCCTTTTGCGGTGTAAATTTTCAGTAGGCTTGGCACTACCGTGATCGGGTGCCCCGCCTGCCCGTTCTCCTCGCCGCCGTCGCGACCGTCGTGGCGGGGCTCGGCGTCCGGGTGTTGTGGGACGGGCCCGTGCCCAAATGCGCGGGTGACGCGCTCTACACCGTACTGATCTACGCGCTCGTCGTGCTGGCGCTGCCGCGGGTGCGGCCGTGGGTCGCCGCGGCCGCGTCGGGCGGGCTGAGCTGGGCGATCGAGTTCGCCCAGCTCGGTGAGATCCCGGCAGTCCTGCGGCCGCTGCTGGGCAGCACCTTCAACCCGCCCGACCTGCTCTGGTACGCCGTCGGCGCGGCCGCCGCGTGCGCCGCGCACACCCTGTGGGCCCGGCGCCGATCCCCCTGAGAGGTCAGTGGCAGCCGCCCGAGCCGCAGCACGACCCGGCCTGCGGCAGCAGCTCGCGGCCGCCGCCCAGCTCGTAGCCGGCCTCGACGACGGCCGACTCGATGACGGCCTGGTCGATCGGCGCGCTGCTGGTCACGACCATCTCCTTGGCCGCGAGGTCGACCTCGACCGCCTGGACCCCGTCGACCTTGCCGACCTCGGCCCGCACCGAGCTGACGCAGTGGCCACAGGTCATGCCCTCGACCTGGTACGCGGTGATCACCATGCCCGAACTCCCCTTCTCTCGGCTTCGCGGCTCACTCTATACCCCTGGGGGGTAGAAGCGCATACTTCCCCGGCGTCCGGATAGGGGAGGGGAAAACGAAGGGACAGTCATGTTGAACGGCAAGACCATCGCGTTCCTGGTCGCTCCCGAAGGGGTCGAGCAGGTGGAGCTCACCGAGCCGTGGAAGGCGGTCAAACAGGCGGGCGGCACACCCCGGCTGGTCTCCACGTCCTCCGGGAAGATCCAGGCGTTCAACCATCTGGACAAGGCCGACACCTTCACCGTGGACGCCACGGTGGACGACGCCGACCCCGGCGACTTCGACGCCCTGCTGCTCCCCGGGGGCGTCGCCAACCCCGACTTCCTGCGCACGGTGCCGCAGGCGGTCCGGTTCGCGCGCGCCTTCTTCGACGCCGGCAAGCCGGTGGCCGCCATCTGCCACGCCCCCTGGACGCTGGTCGAGGCGGACGTCGTGCGCGGGCGTACGCTCACGTCCTGGCCGAGCCTGCAGACCGACCTGCGCAACGCCGGCGCCACCTGGAAGGACCAGGAGGTCATGGTCTGCACGGACGGCCCGAACACCCTGGTCACCAGCCGCAAACCGGACGACCTCAAGGCCTTCTGCCAGGCCGCCACGGACGCCTTCTCGGCCTAGCCCGGCATACCGGCCCGAGCCGGTCCGAGGCCGCCCCTTCTTCGGCGGCCTCAGGCGTGCAGGAGGGCCTCGGCGACGCCGCGCACCGAGGCCCTGAGGCGGTCGGCGCCGCCGTCGGCCATCACGTGCCGGGCGAGGTCGGCGTCGAAGGAGGCCAGCAGCGTGTGGGCGGCGAACTCGGCGTCGAGCCCCGGCGCCGCCGCCGCGACCAGCCCCGTCACGTGGGCGTGCCACCGCAGGTAGGTGGGGTCGCGGTATTTGTCGGCCGCGCAGGCCCGTTCGTGCGCGGCGAACAGCGCCAGGTTGCGCTCGGCCAGCCCGGCCAGCTCGTCCAGGAACGCGAGCAGCCGCTCCCGCGGCGGCGCCCCCGGCCCGAGCGGCGAGCCGGGCGTCTCGATGGCCTCGGCCAGGGCGGCGGCGCGCTCGGCCAGCAGTTCCTGGAACAGGCCGGTCCTGCTGCCGAAGCGGCGGAACAGCGTGCCCTTGCCCACCCCGGCCGCCGCGGCCACCCGGTCGAGCGAGATGTGCTCGGCGCCGTGGGCGTCCAGGAGCTCTTCGGCGGCCCGCAGGATCGCCTCCCGGTTGCGGGTCGCGTCTGATCGCACCAAGGCCCCTCCTTGCAAGCGGACTGTCGGTCCCCATAGTATCCCGGCAACGAAGCGGACCGCCGGTCCGCATGATGGCGGGAGGATCTCGTATGCGCGCACTGGTGGTCGGCCCGGGGGCCGTGGGGCGGCTCGCCGACGTCCCCGAGCCCGTTCCGGGGGCCGGGCAGGCACTCGTCGAGGTGCGGCGGACGTCGGTCAACTTCAGCGAGCTGCGGCACATGGACCGCCTGCCGGAGGGCGTCGTGCTCGGCTACGACGCCGCCGGGGTGGTGCTGCGGCCCGCCGCGGACGGCACGGGCCCGGCCGAGGGCGCGCGGGTGGCGGCGTTCGGGGCGGGGGCGTGGGCGGAGCGGGCGGCGTTCGACACCGGCTCGCTCGCCGTGGTGCCCGACGGGGTGGACCTGGCGGTGGCCGCCGCCCTGCCGATGTCCGGCCTGTCCGCCCTGCGCTCACTGCGCGCCGCCGGTGTCTCCCTCGGATCGCGCGTGCTCGTGACGGGGGCGTCCGGCTCGGTCGGGACGCTGGCCGTGCAGCTCGCCAGGCTGGCCGGGGCCCACGTCGTCGCCTCGGTGAGCTCCGCCGCCCGCGCCAAGGCCCTCGGCCCGGACGTGGACGTCGTGACCGCCCTGGACGGCGTGGCCCCCGTGGACGCTGTGATCGAGCTGGTCGGCGGCCCGACCCTGGTGGCCGCCTGGGGCCTGCTCAAGCCGGGCGGCAACCTCCAGAGCATCGGCTGGGCCGGCGGGCAGCCGGCCGTCTTCCCGCCCGGCTCGACCTTCTCCCTCGGCCCCGCCCGTTCGATGAACTCGTTCGGCGACGTCGGCTCCCCCGGCCCCGACCTGGCCTTCCTGCTCGGCCTCGTGGCCGCGGGCGACCTGACCGTCGAGATCGGCCGCCGCGTGCCCTGGGACCGCCTGGACGAGGCCGCCGCGGCCCAGCTCGACCGCACGGTCACGGGGAAGGTCGTGCTCGACATCGGCCCGGCGGGACACGGTCTCTCCTGACCACGACGAAACTCATCTGTCACGCCTTGTCCCTCGGGAAGAAATGGTCTAGACCTAGACCAAACAGAGCGTCCTCCGCGCCCCCCAGGGAGACCTCATGTCACTCGAAGAGGATTCCAGGCGACTCGCCGAGCTCGGCTACAAGCAGGAGCTGGCCCGGACCTGGAGCGGCTTCTCCAACTTCGCGATCTCCTTCTCCATCATCTCGATCCTCGCCGGCTGCTTCACGACCTTCGGCCAGGCCTGGAACAACGGCGGCCCCATCGCCATCTCGTGGGGCTGGCCGCTGATCTCCGCGTTCATCCTGATCATCGGTTTCTGCATGTCGGAGCTGGTCTCGGCGTTCCCGACGGCGGGCGGCATCTACTGGTGGGCCGCCACCATGGGCAAGCCGATCCACGGCTGGTTCACCGGCTGGCTCAACCTGATCGGCCTCATCGCGGTCACCGCGTCGGTCGACTACGGCTGCGCCACGTTCCTCAACATCACGATCAGCCGCCTCACCGGCGGCGCGTGGGAGGGGACGCTCCCCCAGGCGTTCCTGCTGTTCGTGATCATCCTCATCCTGCACGCGCTCATCAACATCTTCAGCCACCGGCTCATCTCGCTGCTGCAGAACATCAGCGTGTGGTGGCACGTCGCGGGCGCGGTCGTCATCGTGGCGATCCTGGTGTTCGCGCCGTCCGAGCACCAGTCGCTCGGCTTCGTGTTCGGCGGCACGATCAACAACTCCGGCTTCGGCGACGGCGACGGCGGCGTGCCCTTCTGGCTGTACGTGCTCCCGCTCGGCTTCCTGCTCACCCAGTACACGATCACCGGGTTCGACGCCTGCGCCCACGTGTCGGAGGAGACGCAGGGCGCGGCCAGGACGGCCGCCCGCGGCCTGTGGCAGTCGATCTTCTACTCGGCGATCGGCGGCTGGATCCTGCTGCTGGCGTTCCTGTTCGCCGCGACCAACGTGGACGAGATCAACAAGCAGTCCGGCTTCGTCGGCGCCATCTTCGAGACCGCGCTCTCCTCCCCGCTGGCCACCGCGATCTTCGCGATCTCCACGATCGGCCAGTTCTTCTGCGGGATGAGCTGCGTGACCTCGATGTCGCGCATGACGTACGCGTTCTCGCGCGACGGCGCGGTGCCCGGCTGGCGGCTGTGGTCGAAGGTGGACCGCAACCGCACCCCGGTCAACGCGATCCTGGCCGGCTGCCTCATCGCCGCCCTGATCACCCTGCCCGCCCTGTACGCCCCGGCCGGCTCGACGACCCCGGTCGCCTTCTACGCCGTCGTGTCGATCGCGGTCATCGGCCTCTACCTGGCGTTCCTCATCCCGATCTGGCTGCGCCTGCGCATGGGCGACGCCTTCCGTCCCGGCCCGTGGACGCTCGGCCGCAAGTACCGGGTGCTGGGCTGGATCGCCTGCGTCGAGATCGTCATCGTGTCGATCTACTTCGTCATGCCGTTCTCCCCGGCCGGCGTCCCGGGCAACAAGGACTTCACCTGGACGTCGGTCAACTACGCGCCGATCGCGGTCGGCGTCGTGCTGATCGGGATCTGGTTGTGGTGGAGCCTGTCGGCCAGGCACTGGTTCACCGGCCCGCGCCGCACGATCGACGAGGTCCCGATCTCCTGACCAGCCCTGTGGGCGGGCACGGCCGATCCGGCCGTGCCCGCCTTTTGCTGCTTGACACCGCTTGGCTAAAGGCTTTAGCTTTATGGCTATAAGAGTTAGCCGAGAGGGGTTGGACATGACGGAGTTCCTGGCGGTCGAGGGTGGCCGGCTCGCCTACGACGTGACCGGCGAAGGGCCGCTGATGGTGCTGGCGCACGGCATGGGCGTCGGGCGGCAGTCGTTCAGGTTCCTGGTGCCCGAGCTGGTGGCGGCGGGTTTCCGGGTGGCGACCACCGACCTGCGCGGCCACGGCGAGTCCAGCCGCGACTGGCCCTCCTACACCCGCACCGACGTCGCGGGCGACCTCCTCGCGCTGGTCCGCCACCTGGGCGGCCCGGCGGTCCTGGTGGGCCACTCGTTCGCGGGCGGTGCCGTCACGGTCGCCGCCGCGCAGGCGCCCGAGCTGGTCAGCGCCGTGGTGGAGATCGGCCCGTTCACCCGGGTGCAGAAGATCGACGGCGGCGGCCTGCTGCGCAACGCCCACCATCGCAAGGGGGCCATGCTGCTGCTCGGCGCGGCGCTCCTGCGCAGCGTCGGCCTGTGGAAGAAGTACCTCGACCACGCCATGCCCGGCGTCAAGCCCGCCGACCACGCGGAGCACATCGCGGCGCTCGAAGCCGACCTGCGCCGGCCCGGCCGGATGGCCGTGGTCTCCAGGATGGGCCAGGTGCCCCCCACCGACGCCGGCGCGCGGCTCCCCGACCTGACCCGCGACGTCCTGGTCGTGATGGGCACGCTCGACCCCGACTGGGCCGACCCGCGCGCCGAGGCGGAGGGCATCGTGGCCGCCATGCCCGCCGGGCGCGGCCGGATCGCCATGATCGAGGGCGCGGGCCACTACCCGCACGCCCAGTTCCCGGCTCAGGTGGCCGCCGAGGTGCTGTCGTTCGTCAAGGAGCGCGTGCATGCCTAGGGCGGCGTTGTCCCAGGACACGGTCGTCGACCTGGCGGTGTGCCTGGTGGACGAGAACGGGCCGGAGGCCCTGACGCTCTCGGCGCTGGCGGCCCGCGCCGGGGTCGCGACGCCGTCGCTGTACAAGCACGTGCGCAACCTGGCCGAGCTGCGCGAGCTGCTGTCGGTGCGGATCGCCGACGAGATCTCCGCCGAACTGGCCCAGGCGGTGCTGGGCCGTTCCCGCGACGAGGCCGTCGGCGCGCTGATGGACGCCTGGCGCGCCTACGTCACCCGCCATCCGCACCGGTACGCGATGGTCATCCAGCAGCCGCACCCCGGCATGCGGGCGGCGGGCGAGCGCCTGGTGGGCATCATGCTCGCGGCGCTGCGCGGCTACGGGCTGGAAGGCTCCGACGCGATCCACGCGGCCCGCTGCCTGCGCGCGACGGCGCACGGGTTCGCGGTGCTGGAGGCGTCGGGCGGGTTCGGCCTGCCCGAGCTGCTCGACGACAGCTACGACCTGCTCAAGCACATGGTCGTGGCCGGGCTGACCACTCCCCGCTGAGCGGTCAGGACGCCTCGAAGGCGGCGGCCACGGCGGGCCGCACGTCCTGCATGGTGATGTCGCCCAGCTCGCGCTTGAGCGAGGTCATGTCCACGTCGGGCATGCCGCAGGCCACCGCCCAGTTCCAGGGCGTGAGGTCGCCGTCGACGTTGAGCGCGAACCCGTGGCTGGTGACCCCCCTGCTCTGGCGCATGCCGATCGAGATGATCTTGCGGCCGGTCGTGGACGTCCAGACGCCGGTCAGCAGCTCCGAGCCCGGCGGGGTGTCACGCCGCTCGGCGGGCAGGCCGAGCTTGCCCAGCGCCTCGACCAGGCGCAGCTCCACCTCCCGCACGTAGTCGACGATGCCTTCGTCCTCGCCCAGCTTGACGATGAGATAGCCCACGAGCTGGCCGGGGCCGTGGTAGGTGAGCTGCCCGCCGCGCCCGGTCTCCAGCACGGGGATGCCGCGCTCGGGGGCGGGCAGGTGCTCGGCGGGGGTTCGCCGGCCGACGGTGTAGACGGGCGGGTGGCTGAGCAGCCAGAGCGTGTCCGGCCGTTCGTCCCGCTGGCGCTGCCCGACGAGGTCGGTCATGCGCTCCATCGCCGTGTCGTAGTCGACCAGATCGTCCTGCAGAAGTGTCAGCGGCCTTGCCCTCATCCTTCGAGGATAAGACGCATCCCGGACACCAGCGCACGCAGCCCGAACTCGAAGTCGCCGTCGGGGTCCTCCACCGGGCGGGCGTCGAGCGGCACGGCCGGGCCGCGCTCGTCGATCGCCGCGCCGAGGGCGAACCTGCCGACGCGATCAGCGCCCTGACCGCCTGCTCGCCGGTGAAACCCGCCTCGGTCAGCGGCCTGATGAGCGCCGGGAGCTCGGCCAGCCGGCGCGGCGTGGGCCGGGACCCGGCGCCGGCGACCGTGGGGCTGGTGCGGCCCGACGGTTACGTGGCCTGGGCCGAACCCTGCGCGGAGCCCGCCGAGGCGGCGCTCACGCGGTGGTTCGGCGGGCCGGCGGACGTGTCAGTGGGAGTAGCCCCTCGGCTCCTCCGGGACGAGGATCCACATGGCGACGTAGACCACCCAGAGCGGCCCGGGGATGAGCGACAGCAGCAGCCAGAGGATGCGGACGAGGGTCGGGGGCAGGCCCATCTTGTCGGCGAGCCCGCCGCAGACGCCGGCCAGAATCCTGTGCTCCCTTGAGCGGTACATGCTGTTCCTCCGTGTCGTGATGACCTACCGGTAAAACGGACAGCAGTGCCGCCGATATCCCGCTAGGGACCCTGAGAAAACCCTGTAAGGGTCAGCCACTCATGAGCCATGCCCAGATGTTCCCTGGTCAGTCCATGTCTGGGATCGACGTGGATCAACAGGAAATTCTCCAGACCCTGATCGACCCTGAGGTACTGCTCGTCCTGCGCCCACACCTGGTCGTCGAACCACACGAACGGCCGCCGCCCGGCGTACGCGGCGACGTGCGGCGTCTTGAACATCTCGCCGTGCTCGGTACGGGTGCGCTCGGGGCCCATGGTGACGACCGGGAGCGTGGGCAGGCCGATCCTGGGAGAGATCCACTCGTTGGCGTGCTGCTCCCAGGTGGTGGCCCAGACCAGCTCGGCGCCCGTGGTCAGGGCCAGGTCGAGCAGCCGGCGGCCGTGGCGGGGGTTGAGGTGCACGGTGTAGACCTCGGTGCCGATCGTGCAGCGGTAGCGCCGGAAGTCGGGCGTCGGGCGGCCCATCGGGTTGAGCACGCCGTCGACGTCGAGCAGCAGCAGGGGCTTCACCTCGCCGCTCCGGCCCGGTGCTCCTGGGGGCTGACGCCGCGTACGCGCTTGAAGGCCGCGCTGAGCGCGAACGGGCTGCCGTAGCCCACCTTCCTGGCCACCGAGCCGATCGTGGCGTCGGGCTCGCGCAGCAGGTCGGCGGCGAGCGCGAGCCGCCAGTCGGTGAGGAAGGACATCGGCGGCTCCCCCACCAGGTCGGTGAACCGCCTGGCCAGCGCCGCCCTGGAGACCCCCACCTCGGTGGCGAGGGCGGCGACCGTCCAGGGATGGGCGGGGTTGTTGTGCAACATCCGCATCGCCCTGCCCACGATCGGGTCGCCCATCGCGCGGTACCAGGCGGGCGCCTCGTGCGTGGCGAACCACGACCGCAGCACGGCGATCAGCAGCAGGTCGAGCAGCCGGTCGAGCACCGCGGACTGGCCCGGGTCGTCCTTGACGATCTCGGCGCCGAGCAGCGCGATGACCGGCCCGCCGGGCTGCACGAGGAGCTGGGGCAGCGCGTCGAGCAGGCGCCTGCTGACCTCGCCCTCCAGCGTGTACGTGCCGGTGATCAGCACGGTGCCGCCCGCCGGGTCGTTGCCCCAGGTGCGCACGCCGAGGTCCATCGACTGGTACAGCGACTCGCCGTCGGGGGTGGTGCAGCGCTGGCCGGGGTGGATGACGATCTGCGGCGCGGTGCCGGGGGCGTCGGCCACCACGTACGGCTCCGGCCCCCGCAGGATGGCCACCTGCCCGGGTTCGAGGCGGGCCGGCTCGCCCTTGTCCGGCAGCACCCACGCCTCACCGGACACCAGGGCCACCAGCGTGAGCGGGGCCTCGTCCTGGATGCGCATCGACCACGGCGGGTCGAGGATGGACCGGAGCAGGAAGGCGCTCCGCGCTCTCGGTCCGTCGAGCAATGCCGCGAGCTGATCCATGGGCTAGACGATCGCATATGCCAACGCGCTTCTCAACCATGGAGAGTCTTATGGGTATGACGGCTTACTAGATGCATGACGATTTTGGTTCTGGGCGGAACCGGCAAGACCGGCCGCCGTGTCGCTGACCGGCTCACCTCTCTCGGCCTTCCCGTGCGGATCGGCTCCCGCTCGGCCACGCCGTCCTTCGACTGGGCGGACCGCTCCACCTGGGCCGCGGCGCTCGACGGCGTCGAGTCCGTGTACGTGTCCTACTACCCCGACCTGGCGTTGCCCGGCGCGTACGAGGACGTCCTGGAGCTCACCCGGCTCGCCGCGGACGCCGGGGTGCGGCGGCTGGTGCTGCTGTCGGGCCGGGGCGAGCCGGGCGCCGAGGCGAGCGAGCGGACCGTGCGGGAGTCGGGCCTCGACTGGACGATCGTGCGCTGCGGCTGGTTCATGCAGAACTTCAGCGAGGGCTTCCTCCTCGACCAGGTCCTCGACGGCGTGCTGGCGATCCCGGTGGCCGACGTGCCCGAGCCGTTCGTGGACGCCGACGACATCGCCGACGTGGCCGTGGCCGCCCTCACCCAGGACGGGCACGCGGGCCGCCTGTACGAGCTCACCGGCCCGAGGCTGCTGACGTTCGCCGACGCGGCGGCCGAGCTGTCGAAGGCCACGGACCGCACGATCACCTCCATCCAGGTCACGCCGGAGGAGTACGTGGCCGGGGCCGTGGCGGCGGGCGTGCCGAAGGAGGAGGCCGAGGGCCTGACCGGGCTGTTCACCGAGGTGCTCGACGGCCGCAACGCCCACGTGACGGACGGCGTCCGGGAGGCGCTGGGGCGTCCGGCCCGCGACTTCGCCGACTACGCCAGGGCCAACGCCGCGGCGTGGGCCGGACGCTGAGAACGGGCCGGCTCTCCCCCGGCCCGCTCAATCTGCCGGTCTCCCCCGGCCTGCTCGACCTGCTGGTCTCCCCCGGCCCGCTCAACCTGCTGGGCGGGCAACTGCGCGGCCCCCGTTTCCGCTAACCTCACCCTGGTCACTCCCGTAACCGGAAGGTGTAGTCGTGATCGGCTGGCTCGAAGCGGTGGTGCTGGGGCTCATCCAGGGGCTCACGGAGTTCCTGCCGATCTCCTCCAGCGCCCACATCCGTGTGGTCTCGGCCTTCTTCGGCTGGCAGGACCCGGGGGCGGCCTTCACGGCGGTCATCCAGCTCGGCACCGAGGCCGCGGTGCTCATCTACTTCCGCAAGGAGCTGTGGGAGATCATCTCCACCTGGGTCCGCTCGCTGTTCGACCGGGAGCTGCGCGGCCACTGGGCGGCCCGGATGGGCTGGTACGTCATCGTCGGCACGCTCCCGATCGGCGTACTGGGCCTGGCGTTCAAGGACCAGATCGAGACCGTCTTCCGCGACCTGCGCGTGGTCGGCACGACGCTGATCGTCTTCGGCTGCATCCTGTGGTTCGCCGACCGCACCGCGCGCAACAAGCTGACGCTGGAGAAGCACCTCAGCTTCACCCACGCCATCGTCTACGGCTTCGCGCAGGCGCTGGCCCTCATCCCGGGCGTCTCCCGCTCGGGCGGCACGATCACGGCCGGCCTGCTGCTCGACTACCGCCGCGAGGACGCCGCCAAATACTCGTTCCTGCTGGCCATCCCCGCCGTGCTGGCCTCCGGGGCGTTCGAGCTGAAGGACATCGGCGAGGGGCAGGCCCCCGCGTGGGGGCCCACCATCCTGGCGACGCTGATCTCGTTCGCCGTCGGCTACGCGGCGGTGGCCTGGTTCCTGAAGTACATCAGCACCCACCGGTTCACCGCGTTCGTGATCTACCGCATCCTGCTCGGCTTCCTCGTCATCCTGGCGGTCACCGCGGGCTTGATCCCGGCCGCCTAGGCCGACACGGCCGTCCGGGCGAGGGCGGGCGAGGGGTAGTAGGCCGCCCACGCCTCGTCGCCCATGCGCAGCACCTTCAGGCCGGTCCAGCCGAGGCCGGCGACGGGCAGGGCCCAGAACAGCACGGTCACGGGGCCGTACTCGATGGGGAAGGAGACGACGTACCCGACGAAGACCAGCAGCGGCACCCACCAGCCGACGAACCCGGCCCGCCACACGGCGACGACCAGCAGCGGCAGGCCCAGCACGGCGAAGAACATCCACGGCATCTGGAAGCCGAAGATCACGCCGGGCAGGTTCAGCATCTCGTCGAGGATCTTCTGCGCCTGCTCCGGCGGGTTGTGCCGGCCCAGCCACCACTCGACGGGGTCGATCATCAGCAGGGCCGACATCGAGATGTAGCCGATGGCCGCCGCCGCCCCGGCGATGTGGCCGAGCACGGTGGCCTTGCGCCTGGTGAGGTGCACCAGGCCGATGGCCGCCAGGCCCATGAGCATCCAGCTCCAGTGGTAGAGCGCCGACTCGGCCTGGGCCAGCGCGGGGTTGTCGCCGTAGCTGACCGCCTCGCGGGAGTCGCCCCACGTGCCGGGGTCGATGACGACGGCCACGAACTGCAGGAGCGGGGCCGTGATGAGCAACGTGCCCGCCGCGACGCGGCGGAAGGTCACCTGGTTCCTGAACATGGCGGCGACGGTACGTGCCGCCGCCGCCACCCGTCGTCCGCCTGCGGGGCGACCGCAGGTCACCTCCGAGACGGAGAAGATCAGACGGCCACCGGCGTGCGCGGGGCGGCGGGGGCCGCCTTGGCCCGGCGTCCGGGCAGGGCCAGCAGCACCAGGCCGAGCAGCGCCCACAGGGCCAGCACCCCGACCGGCGTCCACAGGGCGGCCCCGCCGAAGAACACCGTGTTGCGCACCGCCTCGGCGGCCGGGCCCACGGGCAGGACGCGGCCGACGGCGGCGTACCACTCGGGGATGTAACGGGCGCCGAGCGGCCCGCCGCTCGCCGAACACCACGTCCGCCAGCCACGCGACGGCCGTGCCCGTCACCAGCGCGCCCGCGGCCAGGACGCCCGTCCGCGCCGCCGCGCCCAGGCCCGGCGCGACCCGGGCGAGCAGCACGGCCAGCGCGAACGACGGCGACGGGCACGCGCCCATCCCGAGGTCCGCGCGCTGCTGGCGGCCTCGCAGCTGCTCGGCCTGGCCATGATCCGCTACATGCTGAGGCTCGACCCGCCGGCCTCGCTGCCCGCCGGCCAGGTCGCGGCCCTGACCGCGCCCAACGTCCAGCGTTACCTGACGGGCACGCTCTCGCTCGACGAGATCGCCGCCGCCCGGGGGTAGGTCGCCAGGGTGAACAGCAGCGCCGCCACGCCGAGCCCGGTGGCCAGCACGACCACCCCGGCCCTGCCGTAGGCGTCCAGGGCCAGGCCGCCCGCGATGCCGGCCGCGAACAGGCCGACGTACTGGGCGGACGACAGCAGGCCGAGCCCGATCGGCACGTTGTCCGGCACCGCGGCCACCGTCCTGAACTGCTGGGCCGGCGCGACCAGCCAGCCGAGCGCGCCCCACAGGAGCGCCCAGACCAGCGCGATCGGCAGGGCCAGGTTCGCGACGGGGATCAGGGCCAGGAAGACCGTGGAGGCGGCCAGGCCGATCAGCACCATCCTGCGCGGCCCGTAGGCGTCGGTGAGGCGCCCGCCGAGCTGGTTGCCCACGATGCCGCCGAGCCCCCACGCCCACAACACGGCCGGCAGCGGCAGGTCGAACAGCGACCCGATGTAGGTGTAGGCGGTGAACCCGGCGCCGAACATCAGCAGCTGGGTGACCAGCACCACCAGCACCCGCCGGTCGGCCAGCGGCGCGAACCGCTCGCCGAGCCGTCCCGACACGGCGACCCTGACGTCCGGCACGAGCGCCGCCACCCCGGCGAAGCCGATCACGCCGAGCCCGACGACCAGCCACATCGTCGCCCGCCAGCCCGAGACCGAGCCGAGCCAGGTGCCCAGCGGCACGCCGACGGCCGAGGAGACGCTCAGCCCGCCCATCACCAGCGCCAGCGCCCGCCCGCGCCGCTCGGGCGAGGTCAGCGCGTTGGCCACGCCCGAGGCGGTCGGGGTGAACATCGCCGCCCCGGCCGCGGCCACCACCCGCGTGGCCATGACCAGCGGGTACGTCGGAGCCAGCGCGGTCAGCACGTTGCCCGCGACGAACACGGCCAGCGCCAGCAGCAGCAGCCGCTTGCGCGACAGGCGGGCGGTGAGCGCGGCCAGCAAGGGGGACAGCAGCGCGTATGCCAGGGCGAACACGGTCATGAGCTGCCCGGCGGCGGACGTGGAGATCCCGAGGTCCGCGGAGATGGGGGTGAGCAGCCCGGCGGTGACGAACATGCCAGTACCGATGGCGAAATTTCCGGCAGCAAGGGGATAGAGCCGGGAACTCATGGAACCTCCAGCCAATTAGTTGGACGGGCATCAAACTGTCATTGCAGTTGGATAGTTGTCAAACAATCAGAGCGAGGTAGGGTGCCACCATGCGCCTGCTACCGCACCCCGCGAAGGAGGACATCCAGCTCACCGAGGTCCTGCGTGCGCTCGCCGACCCCGTCCGGCTGGAGATCGTGGTCCGCCTGGCCACCCTCGGCGAGATGACGTGCACCGCCGCGGGCGACCATCTCGGCGTCCACAAGTCGACGGCGTCCCACCACTACCGCTCGCTGCGCGAGGCCGGCGTGATCGTCTCCAAGCAGGAGGGCCGGCTCAAGTACATCAGCCTGCGCCGCGCCGACCTCGACGCACGTTTCCCCGGCCTGCTCGACTCCGTGTTGTCGGCCTCGCATGCCCCCGCCTGACCGGCTGCCGATCCACGACGCGCTCCCCGAGCTGCTCGCCACGCTGGAGCGCCACGGCACGGCGGTGCTCACCGCGCCGCCCGGCACGGGCAAGACCACGGTCGTGCCCCTGGCGCTGGCCGAAACCGGGCTGCGGGTGCTGGTCGCCGAGCCCCGGCGGCTGGCCGTCCGCGCGGCGGCCCGGCGCATGGGCGTCAGCTACACGATCCGCGGCGAGCGGCACACCGGGGCGAACCCCATGGTCGAGGTCGTCACCACCGGCGTGCTGCTCCAGCGGCTCCAGCGCGACCAGGAGCTCGCCGG
The DNA here is from genome assembly GCF_040674635.1 of Nonomuraea sp. NPDC049758. Classification (NCBI taxonomy): domain Bacteria; kingdom Bacillati; phylum Actinomycetota; class Actinomycetes; order Streptosporangiales; family Streptosporangiaceae; genus Nonomuraea; species Nonomuraea sp. NPDC049758. The sequence continues at coordinate 210,741 of NZ_JBFAMZ010000002.1, forward strand.
GGTCGACGCGGTCGTGCTCGACGAGTGCCACGAACGCCATCTCGACGCCGACACCGCCCTCGCGTTCCTGCTCGACGTGCGCGAGACGCTCCGTCCCGACCTGCGGCTGCTGGCCACCTCGGCCACCGCCGACGCGGGCCCCTGGTCCCAGCTGATCGGCGGGCCCGTGGTGGCCGCCTCGGGGACGGCCCATCCCGTGGAGACCGTGTGGGCGCCGCCGGAGCGTCCGGTCGCGCCGCCCCACGGCCTGCGCGTCGATCCGGCGCTGCTGTCGCACGTGGCCTCGGTCGTCCGGCGGGCGTACGCCGAGCGCGACGGCGACGTGCTGTGCTTCCTGCCCGGTGTGGGGGAGATCGCCCGGGTCGCGGGGATGCTGGGCGACCTCGACGTGCTCCAGGTGCACGGTCAGGCGCCGGCCCGCGTCCAGGACGCCGTCCTGTCGCCCGGGGCCGGTCGCCGGGTCGTGCTGGCCACGTCGGTGGCCGAGTCGAGCCTGACGGTGCCGGGCGTCCGCGTGGTGGTGGACTCGGGGCTGGCCCGCGAACCCCGTACCGACCACGCCAGGGGGCTCGGCTCGCTCACCACGGTCAGGGTCTCGAAGGCGTCCGCCGACCAGCGGGCCGGTCGCGCCGGGCGGGAGGCCCCCGGGGCCGTGTACCGCTGCTGGACGGCGGCCGAGCACGAACGCCTGGCCGACCACGCGCGGCCGGAGATCGCACTGGCCGACCTGACCGGGTTCGCCCTCCAGGCCGCCTGCTGGGGCGACGCGGACGCGGCCGGCCTCGCCCTCCTCGACCGGCCGCCGCCCGCCGCGATGGCGGCCGCCGTCCGCACCCTTGAGGCGCTGGGCGCGCTGGAGGCCGGCCGGGTGACCGGTCGCGGCCGGCGCATGGCGCTCGCCGGCGTGCATCCCCGCCTGGCCAGGGCCCTGCTCGACCTCGGCCCGCGGGCCGCCGAGGTGGTGGCGCTGCTGTCGGAGCAACTGCCCAGGGACGCGGGCGACGACCTCGCGGAGGTCTGGCGTACGGCCCGCAGCGGCGGCACCGGCTTCGCGGCCCGCTGGCGCCAGGAGACCAGGCGCCTCGCCCGCGCCTCCGGCCAGGGGCCGGACGGGCGAGAGGTGAGTGACGACGCGCTGGCCGGCATGGCGGTGGCGCTGGCGTTCCCGGAACGGGTGGCGCGGCGGCGCGGCGGCGGCTATCTCATGGCGTCGGGCACGCAGGCCCAGCTCGCCGAGGGCTCCAGGCTGTCCACCGCGCCGTGGCTGGCGATCGCCGTCGCCGACCGGCCCACGGGCTCGGCCTCGGCCCGCGTGCGCCAGGCCGTGGTGATCGACGAGGAGATCGCCCGGCTGGCCCTGCCCGTCACGGTCGAGGAGGAGGTCGCCTGGCGGGTGCCGCCGGGCGAGCGGCGCGGCGACGTGTCGGCCCGCGTGGTCGAGCGCCTGGGCGCGATCGAGCTGTCCGCCACGCCGCTCAAGGACGCCGACGTGCGCCCCGCCATCCTGCACGGCCTGCGTACCGAAGACCTCCTGACCTGGACGAGACAGGCGAAGGACCTCAAGGACCGCCTGGCCTTCGCCCACCGCGCGATCGGCCCCCCGTGGCCCGCCACCGACGACCTGATCGCCCTGGCCGACCAGTGGCTGGAGCCGGAGCTGTCCAGGGCCCGCCGCCGCGCCGACGTCGAGCGCATCGACGTGGCCGCCGCCCTGCGCCGCCTGATCCCGTGGAGCGAGCGCCTGGAGAACGTGGCCCCCGAACGCGTCGAGGTGCCCAGCGGCTCGCAGATCAGGATCGACTACTCCGGCGAGCAGCCGGTGCTCGCGGTGAAGCTGCAGGAGCTGTTCGGCTGGGAGGAGACGCCGCGGCTCGCCGGCGTCCCCCTGCTGGTCCACCTGCTGTCCCCGGCGGGCCGTCCGGTGGCGGTGACCGCGGACCTGGCCTCGTTCTGGCGCGAGGGCTACCGGTCCGTACGGGCCGAGATGAGGGGCCGCTACCCTAAGCATCCATGGCCGGAGGATCCGCTCACCGCGCCGCCGACCCGCCGCGTCAACCGGAGCAGACCTTGATCGACGAAGCCGTCCGCGACAACGCCGCCTGGTGCGACACGATGTGCCGGGCGCACGGCCGTCCCGGCGTCTTCGGGCCGCTCGCCTGGACCAACCCGGCCAGGACGCCCGTCCTGTACCCCGACGCCGTCACGCTCTCCCCCGACGCCGGGCCGGCCGACGTGCTCGGCCACATCGACGCGGGTTCGGGCGCCTCGGTCAAGGACAGCTTCGGCACGCTCGACCTGCCGGGCTTCGACGTGCTGTTCACCGCCCAGTGGATCGCCCGGCCCGCGCCCGGCGCGCCCGAGCGTCCCCTCCGGGCGGCCACCGGCGACCCGATCGTGTGGGAGGTGGCCGCCGACCCCAGGGCGCTGGAGGAGTGGGCGCAGGCGTGCTTCTCCGGCGGCGCGCCCGGCCTGTTCCCGCCCGCGCTGCTCGACGAGCCGCACGTGCGGCTGGTGTGCGGCCGCATCGGTGGCGACGTGGTCTGCGGCGCGGCGCTCAGCGCGAGCGGCACGGTGACGGGCGTCTCGAACGTCTTCGCCTCGGGCTGCGACGAGTCCGCCGCCTGGGAGGGCACGGTGGCGATGGCGGCCGAGCTGTTCCCCGGCCGCCCGCTGGTCGGCTACGAGAGCGACCCGTCGGCCGCCCTCGCCCACGGCTTCACCACCCTCGGCCCCCTGCGCATCCTGCTCAAGCCCTGACCCGCCGGGCGCGGTCAGTCCGTCAGGTCGGCCACCGTCAGACCGGTGCGGACCGGATGGGCCGCCTCGCCCACCCCCATGTCCTTGAACCCGCTGGACGTGCCCACGCACACCACCGGCCCGTCGAAGTCCCGGCGCAGCTTCCGGTAGCCCGCCAGGCCCGCCGCCCCCGACAGCTCCTGCCATATGCCCTGCCGCGCCAGGTCCCGCTGGGCGGCGCGCATCTCGTCGTCCGTCACGAGCACCGCCTCGCCGCCGCTGTCGCGCACCGCCAGCACGCCCCGGTGGCCGCCGACCGACCCCGCGATCCCGTAGGCCCGGCTGGCCCCCAGCTCGACGACCGCCGCCGGTGAGCCCTCGGCCAGGGCCCGCGCGTTGGGGCCGCCCGCGGCCGGCTCGCAGGAGAACATCCGCGGCACGTCCCCGGCCAGGCCGAGCAGCCGCAGCTCGGTGAAGCCCTTCCACATCCCGAACAGCAGCTCGGCGTACCCGGTGGGCGCGAAGACCGCCGCGGGCACCCGTCCGAGCTGGAGGAACAGCTCGTACGCGATCGTCTTGTAGCCCTCCGGGCCGAACGGGTGGCCGGTGTGGGTCACGGTCTGGTTGCTGACCGGGTGGTAGCCCAGCCGGTCCACGACCTCCCGCAGCAGCGGCCACCGCTCCTCCGCCGGCACGGAGAACACCCTGGCCCCGTACGCCCGCACGAACGCCTGCACGCCGGCCGGCGAGTCCGCCGAGGCCAGCACGATGGCCGGCAGCCCGGCGCGGGCGGCGTACGCGGCGGCCGAGGCGCCGTGGTTGCCGGACGAGGCCACCACCACCCCCGCCGCCCCCTCCGCCAGGGCCGCGCTGACCGCCACCCGGTTCAGCCGGTCCTTGTGCGACCAGGTCGGGTTCCGGGACTCGTCCTTGACGTAGATCCCGTCGAACTCCAGCAGCGGCGTCCCGCCTTCGCCCAGCGTCGGCGCCTCCAGGGACGGCAGCAGCGGCGACCACCGCGCGATGTCCGGCCCCGGCTCCTGGTCGAACAGACCCTTGTCGACGCGCGCGTAGTCATAGACGACCTCGACCGGATAGGCGATCTCGGCGGTGCTGGTGCGCGGGCAGCCCCTGGTGAGCGGCGGGGACAGCGGGAACTCGATCGAAGGGTCACCCAGCGAGCGCTGGCGGATGGCGAGTGAAGATCCGTTCACGCGCATGGAGTTTATATGGCTATCATGGTGATATCACTTCGATAGCAAGGAGTCGCGATGGAACGTCGTGCTTTCCGAGTCAACGGATTCCTCGTCCTGCTCGTCCTCCTGCTTCTGGGGGGCGGCGCGGCGCTGGTCTCGATCGAGACGCTCGGCATAGCCTGGATCGTGCTCTTCGCGCTCGTGGCCTCCGGCTTCACCGTGGTCAACCCCAACGAGGCCAAGGTCGTGCAGTTCCTCGGCCGCTACGTCGGCACCGTCAACGTGGCGGGCCTGCAGTGGGTGACGCCGTTCACCACCAAGCGCCGCATCAGCCTCCGGGTGCGCAACTTCGAGACCGCCAAGCTCAAGGTCAACGACGCCGACGGCAACCCGGTCGAGATCGCCGCGGTGGTGGTCTACAAGGTCACCGACACGGCCAAGGCCGCCTTCTCCGTCGACGACTACGAGGAGTACATCGCGATCCAGTCCGAGGCCGCGGTGCGCCACCTCGCGACCACCCACCCGTACGACTCGCACGAGCCCGAGCGCACCAGCCTGCGCGACGGCGCCGAGGTCGCCGGCGAGCTGACCGCCGAGCTGCGCGAGCGCACCGAGCTGGCCGGGATCGAGATCCTGGAGGCCCGCATCACCCACCTGGCCTACGCGCCGGAGATCGCCCAGGCCATGCTGGTGCGCCAGCAGGCCAGCCAGGTGGTGGCCGCCCGCACCAGGATCGTCGAGGGCGCGGTCGGCATGGTCCAGCTCGCGCTCGACCGGCTGGCCGCCGAGGGGGTCGTCGAGCTCGACGAGGAGCGCAAGGCCCAGATGGTCTCCAACCTCCTGGTCGTCCTGTGCGGCGACCGGGCGACCCAGCCGGTGGTGAACGCCGGCAGTCTGTATGCCTGAGCGGAAGAAGCTCCTCCTCCGCCTCGACCCGGCCGTCTACGACGCCATCGCCAAGTGGGCGGCCGACGACCTGCGCAGCATCAACGCGCAGATCGAGTTCGCACTGCGGCTGGCGCTGAAGGAGGCCGGGCGGGAGCCCGGCAGGAGCTCTCGCAAGGAAGAGTGAAAACCTGCACACTCTAGACATGTTGTGGGCAGGCAGGACCGCCATCGAGATCGCGGCCGCCGTCCGGCGCGGCGACGTCACGGCCACGACCGTCGTGGAGGAGCACCTTCACCGCATCTCCCAGCGGGATTCCCGGGTCGGCGCCTTCCGGCTGGTCAGGAAACAGGCGATGGACGAGGCGCGGGCCGTGGGCGACCGCCGCGACCTGGCCGATCTGCCGCTCGCCGGGGTGCCGGTGGCGGTCAAGGACAACCTGGAGGTGGCCGGCGAGCCCACCCGCGGCGGCTCGGCGGCCACGTCCGGCACGCCCGCCCGGGAGGACCATCCGGCCGTGGCCCGCCTGCGCGCGGCGGGCGCGGTGATCGTCGGGCTGACCAACCTGCCGGAGCTGGGGCTGGTCGGCTTCGGCGACAGCCCGTACGGCGTCGTGCGCAACCCCTGGAACCTCGCCCGCACCGCCGGCGGCTCGTCCTCGGGCAGCGCGGCGGCGGTGGCGGCCGGGATGGTGCCGATCGCGCTCGGCAACGACGGCATGGGGTCGCTGCGCATCCCGGGCGCCTGCTGCGGCGTGCTGGCCGTCAAGCCGGGAACGGGCCTGGTCCCGCCGCCCGCCGACGACTGGGACGGGCTCACCGAGAACGGCCCCCTCGCCACGACCGCGGCCGACCTGTCGCTCGCACTGTCCGTGCTGGCCGCCGACCCGGCGCTGGCCGAGGCGTGGCGCACCGGCCACCGGGTCGAGCCGAAGCCGCGCATGCTGCGCTCGGTCTGGGCCGATGACGACGAGGTGTGGGAGCCGCAACCGCCGCAGGACAGCCCGGAGCCGTTCGACCTGCGGGTGGCCTACGCCCCGCAGCCGCTGCCGCCGGGCCTGCCCGTGGACCGGGAGTTCCAGGCGGCGGTGCGAGCGGCGGCCGAGACGTTGCGGCACGCCGGGCACACCGTGGTCGAGCACCCGCACCGCCTGCCCGCCTGGCTCGGCCCCGCCGCCGTGGCCACCTGGCTCGGCCGGGCCGCCGCCGCCGCGGACGGTCTCGATCGGCACGGCCTGGAACGCCGCACCCGCGCGCTGGCCCGCGCCGGCCGCGTGCTCGCCAGGATCGGCCTGGACGGGCGGCGCGGCCGCGAACGCTGGAGCGGCTACGGCGCCGACACCTGGTTCGGCGACGCCGACGTGATGATCACGCCGGCGCTCGCCGCCCTGCCGCCGCGCGCCGACCGCTGGGGCGGGCGCGGCCTCCTGCCCAACCTGCTGGCCAACGTCAGGTACGCGCCCACCACGGGCCCGTGGAACCTGTGCGGCTGGCCCGCGATGGCCGTGCCGGTCGCCACGCACTCCAGCGCGCTGCCGATCGGCGTGCAGCTCGTGGCGCCGCCGGGCGGCGAGCCGCACCTGCTGGCCCTGGCCGCCCAGCTCCAGGCGGCCCACCCGCCGCTACGCCCGCCCGGCTTCTCCTGACCGCCTGCTTCTTCTCGACGCCTGCTTCTTCTCGACGCCTGCTTCTTCTAGACGCCGGCCGGGTGCCAGACGGTCTTGGTCTCCAGGAACCGCGTCATCCGCCCGAGCCCCGGATCGGCCGTCCAGTCCTCGCGCACGGGACGCAGCACGCGCTTGAGGTTCTCGGCCGCCTCCTGCTCGCAGCGCAGCGCCAGGTCGGCGTCCTCGACCCCGGTGAGGTCGAGCGCGTTGACGTCCATGTGCGCGGCCAGCCAGGGCGCCAGCTCGGCCTGGCGACCGGTCAGGATGTTGACCACCCCGCCCGGCAGGTCGGACGTGGCCAGCACCTCGGCCAGCGTGATCGAGGCGAGCGGCGAGGGCTCGGAGGCGACCACGACGCACGTGTTGCCGGTGACGATCACCGGCGCGACCACGGACACCAGCCCGAGCAGCGGATCGGCGGGCGCGACCACGGCCACGACCCCGGTCGGCTCCGGCGAGGACAGGTTGAGGTACGGCCCCGCCACCGGGTTCGCCGACCCGCGCACCGCAGTGATCTTGTCGGACCAGCCCGCGTACCAGACCAGCCGGTCGACCGCCGCGTCCACCGACTCAAGGGCGGCCTTCTTGCCCAGGCCCAGCTCCTCGGCGAACTGCCCGCGCCGCCCCTCCAGCATCTCGGCGACGCGGTAGAGGATCTGCCCCCGGTTGTAGGGGGTCGCGCCGGACCAGCCGGGGAACGCCTTGCGCGCGGCCACCACGGCGTCGCGCGCGTCCTTGCGCGAGGCGCGCGAGGCGTTGGCGAGGAAGTCGCCCTTGGGCGAGGTCACGGGATAGGACCTCCCACTCTCCGAGCGCGGGAAGGCCCCGCCGATGTACAGCTTGTAGGTCTTTCTGACGGACAACCTACTCATCGCCCCGACCTCTCCACGTGGACTCCTGCGACGTCTGGACCGGGGCGAACACCTGGCCGCACCTGCTGACGCCGCAGCGGTGGGCGTACCAGCCGACGCGTACGGGCCGGCCGGCGCGGGCGAAGGCGTGCCCGCGGGTGGCCTGGGCACGCCGCCCGGACCGCCCGGCACGGCGATGATCACACGTCAAGGTAGGCCTCCAGCCCGGCGAGCCCGCCCTCACGGCCGTACCCCGACTCCTTGTAGCCGCCGAACGGCGAGGTGGGGTCGAACTTGTTGAACGTGTTGGCCCAGACGACCCCGGCCCGCAGCCGGTCGGCCATCCACAGGATGCGCGAGCCCTTCTCGGTCCAGACCCCGGCCGACAGCCCGTACGGGGTGTTGTTGGCCTTCTCCACGGCCTCGGCCGGGGTGCGGAAGGTCAGCACGGACAGCACCGGCCCGAAGATCTCCTCCCGGGCGATCCGGTGGGACTGGGCGACCCCGGTGAACAGCGTGGGCGGGAACCAGTAGCCCCGCTCGGGCAGCTCGCACGCGGGCGACCAGCGCTCGGCGCCCTCGTCGGCCCCGGCCTCGGACAGCTCGCGGATCTTGGCGAGCTGCTCGGCCGAGTTGATCGCGCCGATGTCGGTGTTCTTGTCCAGCGGGTCGCCGAGCCGCAGCGTGCCGAGCCGCCGCTTCAGCGACTCCAGCAGCTCGTCGTGGACGGACTCCTGCACCAGCAGCCGGGAGCCCGCGCAGCAGACGTGGCCCTGGTTGAAGAAGATGCCGTTGACGATGCCCTCGACCGCCTGGTCGACGGCGGCGTCCTCGAACACGATGTTCGCGGCCTTGCCGCCGAGCTCCAGCGTGAGCTTCTTGTCGGTGCCCGCGACCGCGCGGGCGATGATCCGGCCGACCTCGGTCGAGCCGGTGAAGGCCACCTTGTTGACGTCGGGGTGGGCCACCAGGGCGGCGCCGGTGTCGCCCGCGCCGGTCACGATGTTGACCACGCCGGGCGGCAGCTCGGCCTGCTGACAGATCTCCGCGAACAGCAGCGCGGTCAGCGGGGTCGTCTCGGCGGGCTTGAGCACCACCGTGTTGCCGCAGGCCAGCGCGGGCGCGATCTTCCAGGCCAGCATGAGCAGCGGGAAGTTCCACGGGATGACCTGCCCGGCCACGCCGAGCGGCTTGGTACCGAACCCCGCGTAGGCCAGCTTGTCGGCCCAGCCCGCGTAGTAGAAGAAGTGGGCCGCGACCAGCGGCAGGTCGACGTCGCGCGACTCGCGGATGGGCTTGCCGTTGTCGAGGGACTCCAGGACGGCCAGCTCGCGGGCCCGCTCCTGGATCAGGCGCGCGATGCGGAACAGGTACTTGGCCCGCTCGGCGCCCGGCAGGGCGCTCCACACGCCGAACGCCTTGCGCGCCGCCTGCACGGCCCGGTCGACGTCGTCGGAGGAGGCCGAGGCGACTTCCGCCAGCTTCTCCTCCGTCGCCGGGTTGACCGTCTTGAAGGGGGAGCCGGAGCCGTCCACGAACTCACCGTTGATGAACAACCCGTACGACGGCTTGAGATCGACAATGTCGCGCGACTCTGGCGCGGGTGCGTAGTCGAACATCGCCGTCACGCCAGGGTGAGGTATAGGGACATCACCTTGCCAGCGTAGACGGTCGGTCCGAGTGCTCAGAGGGGCCCGGAGCTCCTAGGACAGGAGTGACAGCCGATGCGCCGCCGCGGCGGCCTCTCCGCGCGTGGTGACACCCAGCTTGGCCAGGATGTTCGAGACGTGCACACTGACGGTTTTCGCCGAGATGAACAGTTCGGCGGCGATGTCGCGGTTGGTGCGGCCCTGGGTCACCAGGCGCAGCACCTCCAGCTCACGCGGCGTCAGCAGCTCCGACGGCGTCTCCTGGGCCTGCGGGCCGCCGCCCACGCGCCGCGACAGCGCCTCGATCTCCTCGGCGAGCGGGGTGGCGCGCAGCGCGGCGGCGAGCGGACGCGCCTGCCGGAGCCTGGACGCCGCGCCCTCCCTGTCACCGCTCCTGGCCGCGACGCCGGCCGCCCGCAGCAGCGCCTTGGCCTGGTTGTGCGGACGCATCAGCCGCTCCCACGCCGCCGCCGAGGCGTCGAAGTCACCGCTGTAGGACAGCCGGTACGCCTCCGCCACCGGCCCGCTGATCGTCAGCTCGGCCGCCACTTCCGCGGCGTGTGCCCGTACCGCGGCGGTCCGGCCGGGTTCGAGGTCCTCCGCCGCGTCGCAGACCGTGCGCAACAGGGAGAGCAGCCGCCAGCCCAGCATGGCCTTGCTCGGCAGCCTCGGATGCGACAGCGCCCGCTCGGCCACGGCCAGCGCCGCCCACGGCTCGCCCTTGAGCAGGTGCCAGCCGATGTGCAGCCGCGCGTTGCTGATCACGTCCTGGACGAAGTCCTCCGGACGGTCCTTCAGCACGCCGATCTCCGACAGGATGCCCTCGACGCGCTGCAGGTCGCCCCTGGCCAGCCCGATGTCGGCCCGGACGCGCAGCAGGGCGTACTGGGTGCGCAGGACGGGCCCGTAGTTGAGCGCGCTGTCCACGAGGTCGAGCGCCTCGTCCCAGCGGCCGAGCGACTCCAGCGCCTCGGCCCAGTTGTTGAGGATGAACAGCCCGCTGCCGCGCAGCCTGCCGTACTTCTTGGCGTACTCCCAGCCCTCCTCCGACAGGCGCAGGGCCTCCTCGGCGCGGCCCATGTCGATGAGGGAGTCGATGTTGTTGCCGATCGCCCTGACGATGATGCGGCCCGAACTCTCGGTCTTGCCGAGTGCCATCGCCTGCTCGTTGACGGCGATGACCTGCTCCAGCTCGCCTCTGAGCGAGTGGCCGAGCGCCAGGTTCATCAGCAGGTCGCCTTCGAGGCACTTGTCGCCGGATCGCCTGACCAGGTCGAGGCCCTCGTGGATCAGCTCCTCGCCCTCGGTGATCTGGCCGCGGAGCATGAGCTGCCTGCTCAGCGGCATGACGACCTCCGCGCGCACCGGGCCCGGCTCGGGCACCAGCCGCAGGGCGTGCCGGAGCAGCTCGATGACGCCCATCTGGCCCTTCGACGCCTTGAACGACGCCTGCCGCACGATGAGCTGGGCCACCCGGCCCGGCTCCTTGGTCTCGTCCAGCTCGGCGAGGGCGGCCTTGACGAACTTCACGCCCTTGTCCACCTCGCCGCCGGCGTTCGCGGCCTCGGAGGCGCGTTCGAGCACGGCGGTGTGGTCCACGCCGATGCGCCGGGCGGCGTCGGGGACCCGGTCCCAGAGCATGAGCACGCGTTCCAGCAGCGGCACGGCCTCGGTGTAGGCGTACGCCTTGAACGACTTCTGCGCGGCCTCCCAGGCCGACACCAGGGCCCAGAGGTCGTTGCGGGCGCCGTACCAGTGGTGGGCCAGCTCGACGGCGGCGCGGCCGGGCGGGACGAGCGAGCGGTCCTTGGAGATCTCCTCGGCGTACCGGGAGTGCAGGCGCTGGTGCTCCCCCGGCAGTAACTCCTCGTGCACGGCCTCCTGGATCAGCGCGTGCCGGAAGACGTAGGCGCGGTTGTCGGCGATCTGCAGCACGTTCCCGGCGATTGCCGGACGCAGGGCCGCCTCCAGCTCGATCTCCGACAGCCCGCTGACGGCCGCCAGCAGCGCGTGACCGACCCGGTTGCCGCCGGCCGCGGCCATCCGCAGGACGCGCTGGGTGTCCTCGGGCAACCGTTCGACGGCGCTGAGGATGAGGTCCTGCATGGACTCGGGGAACGTGCAGTCCTCGCCGCCGTCGAGCAGCGCCTCCACGAACAGCGGGATGCCCTCGCTGCGTTCGTAGACTTTCTGGACCTTCACATATTCCGGCGCGGAGCCGAGGATGCCGGCCATCTGCGCGGCCACCTCGTCACGCGACAGGCGGGGCAGGTCGAGACGGTGGACGCCGTTCACCCGGCCGAGCTCGGCCAGCACGGGGCGCAGCGGATGTTGCCGGTGGAGGTCGTCAGAGCGGTAGGTCATGACGATGAGCACCTGCGGGGCATGCAGGTTACGGCTGAGGAACGCGATCAGGTCGCGGCTGGAACGGTCGGCCCAGTGGATGTCCTCGATGACGAGGAGCGTGGGGCGGCTGTCCGCGAGGCGTTCGAGAAGGGTGAGGAACTGCTCGAAGAGCCGGGCACGGCCCGTTTCGGTCTCCCCGTCGCCGCTGGGCTCGCCGAACTCCGGCAGCAGCCTGGCCAGGTCTCGCTGGGCGCCTTCGGGCAGCAGCGCGGCCACCGCGGCGGGGCCCTGCTCCCTGACGAGCTGCCTGAGCGCGGCGGTGAAGGGCGCGTAGGCAAGGCCCTCGGCCGACAGCTCCACACAGCCGCCGACCAGCACCTGCGCGCCGTCGGCCACGCAGGACTCGGCGAAGCGCTGCACGAGCCGGCTCTTGCCGACCCCAGCCTCCCCGCCCATGAGCACGGCCGTCACCGTGCCCTTACGTGCCTCGTCGAAGCTCTCTGCGAGAGCGGCGAGCTCCTCCGCCCGCCCGACGAAGACGGGACTCACCGAACGTCCCAGCATGTCGTTCAGCATGCCATGCCCTATCAATCAGTTTCGACGGGGTTCAAGGGGGTTCAGAGGCCCGGCCGCCACAACTGATGACGCGGCCGGGCTCTCTGGGGGCGGTCATGACGAACGGCGCTTGCCGAAGACCGAGCGACGCTCGGCCTTGTTTCCCTTCATGGCCTCGCGTACTCGGCGGTGCTCGGCGGCGGCCCGCCGGAGCTCGCTGGCGTGGGACTTCATGAGCTCGTACTCGAGTTCGGGGTTCATCGTGTTCTCCTGAACATTTGCTGCTTTTCCCTGACATCTTCAATGTTCGGCCTAAGGCCCGGCCCGCCACATCGGGTGGATGACCTATCTGCGGGCGTACGCGGGGCCGGACATACCTAGGACAGGGCCCGCCCCGCCTTAGGCGGCGTTCCCGTCCGTCCGGTTTGGAGGTAGTGGCCCTGGTCGGCGATGCTGTGAAGGTGTCAACTGTGACTACCTCGCTCGCGGACGTCGCCTCGTCCCACGCGACGCTGCGCGCCTTCCTGCACGGCCTTCCCGGAGTCGACCGGGTGGGCGCCGACCAGCGGGCGGCCATGCTCGGCACCCGTTCCATCAAGACCACGGCCAAGGCCCAGGCCATCGACCTGGCCATCTCCATGGTCGACCTGACGACGCTCGAAGGCGCCGACACGGCGGGCAAGGTGCGGGCCATGTGCACCAAGGCCGTGCACCCGGGCGGCGGTGCCCCCAAGGTGGCGGCGGTCTGCGTCTATCCCGACATGGTGGAGGTGGCCGTCCGGGCGGTGGCCGGGTCGGGGGTCAAGGTGGCCTCGGTCGCCACCGCGTTCCCCAGCGGGCGCTCCTCGCTGGAGGTCAAGGTGAGCGACACGGCGCTGGCCGTGGCCGCGGGCGCCGACGAGATCGACATGGTGATCGACCGCGGCGCGTTCCTGTCCGGCGACTACATGAAGGTCCACGACGAGATCGTCGCGGTGAAGGCCGCCTGCGGCGCCGCGCACCTGAAGGTGATCCTGGAGACCGGCGAGCTGGCGACCTACGACAACGTGCGCCGGGCGTCCTGGCTGGCCATGATCGCGGGCGCCGACTTCATCAAGACCTCCACCGGCAAGGTGTCCCCCGCGGCCACGCTGCCGGTGACCCTGATCATGCTGGAGGCGGTGCGCGACTTCCGCGACACCACCGGCCGCCAGGTGGGCGTGAAGCCGGCCGGCGGCATCCGCACGACCAAGGACGCCATCAAGAACCTGGTGCTGGTCAACGAGACGGCGGGCGACGACTGGCTCTCCCCCGACTGGTTCAGGCTGGGCGCGTCCTCGCTGCTCAACGACCTGCTCATGCAGCGCCAGAAGCTCGCCACCGGCCGTTACGCGGGCCCCGACTACTTCACCCTCGACTGACGGCGACGACCCTCGGGCGGCTCTACGAGGTGTTCGGAGCCGTCGCGAGGCCCGCGAGCGTGCCCGGCTGCCCCCACTGCGTCGAGCCGGGCGAGCAGGCGTGCCTGCTGTCCGGCCCGGTCCCGGCGATCGAGGCGGGCTCGCTGGCCCGTTACGCGGCCAAGGCGCTCACCACGTGGGGGGACGTCCCCGCCTTCCCGCACGAGTGGTGGCTCGGCACGCGGCCCGCGGCCCGGGCGGTGGAGGCCGCCTTCGCCCGGGAGGGCCGCGAGCCCGTGCTCGGCCTGCTCGCCGACGTCCACGAACGGCTGCCGCGCTCTTAGATCAGGGCCTCGACCAGCAGGATGACGCCGAACACCGCGAACGCGGCGGCGGCGCCGTACCGGATGACCTTTTCGGGGAGGTGCTTGCCGAGCAGGCGGCCCACCAGGATGGCCAGGGCGTCGGCGGCGACCATGCCCACGGTCGAGCCGATCCACGTGCCGACCCAGCCGTGCTGCGTGGCCAGGGTGATCGTGGCGAGCATCGTCTTGTCGCCCAGCTCGCTCAGGAAGAACGCCACGGTCACCGCGACCAGGACGTTCCTGGTCGTCTTGCGGGCCTTGTCCTCTTCCTCCTTGGTCAGCTCGTCGCCCCGCAACGTCCACAGGGCGAACCCGAGGAAGGCGATGCCGGCCACGATCGAGATGGCCGTCGTCGGCAGCGCCTTCCCGAGCAGCCCGCCCACGGCCACGCTCAGCAGGTGCACGACGGTGGTGGCGATGGTGATGCCCGCGAGCACGGGCCAGGGCTTGAAACGGGTGGCGAACGTCATCGCCATGAGCTGGCTCTTGTCACCGAGTTCGGCCACGAAAATGACCGCGAGACTGATCCAGAACGCTTCCAACCGGTCCTCTTTCCCGCGACCAGACCGGAAGCAGGCACCCGGGGGATCTTCGGGCACGACTTTCGGCCCGGCAGCGTCTTTGTCCATGACTGCCAGGCCGAAGGTCTCGTCCGCCCGTCAAGGCCCGTGTGACCGGGCGCGATCACGCGCCAGTATGTCGATCACACGATTGGGACTACTCCCCTTCGGAATTACCAACACACCATAACAGCCCACGTGGAGCCGTCATTCCGCCGGCTGTTCCCCCGCCTCGGACACCGGCTCGGCCGTCAGTGTGCAGCCGACCAGCACCGGCTCGTTGACCAGCGTCACGCCGAACTTCTCCCGCACCCCGTCGCGGACCTCCACGGCCAGCCCCAGCAGGTCGGCCGTGGAGGCGGCGCCCGCGGGGTTGGTGAGGGCCAGCGTGTGCTTGGTGGAGATGCGCACCGGGCCGCGCTCGTAGCCCTTGGGGAAGCCCGCCTGCTCGATCAGCCAGGCGGCCGGCACCTTGACGCGGCCGTCGGGCATGTCCCAGCGGGGGTGGCCGGGAGCGCGTCCGGCCAGCTCGGCGGCCTCCTCCGCGGTCAGGATCGGGTTGGTGAAGAACGAGCCCGCGCTGCGGCTGTCGGGGTCGGACGCCGGATCGAAGACCATGCCCTTGCCCCGCCGCAGCCCCAGGACGGCCTCACGGGCCGGCCCGAGGGGCACGCGGTCGCCGAGCTCCACCCCGAGCCGCCCGGCCAGCTCCTGGTAGGCCACCGGGCCGGACATGTCCGACACGTCCAGTGCGTACGTCACGGCGAGCACCACATGCCGCGACAGGTCCCGCTTGAACGCGCTGTCACGGTAGGAGAACCCGCACTGGCGCGCCTCCAGGTCGACCACCTGCCGGGTGAGCCGGTCGTAGGCCCGCACGCACCTGATGGTCTGCGCCACCTCCTGGCCGTACGCGCCGACGTTCTGGATCGGCGTCGAGCCCACCAGGCCCGGGATGCCGGACATGCACTCGATGCCGGACCACCCCTCGGCCACGGCCCGCTCGACCAGCGGATCCCAGTCCTGGCCGGCCTCGACCGTGAGCAGCACCTGCTCGCCGTCCCTGGACACCGTCACGCCCTCGGTGGCCACCTTGACGACCAGGCCGTCGAAGCCTTCGTCACCGATCACCACGTTGCTGCCGCCGCCGAGCACCAGGGTCGGCACCCCGTTCATGTCGGCCTCGGCGACGAGGGACACGAGCTGCTCCGCCGTGACCGCCTCGGCGAAGTCGCGGGCGGGGCCGCCCAGGCCCAGGGTGGTGTGCGACGCGAGCATCTCCATGGCCCCCAAGCTTATGAGCCCCCCAGCCCCCACAACACCGCCCCGAACCAACCCCCGGCGGCATCCCCGATCCGAACCGCCACCCGCCCACCCGTGCACGCGCCGACGCTGCCGATCGGCTTCCGGGGCCGGGCCGGGGGTCAGCTGTGGAGGGGCTGGTCGTGGTGGCGGGGGGAGCCGAGGCGGTGGACCGGGAGGGGACCCTCGGGCACCACCAGGCCGCCCTCCAGCGCGCGGGAGAACTCCAGGTCGGCCTCCTCGCCGCGCTCCGCGCCTTCGGGGAAGGCCCCCAGCGCCGCCGACCTGCGCACCGCCATCAGGTCGCAGCGCAACGCCCCCACCCTGCCAGGCTCCTCGGCCTCGGCCGCCTGCCACCCCGCCGCCACCGCCCCTTCCACGATGGCCGCCACCAGCGGCGTCAAGGCGTCCCCCGTCAGCGCGAGCGAGGTCTCCATCAGCACGTGCACCTCGGACTCGTCCAGCCGCAACAGCTTGGTACGGCCCTCCCCCCACCCCGCCGTGCCCCCGGACGCCCGCGAGGTCTCGGCGACGTGCCACACCACGATCCGCTCCGGGTACCGTTCGGCCAGCTCGTCCAGGACGTCTCCCGCGCCGTCGACGTTCCCCAGGTCGAGGGCCAGGATCCGGGCGCGCGTGTGCTCGATCACCGATTGGACGCACTCCAGCGCGTCCCCGGGCCGGCCGTCCACGAGCAGCCCGGCGGAGACCGTCACGTCCTTGGTCTCGACGCGCTGGCGCTCGGTGTTGACGCCCAGGTCGTCCATGCGGTTCGTGGCGAGGGTGCCGTCCCAGACCCGCTGGGCGTGCAGCATCGTGTCGTCCGGGTCGCCGTGCTGGCCGGGGTCGCCGGAGAAGCCCAGCGCGGCGGCGGGGTTCCCGTGCGCGCCCGCGCCCCTGGGCCGGGCGCGGCCCGTCCCGACGCCGGTGGCCGAGCCGCCCGTGGTGTCCCGTCCGGTGCCGCTGCTGCCCCCCACCTGTTCAGGGGACGCGGGACGCAGGTGAGCAGGAGGCTTGGCATCGGTGACGGATGACACCGGGATGGAACGGACGGTGGGCCAGACCTGTCGCGCAACTTCACTCATAACAACACGGGCTACCCGCGACCCGCCCGACATATCACGGGATCAGGAGAGCTGTACGACCGCACGTGCCTTCGACAGGACCCTCGCGTCGCCCGCCTTGGCCGTCAGCCCGACGACCACCCGCTTGTCCTCCAGCTTCTCCTCGACGACCCCGCTCACGGAGATCGTCGCGCCCTGGTCGTCGTCGGGCACGATCACCATCGACGAGAACCGCACGCCGAAATCCAGCACGGCGCCCGGGTCGCCCGCCCAGTCCGTGACGAACCGGCCCGCCTGCGCCATCGTGAACATGCCGTGCGCGATCACGTCGGGCAGCCCGACCGTCCGGGCGAAGCGCTCGTTCCAGTGGATCTGGTTGAAGTCGCCGGAGGCGCCGGCGTACATGACGAGGTTCAGCCGCCGGACGTTGTAGCCCACGACCGGGAGCTCCTGCCCGACCTCGACCTCGTCGTACCTCACCGTGGCCGCCATGTCAGCCCGCCCCTCCGCGCTCGACGATCGTGTTGTAGGTCGTGCAGACCGGCTCTCCGGCGACCGTCGTCACGTCGCTCCTGATCGTCAGCAGCTCGTTGCGTCCAGCGCTCCTGATGTCGGTGATCGTCGCGGTGGTGACCAGCTCGTCGCCCGCGCAGACGGGCCTGACGTACTCGAACCGCTGCTCGCCGTGGACCACCATCGCCAGGTTCAGGCCCAGCTCGGGGTCGACCAGCGCCTCGCCGCCCGCCTGCAGGCTGAACACGATGGGGAACGTGGGCGGCGCGATCACGTCGGGGTATCCGGCGGCCCTGGCGGCCTCCCTGTCGCGGTAGACCGGGTTGTTGTCGCCGATCGCCGCCGCGAATTCCTTGATCTTCACCCGGCTGACCTCGTACGGGGCGGCGGATGGATAGGTCCTGCCCACGAAGTCACGGTTCAAGGCCATCAGTGCTCCCTCGTATGTCTTCAACGAGCGCTGCTGAGGCAGACGGTAACAGAACAAGGTTCGGCTGTCGCCGCTCATGGCGTGCTTTTTGCCGGGACCCGGGTCAGCGCCTAAGCAGGCGCCTCAAAGCAGTGAAAACACGACAAACCGGCGCCCCGTCCGGGACGCCGGTTGTGCGATATGGAGGCAGAAGTACCGCTAGCGGGTTTCGCGGTGCGCGCGGTGGCAGCGGCAGTTCGGGCAGTACTTCTTCAGCTCAAGCCGATCCGGGTCGTTGCGCCGGTTCTTCCGCGTGATGTAGTTGCGGTGCTTGCACTCCTGGCAGGCCAGCGTGATCTTCGGCCTAACGTCGGTGGCAGCCACTTGGGAGTGCCTTTCTACGTTCGGGACATGGACACACCCGTACCCAGGCCGACCGACCTGGGATTGGGTAGTAGCGGAGGCCGGACTTGAACCGGCGACACAACGATTATGAGCCGTTTGCTCTGCCTGACTGAGCTACTCCGCCTTGGCCGGAAACTCCCGGCCCATAGAGGATACCCGAAGCTGGGAGCACATTAGTAACTCACCTGATCGGGTGGGGTGCTACCAGTATGCCCCAGGAACCTCCGACAACCGAAATCCGATCATGCCACCTGGGTCTCGCCTGGGGAATCACCCGTGGAGGCCACCGCCACACTAGCAGCCCCCTTTACCGACGCGAACCTCCGGACCAGGCACGCAGCAACGAACACACCCCGGCGACGCCCGTCCACGCGGTGGCCGGAAGGGCTCTCCCGGCGGCCGCCGGCGACGCCCGTCCGTACGGCGAACGGGCGTGCCCCCGGCGAACGCCGGCGGCGCGCCTCCACGCGGTGAACGGACCCGCGCGGGAGACGGAGGGGTGTCCGCAGCGGACGCCGACGCAGCGGCGGAGGGGGGCCCACAGCGGACGCCTGCGCCCACCCGGAGGTGTCGCACAGCCAAAGCCAGCGCAGTGGCGAAGTGGACAGAGGCGGACAGCCCTGGATGAGCAGCCCTTGACGGACGGCCCTGGATGGACGGCCCTTGGCGGACGGCCCTGGATGGGGGGCCCTTGGCGGACGGCCCTGGATGGGGGGCCTGAGGGTGGGCGCAAAGGAGTGCGGTGGACACCCGCGCGCCCCTGCAAGGGGGCTCGTGGCCGGGGTGGGTACAAGGGAGCGCGGTGGACACCCGTGCGACCGCGCAAGGGGAGCGCGTGCCGCACGGATGTCCGGCGAGGTGCCGCCCGCCTCGACCGCGCCCCGGCTCCTCAACGACGAGCCACACCCCACCCGCCCGCACCTCGGACCCGAGGGGTCATCCGAGCCCGATCAACCCGCGGCCGGGCCGGACGGGGGCCGGGTGGGGGCCGGGCGGGCCGAACTGGGCGGGGGGCTCATGCCTGGCGTTCGTCGACGCCTACAGCACCGACGCCGCTGCCCCAGCTTGCGCATTTGCCCTCGGACCGGCCCGAGGTGCCGGGCCCGAGCGTGACCCACGGGCCGACGACGTCCGGGCTCCAGCCGCACGTGATCACGGCGCGGTACACCCAGGTCTGGCCGGTCGGGTTGTGGCAGTCGGCACGGCCGACGTAGCCGTCCTCCGGGGCCCGGCCGCTGTTGCACTGGAGGCTGCCGGCCGAGGCGGGGGCGGACGGGATGACAAGCCCGGAAAGGACGGCGGCGACACCTGCGGCGAGTGCCAGTTTCCTGTTCATGTCGTCTTCCTCTTCTGCTCGTTCTGCTTGTGCTGCTCGGGGTTTCGGCGCTGGTCTGCGCTCGAATGCCAGGAAAGCGACCGGACGCCGGTGTCCAACAGCAGGGCGGACAGACTCGTCCGGAGTCGTCCACGCGCGAGCCTGACTCGGACGTCCCTGAAATCCCTCCGGACACGTACGGTCATCGTTCGTACACTGTCGGACAGAAGAAGGCCGGGTCGGGGAGAGGGGCGATGGGCGAGGACCAGGAAGGCGCGGAACCCGGCGTGGAGTCGGTGAGCTGTCACGAGGGTCTGGTGAGGCTCCTCGCCGAGCAGTTCGCGCGGGCGGACGTGTCGTTGCGGGAGCTCCAGGCGCGGGCGGACAGGGCGGGCGGGCCCCGGCTTCCCCGGGCGACCTGTGCGGACATGCTGGCCGGACGGCGGTTTCCGAAGAAGGCGGTGATGGTGACGTTCCTGCGGGCTTGCGGGGTGCCTGAGCATCGGGTGCCGGAGTGGGAACGGGCCTGGGAGCGTGTGCGGATCAACCGCATGCCTCCGTCCGGCTTCCAGCTCACCCGGATGGCGTTGTCCCCCAGCGTTCCGCCCTTCGAGTATTCCGGGGTTCCTGACGTCGCCTCCGTCCATCCGCATGCCGGTCCCATCGAGGGCCCGCCTCAGCCGGGTGCCGCGCCTCCTGCGGGGCTGAGCCGGCCGGACGCCGCGCCTGTCGACAACCGTGCCGAGCTCGGCACGACGCCGCTTGGCGGCCCTGGCCAAGGGGCTGCACCTCTTGTTGGAGGCTCCGATCATGGGGCTGCGCTTCCGGGATTCGCTGAGCCCCACAGAGGGGCAGAGGGCTCGACAGGCGCTCAGATGGCGAGAAGTGGGGCATTTCCAGCATCTGCCCCGGCCGCAGCCCCAGCGGCCACGCCCATCGCCCCTCCCCCCAGCGGCGCTCTCCCTGTCGATGGCCCCCTGGTCAAGGACCCCCAAGTCGCAGGTCCCCCGGTCTCCGCACATCCGGCCGACAGTCCCCCGGCTGGCGCACTTCCGGGCAGCGCACTTCCAGCGGGCGATCTCCCGGGCGGGGGCCTGCCCGGCGGGGGGCTGCCCAGCGAGGGTCTGCCGGGCGGAGGGCTACCGGGCGGGGATTTGCACGGCGGAGGGTCGCCCGGCGTGGGTCTGCACGGCGAAGGACTGCCCGACGGAGGACTACTGGCCCGGGGCCTGCCGGGCGAGGGGTTGCTGGGCGGGAGCCGGCCGGGCGAGGGGCGGCCGGGCGAGAGGTCTCCGGCGGGTGAGGTGTCTCCGGCGGGTGAGGCTTCGGGAGGTGGCGTTTGGGCGAGCGGGATCCCTGTTGATGGGAGTGCGGGAGGCGGGGTTTCCGATGGTCTGTCCAGCGGAGGTGTTGCCTTCGGCGCTTCCCCGATGGGCGCTCCCTCCGGCGGCGCGCTTCCAGCCGAGAGGCTTCCCGCTGAGGGGAGTTCTGGTGGCGGGCCGCCTGCGGACGAGTTCGGGGCCGCCCTGCCGGCAAGCGGTGTTCCCACCGTCAGCAGACTTCCCGCCAGTGTTACTTCCCTGGTCGATGGTCCTCCCGCCGACGCTTCCCCGGTCGGCGGGGGGCCAGGCGTGCCGGCAAGTGCGGCAGCGGCTCCGGCGGGTGGGGTGGCGGCCCCTACGGGTGGGCCCGTTCCAGCGAGCGGGGTGGTGGTCCCTGCGGGTGGGATGGCGGTTTCGGCGAGCGGGGTGGCGGTCCCTGCAGGTGGGCCCGTTTCGGTGGGTGGGGTGGGGGCGTCGCCTGGTGGGAGGTGGGGGCGGTGGCGGGGGGTTGGGATGGGGGCTTTGGTGGTGGTGGGGGCGGTTGGGGTTGGGGTGGTGGTCGGGTTGTGGGTGGCGCCGCGGCATGTGCAGCCCTTCGCGCTCGGCCGCCCGGTCTCGGACGACGGGCGCGCCTTCGGCCACGGAGGGTCGAGCCGGTTCACCGTAACCGTTGACCCCGCCAACACCGGCGTACGGCTGATCCGCCGCCTGGACGCCGGCATCTCCATGCAGCAGGCCGCCATCACCGTGAACGGCGCCCCCGCCGGCGTGTGGCACCCCCTGCCCGTCGAGAACACCTACCGCTGGCGGGACCAGTCCGTGGACCTGCCGCCGGCGCTGACCGCGGGACGCCGATCGCTGACCGTGCTCAACACCTTCGTCTCCTCCTCACTCGACTTCAACGAGTTCCTCTACGTCGTCAAGCAGCAGGTGAGAGGCGTCTGGTCGATCGCCGACACCGTGGACGTGGGGCCGTACCACACCACCAGCGAGGCCGCCCACGGCTACCGGCTCACCGGCCCGCAGACCTTCGCCGACACCCGCCACTTCGCCTACCCGCCCCTCGACGAGACCGCGTAGCGCGGGGCAGCGAACCCGCGCAACGCCACAACTCCGGGCACGCGAAAGCTCCGGACGCTTCCCCGCGTCCGGAGCTTTCAGGTGTGGGCAACCAACCCTCACCCGCCTACTGCCCACCGGTCCACATTCTATGCTTTTGTCCGTTTTGCGTAGAGTTGTGGCGTGACACGCTGGCACGGCCCCCGCGGCATCCTCGTCGAGGTCATCACCCTCGGCGCGAGGCAACGCATCAAGGTCACCCAGACCGTGAACGGCCGCCGCTACCTCCTCGGCTACTACGGCACCATCGCCCAGATCGTCCACCACGTGGACCTCGCCGACCTGGTCGAGGTGATCGACCTCCCCGCCTTCGCGTCCCGAAAGGCCAGAACATAAGAGCCGTACAACCGAAAAGCCGCCCTCCCGCACGGGGAAGAGCGGCTCGCCCGCAGGACCTACAGGTCCTTGCACCACATCCATTTGCCGTCGATCAGGCATTTGTGCCAGCCGTCGTTCGCCGGGTTCCACGCGTAGGCGGGACTGCTCGCCACGCTGATCGTCAGCACGGTCGAGACGGAGAGCAGGATCAGAGCCAGCGCCCGGCGCACACCACGGGCCGCGAACATGTTTCTCATGACCGTCATGGAACACGCCGGCGCTTGGAGCCTTCTTGGGGCCGGCTGAAGCCCCGAAACAAGCGCCTCTCAACCCGCACAACGAAAAACGCCCGGCTCCAAGTCACCTTGGCCGGGCGTCGTATCTGCTCATTACAAGAGCCCCCAAACGGAATCGAACCGTTGACCTTCTCCTTACCATGGAGACGCTCTGCCGACTGAGCTATAGGGGCCTGTCCGCTCGCTGCGGACAGGTGTAACCATACACGGCACTCAGCCATGATGCGAACTCGTACGGGCCTCCACCACGCCGCCGGATCCGCGGCGCGCGGCGAGATCGATCACCTCGCACAGATCGGCCAGGTCGACGTGCGCGGCCACCTCCGCCACCGAACGACAGTCGGCGACCAGCCACCCGTTCCTGCGCACCCGCAGCACCTGCCGGCCCGCCCGCATCGCCGGCACGACCTCGACGCCGTCGAGGCCGACCCATCGCCTGTCCATAGCGGCACACCCTAGCCGCCGGGTCTCTCAATTTCCGTCCGCCACAGGCGTTACCGCCATGCCAAGTCGGCACCAAGAGGTGTCTAAGAGCCGCGTCCCACGCTGGTGCCAAACGGACAGAAGGAGCACCGAAATGGCACCCAACATGCTCGGCTTCCGCATCACGCACCGGGCCATGCGCGGGGACACCCGCCGTCTGGCCGAGGTGATGAGCGCGATCGCCGCCGGCGAGCAGCCGGCCGGTCAGGAGCGGCTGCGGGCGATCGCGACGTTCACCGCCAAGCTGTGCGCGGGCATCCACCACCATCACCAGGCCGAGGACAACGTGTTGTGGCCGGTCATCGTGCGCTCGGCGGGCGCCGAGGTGGACCTGAGCGACCTGACCGACGACCACGCGGCGCTCGACCCGCTGCTGGAGGAGATCACGACGGCCGCGGCCCAGCTCGGCTCCGACGGGCAGGCGGCCCGGCGGATGGCCAAGTCCCTGGCCGCGCTCGCCGACCTGCTGGACGAGCACATCGAGGAGGAGGAGCGGCTGATCTTCCCGGTCGTCGCCAAGTACGTCTCGGAGGCGGACTGGGAGAAGGTCGAGACCGAGGTCAGGAAGGGCGGGGACGCCCGGTTCGACCTGCCTAGGATCGCCCAGTACGCGCGGCCGGAGGAGCTGGCCGAGCTGCGGCGCCTGGCCGGGCCGGTGCTCGTGGTGCTGCTCGCGCTCATGGGCCGCGGCCACCGGCGCCGCCAGAGCCTGATCTTCGGCACGCCGTGAGCCTTCTGGGACCGCTCAGCGGCGCGCCAGGCGGCGGCGGGCCGCCTGCGCCCAGTGGGGCGAGCCGACACGCTCGGCGACCTGCAGAGCCTGCGCGTAGTGGCCGTCGGCCGGCAGCCCGAGCAGCTCGGCCAGGTCGCCGAGCACCAGCGCGACCGGCCCGAGCGTGATCGACCCGCTGCCCATCCCGGCCAGCTCGTCCGCCCACGGCAGCAGGACGCGGTAGGAGCGTGCGGCCACCTCGCGGTCCTCCAGGGCGACGGCGGTCTGGCCGCGCAGCGCCTGCCACATCAGCCAGTAGTAGTTGCGCGGCAGCCACGACTCGGGCCGCCACACCCGCCGGGCCGCCTCCAGCTCGCCCGCGGCCGCCAGCGCCCCGGCGTAGATCTCGTGCACGGTGGCGCTGTTCACGCGTTCCCGGATGGCGGCCAGCTCGTCGAGGGAGTCGCGGACGTTCCCGCGGGCCATCCGGACGGCGAACCTGCACAGAGCGCCCATGGCCCGCGCGTTGACGCCGCCGCGCTCGGCCATCTGCTCGGTGAGCCCGGTGTAGACGGCCTCCGCCTCGTCGAACTCGCCCTCGACCAGCTTCCGCAGTGCGCCGAACAGCGCCAGGATGGCCAGCGACATGCCGAGCTGGCCGCTGGTGGACACCGCCACGCCGCTGTCGGCGTGCCGCCTGGCCGCCTCCAGATCGGTGCGTCCGAGTGCGGCCATGAGCAGCGCGCAGTGGCCCAGCGTGAGGTAGCCGACGAGCCGGTGGGTGCGGCCCAGCTCCAGCAGCTCGGCGCCGACGGCCTCCAGCTCGTCCCGCCGTTCGGGGCTGAGCACGGCGAAGTAGCGGGCGTTGAGCGCCAGGCAGAGCAGGTCGGGACGGCCGAGGCGGCGGGCCAGGGCCACGGCCTCGGCGCCGGCGGCGTCCACGCGGTCGTCGTCGTGCCCCTCCAGCTCGAACACGAGCGCGGCCAGCAGGCGGCAGCGCGTCTCGTCGTCGGGACCGGCCGCCAGCTCGCGTTCCACGGCCTCCATGAAGTCCCGGTTGTAGAGGGAGTCCACCTGGATCGTCCAGACCACGGGGGCTTCGTAGGAGGTCAGCGCGCGGGCGAGCGCGCCGCGCGGGGCGGCCAGCTCGACGGCCCGCGTCCTGGCGGCCAGCGCGCCCAGCACGTCGCCGGCGTGGCCCAGCGCCGACACCAGTCCGCACAGCAGGTCGAGCCGGGTCGCGTCGTCGGTGGCGAACTCCAGCGCGGCGCGCCACAGCGCCGCCGCCTCGCGGTGCGCGTGCAGGCCGGACGCCTGGACGGCCGCCGCCCTGGCGTACCGCACGGCGTCCGGCACGGCGGCCTCAAGCGCGTGGTGCGCCAGGGCCGCCACGTCGTTGGGCCGCAGCCGCTCCAGCACCGACACCACGCGCCCGTGCAGCCTGGTCCGGCGGATCCGCGCGGTGTCCTCGTACAGCGCCTGCCTGACCAGGACGTGCGTGAACCTGACGCGGCCCGGCCCCGGCTCGGCCAGCAGGCCCGTCATGACGCCCGCCTCCAGGCCGTCGAAGACGGTGTCCTCGTCGCCGTCGTGCAGCGCGATCAGCACGTCCACGTCGGCGTCCCTGCCGACGACGGCGGCGTTGCGCAGCACGGTCTGGGCGGTCGCGGGCAGGCGGGTGATGCGGCGGCGGATGAGGTCGCGCACGCCGGGCGGCAGCGCCTCGGCGGCCTGCGGCCCCTCGGAGGCCAGCAGGCGGGCGATCTCGCAGACGAACAGCGGGTTGCCGAGCGTGCGCTCCAGGACCGTCCGTACGGTGGCGGGGTCGAGTCCGGCGCGCTGTGAGTGGCGTTCGAGCAGCGTGGCGACGGCCGCCTCGTCGAGCCCGGCGAGCTCGACGTGCCTGCTGCCGGTGGCGAGCGCGGCCAGGGTGGCGGACAGGTCCTCGGTGGTCTCGGCCGGGCGGTAGGTGGCGACGACCAGGATCCGCGCGGCGGGGTCCAGGTGCCGCAGCAGGTGCAGGGTCTCGCCGTCGGCCCGGTGGACGTCTTCGAGCACCACGAGCAGCGGCGCGCAGCCCGCCAGGTAGCCGGCCACGGCCCTGGCGAGCTGGAACTGGTTCTGGATGGCGACGCCGTCGTTCAGGAGGGGGGCCAGGCGGGCCGCGTCGGCGGCGGCGGGCGGCCGTACGGCGGCGAGCTGCCGGACGATCTCGCTCCACGCCCAGGCGGGCGGCGCGTCACCGTCGATCTCGGGGCAGCGTCCGAACGCGACCCGCCACCCGCGCTCGGCCAGCTCGGCCGCGAACGCCTCGGCCAGGGCGCTCTTGCCCGCGCCCGGCTCGCCGCCCAGCCAGACCGTGCGCCGGAAGGGCCGCACGGCCTCCTCCCGCAGCGCGGCCAGCTCGCGGGCCCGGCCCACGATCGAGGGCTCCTGCGCGGCCACGGGCCGTTCCTGGACGTGTTCCACGACCTCGGGCGCGTGCAGGGACTCGGATTGGCGGAGGATGTCCTGTTCGAGCGCGCGCAGGGCCGGGCCTGGATCGACGCCGAGCTCCTCGGCCAGGTTCTCGCGGGCCCGGCGCAGCACGGCCAGCGCCTCGGCCTGGCTGCCGGCTCGGTAGAGGGCCAGGGCCAGCAGGCGGACGGCGTTCTCGCGCAGGGGGTGGGCGTCGGCGTGGCCGCGCAGCTCCGGCACGGCCTCGGCGTGGCGGCCCATCAGCAACGCGGCCTCGGCGCGGTACTCGACGGCGACGAGCCTGAGCTCGGCCATCCTGGCCGCCTCGGGCGCGGCCCACTCCTCGGTGAACTCGGCGTAGGCGGCGCCCGTCCACAGGCCGAGCGCCTGGTCGAGCAGGTCGTGGGCGACGGCGCCCGCGCCCCGCTTGAGCGCCGCGCCGGCCGCGTCGATGAGGCCGGGCAGCCGCCAGGCGTCCACGGCCTCGTCGGGCAGGCAGAGCCGGTAGCCGGGCGGGGCGCTGACGATCACTCCGGCGGGGGCGCGCGGCGGCCGGTCGGGTTCGAGGACGCGGCGCAGGTTCGAGACGTAGACCTGGAGCGCGGCCAGGGCCTTGGGCGGCGGCTGCCCCTGCCACAGGTCCTCGATGAACCGGTCGGTCGAGACGACCTGGCCGTCGGCGGCGACCAGGCGGGCGAGCACGGCGCGCTGCCTGGCGGAGCCGAGGTCGAGCCGGCGGCCGTCCAGGGTGGCGTGGAGCGGTCCAAGGAGGTGTAACTGGAGCATGGCACCCTTTTTCCGTACCGGTAGCGCCCGCCTTCAGTACCGGTAGAAGCCTGCGAAGTCCGATCTTCGCCCAATATCGTCAATGCGCACCGAGGCCCCCGTCTCAGGCGCGTTCATCATCTTCCCACGACCTAGATAGATGCCCACATGATGCGTCTTGATCTTATTTTTCGTGATTTTTCCGAAGAAGACTAAGTCGCCCGGCAGGCCGCGCTCCACGGGCCGCATCCTGCGTACGTGGTCGTCGGTGTTGCCGGGGCCGAGCACGTCCCTTCCGTTGGCCAGGGCGTACACCCATCGGGCCAGGCCGGAGCAGTCGAGGCCGCGGGTGCGCGCGGCCGGGCAGGGCTTGATCCGGCCGCTGTAGCCCAGGCAGGTGCCCTTCGTGGGGCCGGGCCGCTCGCCGTGGCCGCCGCCCCAGGAGTAGGTGATGTCGTACCGCTCGATCTCGTACGCGATGCGCACGATCCTGGACGGCACGAACGTCGACAACGGCATGGACGCCGCGCCCGCCAGCAGGACGACCAGGGCGGTCACCGCCAGGACCAGCCGCCGCCGCGCCACCCGTTTCTCCCTTAAGCCGAGATCCCGGGTTTTATCCTACCTATCGCGATATTTCAGCTTTTGAGGTCAAGTGTGACCGTTCCTACCTCGACGACCATCCCGACCCGGCCCTTCGGCTTCGGTCTGGTGGTGAAGGTGAAGGCGGCCTTCTGGCCCCGCTCCAGCTTGCCGACCACGCAGCGCACCGCCGTGCCGCTGAACTTGCACCCGGGGGCCTTCACCACCTTCTGGCCGCCGTACGCGCGCCCGGAGACCACGATGTCCTCGACGGGGTGCGGGCCGGTGTTCGTGATCGTCACCCGGTAGAGCTTCCTGCCCTTGACCAGGCCGGAGACCGACACCCGGGCGGGCGGGTTGGCCAGCGACCGCAGCTGGGACTCCGAGCCGTTGAAGGAGTTCTGGCCGCCGGCCAGCGAGCCCTTCTCCGCCGACTGCCAGAACGTGTGCCGCTTCCAGCCCTTCGGCAGCTCACCGGGATCGCTCCCCCAACGGGCCAGCCAGAGCGGGTTGGCCTTGAACGCGCCGGAGTTGCCCGTGCAGGTCTGCCACCAGCTCGTGGTGGTGTAGATGATCGCGTCCCGGCCGGTCTGCTGCCGGTACTTCTTGGTGAAGTCCTTGATCCAGGTGACCATGTCCTCGGCGGACAGGTCGTAACAGTTGTTCTTGCCGTTCTTGTCCTTGTACGGGTTGTCCTCGATATCGAGCACTCCGGGCAGCGTTTGACCGTCGCTGGTCCAGTTTCCGCCGTTCTGCAGGAAATAGTCGGCTTGCGCTGTCCCGTCGGATTCATGCGGTTGCGCAAAGTGATAAGCGCCGCGCACGAGCCCGGCCGTCGCGGCCCCGCCGAACTGCGGGTCGAAGCGTGGGTTGCGGTAGTTCGTGCCCTCCGTGGCCTGCACGAACGCGAACTTTCCGCCGCCTGCGGCCACGCTCGCCCAGTCCACGTCGCCCGTCCAGTTGCTGACGTCGACACCGGGAACACCGTCGGCCGCCTCCGCGACCCCTGTCATGCCGACAGCGGCAATTACCGCAATTAACCACAAGCGTTTCACGCCCGAGATCATCGCGGAGCCGCCACTTACGCCGCAAGCACGGAAATGTCACGTCTTTCCGTGAAAAAGCGCGAAACCCCATGTCGAGGCCCACAAATCCGCGTTCGGCGCCCACCTCTCCAGATGTCGTTTCCGCAGGTCAGAGCCGTATATGAACGTCACATTCGCGTTTGCCAAATCGATACCACCCGGCTCAAACTGAACCGATCCCCGAAAGGGCCCCTGACCAGGGGCTTCTTCGCCATGCCCAGGAGGCACCACCCATGATCCACACCCGGGCCCTCACCCGAGTGTTCAGAATGAAGAAGGAGACCGTCGAAGCCGTACGCGGCATCGACCTCGACGTCGAACCCGGCCGGCTCGTCGCCTTCCTCGGTCCCAACGGCGCCGGCAAGTCCACCACCCTCCGCCTGCTCACGACCCTGCTGCCGCCCACCTCCGGCACCGCCGTCGTCGCCGGCCACGACGTCACCCGCGACCCGGCCGGGGTGCGCTCCCGCATCGGCTACGTCGGCCAGAAGAACAGCGCGGGCGAGAGCTTCCGCGTCCGGGACGAGCTCGTCACGCAGGGCCGCTGCTACGGCCTGACCGTCTCCGACGCCGTCGCGCGGGCCGGCGAGCTGATGCGCCTGCTCGACCTGGAAGACCTGGCGAGCCGCAGGCCGGGCACGCTGTCCGGCGGCCAGCGCCGCCGCCTGGACATCGCGCTCGGCCTGATCCACCGCCCCGACCTGCTCTTCCTCGACGAGCCCTCGACCGGCCTCGACCCGAAGAGCCGCGCCGACATCTGGCGGCACATCCTGCGCCTGCGCGAGGCGTACGGCACCACGATCTTCCTCACCACCCACTACCTGGAGGAGGCCGACAACATGGCCGAACGGGTGATGATCATCGACAACGGCACGATCATCGCCGACGGCACGGCCGAGCAGCTCAAGAACGACCTGGCCGGCGACACCGTCACGGTCACCACGGACACCGCCCAGGACGCCGCCAGGGCCGCCGAGCTGACCGGCGGCCAAGCCGAGGGCGTCACCGTGCGGGTGCGGGTGGCGAACGCGCCCGCCGCGCTCCCCGGCCGCCTGCGGGCGCTGGACGCCGCCGGGATCAAGGTGACCGCCGCCGAGACCGCGCGCCCCACCCTTGACGACGTGTTCCTCACCCTCACCGGGAGAAGCCTCACCGATGACGACCTTCCTGCGTGACACCGCCACCGTCTTCACCCGCGAGTTCCGGCCGGTCCTGCGCGAGCCGGTCGCGCTGCTGTTCGAGATGGGCCAGCCGCTGCTGTTCCTGTTCCTGTTCGGCGCGCTGCTGGACGGCGCGGTGGGCTCGTCGTGGCAGTGGTTCGTGCCGGGCATCCTGGTCATGATGTGCCTGACCGGGCCGATGTCGGCCGGTTACACGCTGCTGGTCGAGCTGATCGGCGGCTCGCTGGAACGCATGCTGGTCACGCCGCTGAACCGGACGGCGATGCTGGTGGGCCGGGCGATGAAGGCGATGGTGGTCCTGCTGGCCCAGGCCGTGCTGATCATCGTGCTGGCCGTCCCGCTGGGGTTCGAGCTGTATCCGGCGGGCGTCCTGGCTGGGCTGGCGCAGCTCACCGTGTTCGGGGTGGGGCTGGGGGCGTTCTCGTTCGTCCTGGCCATCCGGTCGGCGCCCGGCGGGACGCTGTTCTACGTCGTCAGCCAGTCGATCCTGTTCCCCCTGCTGCTGCTGTCGGGCGTGCTGCTGCCCCTGGACACCGCGCCCGGGTGGCTGCGCGCCGTCGGTGCGGCGAACCCGGTCACGTACATCGTCGAAGGCCAGCGCGCGCTGTTCTCCGGCGACCTCGCGAACCCCTCCGTCCTGTACGGCACCGCGTCGGCCTGCCTGGTCGCCGCGATCGGCCTGTACCTGGGCAACCGGGCCATGCGCAAGGGCGTGTGAAATGGAGGCATGACCCGTGTGATGGCCTCCCGCACCGTGCCGTGGATCCCCGTCGAGCACCGCCTCGACGTGATCCTCTCCCCGGACCTCCCGCCCGCCGACGGCACGACCTCGGCGTTCGCGTTCGTCACCGACAGCATCGGCAGGACCCTGCTCACCTGCGTCGACCGGCCCGGACGCGGCTGGGACGTGCCGGGCGGCCACCTGGAGGCCGGTGAGAGCGCCGCCGAGGCCGCGGTCCGGGAGCTCCAGGAGGAGACCGGCCTGCTCCTGGAGCCGCCCGCCCTGTCGGTGTTCGCGTGGCAGCGCGTCGAGCTGCTGCGCCCGGCTCCCGCCGGGTACCGCTACGCGCCGCTGACGTACATGGTGATGTTCCGGGCGCGGCTGGCGGCGCCCGGCGCCGCGACCGCGCCGCCGGCGGGGTCGGAGAGCACCGGCGCGGAGTGGCTGCCCCGGGAGCGGATCATGGAGCTGTGCGCCCACCGCACCTGGCTGCCGCTGCTGGAGTGCCTCTAGAGGGTGCGCGCGCGTTCGAGGTCGGCGCTGCGGTAGTGCCGCTCCGGGATGCTCGCCAGCGTGGACGGGTGCACCTGCGGGCCCAGGCCGTACAGCTTCTGGAAGCTCATGATGAGCGGACGCCAGGCGTCGGGGTCGATGTGGTCGTCGGTGCCCTCCATCCGGATGTCCTCGTGCACCCAGACCCGCTGCACCCGCACCTCGAACGCGAGCACCCCGCCGTCGCCGACCGGATGCGTCTCCTCCACCACGACCTCCATGGCGACCGGGCACTCGGCCACCCGGGGCGCGGCCACCGTCTCCGACGCGACGGCGGTCAGCCCCGCCCGCTGGAACTTGTCCGGCACGAACCGGTAGCCGCGCTGGTGCTTCCGCTCGGGGACCGGATCGCTCCCGGTGGTCAGCGCCAGCCGGTCCACCTGGGGGGCGAGCGCGTCGGAAGGCAGGTTGAGCACGCCTTCGCCGGTCCGCAACAGGTTCTGGGACGTCTTCGATTTGGCCCCGAGCCCCAGCATGCCGCGCCAGCCCAGCCAGAAGGCCGACGACATGGGGGCGAGGTTGGGGGTGCCGTCCTCGTTCACGGTGGAGATCAGGACGACGGGGGTGCCGAAGTAGAGGATGTTGGGTTCAATGCGGACGTGCTGATCCACGACAGTGTTCATGCCTCCCACTGTCGCCGCCGGTGCGGGCCGGACGCTGGCGGCCTTCGGACCTCTCGTTACCGGGTCAGGAGCGCGGCACGAGCCTGATCGTGGCGGCCCGCGCCTGCCCGCTGACCACCGAGTCCACGATGCTCTCCGGGTAGTGGCGGTACTTGGCCCGGTACGCGGCGTCGATCCGGTCGTTGAGCTCCTGGTCTGCGTCGGCGAACGTGACGCCCTTGTCGACGCCGCCGGCCTGGATCCGGCCGCGTCCGCGCTCCTGGGCGCCGCGGAACCAGGTGCCGTCCCGCCCGTTCACGGCCCGGACGTACAGGTCGTCGCCGAGGCGGACGACCCAGATCGTCACCGGGCGGCGCAGCTCGCCGTCGCCGCGCAGGGACGCGATCTGCAGCTCCTCGGCGGCGGCGATCCGGTCGAGTTCGTCGTTCGTCCAAGCAGTCATGGTGGGGGCCTACCCGGAACCGGTCGGCGGCGCCGACCGTCATCGTCCGTAGTTGGTAAATCCGCCGGGGTCAGGGGAGGTAGCCGGCGCGCCTGGCCGAGACCACGCTCTCCATGCGGGTGTGGGTGCCGAGCTTGCGCATCGCGCTGCGCAGGTAGCTCTTGACCGTCTCCGGCTTCAGGTCGAGCCGCCGGCCGACCTCGGCGTTGCCGCAGCCGACCGCGACCAGGGAGAGCACGTCGAGCTCCCGGGGCGAGAGCGGGTTGGCCGGGACGGGACCGCCGTCCGGCGAGGTCAGCCGGTCGCAGACGCCCTGCAGCCGCTCGCGCAGGACCGGGTCGGCGACCTCCTGGGCGATCGAGCGCAGCTCGGCGTGCGCCTCACGCAGCTGCTCCCATTCGGGGCCGGCGGGCCGTTCGCGGGCCGCGCCGGTGATCGCGGCCGTCTCCAGCGCGGCCACCCGCCGCTCCACCTCCGCCCGTACGGCCAGCTCGACGCCGAGCCGGGCGGCGATCTGGTTCATGCCGTCGAGGACGCGGGTGCCGAGCGGCAGCGGCTCGCGGACGCCGCCGTAGAGCAGCCCGTAGACCGTCTCGCCCACCACGACGGGGACGGCCGCGATCGCCCGCAGGCCCTCCGCCGCCACCGGTCTGTCGTATTCGTGGCTGATGCGGGAGTCGGTGACGTAGTCCTCGACGCTGCCCGGCCTGGCGGTGACCAGGACCCGGCCGCCCAGGCCGCTGCCGGTGTGGATGGCGAGCCCGCGCAGCACGTCCGTGCGGACCCCCGTCAGCTCGGTGAGCCGCACGGCGCCGCCCGGGGCCGACACCGCGCCGCCGAACAGGACGGGCAGCCCGACGACGTGCCGCATCCGGATGAGGGCGGCCCGCAGGAGCACGGCGGCCTGCGGGGCCAGGGCACTCGACGGAAGATGTGTCACCGCCATGTCACCAGCA
Organism: Nonomuraea sp. NPDC049758; assembly: GCF_040674635.1. NCBI lineage: Bacteria > Bacillati > Actinomycetota > Actinomycetes > Streptosporangiales > Streptosporangiaceae > Nonomuraea > Nonomuraea sp. NPDC049758. The sequence goes on from NZ_JBFAMZ010000002.1 coordinate 243,552, forward strand.
TGGCACGCGGCCGGCGTCCCGCGGCTACCCCTGAACGGGGGTAGCGTGCCGCACCGCCCTGGCGGATGCTTCGGGCATGGGTGACTCACTGCTCTCCTACGCGTCCGGCGTCTCCGCGCTCCCCCTGCTGGGCCAGACGATCGGGGAGAACCTGGAACGCGCCGCGGCCCGGTACGCGGGCCGCGAGGCGCTGGTCGAGATGGCGAGCGGGCGGCGCTGGACGTACGCCGAGTTCGACGCCGCGGTGAACGAGGTGGCGCTCGGCCTGCTGGCCAGGGGCATCGCCAAGGGCGACCGGGTCGGCATCTGGGCGCCCAACTGCGCCGAATGGGTGCTGACGCAGTACGCCACCGCCAAGATCGGCGCGATCCTGGTCAACATCAACCCGGCCTACCGCGCCCACGAGCTGGACTACGTGGTCCGCCAGTCGGGCATGCGGCTGCTGGTCAGCGCCGTCGAGCACAAGACGAGCGACTACCGCGCGATGCTCGCCGAGATCGGCTTCACGCAGGTGGTGTTCATCGGCGAGCCCGGCTGGGACGAGCTGGTCGAGACCGGCCGCCGCGCCGACCCCGCCGCGCTGCGCGCACGGGCGGCCACGCTGTCCTTCGACGACCCGATCAACATCCAGTACACCTCGGGCACGACCGGCTTCCCCAAGGGCGCGACGCTGTCGCACCACAACATCCTCAACAACGGCTACTTCGTCGGCGAGGGCGTCGGCTACACCGAGGACGACCGGGTCTGCCTGCCGGTGCCGCTCTACCACTGCTTCGGCATGGTCATGGGCAACCTGGGCGCGACCTCGCACGGCGCCTGCGTGGTGCTGCCCGCGCCCGGCTTCGACGCCGAGGCCACGCTGCGGGCCGTGGAGGCCGAGCGGTGCACCTCGCTGTACGGCGTGCCGACGATGTTCATCGCCGAGCTGGGCCATCCGCGCTTCGCCGACTTCGACCTGTCGTCGCTGCGCACCGGCATCATGGCGGGCTCGCCGTGCCCGGTCGAGGTGATGAAGCGGGTGATCGGCGAGATGCACATGAGCGAGGTGGCGATCTGCTACGGCATGACCGAGACGTCCCCCGTGTCGACGATGACCCGCCGCGACGACGGGCTGGTACGGCGCACCGAGACGGTCGGCCAGGTGATGCCGCACCTTGAGGTGAAGATCGTGCATCCGGAGACCGGGCTCGCGGTGCCCCGGGGCGAGCCGGGCGAGCTGTGCACCCGCGGCTACTCGGTGATGCTCGGCTACTGGAACGAGCCGGACAAGACAGCCGAGTCGATCGACGAGGCCCGCTGGATGCACACCGGCGACCTGGCCACCATGGACGCCGAGGGCTACGTCAACATCGTCGGCCGGATCAAGGACATGGTCATCCGCGGCGGCGAGAACGTCTATCCGCGCGAGGTCGAGGAGTACCTCTACACGCATCCCGACATCGCCGACGTCCAGGTGATCGGCGTGCCGGACGAGAAGTACGGCGAGGAGCTGATGGCCTGGATCGTCATGCGCCCCGGCACCGAGCCGCTGACCGCCGAGGCGATCAGGGACTTCTGCGCCGGCCGCCTGGCCCACTACAAGGTCCCCCGCTACGTGCACCTGGTCAACGGGTTCCCGATGACGGTCACGGGCAAGATCCGCAAGGTCGAGATGCGCGAACAGGCCGTCACCCTCCTGGGGCTCCACCCCTGACCTGCTGAACCGCGGGCGGCGGGCGCGCGTATCTCCGCGTATGCGCTCGAAGCAGACGTCGCTCGCGCCTGGCCCGGCCCGGGACCCCGTGGGAGCATGTGGGGGTCGCGCCCGCCCCGGGCGGCGCGGCCGGGTTCCTGGCCTCCGACAACCTGGCGGGTCGGCTATGAGAGCTTCTGCCCGGACGTACGCCGTGTTCGCGGTCGGCGTGGGCGTCCTGGTGCTGGTCGCGGTGCTGCGCTTCGGCGGCGGCGCCGGCACGGTGGAGGTCTTCGGGCTGCCCACCGCCGGTCCGGTCACCGACTGGGGGCTGCCGCTGGCCCGCCTCGCCCTCGACCTGTGCGCGGTGGCGTGCGTGGGGACGTTGCTGGCGGCGTCCGTGCTGGCCCCGGCCGGCTCGCCGGAGTCGGCGCGGTGCCTGCGCGCGGCGGGCTGGTGGGCGCTGGGGTGGGCGGTCGCCGCCCTGGCCGGTTACGTGTTCACCTTGTCCAGCTTCATCCCGATGCCGGTGCAGTACCTGCTGGCCGAGCCCGGCATGCTCGACTTCGGCACCTCGCTCCCGCAGACGCAGGCGCTCCTGGTGGTGCTGGTCACCACGTTCGCGGTGGCGGTGGCCACGCTCGTGCGCCGGCTGCCCGCCTGGGTGCCGCTGGCCGTGGCGGCGTTCGGGCTGCTGCCGCCCGCCTACGTGGGCCATGCCGCCTCGGCGGCCGACCATGACATCGCCGTCTCCGCGCTGATGGCCCATCTGCTGGGGGTGTCGGTGTGGGTGGGCGGCCTGGCCGCGGTGCTGCTGCACTTCCGGCACTCGGCCGACCTGCGGGTGGTGCTGCCCCGGTTCAGCACGATCGCACTGTGCTGCTTCGCCGCCGTCGCCCTCTCCGGCGCGGTCAGCGGCTGGGTGCGGCTCGACCGCCTGTCCGACCTGTGGCTGAGCCGGTACGGCCTGCTGCTGCTGGCCAAGGTCGCCGCCCTGGCGGTGCTGGCCTGGTTCGGCCGGCGGCACCGTCTGCGGACCGTGGCCGGCGTGGCCGACCGGGGGGTGCGGGGCACGTTCGTCCGGCTGGCCGCGGGCGAGGTGATCGTGATGGTGGCGGCGACCGGGCTGGCCGTCGGCCTCTCGCGCACCCCGCCGCCGCCCGGCGCGGGTGGCGGGCACGACCATCCCGTCCTGGAGTACGCGCTCGCGCCCTTCTCGCCCGGCGCCCTGCTCAGCGAGGTGCGCTTCGACCCGCTCGTCCTGCTGCTGCTGGCGTTGCCCGCCGCCGGTTACCTCGCCGGTCTGCGCCGGGTGCCCGGCTGGCCGGTCCTGCGCACGCTCTCCTGGCACGCCGGGCTGACCCTGGCCGCGGTCGCGCTGTTCGGCGGCGTGGGCGGGTACGCGCGGGCGATGTCGTCGGCGCAGGCCGTGCAGCACGTCGTGCTCGCCGTCGTCGCGCCGCTCCTGCTGTGCGCGGGCGCGCCGCTCACCCTGGCCGCGCGGGCCACCGGCCCCGGCTCCCAGTACGGCCCTCTCGGCGACCGCGCCCCCGGCCGCCGTCTCACCCGTCCCGCGCTGGTGACGGCCGCCGTCCCGGTGCTGCTCCTGCTGCTGTACGGCACGCCGTGGCTGCCCTGGTCGCTCGCCGGGTACGCGCCCCACCTGGTCACCATGGCCGTGTCCGCCGGGGCCGGCCTGCTGGTCGCCTGGGCGGTGCTCGACCTCGACCCGCTGCCCAGGCCGTTCCCGTGGGCCGCGCGGGTCCGGCTGCTGGCCGTCGCCGCCGTCGCGTACCTGGGGCTGGGGACGTACCTGCTGGTGGGCCCGGCCGTCGCGGCGGAGTGGTTCGCCCTGGCGGCCCCGCCCGGGGTGCCCGACCCGCTGGCCGACCAGCGCGCGGCCGGGGCGGTGTTCCTGCTGGCGCCGCTGGCCGCCTACGCGTTCCCGGCCGTACGCCTGGCCCTGCGACGGCAGGCCGCCCGCGCGCACCGCCCCCGGTCCGTCCTACACTCATCCCCTATGGGCGATCTCCCGGTCTACGACGTTGTCCTGTTGCCGCCGCACGACGTCAACGCCGAGGCCGTGCGCCTGAGCCGGCGTTGCGCGGAGGCCGCCGCGACCGAGTTCGTCCTGCGCGAGGACGGTCTCTACCCGCACATCTCGCTCTACATGGCCAATTTCACCCCCGACCAGCTCGAAAAGGCCGTCGCGCTGCTGCGCGACCTCAGCGGCCGCACCTCCGCGACACTCCTGGAAGGCGAGTCCTTCGCCGCCAACGAGCAGGGCATGGTCGAGCTGTTCTACCGGAAGACGGACGCGATCATCCGGCTCCAGGAGGACGTCGTCGCCGCGCTCAACCCGTTGCGCACGGGCCTACGCCACCGCGACCCGGTCGGCCGCGTGCTGGCCGACCACCGGCTCACCGCGCCGTCCACGGCCCGCGCCAACCTCGACCTCTACGGCTACGACGAGATCGGCGACCTGTTCCGCCCGCACATCACCCTCACCCGGCTCCAGCAGCGGGACCACCCGCTCGACCTGGGCCTCCTCGCCGCGCCGTCGGCCTTCACCGCCACCTACCAGGCCCTCGCGCTGTGCGTGATGGGCGAGCACGGCACCTGCACCGAGATCGTCGAGACCTTCACCCTCGACACCGCCCCCGTCACCCCGACGGCCTGACCGTCCCGGCCGAGGCCAGCCTGCGGGCCAGCTCCCGGCAGCGTTCCCCCAGCTCCGGCGGGTCGAGCACCTCGAAGTCGTGGCCCAGCGCGACCACGTGCATGAGCACGTAGTCGAGGCTGCCCGCGCCGCTGACCAGCTCGCACCGGTCGCTCCCGCGCTCCCGCACGACGGCCGCCGACGCGGGGACCTGCGCGCGTACCGTGGCGGCCGGGGCGTGCAGGAGGAAGCGCGCCTGGTGCGGGTAGGCCCGGCTCGCCACGCCCTCCTGCACGTACGCCGCCGCGTCCGGCGCCGGGCGCGGCCGGAACCGGAAGGTGCGCGCGGCCACCGCGGCCATCCGGTCCACCCGGAAGCTGCGCCAGCCGTCCCGGTCGAGGTCGTAGGCGAGCAGGTACCAGCGCCGGTCGGAGGTCACCAGCCGGTACGGCTCCACCCGCCGCCGCCCCACCCGCCCTCCTGACGGGTAGTCGAAGCCGGCCTCGACCTCGTCCCGGCAGGCCCTGGCCAGCGTCATGAGCACCTCGGGATCGACCGGCACGCGCCCGCCGCCGAACGACTCCACCGCCCCGGACAGCGCACGCACCTCGTGCCGGAGCCGGGCGGGCAGCACCGTGTCGAGCTTGGCCAGCGCCCGGATCGCGGCGTCGCCCGCGCCCGCGACCGCGCTGTCCGCCCCGGCGAGCAGCGACACGGCGGTGGCGATGGCCTCCTCGTCGTCGAGCAGCAGCGGCGGCAGGTCCTGGCCGGGCCCGAGCCGGTAGCCGCCGCCGATGCCCTGGCCGGCGTGCACCTGGTAGCCGAGCGCGCGCAGCCGTTCCACGTCACGGCGGACCGTGCGGGACGTGACGCCGAGCCGTCCGGCCAGCTCGGGGCCGGTCCAGACCTGACGCTGCTGCAACAGGCCCAGCAGGGTCAGCACCCGCTCGGTCGTGCCCCGCTCCGCGCCGCCCGTCTCGTCCATGCCGCCACCTTGCCAGAAAGCGGACCGATCCTGTCCGCCGGTGGGGTGATCGTGGCTCCATGGACGCACACACACTCGACTGGAACCGCACGTTGCGCGAGCAGTGGGAGTTCCACTGGAACCACCAGCTCCGGGCCCGGCTCGACGGCCTGACCGACGAGGAGTACTTCTGGTCGCCGGTGCCGGACGCCTGGAGCGTACGGCCGCGCGGGACCTCCACGGCGCCCGTCCAGGCCGGCGCGGGCGGCCACACGATCGACTTCGCCTTCCCCCAGCCGGTGCCGCCGCCCTTCACCACGATCGCCTGGCGGCTCGGCCACGTCATCGTCGGCGTGCTGGCCGTCCGCAACGCGGTGCACTTCGGGGCGCCGCCGGCCTCGTACGAGACCTGGGAGTACGCCGGCGGCGCGGCCGCGGCGCTCGACCAGCTCGACACGCAGGCCGAGCGGTGGCTGGCGGGCGTGCGGGAGCTCGGCGAGGCCGGCCTGCGCGCGCCCATGGGCGACGCGGAGCCCTTCCCGGAGGCCCCCATGGCCGACCTGGTCCTGCACGTCCACCGCGAGCTCATCCACCACCTGTCGGAGGTCTGCCTGCTGCGCGACCTGCACCTCCACATGAACCGCCCCTGACCGGAGGCGTCGTTTCCTACCCTCTCCCCATGAGCACCGACATCTACGGCTTCATCGAGGCCCGTCACCCGCTCGCCCACGAGGACTGGTACGAAGGCGACCCCTGGACGGCCGCCTCCATCCCGCTCCACCCGCTCTACGACGACCAGGACCACGGGTCGTTCGCCTGCCTGTTCGGCATCCGCGACCGGCTGGGGTGGCCGCCGGTCGCGGCCGGCCGCGGCCTGCCGGACGACGTGTCGGGACCGGTCCGCGCCGAGTACGAGGACACCGCCCGCCTCGACCCCGCCGTGCACGGGTGCACCTGGGTCTCCTGGGCGGAGCTGCGCGACCTGGACCTGACGGCACGCCCCGCGGCCGGATCCGGCCCCTTGACCCGCCTCGACCTGCTGGGACCGGAGACCGGGTGGGCGGCCGTCTTCGAGGTGATGCGGGCGCTGGCGCGACGCTTCGGGCCCGACGGCGTGCGCCTGGTCGTCTGGTTCGACTGAGCGCCGGCATCGGATCGGTGCAGGCCGCCGCGAACCGGTCCAGCAAGCCACGCCCACCCTATGCCGCACGCCACCATGACCTTGGAAGCCGCCCCAGCCGGTCACACATGAGGAACGACGACCACCTGATCGTCGTCTTCGTAGATGATCCTGCCGGGATCCGCCGATTCGAGGCGTACACACTCCACATCGTGCGCGGCGAGGATCGCCAGATACCCCGGCACCCGCTCGACGAGCCGGGCGGCCGACGCCTTGAACCAGGCCGCCGCCATCGGGTTGACGTCGCGGCGGTAGACGTCGGGGTCCACGGTGGTCGGGTCGGTGAAGTTGGCCTCGTACCACGCGTTGTTCTCGCGCCTGAACGCCTCCTCCTCGTCCGACAGAAGACCTTGCTCGGCGAGGCTGTTGACCAGTCCGAACACCCCTGGGTGCGTCCCGCGGCCGTTCGGCGCTGGACTCTGGAACCTCACGAACACCGGCTCTTCCGTCAACGTGCCTCTCCTCGTGTCTGCGACCCACTGGCTCTCGGCAAAGCGGGCGTTGACTGACAGTAAAAACTTGCCTACTGTGAGTGCTCGACATCACAGAACTCATCGAGAAGGTGAAGCTCATGCTCAGACGAGTCGAATCCGACCGGTGGCAGGAAGCGCTCGATGTCAACCCCCTCTACAACGGGCTGGTGCCCGAGGGCGGCGTGCCCCGCTTCAAGATGCCGGCCAGCCCGATGAACCCCAGCGCGGCCCAGGCTCTCATCCGTGACGAGCTCCTTCTCGACGGCAACGCCCGGCTCAACCTTGCCACGTTCTGCACCACCTGGATGGAGCCGCAGGCCCGCGAGCTCATCGCCGAAACCCTCGACCGCAACATCGTCGACCACGACCAGTACCCGCAGACGGCCGACATCGAGGCGCGCTGCGTCAACATGCTCGACCATCTGTGGAACGATCCAAACGGCGTCAGCGTCGGCTGTTCCACGGGCGGCTCCAGCGAGGCGGCCATGCTCGGCGCGCTGGCGATGAAGTTCCAGTGGCGCGAGCGGCGCCGGGCAGCCGGGCTGCCCGTCGACCGGCCCAACCTCGTGATGGGCACCGCCGTCCACACCTGCTGGCCGAAATTCTGCCAGTACTGGGACGTCGAGCCACGCTGGATCCCGATCGAGGAGCCGGCCTACACGCTGTCCGCCTCCCGGCTCAGGGAGTTCTGCGACGAGAACACCATCGGCGTCGTCGGCGTGCTCGGCTCCACGCAGTGCGGCAAGTACGACCCGATCGAGCAGATGTCGGCCGAACTCGACCGGCTGGAGGCCGAGCGCGGCCTGACGATCCCGCTGCACGTCGACGCCGCCGTGGGCGGTTTCATCACCCCGTTCCTGGAGCCCGACCGGGTGTGGGACTTCCGGCTCCCCCGGGTGCAGTCGATCAACACCTCGGGGCACAAGTTCGGCCTGGTGTACCCGGGCGTCGGCTGGATCGTCTGGCAGGAGCCCGACGCGCTGCCCGAAGACCTGGTGCTCTCCTGCGACCTGCTCGGCGGCAACATCGACACCTTCACGCTCAACTTCTCCCGCTCCGGCGCGCCGGTCGTCGCCCAGTACTACAACTTCCTGCGGCTCGGCTTCGACGGCTACCGCGCCGTCCAGCAGACCTGCCGGGACGTGGCGACCTACCTCGGCGACGAGATCGCCAAGCTGCCCGAGCTGTCGCTCATCGCCGACGGCTCGGAACTGCCGGTGCTCGCCGTCCGGACCGCTCCCGGTTTCGACGGCTTCACCGTCTTCGACCTGGCCGAGCGGCTGAAGATGCACGGCTGGCAAGCCCCGACGTACTACCTGCCGCCCAACCTGGAGCACATCGCCGTCATCCGCTTCGTCATCCGCAACGGCTTCAGCCAGGACATCGCGGCCAAGCTGCTGGCGAACCTGCGTACCGAGGTCGAGTACCTGCGTGACAACCGGGTCCCGCGGCCGCGGACGTCCGCCGAGCAGCCGGGCGTGCCGACCGGAAGGTGAGCCGGCGGTCCCACTGAAGGGCGATCCCCAGGTCTGGGGGTCGCCCTTTTCGTCGGTCGCCCGCGAGCCGTCCAGAGCCCGGGAGAAATATGACTAAATGTCCGGATCATGAAGACGTCATGAGCGATCGGTGATCGCGTCTCTGGTCGGCGTACGCGCAGGCCAGCAGGCTTGTACCCATGACGGACGTGGTGCGGTTGGACGCCGTGAGCAAGGTGTACGGCAAGGGTCAGGGCGCGGTGGCGGCCCTGCGTGAGGTGTCGGTGGGCATCCCGCAAGGGTCGTTCACCGCCGTGATGGGCCCCTCGGGGTCGGGCAAGAGCACGTTCCTGCACTGCGCGGCCGGGCTGGACGTGCCGTCGTCCGGCTCGGTGCGGCTCGGCGGCACGGAACTGTCGGGCATGGACGAGACCGCCCTGACCGAGCTGCGCAGGCAGCGGATCGGGTTCGTGTTCCAGGCGTTCAACCTGATCCCGGCGCTGGACGTCGTCGAGAACATCACGCTCCCCCTGCGCCTGGCCAAGGCCCGCGTGGACCGCGACTGGCTGGCGGAGATCCTGCGCCGGGTCGGCCTGGAGGGCCGGACCGGGCACCGGCCCACGCAGCTCTCGGGCGGCCAGCAGCAGCGGGTGGCCATCGCCAGGGCGCTGGTCACCAGGCCGGAGGTGGTGTTCGGCGACGAGCCGACGGGCGCGCTGGACACGATGACCGCCCGCGACGTGCTGAGGCTGCTGCGCGAGGTGGTGGACGGCCTGGGCCAGACGGTGGTGATGGTGACGCACGACCCGGTGGCCGCCTCGTACGCCGACACCGTGCTGTTCCTGGCCGACGGCCGGATCGTGGACGCGATGACCGCGCCGACCGCCGACAAGGTGGCCGAGCGCATGACCAGGCTGGGAGCGTGGACGCGATGATCACCTTGGCGTTGAGGATGTTGCGGCACAGGAAGGCCGCGTTCGCCGGCGCGTTCTTCGCGCTGCTGTGCGCCGCCGCCCTGGTGTGCGCCTGCCTGATGTTGCTGGAGACCGGCCTGCGCGGCGGCGTCGCCCCCGAGCGGTACGCCGGCGCCCCCGCGATCGTGGCCGCCGACCAGTACGTGCGCCAGACCGTCGACAAGGGCGACGGCAAGAGCAAGACCAAGGCCAAGCCCCTGACGGAACGCGCCTGGCTGCCCGAGTCGGTCGTGGCGGCGATCCGGGCCGACAAGGTGATCCCGGAGGTGACGTTCCCCTTCGGCGGCTTCACCGGGCACGGCTGGGAGTCGGCCGCGCTCACCCCGTTCACCATTGCGAAGGGACGCGAGCCGAGGTCGCCGGGCGAGGTCGTCGTCGACGCGCGCGCCGGCCTCGACGTGGGCGCCGAGCTGCGCGGACACCGCGTGGTGGGCGTCACCGCGCAGGCGCTGCCGAGCCAGGACACCGTGTTCTTCAGCACCGCCGAGGCCCGCCGCCTGGCCGGTCACCCCGGCAGGGTCAGCGCGGTCGGCGTGTTCCCCGGCCTGGACCGGGCGCCCGAGGGCACGGTGGTCTACACGGGTGACGAACGCGGCAGGCTGGAGTTCCTGGACGCCGAGCAGGCGCGGGTCAAGCTGATCAGCATGGGCGGCGCGCTGGCCGGCACGTCGCTGCTGGTCGCGATCCTGGTGGTGGTGGGCACGTTCGCGCTGTCCATCCAGCAGCGGCAGCGCGAGCTGGCCCTGCTGCGCGCCGTGGCGGCCACTCCCCGGCAGGTTCGCAAGCTGGTGGGCGGCGAGGCGCTGCTGGTCGCCGGGGCGGCCGGGGTGCTGGGCGCGGCGGCGGGCATCGGCGTCGGGTTCTGGCTGCGCGCCCAGTTCGTCGCGCTCGGGACGGTCCCCGCGAACCTCGGCCTGGTGGTCAGCCCGTTCCCGCCGCTGGCCGCGCTGCTGGCCACGGTCGGCGCCGCCTGGGTCGCGGCCCGCGTGTCGGCCCGCCGGCTGACCAGGATCCGGCCGGTGGAGGCGCTGGGCGAGGCGGTCCTGGACAGCGGCAGGGTGGCCCGGTGGCGGCTGGTGGCCGGGCCGCTGGCCCTGGCCGGTGCGGTGACGCTGACGGTGGTCCTGTCGAACCTGCGTACCGAGGCGGCGGCCACGCCCGTGACGATGCTGACCGCGCTGGTCTGGACGATCGCGCTGACGCTGCTCGGCCCGGTGGTCGCACGGGTGGCCGCGGCGGTGCTGTCGGTCCCGCTGCGGGCCTCCCGGGTGGGCGGCTTCCTGGCCGCGCGCAACCTGCGCGCCAACTCGGGGTCGCTGGCCTCGGTGTTGTCGCCACTGACCCTGATGATCGCGATGACCTGCACGATCCTCTTCGTCCAGACCACGATGGGCCACGCCGCGCAGGAGCAGGCCGACGCGGGCACCCGCGCCGAGTACGTCGTGACCGGCGCCTCCGCCGCCGAGGCGGCCAAGGTTCCCGGCGTCGAGGCCGTCACCCGGGTGCTGCGCACGACCGTCCGGTCCGGCCTGGACAAGTACGGCGCGCAGGCGGTCACCTACGACGACCGCACGATGGACCTGGGCATCGTCGCCGGCTCGATGAAGGACGTGGCCGTCAGCTCGACCGCCGCCGAGCGGCTGGGCGTCGGGGTGGGCGACCCGCTGAAGCTGACGCTGGGCGACGGCACCCCCGCGACGGTGACGGTCAGCGCGGTGTACACCCGCGGGCTGGGCTTCGGCGACCTGACGTTGCCGTACGACCTGGTGGCGGGCCATGTGGACGAGCCCGCGGCGTCCCTGCTGGTCAAGGCGCCAGGGCTGACCGTGGACGCCCTGGCCGGGGCGCTGCCCGGGGCGTCGGTGCTGGACCGGGCGCGGGCCGCCGAGGTGAGCGCGTCGAACCCGCAGGCCACGTTCGTGGCACTGGGCCTGATCATCGCCTTCACCGCGATCGCCGTGGTGAACACGCTGGCCATGGCCACCTCGGCCCGCTCGGGCGAGATGCGCGCGCTGCGCCTGGCCGGCACGACGCGGCGGCAGGTGCTGCTCATGCTGCGGCTGGAGACGCTGGGCGCGGTGGTCACCGCCGTCGTGCTCGGCACCGGGGCCGCGCTGGTGACGCTGGCCGCGTTCGGGGCGGGGATGACCGGGTCCGCGGTGCCGTACGTGCCGGTGGGGACGTACGCGGCGGTGGTCGGGGCGGCGGCCGTGCTGGCCCTGGCGGCCACCGTCCTGCCCGCCCGGCTCACGATGCGCTCGGCGGCGTGAGCGGACGGTCAGTCCACCGGCAGCAGGGTGCCGAGGGGGCCGAGGTCGAGGTTGAGATCGGCGGGCGTCAGCCCGAACCGGTCGCACAACTCGGCCATGGCCTCCTCCAGCCGCATGAGGGTCAGCCCCACCGCCTCCAGCTGCTCCCCCGTCAGGTCGCCGTTGTCCATCCGCCGGACGCACTGGCGCTCCACCAGCTGGCGGATCAGCTCGACCAGCGTCAGCACGAGACGGCTCAGGTCGTGCTGCACCGAGTCGGCGTCCGTCTCCAGCCGCCACTCGCCGGGTCCGGCCACCCGCCCGTCAGTCGGGCTCGTCATGTCGCATCCCTCCTTCGACCGCGTCGCCTTCGCGCACGCTGACCAGCAGGGCCCGCAGCGAGATCCGTACCAGGTCGATGCCGGAGATGGACAGCACGAGGTCGCCGGTCACCACCGCCCCACCCGCCAGCAAGCGGTCCAGCAGGTCGACGAGCGCCACCCGCTGGTCGGGCAGGCGGCCCTGGGCGGCGAGCCGGGCTCCTCTCGGCTCAGGAGGCGTCACCGCGGGCCGCCTCACCGTCCTGGTCGAGGGCGGCGAAGGAGTAGGGCGCCCAGGGGCCGACGAGCTCCACGGTGACCCCCCGCTCGGCGACGTCCTCGATCACCTGCGCGAACTCGGCGGCGCGTGCGTCGTCCACCAGGTAAGCGCCGTTGAGGACCATCTGCTCCCGCCGTCCGGACAGCTGCGGGTCCTGGGCCCGGTGGCATCTGCCGACGACGGCGATGTCCATCAGCGCCTCGTGCACGGCCCGGGCGTGCTCGGCGGCCCGGCGCCAGTCGGCCTCCCGGCTGCGCAGGGCGGCCCGGCGGCGGTTCAGGTAGGCCGCCCCCGGCGTCGCGTCCGGCGTCGGGCCCTGCGGGTCGGACGCCGGCTCCGCCCCGCCGGGAACGGCGTACGCCTTGACGCCCCACTCCCGCCGGCCGGCCACCCGCGCCAGCACCGCGTCGAACTGTTCGTGCCGCTCGTCGAGCAGCTCCCGGACCTGCGCCTCTCCCGTGTAGACGGTGACCAGCCGCACCGGCGCCGTGGGCCTGAGGGCGGCGACGGCCTCCACCACCCGGTGGTGGGCGCGCGCGGTCTCCTCCAGCCAGGCGAGGTCCTCCATCGAGCGCCGCAGCGCCTCCTCGCCGAACTCCGCCAGCGAGACCGTGCTGAGGAACGCGGCCAGACCCCGGTGCGCGAGGCGGCGCACGGGCGCGCCCGCCACCCCCGCCAGGCCGTCGGGCCCCCCGCCCTCGTCGCGGGTGACCGCGTAGAGGTAGACGCCCTGGTCAGTGGCCACGCTCGACCGCCTCAGGCGCGTGCCCGGTCGCGGCGCCGCCTTCCACCACCCGGGCGGACACCATCTCCTCAAGGGCCGCGAGACGGCGGCGCAGCTTGCGGTTCTCCTTGGCCAGCTCCTGGGTGTCGCCGGTGAGCCACGGGTCGTGCTCCCACCAGTCGATGCCCATCTCGCGGGCCGTGTCGACCGAGGCGATGAGCAGGCGCAGCTTGATCGTCAGCAGCTCGATGTCGAGCAGGTTCACCTGGATGTCGCCGGCGATCACCACGCCCCGGTCGAGCACCCGTTCCAGGATGTCGCCGAGGTTGGCCGACTCGCGCCCGCCGGAGGCCGGCTGGTACGACGCTCCGGGCATGTACGGGCTCGACCGCACGTTGGCGCTCACCGCGAGCCCTCGGCGAGGTCGCCGCTGCCGCGCTTGTACCGGCGCACCCGTCGATAGGACAGGAGGCCGCCCGACATGTCGAGTTCGAGCTCGTACAGAGCCAAGGTGTCACCGGAGGACGGGATCCGGCGGTCCTCCACCATCTCCACGCCGACCAGCCACCCGTCCTCGGCCGGCTCGACCAGCGTGACGCTCTCGGCCTCCTTGCCGGTCAGCTCGGTCATCATCCGCAACCCGACCCCGGCCACCTCGGCGGCCGGCATGTCCGCCGGACGCGTGCGAGGCGGCCCCTCGCCGCCGGTTTCCGCATGCCCTGTCGTCCCCGGCACGCGCTTGTGCTCGGTCTCCTGCCTGGCAGGCACCACATCACCCCCGTACTCCCCTGGTGCGGCCCCCCGCTAGCGCCTCACCAGCCGACCATCCCCCGCAAGATCTCCTCCACCGCCCGGTCCTCCTCCTCCGCGGAGATCCGGCCGTCGGCCCTGGCCTGCTCCACCGCCTCCAGACGGCGCCGGACCACGGCCGGGTCGTGCAGCTCGCGCTCGACCTGGTCGCGCATGAGCTCGCCGAGCTTGACTACCGCGTAGAGCGGCATGAGTGGCCAGCCAAAAAGCAACGTCCCCAGTCCCAAGGATGTTCACTCCTCCCGGGTGCCCGCGTCCGTGCCGGCGCGGTCAGCTCGTGCCGACGAAGTCGTACGGCGCCATCGGCCCCAGCAGCCGCAGCTCGACGCGTCCCGACCAGCGGCGGGCCAGTTCGTCCACGGCCTGTTCGAACTCGGCCCGCCGGTCGTGCGCCACCAGCGCGGCCACGTGGGCGGCGTCCCGTTCGTGAGAGGGCTCTCGCACGGCCAGCTGTTCGCAGACGTCCGAGAGCTCGTCCACCACCGTCGCGGTGTCGGCCTCGCGCTTGTCCGCGATCGTGCCCTCGATGATCTCGCCGAGCCGCATGCGCTCGTTGCGCGTCGCGTCCTCCGAGCGGCCGGTGATCTGCTGCCGGAGGCTCGCGGCCTCGCCGTTCTCGCGCAGGATCTCGGTCAGGATCGCGCGCTCGTCGTACCGGCCGTTGACGACGTACTGCGTCCGGCCCTCCACCTCCTGAAGGGCGTCGGCGAACTGGTCGTGGTACGGCTTCAGCAGCTCCTCCACCACGGCCTCGGAGTTCGTCAGCACCGCCCCGAACCGGAACGGCAGCACCGGAACCTCCGCCGCCGTCTGGTCGAGCAGCCGCTGATGCGCCTGAAGGTCGCGCGGGCGGCCGAGCGGACGGTCCGGCTCGACGTCGCTCACCAGGGCGGCGACCTGGCCGAACGGCACCAGCCGCACGTCCCCGCCGGGATCCCCCACCCCCTTGGTCCCGGGCTCCACCTCGACGTCCATCGGCACGATCCCGTACACGTAGGACGCGTAGCCGTTCATGCTCGCCTGCGCCCTGTCCTCGGACCCGGCGGCCTCCGCGGCCTCTCTGTGTGGCGACATCTCAGCCATCCTCTCTACGACGTGCCCGGCGCGGCTCTTCCTCGCGGTCCACGACCTCCCCCGTGAGCTCCTGCAACTCGTCGGGCTCGTCGGAGGCGGCCTCCAGCTCCCCGGCGTCAGGCTGGCTCGCCTGGCCGACGGCCCTGGCCGCCGTCACCCCCTCGACGACCTCCGGCAGGCCCTTCTCGGTGGCCGACAGGTCGAGGCGGTTGGCCGCCTCCGCGAAGCGCAGGTACGTGTCCACGCTGGCCACGACGATCCGGGTGTCGATCGTCAGCACCTCGATGCCGACGAGCGAGACCCGGACGAAGGCATCGATGACGAGGCCCTTGTCGAGGATGGTGTCGATGACGTCCGCCAGACTTGTCCCCGCGGTGCCGCTGCTGGCCGGTGTACCGCGACCGGCAGGCTGAACGGTCATGTCGTTCCCCCTGGTTCTGGGTGGCCGGGCCCTCGGCGACAGGCCCTGACGAGTGGCTACTCGGCTCGGATCCGGCGCCGGCGTACCGGGCGGTCCTGCTCGGCGGACCGGCGGGTGGGCGCTCCGGCGCGACGCCGCGCCACGGCCGGAGCCGCGGGACGCTCCTCGGGCTCCTCTTCTTCTTCCTCCTCCTCTCCTTCTTCTTCCTCTTCAGGCTCCTCGAACTCTCCCTCTTCCTCCTCGAACTCCCCTTCTTCTTCCTCGGGCTCCTCCTCTTCTTCCTCTTCCTCCTCCTCGGGCTCCTCTTCGTACTCCTCCTCGGGCTCTTCGGCTTCCGCCCGCTCGCCCTCCTCGGGCTGCTCCTCCTCGGGCTGTTCAGCTTCCGCCCGCTCGCCCTCCTCGGGCTGCTGCTCCTCGGCTTCCTGCTGCTCCCGCTCCTCCTGGACGGCGGTCTCGTGATCCTTGACGACCTGACTGTCGCGGATCTCGCCGCGCCAGCCCTCCAGCTCGTCGGGCTTCAGCAGCAGGTGCGCCATCACGTGCCGTCTGAAGTGCTTGAGCTCCAGGCGTACGCGCCGGCCCTGGGCGCGCCACAGGTTGCCGGTGCGCTCGAACAGGCCCTGCGGGTGGTACTCCAGCACGACCAGGACCCGGGTCAGGTCAGGCGAGACCTCATGGAAGGTCACCGCTCCGTCGACATACCCCTTCGCTCCCTCGGACCGCCAGATGATCCGCTGGTCGGGGATCTGCTCGATGATGTGCGCCTTCCAGGTCCGGTGCGACCAGAAGACCTGAGCCTTCCAGGACACCTCCTCGTCGGACTCCTGGTTGATGGTCTCGACCTTCTTCATGAAGGTCGGGAAGTCCTGGAACTGGGTCCACTGGTCGTACACCAGGCGCCGGGGCGCACCGATGTCGATCGACTCGACGATGTTGGTGATCTTCGCGTGGCCGGCTTTCCCGCCGCCACGGCCGGTGATCTTCTGCCAGATGCCTTTGAGTCCTCCCTTGAGGCCCCCCTTGAGGCCTCCCTTCAGACCTCCCGTGAGGCCGCCTTTCAGCGCTCCGCTCATGAAGCCGGGCTTGTCCGAGCCCGTGACCGCGCTCATCAAGCCCTTTCCGCCGTGTTCGACGTAATCGGTGAGCCGGCCGGTCAGTCCGTCGAGCTTGTCCCCGGCGGAGGACAACACGCGCGTGCCCGCCGCCTGCAGGAGCCCCTGCGCGGACTGCACGAGCCGGTCCATCGGCAGGTTGCCGGCGATGCCCTGGCCGGCCTCCCCGGCCTTCCCCGCGACGTCCGCTGCCTTTCCGGTGACGTCCCCGGCCTTGTCAGTGACGTCCCCGGCCTTGCCGGTGACGTCCTCGACCGTGCCCGTCGCGGCCTGACCGGCTCGACGGGCGGTTCCGGCGGCCTTGCCCAGGGCTTCCCCGCCGCTTCCGGTCGCCGTCCTCTTCGCTGCATCAGCCACCGCACTCACCTCCGTGACTGGCCGACCCGCCGGACAGGACGTGTCCGCCGCTGCCCTCTGTGACCCTCATGACCCTCTTGCCCCTCGGGCCTGCGTCTGGCCTGCTCCGGCGCCTCGGGTTCCTCTTCGTCGTCCTCCTGGTAGCGATCGCCTTCGTCGTAGTCCTCCTCGCCGTAGTCGGTTTCCTCGTCCCTGGGTGCCTGCCGCTTCGTGGGCTGCGGCTCGGCTTCTTCTTCCTGCGCGGTCCCGGACTTCTCCCCACGCTCCTGGAGCTTGTGGGTCAGGGAGTCGATCTGCTTGGTGGCCGCGGAGATCACCGCCGCCTTGCCGACTTCCATGAGCTCGCCGCGAAGGCGGCCGGTCATCCGCTGAATCTCGGGATTGGAGCCGAGGGTCTTGACGCCCTGCGCCAGCAGGCCACCAGCCCCACCCTGGCCGCAACTGGCGCGTCCCGCCAGCCCGGCCGCCGCCAGTGCCGCCGCCGTGCGCAACTTGTGGCGCCTGCCGAGGTAGTACCCGGCGAGGACGGCAAAGGCCATTTGCAATCTGCTCGACATGGTCAGCTCTCCTTCCGCTCGCTCACCATCTCGACCTGCACTGGAGTCCAGTGCGCGGTCCAGTGCGCGCGGACAGACCCCGAACACGCCGACGCCTGCTCGCCGCGGCTTGACCTACCCGGAAAACCGACAAAGCACCCAATTGGCGAAAAACGGGACAGGGAGTTGGCGTGCGAGCGCGAATCCAAGCCGACCCATCAGGGCGTGTTTAGCCTCGCCTGCCCCCGGACCCGGGCGAGCGGGAACGTCAGGACCTGGGCCCGACCTGCCCAAGGATCTGCCAACTCCAGAACCGGAGAGCTTGCGCCGAGCGTCATACGGGCCAGACGGCAACCGTCTGAGCGTGATCTCGGAGGCGACCATGAACGACCTGCCATCTTCCGTGTTCATCCGTCCGGCCCCATCCCGGTCCGCGGCACGCGGCAAGGCCGTCCTTCCGCCGTCCGCGCTCTTCCGGGGATCGCCGCTCGCCCCTCGGAGGCGTTTCAGCCACGTCTTCGTCGTCATCGCGGTCGCCCTCTCGCTCGGGACGGGCGTGTTCGTCGGATTCACGGTCAGCCGTGGGCTGCAGGAGGAAGCTCAGGGGCGCGGGCCGGCGGGCGTCGTGAAGGCGGCCGTCCCGCAGGCGGCCCTGTCCGTGGCTCCCCGGCCACCGGCCGCCCCACCGCTCCACCCGGGCACGCGGCCGAAGACCGCGGCGAAACACACGGTGAAGCACACGGCGAAACACACGCTGCAGCACACGGCGAAGCACACGGCGAGGAAGCCGCAGCACACGAAAAGGCGTAGGCACCACCACTCGCCGTGCGCCAGGTTCGAGGGGTTGCGGGCGCGGGTGTGCCACACGATCTTCCGTTGACTCTTGAGCATCTCAAGAGTTGTCGATATAAAAAGATGGTGCACGAAGAGACCGCTGAGGACACGTTCTTCCGTGAGCTGGGAGGCGCCTGCGCCGAGCTCCGGCAGGCCTTCGCCCGGCACGTGGGCATGAGCCCCCACCGGGTCCAACTGCTCATCCGCCTGCGGCGCGACGGCGAGACCAGCCACAGCGAGCTGCGCCGGACGCTCGGCATCGACGGTGCGAGCGTCACCCGGCTGGTCAAGGAGTTCGAGGCCGAAGGGCTGGTCAGCCGCCGCCTGGACCCGGCGGACAACCGCTACACCCTGTCCGCGCTCACCCCCACCGGCGAACGATGCGCGGCCGACCTCGACCGCTCGCACCAGGCGTACCAGGAGCGGCTCCTCGACGGCGTCCCGCCGCATCAGCGGGACCTCGTGCTGGACGCCCTGCGCCGCGTCCGCGCGAACATGACCGAACAGGAGAGCCGATGACCGAGGACGCACGGGCCGCGGCCCACCGCATGTACGCCGCCTTCAACGCCCGCGACCACGCCGCCACGACGGAGATCTTCGCGGCGGACTTCCACAGCCACCCCCTGGGCACGACCGGCCCCGACAGCGTCTCCCAGGCGTGGCGGCGGTTCCACGAGGCGTTCCCCGAGGTCCAGGTGGTCGTCGAGGACCTGATCGTCGAGGGGGACACGGTCGCCGTCCGCACGAGCGTGCACGGCATTCCCGGCCGGGAGCCACCGACCATGCTGGAGATGTTCCGGGTGCGCGACGGACGGATCGCCGAACTGTGGGGCCTGTCCTCGCTGCGACGCGACTCCTGAGCCCGGCCTTCCCTGCAACGCAGAAGAGGCCCCGAAGGGCCTCTGACCTGCTGTTGAAACCGGCGGCCGGCCCGAGGCCCCGAGCTTGCGCGGGCTGGGCCGACAGTTTCACAGTCCCGCCACAAGAGCGCTCTGACCTGCGGCTTCTTCTTGAGGGCGGTTCCGGCGGGTTGGCCCGCCCTCCCGTCGGAAGCCGCGGGTCACAGGCTGCGGGCGGTGATGTCGCCGTTGGAGGTGGTGGCGTGGATGTCGAGCTCGACGGTGCCGTCGTTCCTGAGTGCGTTGGTGACGCGGCCGTGGCTGGTGCCGGCGTCCAGGGCCGCCGAGACGCCGTTGGCGGCGGTGATCGAGATGTCGCCGGACTGGGTGCGGAGCACGACCTTGCCGCCCGCGGCCTCGGCGATCCGGATGTCCCCGCGTGTGGTGCTGATCTCCGCGGGCCCGCCCAGCCGGCCGACCTCGACGTCGCCGTCGACCGCCGTGAGGCGGAGGCTCGCGGCCTCCTCGATCTCGATCCGGCTGTACGCGCCTTCGAAGGCGACGTCGCCGAGGCGTCCGGTGGTCCGCAGCTCGGCGCTGGCCGCCTTGGCCTCGACGCGGGAGCCGGCGGGCAGCTGGACCGTCACCTCGATCGACCCGGACGGGCCGAGGATCTGGCTCTTCGCCGCGGTCGCGATCCGCAGGACGCCGTCGGCGTAGTCGACCGTGGTCTGCTCCGCCGCCTGCACGTCGCGGCTCTTCGAGGCGTTGGCGGGCCGGACCTCGACCGTGGTGTCGCTCCGGTCGTCCGCCGCGAACTGCACGCGTCCCGCGGGGATGTCGAGGACGACGCGGACGGGGGCGGGGGTGGTGAACTGCATGATGCTCTCCTGCGAGTGGTGGTCTCCGACGCCCGCCCCTGGAGGGACGGGCACTTGGCCCGCTTCGCGGCCCTGGGGCCGCATCGCTGAACCGTTCATGGGTCAACCATCGCGGGCCGCTCTGATACCGCGCCGTCACCGCCCTGACATGGCCGCTGACATCCGGCGGGACGCAGCCGGCCCCCGCCGGCCCTGCGGCCTCAGCCCATCGTCGCGAGGGTGTCGCGCAGCCGGCGCAGGTCGCGCATGCGGGCCTCGTACGTCGCCCCGACCACCACGAGCAGCAGGCCCCCCACGGCGATCGGCACCCAGCGCGGCACCGCGAGGAACAGCTCCGACACGTACGGAGCCAGTTCCCGCACCACGACCCCGGCGACCACGACCGCCCCGACCGACGTGGGCGCCTGGAGCTTGGACCGGACCCCGGCGAGCAGCACCGCCAGCGCCAGCACGCCGAGCACCAGCGACCGCCGCCATTCGGCGTCCGAGTACACCGCCACCAGGCTGGGCAGCATCGTGAAGGAGAGACCCGCCCCGTAGGCGGCCCACGACGGGACCGCCGCGCCGCGCCGCCGCCACCAGCCGGATCCCAGCAGCACCAGCGAGCACGGCACGGTGTACGCCTCGACGACGGTGACCTCGTCCGCCCCCAGCCGCAGCCACGACGCCAGCAGCAGCAGGACGGCGCCGGCGTACCTGAAACCGTTCCCGCCGCTCCGGCCGGCCGAGCCCGTCCACAGCGACATGAGCAGCACCAGCACCCCCGCCACGGCGAACCCCATGCTCCCCGCGACCAGGACGCGCACGCCCAGCGAGAGCCCCGCCGCCACCGCCTCCAGGCCGAGGAACAGGGCGGCGAAGCCGACCCCCCAGAGCCGGAGTTCCTTCAGCCTGGCCGACAGCGCCATCGCGACGGCCGCCGCCGCCAGGATCGGCAGCACGATCAGCGTCGCCGGCTCGCTGCCGAACGCGTACGCCGCCGCCCGTACCGAGACGGGAGCGGCGACGAGCGCGCAGGCCACCGCCCACCAGGGCGTCCGGCCGCGGATGGCGGCCACCGCGAGTGAGACGGCCGACGCCGCCTGCACCGCCGTCGCGACCGGGTAGGGCATCCCGAAGGCCTGGGGGGCGACCGCGATCGCGAGCGCCCCGGCCACCAGCGCCCCGGCCGCCGCCACCTTGCCCAACCGCCCACCGTGGCCGCGCCCGGCCGCCGCGAGGAGGGCGGCCGCCGGTATGGCCAGGACCACCACGTCCACCGGTGACGCCATCTCGAACGGCGGCCACTCCCGCCCGTTCCAGGCACCTGTCCAGAGGACGTCCAGCCAGGCGAACGGCGCCGCCAGGGTGACCACCAGCCGAGGCAGCACTGTCAGCATGGTCAGCAGCGCCACCAGCCCGCCGGTGCCCATGACCGCCGCCCGTACCCGCCGCCAGGGCAACCGGCAGGCGGCGAGCACCACCCCGAGCGCCGGGACGAGGTAGGCCAGGGGACGCCAGTCCATGCCCGGACCGTCCAGCATCGGTTGCGCCAGCGCCGCCGGCACGGCGATCAGCGTGAGCGCGGTCCCGACGGCGACCGCGGAGCCCCAGATCTCCCTCTCGGCGTCGCCCCACCTGGCCAGCAGCCAGGTCACCCACCCGCCGAGCAGCACCAAGGCGACCAGCGGCACCGACCTGACCAGCGCCTGACCGACGGAAGGCGATCCCAGCGCGTACGGCACGCCGCTCAGCAGGGCGAGGACCGCGACCCCGCTGCCGGTCGAGGCGGCCGTCACCCGCACCGCTCCCCGGCCGCGGCGGACGAGCGCGACGTCCAGCGCCGCCGTCGCCACCAGCGCGGACACCAGCCAGGTCACCGCCCAGTCACCGACCAGCAGCGCAAGGACCGGCTGCGCCAGCACGACGGCGACGGGAGCAGGCCCGCGAAGCCGGGTGATCCGGGCATAGGCCACCAGGATCAGCGCGGTGAGCCCGAACACGCCCGCCGTGTACTGCAACACGTCGAGGGAGTCCACCCCGAGGAGTCCCACCCGCCTGGCCGCGTAGCCGTCGAGCAGCAGCAACGCGACCGCGAACCCGGCCATGGTCTCGGCCGTCGCGGTGAGCCTGCGCCGGATCAGCACGACCGGCGCCAGCATCACCAGTGCGGTGAACGCGGCCAGCACGGCCGCGCGCCCGCCGATGCCCAGCCGGCCCCAGCTCACCACGGTGAACACCGCCGCCGCCACCGTCAGCAGCAGACCACCGAGGATGAGCAGGACGTTCTTCGCGGTGCCCGCGGAAACCTCCGGCCTCGCCGCGCCGGGGCCCGCACCCCCGGATCCGGCCGCCACCCCCGGATACGGCGGCAACGCGCCCGCGTAGGGAGGCACCGGCCCTGGATACGACGGAAACGCGCCCGCGTGCGGAGGCACCGCACCTCGATACGGCGGCAACGCCCCCGCGTCAGGAGGCGCCACCCCCGCGAAACCCTGCCCCGCCGCGCCCGCGCTCGCCCCCGGCTGACCCGCCACACCCGCGCTCGCCCCTGGCTGCCCCGCCACACCCGCGCTCGCCGCCTCGGCACGTAAGACGCCGAGCAGCTCCGTACGGCGGGCCTGCAGCCCGGCGAGCTGGTCCCCCAAGCTGGCGAGAGCCTGATCCACCTGCCAGAGCTCATGCGCGACGGGGCCCTGCAGAGGCAGCGCACACCCCGGGCATCTGGAAACCGGCTCCTGAAGTCCGGCCCCGGACAACATCACCCCGCAGTCCGGACACTTCATATTTCCCTGCACCGACACTCCGTTTGAGCCCGACGAGATGACCCATATTGCACCGTGACGTCCTTGCGAATCACTGTCATGGGTTGCCGTAGCGGATTCCGGCCCGGCTGATCGAGCGGCGCATCCGCGGTCCGGTCTAGGCTGACGGCCACCCGAAACGATCCAGGAGCGCACATGGGCGGGGCGACCGCGGCAGACTACGCCTGGTTGAGCGACCGGTGGACCGACGGTGTCGGCACCACCGTCTTGTGCATCACCTTCGTCCGTGACCTGTCCCCCTCCGACGCGCTGCGACGGATCAAGGTCACGCCCGGCAGTCGCGGCGACTTCAACGTCGCCGCCTACGCCGCTCGGGGCGGAACCGTCCTCGCCGACACGGGATGGGCCACCAAGTACGTCAGCAACCTGGCCGAGCCGTTGTCACTGGGTACGGCCGCGGCCATGGTGTTCGCCGATGTCGAGGACTCGGACTTCACCTACCGGGTGAACGACCGCCTGATCACCACGTTCGGCCTGTACGGCTACCGCTACCGGGAGGGCGACGATCCCGACCGGCTGCTCGCGGACGTCCGCGAACTGGGCCTGTACGACGACGGGGACCGACCCTACGAAGCCCCCATCCCCGGTGCCCTGGCCCTCGCCTCCCGCGCCACCGGCGTACACCTGTCCCGCGCCCACTACGCCCGACCGGCCCTCACCGGTTCGACCGATCACCTCATGGATGATTGACCGCGCCGAGGACTCCGCCGACGGCCACCCGGCGCCCGTCCCCCTCCTCGGTCTTCACAACGGTCAACCGCACCACGAAGTGCGGCGCACCGCTCGCCGGTGATCCCCGCGGGAATGTCAGATCCGCCTGCCACACTCCCCGTGATCACTCAGGAGGGAGAAACCGGTGCGCAGAATCACGCCCGCGGATTACGCATGGGAGAACGACTGGCATTTGGAGATCTACACCATCACCTTCGTCCGCGGCCTGGACGAGCGCGAGACACTCCGGCGGTTCGGCGTCGTCGACGCCAACATCCATGTCGTGGACGACGGGGAGGTCGCCGAGCGCATGGGGGTGAACGAAGGCTGCTGCGACATGGTGCTGGTGACCAGGGCCGGCGGCTGGACCGTCGCCTTCGAATACGGCGGCTGGGAGGGCACCCGCCGCGAGACGCTGCGCGAGCTGACCCGCGACGGCGGCGAGGCCGTCTCCGTCATGCGCCACAATTACGCGGCATCGCACGACTTCAAACACGCCACGGACGGCCGGATCCGGACGGCATTCCGTCCGCAGACGCCCCAGGAGCGCTGGGGCAGCCACCCTGACGCGCTGAACGAGGACATGCGCGAGCTGGGCCTCGACCCCGAACCGGCGGACGAGTTCCAGTACCTCTCCGGCCGCGTTCCCGCGGCCCTCGCCCTGGCAAGCCGCATCTCAGGAGTGCTGTTCACCCCCGCGCTGCTGGACGCGCCACTGCCCGGCGGCGTCATCACCGACCGCGCTCCGAACGACCCTCCGCGAGGCGACCCGCTCGCCGCGCACGCCCTGCGCGCCTTCGACCGGAAGCTCGCCGAGGCCATCGACCACGCCTCCCCCGGCCTCCAGCGCCGGGCCGCGGTCGCCGAGGCCCGCCGCCAGTGTGCACTGGCCGGCGTGGCCGACCACCCGGTGCTGGCCGCCGCGCTGGCGTCGGCCGAACAGGGCGAGACGGGGCCGGTCGAGCACGACTCCCCGCTCGCCGAGCTCATCCGCCGTCACGAGTCGGAGCTGACCGGCCATCCGATCGACGAGGCCACCGGCGAGTGGCTGGCCGGCCCGGCCGCGGACCCGCACCGCTCCCCGACCGACAGGCGCAACATCTTCGCCCTCGACAACCCGACCGGCATGCCGGCCTGCCCGAGTTGCCGGTGGCATCACCGTCCGGGCGAAGCGGAGCGGGAGGCGATCCGGCCGCGCTGGCAGGCGGCGTCGTCGGTACGCCACGCCCTGTCCCCCGACCCCAGGAGGGCCGCCTACAACACCCACTATCTCCTGATTCACCCAGGTCAGCTCATGGCCGACCGCGACCTCGCGGCGGCCGTCGCCGCGAGGCTGCGCGCCTCCTCGACGTAGCGGATGCGATCTGCCGACCTGCCGATCAGGAACCCGGGACGCCGCCGCCCGTCTCCGCACGCCGGACCAGCGCCAAGAACGTGACCAGCACCGCGCCCGCCGAATAGTGCAGCATCGGTCCGAACCTGACGATGTCCCAGCCACCGAACTCAAGCGTTTCCCGGCAACCGTCCAAGATGACCCGAACAGCGTAGGGAAGGCTGAACACCCCGGCGAAGACCACGAACAGCGCCACCGTCACCCATGCGGCCCATACCCCCCACCCGCCACGAAGGGAGAGAGTCGCACACAGCCCCAGCGCCATCACCCCTGTGGGCCAGCCGGACAACTCCGCGGAGATGGTCCCCCAGTTGATCTCGATCAGCCAATCGAACTTCCCGGGTTTCCACGGCTCGGCACTCAAGGGGCAGGCATAGCCGTGCGCCGAGTAGGTCGGCCCGCCAGATAGGCGCCACTGCAAGGTACGCAAAGCGGGAGCCGCCAGAGCCGCCAAGGTCAAAAGGGGCACTCCCCAGCGCGGAGGAATCGCCGATAACGGAGGCAAGACAGCCGCCATGTGATCGCAGGAAAAGGGCGCCCAGCCTAGATCATTTCCCGTACGTATGTCAGCAGGCGCCCTTCACGGCAGCGGGGAGCTCTCGTGCGGCTTTCGCTGAACCTGCATCCACAATGGGCCGATGCGGGAACCGTGGGTGCATCTGGGCCGGCTGTGGACGAACGGCGATCCGTTTCTCGCTGTCGACGCTTCGCTGCGCGACGCCTGGCGCGGGTTCAGCGGCGACCAGTACGACGAGGTTGTGGATCTCGGCCCGGAAACCACCGGCATCCCGGTCGGAGCCGGCCGAGCGGTCCTCATCGGCGCCGACGGAGTCGTCCGCGACGACAGCTGGATGGAGGTCTTCCAGGCAGACGACGGCGCCATCGCCGTCGTGCAGGCCTCCGGCCCCGACTACCCGCGCGTGCTGACCGACGCCCTCCGCTACCCCGACGCCGACGATGAGGACGGTGACCCGCTCATCGTCCACAGTGGCGAGCTCGCCTTGTTCAGTGCCGCATGCGACGGCACCGGACCACACTCACAACCCCTGGCGCCCGCCCGACCAGGATCGGTGCCGTCGTCGCACGGACGACCGTCGCGCGACGGCGATCCAGGCCTTATGTTGACGACGACGTGCACGACGTTCGCGTTCAAGGTGCGCTGGCACACCCTGTTGGACGACGAGAACTGTTTCGCCCGGTGGCTGCTGATCCCACATGAACCTCGCGATCAGCCGACACCGGAATGATCGCCACCCATCGTCACCCCGCGGGGTGTGGCGGTCATGGCGGCGAGCTGTGTCACAGAGGGATCGGCAGTGCCCAGTGGGGGCTGTCCATCAGTGCTTCGTCCAGGCGGACGCCGCTTTCCAGCTCCACCACGGCGAGGCAGGCCGCGATTATGTCCACCCTCGCCTCCGCGTCCTCGCTGTCATAGCCGCTCACGAGAAGGTCGATGTACGGGCTCAAGGGACCCAGGTGGTCCGCCCATCGCGTGAAAGGCAGGGGGTCTGGATCCGGGTGGTCGAGAAAGCCTTCGGCGTGGCCGTAGCGGGCGTACATGCTGGTGTTGCCTTCGATGTCGAAGGACACGTACCAGTGCCGGAACCCCTCGCCGGCGAGTCGCTCGGTCATCTCCGTGCGGTCGCCGCCCGGGTTGACCCAGTCCAGCGTGACGATGCCGTTGCCGACCCGGTAGAGACTGATGGAGCCGGTGCTGTGCGGCAGCTCGTCGGGGCCTTGGAGGGTGGCGAGGTCTGCCCCGAGTCGGCGTACGGCGTCTTTGATGGACAGGACACCGGAGTCGGGAAGCGTCACCGTGTAGGCGATGGTGTCGAGGCCGCTCAGCATGTCGCCGTAACGAGCGACGATCTCGTCCGACATGGGGCCTTGAGTCATTCGGTGATTCCGTGCTGCTTCAGGCGGGCGACCAACTCACCCATGTCCCTGAGCCTGGACCAGGCCTCGCCTCCGACGCTCAGCCGTTCCTTACCCCCTACCAAAGCCGTACCTCCGGATCGCCGACCGACCAGCTTGCGAATCTTCGAATATCAGCCCCTGCGGAGGCACGAGCATCAGCTCGGCATCCGGCGGAAGAGGTTCCCCTGGTCGTGCACCTCCAGTTCCTGACCAGGACGCTCGCGCGGGAACGCGAGCATCTTGGTGCCGACCGGAAGCGCTTCTTCAAATCTGCGACGGATCTGCGCGGCTTCCACTGCTCGACCGGGACCTTCGGATCGCTGACCACACCACCCTGGCTGAGCTCAATGTAAACGAGCCCATCAGGGATCGTTTTCCGCCCCTTGACGCCCTTGAGCGCTTCCTTGACACGCATCCGCAGGACGACGCGATGGTCCAGAGGACCGCCGGGATACGTTTTCAAAACGGGGCCCTGCTGCCAGCCGTCGATTGTTCCGGCTGCCACGACGGGGCGGTCCGCAGCGAGTTCCTCCGGCGTTCCGTACGGATCGAAGTCGGCCTCGACCACGCGTAACAGCGACACGTCCAAAGAGCCTTTCGCTTCAGAGCCGAGGGCATGCGCCTGCTTCGGGCCCGCTTGTCTCGCGGTTGCGCCGCCGCTGGGTCCATCACAGGCGGACAGGGCCGCCGCGGCGGCGAGGGCGAGCGCGGGAAGGGTCTGCTTCCTCATCGTTGTCCTCCCTCGCGGTCAGGCCCGGGAACGGATACAAGTCGGCGATGTGGTGAGCATTGTAGGTGTGGATCCAGGACCCGCTGGGGTTGCCGGTCGGTGCGCAGGAGTCGTCCATGGGCGGGGAGCAAAGCGGTGTACCGGTCGCGTCCCCCATCCGGGCCGCCTGCCACGAAACTCAGGTGCGGCGTCGCGTGGACACCTTTAGGCTGTGCCGGCGGAGCCGGTCTTGTATCAAGCTTGGCGAATAGGGGATGCGTGAGGTATGACGAGTCAATTGTTCGCGATCTGCTTCAATGCGATCCGTCCCTCGGACCTGGCGCGGTTCTGGTCGGGGGTACTGGGCTGGGAGATGGCCGACGGCCCTGACGACGACGTCGCGATCCTGCCGCCCAACCCTGCCGGCTTCCGCGTCCGTTTCCTGCCGAGCCTGGAACCGAAGATCGGCCAGAACAGGGCGCACTTCGACCTGACGAGCACCTCCCCGGACGATCAGCAGCAGACGGTGGCCAGAGCGCTGAGACTCGGCGGGAAGCACATCGACGTGGGCCAACTCCCGGAAGAGGGACACGTGGTGCTCGCCGATCCGGAGGGCAACGAGTTCTGCGTCATCGAGGCGGGCAACAAGTTCCTCGCCGACACCGGCGTCATCGGTGCGCTGGCCTGCGACGGCACCCAGGAGGTCGGCTACTTCTGGAGCGAGGCGCTGCGGTGGCCACTGGTCTGGGACCAGGACCAGGAGACCGCGATCCAGTCGCCGAGCGGCGGTACGAAGATCACGTGGGGTGGTCCTCCGGTGGCGCCGAAGACGGGCACGAACAGGTTGTGCTTCGAGCTGGTGACGCCCGCCGACGCCGACTGGGAGGCGGAGGTCGATCGCCTGCTCTCGCTCGGGGCGACGCGTACCGGCGAGGGCGATGGCGGCCAGGTCCTGATGTTCGACCCGGACGGCAACGAATTCTCCGTACGCAGCCCCCGGTAGCGCAGCTCTGCCCGTCCGGTCCGTGTTTCCGGCATGTCAGTTGCCAGCCTGCGGTCGTACGGACCGTGCTGCGCCAACGCGGCACCGCGGGAGTCGGCACTCGTCGAGCCGGATGCCGGCGATGATCAGGTGATGCAGGCGTGGAGTTCCTCGTTCCTCTGCGATTGACCGGGTAGTACGGGAGCCCTCGCCCAGCTTGAGCCGGATGCCGCACATCGAAAAGTGTTCATCGCCCACCCCTTATGCTCTCCGAAAGTTCAGAACGCTGGATCGCTTGCGCGCAAGGCACAACCCCGCAATCGCCCTACGATCGGTCACATATTGGGGGCCTTACTCTGATGCGACTCTTGACCGGAACGGGGAGCAAATGATTTTAAGAGCATGTAGCCGGGTGTTGATGGGGATTGGGCTTGTGGTCCTTGTTCCCAGCATCCTCATGCAGTTGGGGGTGCAGGACAAGTGGATGCGTGCGAGGGTGGTCGAGCCGTCGGAAGCGAATGCATCGTTCCTGACACCGCTGGTGATCTCATGGATTGGTATCGCCCTGGGGATCGCGTGGATACTGGCGGCCATAACCTGTTACCTCATACCGAGATCCATGGCCTATCTGCAGCGACCAAAGGGCCGCTCAGGCGGTTCGGGTGCGGTCGTTTAACCTTCTCGCCACCTGATCACCCCCGAGCCGAAGTGCCCCCACCGGAGGCGCGGGCTCAACGCTCACCAGCGCTGGAGTCGAGCCTGCGCTTCAGTCCTCGCTCCAGTTGTCGAGAACGATGACGGATGCCTCCTCCAACACATCCAGCCACTCGCTTTCGATGCCCATGCCAGTGGACGCCTCGATGAAGGCGAACGCCGCGCTGCGCTTGCCTCGATAGTCCTCGGGATCGAGGCTGTCGAGCATGCCGCGGAACTCGGCCAGGATGCCTGGATCGCCCTCCTGGACGGCGTGCTCGGCGAAGATGAAGTCGCGCATCCGTGCCCTGATCCTGCCGTTGGCCGCGTAGAGAATCGTGTATCCCCCGTTGAAGTGCCAGGTCGTCATCCACACGCGTGACTCTTTGCTGAGTTCAGTGAGAATGTGATCGGGCGGGGCGAAGCCATGGGAGAACTCGAGGAAACCCCAGGCTCCTTCACCCTGGTAGACGAAGAGCACGGGCATGTCCTCCTCCCCGGCCTCCTCTGTGGGGTACTCCATGATGCGTTTCTCGGGATCACGGCCCCCGTTCAGCCGCCGCAGGAGATCGTCCACTGTGATCTCTTCATCGCGGGGTTGCACTACGGTCCAGCAGAGGGCCTCCTCAAAGTACTGCTGTTGGCTGAAAAGATTGCGGTAGTGATCGATCACGTGATGATTGTCGCGGAAGCTGACAGGAGCGAAGCAGCCCTCGTCTCCTCCAGAAACGCAGAAGAGGCCCGAATAGCCTCTGAGCTGCACTTACTGCTGATGGAAGATACAAGGTTCGACGTTATCCCTCGGCCCTGCAATGTCGGTCCATCCCGCGTGCATCCCGGAGCATGCTCCGGCGTCACGCGTTCTTCGTCCGCTCTTGTAGGCGTCTGAGATGCCGGAAATACTGGCCAACTCGCGATCGGACTGCCCGGTCGATCAGTCGGACCTGTGGATCTGACGCATGCTCGTAGAGCTCGATCTCGAATGGATCGCCGTCGCGGCTCGGCTTCGACGATCACCCCACCACCGTGTACGAGCGGTCGAGCGAGGAATCGGTGGAGCAGGTCGCAGTCATGCTCGCGCGGACGGTCAGCCCGGAGCGACCGCACGACCTCGCGGTCTCCCGCCCGTCGGACGCGCTGGCCGCCCGCGCGGCCGCTGCGGGCACCTTCACCACCCTGCTGCTGTCGGCGCTCGGCGGAGTGGCTGGGCTGGCGCTCGGCGGGCTGGTGACCGCCGGGTACGCGCTGTGGCAGGGCTGGCCGCCCACGGTGCCCGCGTGGGTGCCGGCCGGCGCCTTCGCCGCCACGCTGGCCGTCGGCGCGATCGCCGGGATCTACCCGGCTATCAGGGCCTCCCACCTGCCTCCCACAGTGGCCCTGGCCTCCAGCTGACCCCGGGGCGAGCTTCCAGGGCGGCGG
This sequence comes from Nonomuraea sp. NPDC049758, assembly GCF_040674635.1. Taxonomy (NCBI): domain Bacteria; kingdom Bacillati; phylum Actinomycetota; class Actinomycetes; order Streptosporangiales; family Streptosporangiaceae; genus Nonomuraea; species Nonomuraea sp. NPDC049758. The sequence goes on from NZ_JBFAMZ010000002.1 coordinate 274,014, forward strand.
CGGGAGGCCGCCACCCGGGCTGGAACAGCGTCCTACTTGGTCAGGGATTCGGCGACGAGTCGCCAGATGTCCGCGGCCAGGTCCATGTTGCCGCTCTGCTGGGCCTGCTCGGCGAGCTTGCGCAGCCCGGCGAGCGCCGTGTCCTGCTCGCCCTCCAGGAGCAGGACGCGGTTGCGCAGGACGTCGAGCCGCATCCGCTCCTGGTAGGGGAGCAGGTCGTCGAAGCCGGTCAGCCGGTCGAGGACCGTGCGGGCCTCGACGAGGTCGCCGGCGAGGACGGCGATCCGGGCGCGCACGGCCAGCAGTTGCTGCTCGATGGCGGGGGCGCCCGCGAACGGCATCGCGGCCTGGACTTCGGTGACACGCCGCCGGGCGGACTCCGTTCTGGGCGGATCGGCCCTGAGGTCGAGCCGGGCCGCGCCGAGGCGCAGGCGCATCCAGAGCGTCAGGTCGTCACGGCCGTCGAAGCCGTCGATGGCCTGGTCCATCAGCTGCGCGCCGGTGTCGAGGTCGCCCTGGCGGACCCGGATGTTGGCCACGGTCCACACGGCTTGCGCCCGCAGCGCTCCCGAGACCTGGTCCGCCAGCGTGAGCAGCTCGTCGGCATGCCGCGCGGCGTCGGGCAGCCGCCCGGCCTCGGCCAGCGCCGACACCAGGGCCAGCAGCGTGGAGGCCCGGACGCGGGCGGGCAGCGCTTCGCGTTCGGCCAGCTCGTAGGCGTGTGTTGCGGCGTCGACGGCGCCGGCGATCTCTCCGGTGCTGCGCATGCAGCGCGACAGTGCGGCCAGCACTCTGGACTGCAGCTCGGGCAGCCCGATCTGCGCGCTGAGCGCGGCCAGCTCGTCGAGGCAGGTGCGCTGCTCGGCGTACTCCTGACGCCACTGACGCCATTCGGCGACCTGCCAGAGGGCCTGCCAGCGCAGCAGGGGGTCCTCCCCGCGGGAGGTTTTCAGGGCGTCGCTGAGGGTCTGGCCGCCTTCGTCCTGGCTCAGGCCGGTGGCCAGGGTCAGGCTCTCGGCCAGGGAGGTGGCGGTGGACTGGGTGAGGGCGGCGGGGCTGACGCCGAGCTGGGTGGCCAGGTGCGTGATGGCCCGTTCGGTGGGCTGACGCGCCCCCGACTCCAGCCGGGACAGGTATCCGGTGGACATGCCCTCGCCCGCGAGGGCTGCGAGCGTCAGGCCGCGTTCCGTCCTCAGTTGCCTCAGTCGGCGGCCGAAGAGTGGTTGTTCGAGCATGTCCGAACTCCCGGGTAGCGGTTGACGTCGTCCGACGTCCGGAGGGTAGCTCACTTGCCTCACTCTAGACAAGTTCTTGCCTCAGTCCGATGTCAGTGCGGTGCAGCTTTGGCAATTCGCCTTGGCAACTACTTGCCAAACCTGTGGCAACAGTCGTAGCGTTCCTGTCGTCGCCAACGGACCTCGTCACCGACAAGCCAGAAGAAACCCGAAGGAGCACCGCCATGTCCCTCGCCCTCACCGACCAGGACCAGCTCACCCTGCGCACCGCCGCCTGGGGCGCCGTCTCGCTGATGTCCGCCGCCGGTGCCGCCGGCTCGGCCCACAAGGCCGCCGCCGAGGGCTCCGTCGCCCTGACCTCCGCGACCGGCCTGGTCGGGCACGTGCTGGCCAAGGCGCCCAAGGGCGTGAAGTACGGCAGGACCGTGGCCGAACTCGCCGACCAGGTGCTGCCTGCCCTGAACGCCTCCATGAGCCTGCTCGCGAAGTCGGCACCGGCCGAGGCCGACAACTTCCGCCGCACCGTCCTGGTCGCCGTCGAAGCGGCCGCCCACGGGACGCCCAGCCCCACCATGACCGAGATGGCCCGCAAGATCAGCGCAGCCCTCGACACCGCTCCGGTCACGTCCGAGGTGAGCGCGGCGAGCACCGTGGCCGGGCAGGATCGCCCGGAACTGCAGGAGGCCATGCAGGCGTACGTCGATTCCGGGGTGGCCACCGGAATGCAACTGCGGGTGAACGACGAGCGCGGCGAGTGGGTCGGCACCGCCGGGGTGCGCGAGCTGGGCTCGCCGGAGAAGCCGCCGGCGGACGGACGGTTCCGGGTCGGCAGCTCCACCAAGACGTTCGTCGCGACCGTGGTGCTGCAGCTCGTGGCCGAGGGCAGGATCGGGCTGGACAGCCCGGTGGACGGCTACCTGCCCGAGTTCGCGCTGGACGGGCGGATCACCGTACGGATGCTGCTGCAGCACACCAGCGGGATCTTCAACCACACCGGCGAGTACTACGAGGACGGGACGTTCGCGCCGGGAATCCCGTGGTCGGGCAAGGAATGGGTGGACGGCCGGTTCGACACCCACCAGCCCGAGGAGCTGGTCCGGCTGGCGCTGTCCAAGCCGGCGCGCTTCGAGCCGGGCACGGACTGGAGCTACTCCAACACCAACTACGTGCTGGCCAGGCTACTGATCGAGCGGGTCACGGGCCGCTCGTTCGCCGAGGAACTGCAGCGGCTGATCCTGGACCCGCTGGGACTGACGGGCACCGAGGCGCCGGGCACCTCGACGGAGATCACCGGACCGCACGCCCACAGCTACTACCGGTACGAGGACGGCGGCCAGGAGCACACGGTGGACGTCACCAGCCAGAATCCCTCGTGGATCTCCGCCGGCGGCGACCTGATCTCGACCACCCAGGACCTGCACACGTTCTTCTCCGCGCTGAACGGCGGCCGGCTGCTGCCCGCCGAACTGCTGACCGAGATGCGCAAGCCGGACCCGAAGATCGGCTACGGCCTGGGGATCTTCGAGCAGGACCTGGGCGAGAACGGCGGCACGGTCCACCACCACAACGGCGGCATGGCCGGCTCCGCGGCGCTGATGTACAGCACGCCCGACGGCCGCAAGACGATGACGGCCTCCATGACCTACGTGGACGACGCCGCCCTGTCCAAGGCGGCAGCCTTCCAGCAGGCGACACAGCGGCTCATCGACGAGGTGTTCGGCGACGGCCGCACCACGAGCTGAGAACACCGACCAAGACCCCGGAGACGAGGACATCATGAACACGACGATCAGCCGGCGCACGGCCGTCGCGGCGCTCGCAACGGCGGTGCTGGCGGGGGCCGCCACCCCCGCCATGGCCGCCTCCACCGCGCAGGATCGCCCGGAGCTGCGCAAGGCGATGAACGCCTTCGTCGACGCCGGTTTCACCGGGATCCAGCTACGCGTGCGCGATCAGCAGGGCGACTGGGCCGCGGGCGCCGGGGTGCGCAAGCTGGGATCGGCCGCCAAGCCCCCGGCCGACGGGAGCTTCTGGGCGGGCAGCATCACCAAGACCTTCACCGCGACCATGGTGCTGCAACTGGTGGCCGAGGGCAGGATCGAGCTGGACAGCCCCGCCGCCGACTACCTGCCCGGCTACGGGCTGGACGAGCGCATCACCGTACGGATGCTGCTGCGGCACACCAGCGGGATCTTCAACTACACCGGCGAGTACAACCCCGACGGGACGATGGACGAGCCGGGCATCCCCGCCAACGGAGACGAATGGGTGCCCAACCGGTTCAACAGCTACGAGCCCGAGGACCTGGCACGTCTGGCGCTGTCCAAGAAGCCGCGCTTCGAACCAGGGACGCAGTGGAGCTACTCCAACACCAACTACACGGTGGCGCTGCTGCTGATCGAGAACGTCACCGGCCACTCCTACGCCACCGAGCTGAAGCGGCGCATCACCGGCCCGCTCGGACTGCGGGGCACCCTCGCGGCGGGCAACCGCACGACGGCACTGCCCGGCCCGCACGCCCACGGCTACTACCAGTACAAGGACCGCGTGATCGACCTCTCCCACCAGAACCTGTCCCTGCTGACCGGCGCCGGTGACCTGATCTCCACCACCCAGGACCTGGCCACGTTCTTCTCCGCACTGAACGGCGGCAAGCTCCTGCCCGCCCCACTGCTGGCCGAGATGCGCACGGCGATCCCCACGTCCATCCCCAAGCAGGACTACGGCCTCGGCATCTGGGCGCAGGACCTGGGCCCCGGCTGCGGCACCGTCTACCAGCACAACGGCAGCCCGCCGCACGGCTACGGAGCCCTGATGTACAGCTCGCCCGACGGCAGCAAGACCCTGACCGCCTCGGTGACCTGGCTGGACTCGGCCACCAGAGGTTCGGCGAAGGACTTCCTGACGCTCGTGGACGCCCTCGTCAAGCAGGAGTTCTGCGACACACCGACCGGCCAGGCACGGCCGGACAGGCCCGGTTCTGCCTTCTGAGGAGCCAGTGGCGATCACCGTAGACATCCGCACACGACGCAAGAGGCCCATCACCGCGTTCCCACTGGTGACGGGCCTCTTCCCGCTGGTGTGGCACAGGGCGGCCGAACACGGCGGCCGGCCTTGTACACGTGCTCTACGCTGCGTCCACTCCTGGAGAGCTCGCGGCCTTCGACAAGAGCAGAGCACAGAGCAGGGCCGTGAGCGTGAAGCCGGTCACCGCAGGGACCGCGATGAAGAGGTACAGCGAGAGATGCCCATCAGGCACCCAGGAGTCATAGTCCGGCTGGATGAAGACGACCGCCAGCATGGCGAAGGGTGCCAGCAGCCCAACGGCCGGCCAGGCAGGCAGGCGAGCAAGCAGCGCGGCCACCATGCTGAGCGGGAAGGGCGCCAGCGCGAATGCCACTGCCAGCTTGGCCTCGGAATCCGAATCGGGAGCCGGCCAGTGGAGGAGGAGCAGCAGTAAGAACCCTACCGCCGACCCCGCCAAGGCAGACTTCAACAAGAGACGCACAGAGTGATTGTCACGGATCGGGACGAACAGGTCGATGTCCAGGAGCCGGATTCGTGTGCAGGTTCGTTCAATCCAGCCCGCCGAAAAGGCGTGATCCTGATGAGATCTGCCGCTGCGAAGATCCCTGGCTCATGAGGCGACGAATGGCCCTGGTGGTTCTCCTGGTGACCGCATCCACGGTGACTGCAGGGCCGGTCGTGCGGGCCGATGCCGTGTCGGATCCGGCCGACGCCATTCAGCGCCAGCTCGTACCGGGCCATGGAGTGAAGATCGTCCAGCGTACCCGGTCGAACTGGTTCGGCAGTTGGTCCACCCACAAGCCGGTGCGCGGCGTCGTGGGGTTCGGCAAGGGCAAGATCGTGGCCACAGACCTGACGAACTACAACGTGGGACGCCACGGGACCCGCAACATCTGCATCGGAAAGCGCGGCTACCAGCTGTACGCCGAGCCCGACCGGCCGCTGCCGCCGGGCAAGAATTGGGTCACGTACGAGTGGCCGTGCCGGCTCGTTCTGAAGTCCGGCCACCATGTCAGCCTCAGCGACCCGGCCACCCTCAGAGCAGTGTTGGCCACCACCGCGCGCAAGCGGCCCGCCGGAGTCTACGACGGTGTGCGCACCACCCTCCACGAGGGCACCATCACCTTCGCGCAACTCCACAAGGTGAACCCGGCCATGCGCATCGGCTTCCGCAGCAAGCCCACCGGCGAGTACGCCTCCTGGAAGGTGTCCTGGCGGTTGTGGATCGGCCGTGACCAACTCGTCCGCAGAGCGTGGAGCGCGTGGCACGACCCGAACGACAGCCGCGACAAGTCCGCCACAGAGAACCCGTACTACGCCTTCGAAGAGGATCTCCGGTTGTCGAACTGGGGGATGAAGGCGGACATACAGCCCCCGCCCGCGGATGAGACGGTTTCGTCGGAGGAGTCGGACGACTGACCCGAAGGTCACGCCGGCCGCTTGGCCGCTTCCGACGTCGGCGCTGTGAACACCCCAGAACGAGAGCCACTGAAGATAAAAGCCGAGGCCGGTGACCTGGGCTTTGTATGAGTGGACCCCAGGAGATTCGCACTTCATCCTGCATTGCGAAGCCGCACACCGATCTCGCTCGCCCAGCGAAGACGCGCGTCAACGGTACTGATCGCGTTCCCCGTCGCTCCCCGCTGTCCCCCCTCGCCCCCGCCCCATCGGGCACGCGACGGGGTACAGGTGTCAAACTCACCACGTGATCACCGATGCGCTCGTCTTCCTCCAGTCTTGGTACGCCTCCTGCTGCAATGACGCCTGGGAACACAGTTACGGAGTGACTATCGACACCTTGGACAATCCGGGATGGCACGTGAAGATCGACCTCGTCGACACACCTCTTACGGGGGCTTTGCTAGACCTCTCAAAGGTGGAACGCACCGCGGATGACTGGGTACATGTCTGGAGCGACGGGATCCGCTTCGAAGGAGCATGTGGGCCCCTGAACCTCGGTGAGCTGTTGGAAGCATTTCGCGACTTCGTCGACAATGCCGTCTCCGTCACTGACTGACGCTCTCACCAGGCGGCCTCAGGCTGGCTGGCCCGGGGGAGCCCGACGGCAGCTTCCGGCAGAGCCCACGGCTTCACACCAGGCTGACGTTCCTGCTTGCACCAGGCCCCTGACTCTGGGGACGGCTCCCAGATATTCCCGCTACGCGGCGCCTCCGGCCTCCTTCTGGTCAGCGCCGCCCACTTCGCTCTCCGATGACCGGCTAACAGATTTGTGCCACGCCCGGTGCCGCGTCCGACCGGCAAATGCACACAGCAGCCCAAGCATTTGAAGGCTGACGTAGACGAACAGGAATCTGTAAGCATTCGGCCACACGCGCCCGTCGTTGACAGCGAACACGAAGAAGAAGCCAGCAGCACCCCAGCCCAAGCTGATCAGAATAAGCGCCCGACCGGCTCTGTACCAGCCAGATCGGCGATACGCGTCCACACCGCGAACTGTCCCACGAACACATCACCCAAACAAGACCGCCCCCGGCGGGCACTTCTCGCTCTGAAGCCTGTACGGAGTGTGAATCTCCGGGCTGGCCGAAGGCTTCGGATCCATGGGACGCCCCCGCGTAGGTACAGGCCGGTCAGATAACTGTCGGGTGTCTTGTCGAACCGGAAAGCCAGCCCACGCCACTGTTTGATCCGTTTGATGCAGCGTTGGGCCGTGTTGAGCACCTTGCAAAGATGGGATCACGGGTGACCGGCCGGCCGCCGGCAGATCCGCGCTTCTTGCGGTTGGCCGCCTGGCCCCGCAAGCAGGACGAGTGGAAGATCAAAAAGTGAGCTGTGGCCACCCGCTGACGGGACTTTTCGTTCGGATACTCGTCGTGCTCCGTCACCGTCCGAGGTTGACCAGCCTTGGGTTAGGTTGGTCGGGATGAGGACGTATGAGGATCTTCCTGCGGAGCTGGTGACCGAGCGGCTGCAGTTGCGACGATGGGTGCCGTCGGATGCAGAGCAGTTCCGCGGGTTGTGGTTCGAGCGGGACCCGCGAGTGCCGGCGGGCCGGCGGATCGACGCCGAGGGACGGCCGACGATCGAGGACGTCCGCGGCTGGCTCGTTGACAATCCGCTGACGGCGGCTCCTGGGCTCGGGTTGCTAGCCATAGAGCTGCGCGACACCAGTGAGTTCATCGGGTATTGCGGACTGACCGTCGGCCAGGGATCGTTCGACGAACCTGAGATCGCGTACGAGCTGGCACAACGAGCTCACGGCCATGGTTATGCGACAGAAGCCGCCCGTGCGGTCTTGGAAGCCGCGATTCGAACCGGGCGTCGCCGCCTCTGGGCCACTGTGCGGGAGTGGAACACACCCTCGTTCCGCGTGCTTGAGAAACTCGGCTTCCACCGAAGCGACCGCATCGACGAGGACATCGAACACGGTAACTCGATCTGGATGACGCGCGTACTCGACCCGCGATAGAGACGCGAGCATCAGCCACCAGATCACGCAGCTCGCGCAGGTGGCCGCCACCGAAGGCCTCGACGGGACGCAAGGGCTGGGAGTTGCCGGACGGCCATTCGGTGCGGACGCGCATCATCTCGACCAGCCATGCACGATCGGCGACCGCCTTCACCGCCACGACAGGGTCGGCTATGTCCTGCCTACCGGCCTCCAACGTTTCCGGGCTCGTCCGCGCGAGCAGTTGGTGCCGGTCGATGACCTCGAACCGGAAAACTCTTCGGGTTCCGTGGCGGCGTAGTGGCCTTGGGGGGGGTGAACGCGGCTGTGCTGGCCTCATGGCCGTGTTGGCCTCATCGCCCCAGGGTGAGGGTTGGGGGCAATGAGGCCGCCTGAGGGCCGTGCGACGTTCGGGGCCGGGATGCGGGCGTCCAGGCGGTCCTGTTCGGCGCTGAGCCGGGCCGTGCCGAACCGGCCAGGTCCCGGGCCCTCTGTACCAGCTCGGCGCGGCAGGCGGCGTTGGCCGCGTTGGCCCCGTCGTTGGCCTCCAGCCACGCCTGGCGGCGGCGGCCGTCGTCGTCAACCACCAGGGCGGGCTGCGCGGTGATGCCTGCGCAGCTCCTGGCCGATGCGCCAGCGCAGCAGCCCGCACAACTTCCAGGCGGAGCCGACCTGGGCCGTCAGCAGCTCGCGCACCTCCGATTCGGGCAGGTAGCGCAGCAGTAAGCATGACCAGATGGGCGATGCGGCCGAGGTCCCGCTGAACGGTCAGCTCGTGCTCGCAGTAGCGCGTGTCTCTCAGTTCCAGCTCGTCGATCAGGTTGCCGTCCAGGGTCAGGGGTGCGCAGCCACGGCATCCGGAGCACCTCTGCGGGGAACGCCTGGAGTTTGCGCCCGGTCAGGTCGAGGTGCTCTGCCCGGTCGGCCAGAGCCCGGGACACGTGATCACTCTCCGACTCGGCCGCCGTCCAAGGCTTCGGGCCACAGGACCGGCAGCCCGGCCCGCAGTCGGTCCAGGAACTCGTCGACGCTCAGGCAGCGGTCCTCCGCGTCGACGACCTCGGGCACGAACGCCTCGACGACGCTGTCCCCGACGGCGAAGTCGGCGTCGTCATCGTCGTCGTAATTGTTCACCCAGCGCCCGCCGGGGGCGTACACGTCCATGGCGTGGTCGTAGTCGATCACCCAAGGGGTATCGACGATCCCGGTCCGCAAAGAGCCGTGCTTGTACCAGCCGTAGACCAGGTGGGTGAAGGCGCCGTCGTGGATGTAGATCTCCGCTTCGCCGCCCTCCAGCCTCCCCGCCTAGGCGTGACCGCCGACGTACAGGCCGGGCCGGTCCTCATAGAGCGCGATCGGGCCGTTGACCGTATCGCCGGAGCGTCTCCATGGACCGGCCAGAACCCCGCCGTCCGAGCAGGAATGCGAGCCACCGCAACGTGTCGTCGGTCGCGCAGCCGGTAATGCAGCTCGCCGTCGCAGAGCACGTACTGGATTGAGGCGAACAGATCGATACCAACCAGTCACGAGTTCCAGCCAGGCGGAGGCTAAGCGTCACGGTTCCGGCCCAAGTTTGGCCGCGTATTGGCCGTAAGAGGCCGTAGGACGTCGGAGCCCACCGTAGACGGCCGGACACAAAGCGAGAGGCCCGTCACCGCGTTTCCGCTGGTGACGGGCCTCTCGCCGCTGGTGTGGCAGGTGCAAGGTTCGAACTTGCGTAGGCTGAGCCGACGGTTTTACAGCGGGTCGACGTTCCTGGACGCATCAGGCGACTGACCTCGGGGGACGGCTCTCGCTTGTCCGCATTCGAGGAAGATCATCCCGCGCATATCCCGCGAGGCGAAGCTAGGCGCGATCACTCGCCACGCCACCAACCCCGACGCCGCCACGCGTAATTTCAAGATCCAGTAGACACCTTGAGCATCTTCACCTGCTCGTCTTACCGTCGTGACCATGCGACAGATCGACGACCCGGACATGCTCGAGGTCATGACCAGCCGGTTTCGGATAAAGCTTTTCAGCCTCCTCTTCCGGATCGGCCCGGTCACCGTGAGTGAGCTCGCCAGACAAATGGACGCCGATCCCGGCCAGGTCAGCTATCACCTACGGCAGATGCAGAAACATGACCTGATCGAGGACGTGCCGGAGCTCGCCCGCGACAGCCGGGAACGGTGGGTGCGGACAGCCATGGGCGGGTGGGCAGTGGCGGGCCTGGAAACCCCGGAAGAGCGAGCTGCGGTGCAGGCATGGACTTCACAGTGGGTGATCGACCAGTTCGAGCGGCTGCGCGACTGGGAACGCACTCACATGACGTTTCCCGAGGACTGGCAGAACGCGGCCTTCGGAGGCAGCCACCACCTACGGCTTACCAGCGACGAGCTCGCACAGCTCCGCGACCAGCTCTATGCCGTATTGGAGCCGTGGCGCGAGCTGACCAAATCACGCGTCGAATCGAGCGAGGCTACGCCGGACAGCCGCCCGGTCTTCCTCTTCTACCACGCATTCCCCGAGGACCCCTGAGGAGCCTTCCATTCATCACCTGTATGAAGAACTTGTCCGTGCCGACCTGGCTGAGCAGCGAGCCGAGGCCGCATGGCTAGGCATGATCCCGCAGCGCCCGCGCCAGCCTGTTCTTCCCCGCCTACGCGGCAAGGTCGCGATCACGCTCCGCCGCCTCGCCGACCACCTCGAACCTGCCTGACATCCCGCAACTAAAGGCTCCGTTCCAGGCGGTACAAGGCAGGGGTGGTCAACCGCGCTCCCCGGTGAGCCAGGGTGAGGAACGAACCCTGGATCGTCGATCGCCCCCAAGCACGTACGGCGTCCAGCCATGCAGTGGCGATCGTAGGGCTGCATCTGTGCGGCGGCGCGGCAACCCCCGGTCGGTGCGTTCGGTCGGTACGGCGAGGCCGGCGTGCGGTGCCCGGCCCGGTGTCCCGCCGCCGTCCGGGACCGGCCCCCAGGCCGCACGCCCGGGCGGCGGGCGGGCGGAGGGCCGGGGGTACGGCGGCGCGCCGCGCCGCCGCTTGATACCTACAAGAGCTATTCGGCAATGCCCCGGTTGAGCCCACTGCCTCCAGGTGAAGTGAGAAAAATAGACAGGCGTCCAGCCAGTGACCGTCCGCCTTTCAGGCAGAGCAACCACCCTGCTCGGACGATCGAGACCGTGGTCGGGTGCGTGTGGACGGTGGCGCTGATGCGTCGGCGTGTGGGGACGTTGCTGTCAGTGCTGCTGTCACCTCAGCCAGGGTCACCCGGTGCCGGAGCCCGACGTAGGAGCGCCTCGGCACCGATCGCCCCAGCTACGGCCGGCGAGTGGCGAAGTGAGCGATCGTCACGGCCTCAAACGGCGACGGCTGGTCAGTCGTTCGTTCTCCGCATGGGAAAGATCAGTATGGGTCTTCTGGCCAACTCAGGTAAGCCAAGCCACAGGCTGATGTATGTTCAGATGATTCACCCAGTTGACGTTCGAACTCGACCCATGAGGCACAGATGGCCGAAACTCAAGAGCTGTCACCCCCGGATGACTGGAGCCTAGCAGAACAACGCCTGTGGACGGCATTTCGCCAGGGCGCGATGCTAGATCTAGAAGGTCCGAATCCTTTGACTAGCCCCTCTGGTAGCGAGTATTGGGGGCCAGAGAGAACCGTACGTGCAGATGTAGTTTCCCACTTGCTTGTGCACGGGCCTGTTCAATTCCCCGGTAAACCCGCCAGGTTGAGATTGAAGGGTGCTCGCATATCTGGCCTGCTTGACGTCGGATGCGCGGAACTGGCGGCTTTCCACTTCGACGAGTGCGTCTTTGACCAACGACCCTTCCTAAACGACGCTGAGGCTAAGTTCGTCGGCTTCACTGACTGTACGCTGCAAGGACTGGATGCGCAACGGCTCAGATGCACGGGCCCCGTATGGATGGTCGGCAGTCGCATTCTTGGCCCCGTTCGAATGCAAGACAGCAATATAAGCGGAGACCTTCTACTCACTGCGTCGAAAATTGAAGTGGCGCAGGCAGAGGTAGCCATCGAAATCCAGGGCGCACATATTGCCAACGACCTTGATATCCGAGATGTCCACATCACTGGCGGACTAAGCATGAGCACGGCCCAGATCGATGGCAACTTCTTGCTCAACGACGCCAGGCTCGTGAGGCCGGACTCCATAGCCCTTTATGCACCCGACCTCGTCATTGGTGGTTCAATCTTCGGCCGCTCAGGCGTACAAGTAAGCGGCAGCGTTCTTCTGGAAAACTCTACGGTCGGCGGAACCGTGGAGCTGAATCGGATAGAGATATCGCGGCCGTTGCAAATTGCGCTCGATCTCGACCATTGCCGATTTTCGATGGGCTTTCGCTGCGAAGATGCTCGCATCCGTGGCACGATACGCCTTCATCACATGGTGGCAGGCTGCCAGGTCACGCTGGCACGTACTAAAGTTGACGAGATAGAAAAAGACATGGACGCCGTCCATGCTAACCACCTAGAAGTCGATGGAGCAGCTCACTTCAGTGACGTCCATCTGGCTGGTCCTCTCACCCTGCACGGCGCGAAGATAACCTGCGATCTCCACATCTCAGGCGCCAAGGTGTCCTCCGTCAAAACGGCACCAGCTTTCCAGGCCAACGGAGCACAGATTGGCAACGATTTGCTTGCAAGAAACTGTATCATCGATGGCGAAGCCTTCATGAGCGCAATACAGATTGACGGCAACGCCATTTTTGCTGGTGCCAGCATAACCAATGGATCAGCTGATGCCCTCGACCTAAGTCGCGCTATCGTAAAAGGTTCCCTGATAGCAACTGGCTCCTTCAGCGCCATCGGTTCTGTGAAGCTGACCAATGCCTTCGTCGGAGTCAACCTCATGCTCACGGAAGCGGCGCTCAAGAATCCGCGCGGTATAGCCTTGGCTGCGTCTGGTGTGCGTGTTACCGGCGACATGATCGCCGACCGTTGCACCATGGATGGCTTAGTCGATCTGGCTAGTAGCCTACTCGACGGAGACCTCCGCTTTGTCGACGCTACGTTGTTGGGTCTCAGCGCTGACGAGTCATCTCTTGGTGCTGCAGTCGATGCGAAAGGGGAATGGCGTGGTCTGGCTATGCGATGTACGGGAGCACGGATAGCTGGCAACGTGGACTTACGCGGAGCCAAACTGAAGCGAGAGCTGATGCTAAACAGTGCGACGATCGGACGCTCTGTGCACCTCGCGAGCATCCATCTAGCTACCGAAGGGCCGTATGCGCTGCGCGCTGATGGACTCACGGCCGATACACTCGTACTGAAACCCGCCTCTCAGCCGATTCATGCTATTTCTTTAGCATCGGCAAACATCCAGGAACTTGTGGATGATGTCACCTCTTGGCCGCAGAAGGCACACATCAACATATCCGGACTTCAATACAGTCGTCTTGATTCTGACGTTTCCATATCCGAACGCCTGGCGTGGCTTAAGCGCGCTACACCGACCTACGCGGCGCAGCCTTATGAGAAGCTCGCCGCCTGCCTTGATCTTGCTGGCCAGCAAGGCGATGCCCGCGCCGTACGCCTGGCGTCGGTCCGGCGAGCGCACCGTTCGAAGAATCTAATGATCCATATGTGGGGTAATCTTCAGGACGCAGTCATCGGGTACGGTTATGCGCCGATTCGGGCGCTAGTCATCTTCGCAGTGCTGCTAGTGGGTGCAGGCCTCTGGTTTTCCCTCGGAGTAACCCCTTGTCCCTCTACAGGGTGGGGTTTGTGTCCCGTCAAGGCCGACGAGCATCCGACCTGGGATCCATGGCTGTACGCGCTCGACCTATTGATACCACTCGTTGACCTCGGACACGAAAAGTCATGGGACCCACTCGGCCTATCAAAGCTGGTCGCCATGATTCTCATAATGAGCGGATGGGTGCTGACCACTACGGTAATCGCTGCCGCCAGTCGAACCCTCCGACGCACGTAGTCCGTGGGGATTATCAGCGCGAACACTGCCGCAAGATTCTCTGAGTGCGTCCGGGCAGGCTGGCCTGTGGCCGCTTTGGGCGCGTGGGCGGTGCTGGCCGCGACCAGCCGGAGAGCTGCAGCGCGGCCAGCAACCGCCCGACGCGGCAGGCCGCCGCAGGCGCGCTGCCCTTGACGGTGTAGAGAACTTGTTTCATCCAGCGAACTCTCAGGCAGGCACCCAGCACAGCACGTGGTCTCGGACGGCCGGAAGCCATGTACCACGGATGCGTTAGACGGTAGCTTCACGGTGTGGCTGATGACGCTGAGCTGACGCGCTGGGTGGTGCATGGCGAGCGGTTGATCTATGACAACCGGTGGATCCGGCTCGGGATGGCCGATGTGGAGATCCCGGGCGGGGAGCGGTTCGAGCATCATGTGGTGCATCTGGATCGGGCTGCCATCGCCGTCGTCGTGGATGAGCAGGATCGGGTGTTGCTGATGTGGCGGCACCGGTTCGTGTTCGATCGGTGGGGGTGGGAGCTTCCCGGTGGGCTGGTCGAGGCCGGCGAAGATCCGATGGCGACGGCCGTGCGGGAGGTGGAGGAGGAGACCGGGTATCGGCCGAAGCGGGTTGAGCATCTGGTGAGCTACCAGCCGATGGCCGGCATGGTGGACTCCGAGCACATTCTGTTCCTGGTGCATGGCGCCGAGCTGGTCGGCAAGCCTGAGGGTGAGGTGGAGGCCGATCGGATCGAATGGGTGCCGATGGCCGAGATCCCCAACATGATCGCCCGCGGGGACATCTGGACGTCCGGGACGCTGATCGGGTTGCTTCAGGCTCAGCAGCGACTCAACGGCCGAGAGCACGGTTGACCGCTCGCGAGAGTTCTTCGATGCGGCGGCGTTGACGGCGGCAGCCGGTCATGGTCGCCAACTGCTTGGCGCGCTGGATGTGGGGCTGTGCTGCCTCAGGTTCGCCGGCTGCGAGCAGGGCGTGGCCGAGGTCGCAGCGGACGCCTGCTTCGGCGCGGTTGTAGGTGCCGTCCATCCCGGCGAGTGATGAGCGCAGGTCTTCGACGGTGCTGGGGTCGCCGAAGCGGAGCAGGCAGCTTCCGCGCCAGCGGGCGAAGTGGTGGACGTTGATCGACAGGTAGGGCATGTCCGGGTCGCCGTCGCCTTCTGGCAACACTGCGGCGGCGTGGTCGAGCGCGCGGCGGCAGGCGTCTTCGTCGCCGAGGATCGCCGCGGCTTCGGCTTCGGCCGCTGCGAGCCATGTTCTGAGGCGGGCCGGGACGCGGTCGCGGTGCGTGGCGTGGATGTGCTGGAGGAGTTCGGCGGCTTCGGCGGGGCGGCCCAGGTCCATGAGGACGTATGCCTGTTCGCCGGAGACGTAGGCCAGGACGGCGGCGTCCTCGGCTTCGCGGGCGGCGGCCTTGGCTCGTTCGTAGTGGTTCCAGGCGTCGTTGAGCGCCACGGTGTTGATGGCCTGCCAACCGGCCAACGACGCTGTTTCGGCAAGTAGGTGGGCGAGCTGCGTGCGGATGCGTGGACGGACGGCGTGGCGGTGGGCTCGTTCGATCTGGGCCATCTGGGCGTGCATCTTGTCGGCGATGGCGATGCTGCCGAGTCGGCGGTCCTGGAGGCGGAGGTTGTTGGTGTCCGTGCGCAGGATCATGACCATGGTGTCGTCGACGGCTGCCGCGGCTTCCAGGCGGGCGGTGAGTTCGTCGGTCTGCTCCTGGTGCTCGTCGTCGAGGTCGCCTGTCGGGGACGCGGTGTCGAGCGGAGCCAGGCCAAGGAGCATGCGGGCGTGGTCGGGTAGGCCGAGTCCGGTGGCGATGCGTTCGAAGACGGCCAGTTCTTCGATGGGGCCGGCCGTTCCGTTGAAGATCTTGTTGACGCGGGGCTGGGCGATTTCGGTCGCTGATGCGATGCGAACCTGACTGATTCCGCCGTATTTGGCGACCAGGCGGAACAGTCCCGCGATGTCGCGGTTTTTCAGGCTTTCTCGCATATCGTCGCGTTCCCATACCGATGGCGGGAGCTTGATCGGTTGGAAACCACTCGCGCGCATGCGACCCTCCGGAACTCGTACTCCGAGATTGTGCATTGCTGTGCGGCGGACTCTATATGCCTCGGCCGTATATCGCCGTGGGATATGTATAAACGGTTGGTCCATTCATGCTCTGCCGCATGACAACTCCAGTCAGGTGCGAAGAATGCGAGGGGCGGGGATGGAAGATCGTCACCCGTCGTGGGCATGTGGCGGCATCGAGGTTGGGTGCGGCCTCGTCGGCCACCACTGAGTGCCTTCACTGCGAAGGGGCCGAGCACGGTCCTGGCGCCGGCGAGGCGTTCGAGTGGGAGGTCCGGGTCCGGTCCGGCCTCGGTGAGGAACTGGGGACGTGCGGTTCGAGCTCGTTCCAGGCGACCGCCATGGATGAGCTGCGCAAGGCCATGCGGGGCATGTCGGTGGATGCCAGCGCGGTGCTGGGGCGGATTGTCCACAGCGTCTACGGGCTCGCGGCCGTGCCGGATGAGGCCACCCGGCGCGAGATCTTCCGGGCCTACCTCGACGCGGCGGGCTCGGTGCGGTTCGAGCGGGTGGCCGAATGACGCCCCCCGTCGTGATCTCGATCGATCCGCGTCGTTCCGCCGAACTGCTCCGGGAAGCGCTGGAGCAGAACGGCATCAGCGCCGATGTTCATGACGGGTACGGGCTCGCCCTGGTGTCGGTATGGGTCGGGCTGGTGGTGTGGTGCGACGGTCGTCACTACTGGTGGCGAACCGGCTGGAATGTCGCCCGTCGTCGCGTCATCTATGCCTGGCATCCGGCGATTGATCCGGTGCGGGCCGCTCGTCGCATCTCTATGCATTATTCGGACCTGCGCAGGACGCAGCCATATTCGGCGTTGATCGCCGATCTTGTTGACGGGGTCGAGTAATGACCGGCCGGCGGGTGTCGTGCGGGGTCGGGACGGAACGCCGTAATTGCTCGCTCGTGCAGCACGCGGTTGTGCGCGGCGCTCTCAAGGCGTTGTGTGGCGAGACGATTCAGCTCGTGGTGATCGGTGATTGGCAGGTGCCGTTCATGCCGAGCGTCGCGAGCGCTTGCGAGGAGTGTGTACGCCTCCTGGCGGGGCGTTCTGAGTCCTAATCATGGCCTGACAAGTCTTGGCTCAGCCGGTACTGTACTTATGCGGACAAGCGCAAGAGTGAACGGACGGCCAACATGAGCATGGACTTCGCCCCGCCGAAATATGCGCAGGTCATGCAGGCGATCCAGGAGCGCATCGAGTCGGGCGAGTACGCACCCGGTGACATGCTGCCGTCCGAGACGCAGCTTGTTCGTGAGCTGGGCGTTGGGCGCACCACGGTGGTGCGAGCACTTCAGACGCTCGCCATGCAGGGGTGGATCGAGCGCGAGCACGGGCGCGGGTCCTTTGTGAAGGGCCGGCCAGAACGCGAGGCCGAGACCGTACGTCCTGGTCTTGGCGCTGCGGAGCAGGGAGAGAGCGCAGACAGTCTCGTTGAGGTGGCGCGGGTTCCGGCTCCCCGGCATGTCGCGAAGTTGCTCGGGGTCGCCGAGCGTACGCCGGTGATCGTCCGTAAGCGGGTGGCTCGTCAGGCGGATCTCGTCTCAGCGGTGGAGACAGTGTGGGTGCCGCTGGAGATCGCGGTGGGGACCGACCTGGACAAGGCCGAGCCATTGCGGGGCGGCATCCGCAAGCACCTCCAGGCGGTCAAGCATGTGCGGTTCGATCGCATCACCGAGCGGCTGGCCGCGCGTAAGCCCACGAAGGACGAGGCCGAACTACTGGGCTCCCCCAATCCGGTGCTCGGCGTGACAGCGACGGTACACGACCCTGCGGGGAACGTCCTGTTGGCCATGAGTCTGGCGCTGCCTGGCAGCCTGCATGAGCTTGAGGATGTCTACAAGGTGAGGTAATTCTTACCGCGCCACTCCGGCTCAACCACTTGTGCGGACGAGTGGCCACAGCCTACTCTCAACTCATGCGGACAAGTGGATGAGCGAACGACGGGCTCTCCACCGCTATCGAGAGGAACCACATGGCAATCCAGGGACCCATTCCCGTCACCTACACCATGGTCTTCCCGCACGGCTGCTACATCGTCGGCGAGGTCGAGCCCGTCAAGGACTTCGACGCCTCGTCCAACGGCCGGTTCGTGCAGGCCCGCGACAAGCAGACCCAAGAGCTGGTCTGGCAGGTCGCGGTCATGGACGGTGACCCGACCCTCAAGCCCGCTCAGAAGACGGTCGCGGTCAAGATCCTCGCGCCGGTCCAGCCGGTACCACCGCAGCCAATGCCGGGGCTGCCGTTCACGCCGGTCGAGTTCAACGGCATCGCCATCACGCCGTACGTCAACGCCGCCGGACGCCTCGCGTACTCGATCAAGGTTCGCGAGATGTACGCGCCTCGCCAGACTGCCCAGCCCGCTCAGAACAAGGCTTCGGCCGGAAAGGACGCCGCCTGATGACCCGACGCCGTACCCCGCGCAACAGCGTGATCCGGCTGACCACCGGGCATGCCGCCCGCACCCTCAACCACCCGTTCGCCCGCCGTGAGCCCGTCCTGGCGCTCGACTTCGGCGCCACCTCCGTCCTGGTCACCACCAGCGGCCCAGTCACGGTGGAGGACCTGCAGTTCGCCCGCCAGCTCGCCCACGAGGCCTACCGCTTCGCCCGCTCCGTCGAGCGCAGCTTCTACGGCCTGGCCGACGGCAAGGGGGTCGCGGCATGAGTCGACGCCCGTACACCTACGTCACCCTGTCCCTGGAGCCGGAGTCCACGCCGCACATCGGCGTCTCCTTCCACACGCCCACGCTCAAGGTCCGCGCTGGTCTCCTGCTCAGTAGTCCGCGCCCGTACCTGGAACTCCACTCTCACGAGGCGAACGTCCACATCTCCACCACCGGAGCCGGCCCGGTCACCGACGCCGATCTGAACACCGCCCGCGAGATCTTCACCGCCGCCGCTCGCTACCTGGCCGACTGCGAGCAGTTGCACGCCGAACAGGCCGACAAGGACGCCACCGACACGGCGACCTGACATGAGGCGGGGCCGCTGGAAGCGGCAACTTCCGGCGGCCCCTCGGTTCTCCCCTGACTCCACATCACGAGAGGTTCCAAGCTTATGTTCAAGCGGCTGCCTGGCGACGAGGCGCGCAACCTCGTCTCCACCACGCCCGACACGGCCGTCGTCTTCCGACCGGCCGTGGTCAAGACACCCGCAATCCTGACCATCATCATCCTCATCGGTCGCACGGTCGCCAGACTCGTCCGTACGATCTGGCGTCACCCCATCGCGACCGCCATCCTCGTCGCCCTCGGCGCTCTCTGGTACGTCTACGGCTGGCCCGTGGCGGCGTCCCTGTCCGGGACAGTCGTCATGGCCTTGGCCTCCTGGGCGTTCCTCGACCGACCGTCCTTCGCCCGTCTCGTCGGCTACCGGCTGCTGGCCTGGTGGCGGCTCGTCTGGATCTACCGGCGACATTGGCAACCCGTCATGATCGTCTCCGGCCTCGGCCGTCACCTCCGGGGCCGTGACTACCTGCCCCGGCTGGGCAAGGTCACCTGTACCTCGTGGGCCGACGTGATCACCGTACGCATGCTCAAGGGCCAGGCGGTCAAGGACTGGGTGGATCGCACCGACCACCTGGCCCAGGGCTTCGGCGCGACGTCGTGCCGTGTAGCGCTGTCTCATGCTGGGCGCCTGTCGCTGACCTTCCCGCGCAGCGATCCACTCGCCTCTCCCCTGCCGGCGCTCGCCATACCGGACGAGCCGACCGTGGGGCCGGTCGAGATCGGCAAAGGCGAGGATGGGCGGCCGTGGCGGCTCAAGGTGCACGGCACCCATGTCCTCGTCGCGGGCGCGACCGGGGCCGGCAAAGGGTCGATCATCTGGTCCGTCATCCGCTCCCTACTCCCCGCCGCCGACGCGGGCCTGGTCGACTTGTGGGCTCTGGACCCCAAACTCATGGAGCTGTCCTACGGCCGCGCCTTGTTCGGCTCCCGGTACGCGGCCACGCCGGAGGACTGTGCCGATCTGCTGGACCACGCCGTGTGCGTCATGCAGAAGCGGGCGGCTCGGTTCGCGGGGCTCCAGCGCTCCCACACCCCCACCGTGGTTGATCCGTTCGTCCTGGTCGTCGTCGATGAGGTGGCGTTCCTGACCGCCTACCAGTCCGACCGGCAACTACGGCAACGCATCTCCGCAGCGCTGGCCACCCTGACCACCCAAGGCCGCGCAGTCGGTGTCGGCGTCCTGGCCGCTCTTCAGGATCCGCGCAAAGAGGTCATGAACATCCGCAACCTGTTCCCTGACAAGATCGCCCTCCGGCTGGACGAGTCCGAGCAGGTGGACATGGTCCTCGGCGACGGCGCACGTGACCGGGGCGCGCTCGCCGATCACATCTCGCCGGTTCCGGAGCTGGGCGCGGGCGTTGGCTACGTCCGGCTGGAAGCCAGCCCCGAACCTGTCCGGGTCCGCGCCGCCTACGTCTCCGATCACGACATCCGCGCCATGGTCGACGCCTACGCCCAGCGTGGGGAGGCAGCGTGAAGGTCTGCTTCCACGGCACCGCCGACGAAATCGGCCGGGTCGCCGGTCGCCCCCTCCTGGTCCTGCTGACCGCCCGTGATCTGCCCCGTATGCGGGTCTTCGAGCTCTACCAGCCTCATGTCCACGCCTCCCCCTCCCACGAGCACTACCGGCTCTGCGCCGTGATGACCGAGACCGCCGACGAAGGGAGGACCGCGTGACCCATCCGCACGACCGCGCACTACCTCGGGCCGTCCGCCAGGCCATGCCGATGGCCCGGGACGTGCTCGTGGAGGTCGCCATACTCCATGGGGTCTGCATCCGGCCCGTCCCGCTGCGGCGGCTCGACATCGTCACCGGCAAGTCCGAGATCATCGACGTCCCGTGCGGGGCCGTCCTCGCCAGCAAGTGCCCGCCGTGCGCCAAGCGCAACCGGCAGCTCCGCATGGCCCAATGCCGCGAAGGCTGGCACCTCGACAGCGAACCCACGATCACACCCGACGAGTCGAACGAGGAACAGCGCTGGCTGATCGAGTTCCGCGCCGACTACCAAGCCCAGCGCGACGCCGCCGAAAAGGCCGGCGACGACACCGCCGAAATCGACGCGATCATCACCGGCCTGGACGAGGAGATCAACGCCGCAGGCATGCGCGGCAACATCCTGGGCCGTAAGACCGCCAAACGCTCCCGCTCCACGAGGCGGCGTCAGGACGCGCCCGACCTGCCCAAGCGCAAGATGACCAGCACAACCCTTGGACGCACCTTCACCAGCACCGACGGCAAGACCTATCGGCCATCACTATTCGTCACGCTCACCCTGCCCAGTTACGGCAAGGTCCGTGACGGCGTCCCGATCGACCCCGACACCTACGACTACCGGCGCGCCGCTCGTGACGCGCTGCACTTCCCCAAGCTCGTGGATCGCTTCGTGCAGAACCTACGCCGGGTCGCGGGCTATGACGTGCAGTACTTCGCGGCTGTAGAGCCTCAGAAGCGGCTCGCGCCGCACCTGCACATGGCCATCCGCGGAACGCTCCCACGAACCGAGATCAAGCAAATAGCTGCGGCCACCTATCACCAGGTGTGGTGGCCCTCAACCGACGATGTGCGCTTCGACGGCGACCACCTGCCCATCTGGCAGGACGGGAACGGCTACCTCGACCCGAGCACTGGCGAGCTTCTGCCCACCTGGGACGAGGCCCTTGACGCCTTGGATAAGGACGCCGAACCCCTCCACGTTCTGCGCTTCGGCGATCAGGTGGACGTGCAAGGTGTTCTCGCCGGTACCCCGGACGCCGACCAGTGCATCCGGTACCTGTCCAAGTACCTCACCAAGTCCATCGGCGACAGCCTCGGCGGCGGCCAAGCCCAGTGCGAGCACGCCGCGCGCATGGTGGATGCCCTGCGCTACGAACCCTGCTCGCCGTCCTGCCCGAACTGGCTGCGCTATGGCGTCCAGCCCAAGAACGCCAAGGCGGGGATGGCTCCGGGCCGGTGCCGCTCCAAGGCGCACAAGTCTGAACACCTCGGCTACGCCGGCCGCCGCGTCCTGGTCTCCCGCAAGTGGTCCAACAAGACCCTCGCCGAACACAAGCAGGACCGCCGCACCTGGGTCCTCGAAGCCCTCGGCCAGGCCGCCGAACCGACAGACCCACATCGCTACGTCTGGCGCCCTGTCCCGGCCGGAGACGCCAACGTGCCACCGCTGGCCGTCCGTCTCCTGCGAACCGTGGCCGAACGCCAACGATGGCGAGCCCACCTCCGAGAGCTGGAAGCCAGAGCAGTCGGATCAGATCTTTCGGCAACTGAGGAGACAGGGAGGGCGGCATGAGCAGGCGAAATGAACTCCTCACCGTGGCCCAGGTCCTCGACGAACTCGGCGGAGTCTCCCGCCGCACGTTCTACCGCTGGCGCGAGATTGGCAAGGCACCGAAGGGCATCCGCCTGCCCAACGGCGAACTCCGCATCTACCGCAGCGATCTCGACGCCTGGCTCGAATCCCTCCGGAGTGCAGCATGACGACCTCGTACGACGTGAAGTTCTGGGAGATCCGGCGGAACAAGTCCAGCAAGTCACCCTCCTATGAGGTGCGCTGGAAGGTCGGCGGCCGGGAGAAGTCCAAGACCTACAAGACCAAGGCCCTCGGCGAGAGCTTCCTGACCGACCTGCGGCAGGCTGCAAGACGCGGTGACGCATTCGACCTGGAGACCGGTCTTCCCGAGTCGATGATCAAAGCCAAGGACGCGCGGACCGTCCTCGACTTCGTGAAGGCATATGTCGAGGCCCGTTGGCCACACGCGGCTGCCAAGAGCCGTGACAGCATGTCCGACGCCCTGGCGACGGCTCTCCCGGCACTGACCACAGACAAGGCAGGGCGGCCGGACGCTGCCCTCCTCCGCACTGCCCTGCGTCAGTACGTTCTCCTGCCCGAAGACAAGCGGCCCACGATGCCCGCCGACATAGCGCGGGCCGTCCGCTGGCTGGAAGCGGCCTCTCTCACCATGGAAGACCTCAACGAGACCAAGGCCGTCCGCCTGGCCCTGGACGCCCTCACGCTACGCCTGGACGGCAAGAAGGCCGGCGCCAACACGATCAAGCGGAAGCGCGCCATCCTGCACCACGTCTTTGAGTACGCGGTGGAGTTGGAGGAGCTGCCGTCCAACCCGCTGCATCGCATCAAGTGGAAGCTCCCGAAGACCACCGAAACAGTGGATCCGCGGGTTGTGGTCAATCCTGGCCAGGCCCGCGAACTGCTCGTAGCGCTCACCTACGTCGGCAAGCGCCAGCGTGGCGGGAAGGGCCGGGGACAGCGGTTGATGGCCATGTTCGCCTGCATGTACTTCGCCGCCCTCCGGCCTGGCGAGGCCGTCAGCCTCCGCGAGCAGGACTGCCACCTCCCACCGCATGGCTGGGGACGGCTCACTCTCGACGGCTCGCGCCCCGAGGTGAACCGCCGATGGACCGATACCGGTGACGCTCACGAACTACGTGGTCTCAAGCATCGAGGCCAGGATGACGTCCGCCGCATCCCGATCCCTCCGGAACTGGTCAAGATCCTTCGGCAACACATCACAGAGTTCGGCGTCGCCCCTGACGGGCGGCTGTTCCGCAGTGAGCGCGGCGGCGTGGTCGCCTCGACGGCCTACACCGAGGTCTGGCAGGAAGCCCGCACCCTCGCGCTCACGCCCGCCCAGGTCGCCTCACCACTCGCCCGCCGACCGTACGACCTCCGGCATGCGGCCGTCTCCCTCTGGCTCAACGGCGGCGTACCGGCCCCAGAAGTGGCAGCCCGTGCCGGCCACGGGGTGGATGTCCTGCTGCGTGTCTACGCCAAGTGCATCGACGGCCAGGAGGACATCGTCAATCAGAGGATCGCGGACGTACTCACCGAATGAGATCACGAGAGCACTCCGAAGGGCTCCGGCTTCCCCCGGGGCCTTTCGGCGTTGGAGGGCGGCAGCATTCCGCACACACTCCGGAACATGGGCGCCCACCTGGGGAAACGTCCCCAGATCCATCCCGCGTATATCCCGTGACCAGCGACAAACGGCCGCTCAGGGCTGCATCTGGCTGCATACCCCTGAAACGCAGAAGAGGCCCCGAAGGGCCTCTGTCCTGCAGCTACTGCTGGTGGCAGGTGCAAGGTTCGAACTTGCGTAGGCTGAGCCGACGGTTTTACAGTCCCGTCGCAAGCACGAGCGGAGCTGGGCATGGACTCATATGGAGCTCAATTTAGCCGCGTATTGGCCGTGATCAGGCTTCAGACCGGGTTCTACCTCCATGGGTTCGGCCCGCTCAAACTCCAGCCCCCACCTCGGACGGCAGTGGGCCGAGCGCGGCGGCAAGCAAAAGGTCCACGACCGCGAACCCTGGCTCTGCCGACGGGCGATCTACACCCGCCGCACGGGGTCCGGCACCCGTTTTCCGCCTACGACCTGGCCGCAGACAAGCTCTACGGCCACATCAACTCGAAGAACCACATCACGTTCCTCGAGTTCTGCCGCTACCTGCGCAGCCTCTGCCCGCCCGAAACCCGCATCGCGATCGTGCCCGACAACTTTTCCCCGCGCCTGACCACGCAGAAGGACACCCGGATCGGAGGCTAGGCCGCAGCCAAGAACATCGAGTGCGCCTACACCCCGACCAACAGCTTATGGTTGAACTTCGTCGAGGTCCGGTTCACCGGTCTCCGCTACTACGCAATGGATAGCAGCGACCACGCTGCCCCAAGTAACAGGGCAACTTGTTCCGCCGCCACTTTGGCGGAGCAAGCACGCAACCGACGAAGAGCTATGCGAAGTAGCCAATAGAGCGAACGTTACCTGAGGTGCCACTAGGTAGGTCACACCTCCAGTTGCGGCAACCCACCCCCCACTGCAGTGGCTTCGATCCCCCAATCAAATACCGCATGAAGTGCCACCGATGGGCGATCCCACGATTGCCCTTCACTAATTTCTTCAGCCAGCTCTCGGGCCACCTTCTCTATAATTCTTATAAGGGTGGGAAGATCAGCTTGGTCATGCGAGAGCAGCATCTCCGAATTGACGAAAAGCAGCACAAGTGTCCGCACGGAAAGCCATTCATAGACATCCGCCAGACATTCGTCAAACGCTGGCCAATTGTGTCCAAAGTAGTCTGGAAAGGAAAGTCCGTCTGCTACAACCTCGAAAAAATCCTCGAGCGTGGTCATAATTCCAGCATCGAAGCAGACGATGGCCACTTCCGACGAAACCTCTCGAGCAGTCCAACATGCGTCCGGGCGACCAACAAGATCTATTTTATAGACCCATGGCGACTCGGCGCGCGAGAGGCGTTCGACTAGACTTGCGAGGCTCATGGATGAATCCTATCTGAAGCGAGTGAAATTTTGATAATGGTCGGTAGTGTAGTACGCACTACCGTCGCTCCCCGTCACAACTCGTTCGGCACCTCGGTTGACTCCTCTCGTGTACGGATTCACATCCCATTCGCGATAGGTAACCGCATTGCCGTTTGCATCGGTTCTAGGGAGCACCATTCCCCCATTACGCCCATCATTAGCAAAGGTTCTTCCCCCCCTGTAGCCAGGGGGAGGTGTTCCGTGCTGCTGAACGTGATCGGCAGTGTCCTGCGCTTTCCGCGCAACCGGACCAGAGGGGACATTGCATGGTCCGGCATTGTGAACGAGGAGCGCTCGGGAGCCTGCCATGATGTAATACGTATGTATGTCGCGAACGGTGAGGTTGTACATATACCGCACAGCCGGGAAGGTTCTTATTCCAAGGACCAGGACACGTTCAGCTCGAGGAGTCTGAAGGGTATCTCCTGGATGAAGGTCGCCGGCGTCCTTCCATGCTCTGCTGGCGGCTTCCCAGAAAGGGTGGTGCCGTGTGGTGTGGATGGTTGAGATGGAACCATTCGCCAGTTGGACGGTCAGATCGGTCAGGTGCTTGTCGAGGGTCCGATGTACAGCCGTAACCGTTTTGGCCTCAGTGCGCCCGGCCTCAGGATTCGTAGCAATTACATTGTCGCCGACCTCAACATCCTCGATATTTTTGCGATTTCCGTCCGCCATGAGGATCTGAGTTCCAGCTGCAAAGCTGTTCAGGCATGGAGCTCGGGAGGACCTGCCGCCGACCTTTGGGCCGATTCCTGGCCTAACGGCCTCTACTTCCGGCGCGATAAAGAAGGGCAATATCTGCGATCCCCAGTAGCCCGTCTTGTATTCCGGAGAGTTTGGATCCGTCCCGAAGAGGGCTTCTGCTGGAAGTGACGGGGCATCTTCGAATCCTGGGATGACGTGACAGACGATGCAGGTCATGTCCCATATGCCTTGGCCGATCCCGCTGGCTGAATCGACAACTCCGCGCCAGAAGTCATCGGAGGGTTCGAGCGGCGGGTCCCAAGTTGCAGGTAGATCCATGTCATCGGGTAGGCCGATCGGGGTGATGCCGGGAGGGCCGCCACAGGATCCGCTGCAAGCAGGTACGCCAGGGAGAGTGACGTCGGGTCCGCCGAACGTGACCGGGCCGTTGAAGTAGCTGGGGGTGCCGCCCCAGCTGACGTTGCACGCGCCGTGGGCACACTTGTTGTCGATGACATCCTGAGACGGTGGCGGCGGCGTGCGGGGCTTTTTGGGCTTTCCCGAATCCGTTTGAGGTTCCGGGTCCTTATCCTTCTTTTTCTTCTTGGCCTTCCCCTTTCCTGGTGTGCCGCCGGTCGGGTGACCGGTGTTGTTCCGGTTTCCGCCAGGGGGAGGTTGGCGGGACTCGGACCTTCCCTGGCTCTCTACGGTCGACTCGGTACCCTCGCCATTATTCTTGCCCTTGCCCTTGCCCTTGTCTTTGTTGTCGCCGCAGGCTCCTGTTCCCCCTCCTGGGTAGAAACTCTTTTTTGGAAGGGCGGTCTGCTGGTAGTACCAGTCATAGCCGCAGCCGTTGCCCCAACTGCCGCCGCCTGGGTCAGGCACGTGGCCGGTGGGGTCACGATTAAGCAGCGGGCTGGCGTTGGCGTAGGTGTAGCGGTTAACCTGCACCGACGGGTTCGGCTCCAGGCTCCAGTCGTCGCGGGAGACGAACGCTGCGGTGCCCGGCTGATACCAGCGTGCGTGCATGTTGACGGTGCCGGTGTCGGGATCGGTGTATCCGCTCTGGTAGCCCAGGCCCGATTTGGTACCAGTCTGGGCTGTGACCTCGCCGAAGGGGTTGTAGGCGGTGCTGCCGGTCAGCGCGGTGCCGGAGAAGCTGCCGACCAGGTCCTGGTGCAGGTCGGTCAGCGCTGCGGCGGCCGGGTTGCCGCCTTCCTTGACACTGACGAGGTCGCCGAACGGGTCGCGGCCGTAGGAGGCGCGCGGGGCGCCGTTCTGGTCGGTGATGGCGATGATGTCGTTGCTGAGGCCGGCGTAGACAAACCGCTGCTGGCCGGCGTTGTTCTGGCGGGTGGCCATGCGATCGAAGGCGTCATAGGTGTAGGTGGCGTCGCCGTCGTTGATGAGCCGGTCGAAGGCGTCGAAGGTGAGGTTGCGGGTGTTGCCGTTCTTGATTTGCGAGGCCATGGTGCCGCGCGGGCTGTAGGTGTAGGTGCTGCCGTCACCTTCGGTCAAGCGGTTGCGTTCGTCGTAGGTGTAGGTCTTGGTGCCTGCCCTGACGCGGTTGCCGGAGGCGTCCCAGGCGTAGCTGGTGGTGGTGCCATCCGGGCCAGTCCAGGAGGTCAGACGGCCTGCCTGGTCGTAGCCGTAGGTATTGGAGCCGGCGCCGGCCAGACCTTCGGTGGTCTTGGAGGTAAGATTGTCGTCCTTATCCCAGCCATAGGCGATCTTGGAAAGCTGGCCTCCGCTGCTGTTCTTCAACGTGTGGGTGAGCGGACGGTCCAGCGCGTCGTAGGTGTACGACTGGGTGTTGACGGGGTTGGCCGAGGTGATGGTGGTCAGCCGGTCGGCCTTGTCGTAGTCGTAGGTGTTGGTCCGGCCACTGACCGGGTCGGTGACGGTTCTGAGCCGGTTGTTGTTGTCCCACGTGTAGGTGGTGGTGCCGGTCACGTCCACGCGCTGGGTGGGATTGCCAAGCGCGTCGTAAGCGAAGGCGGTGCTCTGCCCGGAGGGGGCCGTGACCTTGGTCAGCAGGCCACGGTCGTTGTACTCCAAGCTCTGGTCCGACACCGTCGTGGCGCGGTCGGCCAGGTCGTAGCCGTAGGTCTTGTCCTGCGCGACGATCCCAGCCCCGGACCCGCTGATCTTGGTGACGCGGCTGAGGTTGTCGTACTGCCGGTCCAGCCGGACCCCGCCCGGTTTGATCAGCGCGGTCTCGTTGCCGGCGGCGTCGTAGAGGTGGGTCCAGGTACGGTCCGCCAGGTTCGGGTGGGCGGTGGTGGCCGGTTCGGTCAGGGTCTCGATGAGGCCGAGGGTGTTGTAGCTGCTCCAGGTGGCGTTACCGCGGCCGTCCGTGGTGCGGGTGCGGGCGCCGGTGGCGTCGTAGCCGAAACTGGTGGTGATCGACTCGCCGCTAGAGACCGGCTCGACGAGTTCTGTGAGCAGGCTGGTGGCGTCGAAGACCCTCCGGGTGACGTGTCCCTCGCCGGAGGTGTACTGGGTGAGGTTGCCGGCCACGTCGTACCCATAACCGACCGCGCGGACCGTGACGCCGTTCTTGTCCAGCCTCTTCAAGCCGGTCAGACGCCCGGCCAGGTCGTACTCGCTGGCTAGTGAATTGCCCTCGGCGTCGGTCACCTTGGCCGGGCGGCCGGCCAGGTCGTACTCGTAGAGTGTGGCGTTAGTGGCCGGATCGGTCTGGGTGGTGACCTCTCCGGCCGCGTTGACCGTGTAGCTGGTGACCTTGTTGCCGGGCAGCGTCACCTTGGTCAGGTCGCCGGCGTCGTTGTATTGCAGGTCCGTGGTGTAGGACGCGGTGGCCGGCTTGCGCTCGAAGGCGGTGCGGGCGATCTGCCTGCCGAGATCGTCGTAGGTGAACTGCTGCCGGGCGCCGGTCGGGTCGACCGTGGCCCGTAGCTCGCCCAGCAGGTCGTACTCCGACAGCCAGGTCCCCGCTGTCTGCCCTTGGGCCGCTGGTGGGTCGGTGAGGCGCACCAGGTTGTCCAGCGCGTCGTACTCGGCGGTGGTGATCGCGCCGCGCGGGTCGGTGGTCTTGACCAGGCGTCCGGCGGCGTCGTAGCTGTAGGCCGTCTTCGGGATGAGCGCCGTGCCGCCGGGCGGGGTGTACGCGATGCCTGTGACCGACGTCAGGCGGTCGGCCCGGTCGAACGCGGAGGTGGTCAGTCGTCCCTCACCGTCGAGGACATGTGTCTGGTTTCCCATCGTGTCGTAGCCCCGCCGGGTGGTGGGCCGGGTTGCCTGTGTGGCGTTGTTCTTCTCGACCTGCACGGTGGGGGCCTTGGTCTCCACCAGCTGTCCTGCGGTGTCGTACCGGTAAGTGGTGGTGTAGGCGTCCGAGTCGGCGCCGGGCACGTTGCCGCGCGGGTCTACCGCGCGCACCACCAGCCCGCGATCATCGACTGTCCAGGAGCTGATCAGATCCTGCGCGTCGTTCTCGACCTTCTGACCAGTGAGGTTGTTCTTCTTGTCGTAGGTGTAGTCAATCCTCTCCGACCGGGTGGTGCCCGTCGCCGAGTACTGCTCCGCGGTAACGTTGCCGGCGGCATCGTAGGTGTAGACGGTCTTGCGGGCCAGCTTGGCCGGATCGAACGTCTGTGAGGTCAGCAGACCGGCCGCGTCGTAGACGTAGTTCGTGGTGGTGATGAAGCTGGGGGTGGAGGTGGTGACGCGCCCTGCGGTCTCCTTCTTGGTGAGATTTCCCGCTGGGTCGTAGGTGTTGGCCTCCAAGATGACGTCATCAGTGGTGGTCGAACCGTTCAATTTGACGTCATCACCGACCACCTGGAACAGCAGGTTGTCGGCGTAGTAGGTGTAGGAAGTCTTGCGGCCCATCGCGTCGGCCTTGGCGGCCAAGCGTCCTCCGGGATCGTAGGAGAACGACTCCAGCGTGATCTCCTCGGCCGGCTTCGGGTTGACCGGGCTGCCGGTGTAGTTCTTCAGCGTCCGCTTCTCCAGCTCACCACGCTTGGTGAAGGTGTAGCCGAACACGGAGCCGAGCGGATCCGTCAAGGTCGTCGGCAGGCCGAGCTTGTCCCAATTGGTGCGGAGCACACCGCCTTCTGGGTCGGTGACGGTCTCCTGACGACCGTACGCGTCGTAGGTGTAGGTGGTGGCCCGTGCAGAATCTCCGCCCGTCAGATCCATGACGGTGGCGGTGAGCGGATGACCGTCCGGATCGTAGGAGTAGCTGGTCTGCGCTGTGTGCGTCACCCCGGTGATCTCATTTTTGACACCCGGCGTGGTCCGAGTCGCCAACCGGCCCGCAGCGTCGTATCCAAAGGTGATCTTCACACCGGCCGGCACTGCGTCGGAGAGTTGAGTCTTCGCAGTAAGGCGTCCCAGCGCGTCCTGCTCGAACGCCGTGACCAGCCCTTCCGGATCGCTCTGCTCGGCCAAGTCACCCTTGGCGGTGTACTTGAACGTCACCGCGTTGCCCCTGGCATCGGTGCTTGTCTTGACCAAACCAGGCGGGGAGGTGCCGCCCCCTACAGCGGGTTCGGTGCCGTCGGTGTAGGCGGTCGTGGTGGACCGTCCCAGCGGGAAGTCCAAGCTGATGGGCGTGGTTTGCTTGGTCGGTTCGCCAAAGGTGTTGTATTCGAGCGTGGTGGCGTAGGTGTTGTCGTTGCTGCGTGCAGAGCGGCCATCGCGGTAGGCCGTCACCTTGTCGTTGCGTGGGTCAAGCGGGTCGTCGGGGTTGAGGTAGTAGGACCAGAATTCGATCGCGCACTGGCCTGGTGCCCGACAGTACTGACGGCCTAGCGTGTTGCCTCGCTTGTCCTGATAGATCTCGCTGGCAAGGTCGTTACGGTCGGTCACCTTAGCTAGGAAGCCTGCCTGGTTGTACTCATACCGGGTGCTGTAGCCGAGTTGGTCGCTGCGGCTGCGGATGCGGTAGCCGCGCCAGGCGTCAAACTGCGAGATTAGTGGGTTGTTGTTCGGATCGGTGACCGTGACCTGGGCCTCGCCGGACTGCTGCTCGACGCCAAGGCCGCCGATCTTCCAGGTGCCGCCGTTGGAGTCGGTGTGGGTGGCGATCCGGTCGCTCTTGTCGTCGTAGGTGTTGACCGCCTGCACCCGACCGGACGGCAGCGTGATCTTCGTCAACCGGTTCGGGGTGGCGTTCCGCGCCTGATAGTGGGCCTTGACCTGCCGCAGACCCAACGGGGCTCCGTAAAGGGCGACCTCGTCGATCACGCCCTGGAAGGCGAACGCCGTCGTCCCGGCCGGCACAGCCGGGGAGATCGCCGCGTCGGCGATACCGCTGCCGACGGTGGCGTACTGCCGCCACCCGGCCGGCCGCGTGCTTGTCAGGGTGCCGGTCTGCTGTCCGTCCAGGAACAGTGTCTGCTGCTGATCCTCCACCGACAGCACGACGTGGTGCCATTGTCCGTCGTTGACCGCCTGCCCAGAGGTGATGGGTGTAGCGGTCTCGGTCAGTGAGCCTCGTAGCTTGCCGTCGGTGCCGACGTACAGCATCGGGCCTTCGGCCGCTCCGCCGCTCTGCTGGGCGCCAGCCGCCAGCAGCACCCCCGATCCACTGGTCTTGAACCAGGTCTCCACCGCCATCTGGTTGCCCACGTGGGCGATGGCGTGCGCAGGCAGGCTCAGCCTCGCCCCTGTGCCGAAGGAGGCGGCTGTGTCCGTGGTGCCGGCCAGGGCGCCCTGCTGGCCGAGCGTCACCGACTGGTAGGTCGCATCGCCGGCGCCGGTCCCCAGGTCTTTGGCGGTGCTGCCTGAGGCTTCATCCAGCCGCCAATAGCCGAACGCATCCTCATCCAAGACGCCGCTTCGATACAGCGACCCGGTTCCGTAGTCGTAGGTGGTGCAGTTCGGGACGGCCACCGGCGCGCACGCCTGGGTGAGCCGGTCCCCGTCGTAGGCGTAGGTCCATGTCAGCGCCGTGCCGTTGACCGGGTCGCTGGAGACGGAGGTGACGTGGGAGCCGTTCCAGGTGAAGGTCAGCGACCGGCCGCCCACCGTGCTCACCTTGGCCAGCTTGCCGTCACTGCCGTAGATGAGTTCCTGGGTGCGGTTGCGGTTGTCGCGGATCTTCGCCAGCCGACCGTCAGTGCCGAACAGGTAATTCGTGCCGGCCTTGTCCATAAGCCGCCAGCCATCCCGCTGGACCAGGGTGGAGAACATGCCAGGCGGCGGCTGGAAGCCGCCTCCGCCATCTGAACGGAAGCGCACCCGCCGCCCGTCCGGATAGGTCAGGACCGCCGAAACCGCCGTGCCGTGCGTCTCGGAGCTGATCCGCATGTCCCACCGCGTGGACCAGCCCGCCCCGAACAAGGCATCGGTGCGAGGATCCAGGCTGTTGTAGGTGCGCACCACCGACAGCGGCGGCCCCACCGTCGCCACCTCCAGGTCCGTGGCCGTGGTGGTGAAGTTGCCGTTCTGCTGATTGAACCCGTCCGGCCCGGCCAGCGTCGAACTCAGCACAGACTGGCGCACCCCGGTAGTGAAGGTCAGCACCGACGATGTCGTGGTCGAGGAGTCAGAGGAGTCCTTGACCGTGACCCGCCACCAGTACTGCTTGCCCCACACCAGCGTGCCCGCCGGCACTGTCCACTTGTTGGCGTTGCCCCCCACAAACCCCGAACTCACGCAGGCGGGGCCAGACATCGACTCCACATCGCACAGCTCGAAGGAGTACGACACCGGGTAGGCGCCGTTACTGCTCTGCCCCCACGCGCGCAGCGACGGCGTCAGCGAATCAACCAGATAACCCTGCTTGGGATACACATCCGCGAGAGTGGGCACAGCCAGCACCGACCGCTCGGCCGCCTCCGCCCGCAGTGTCCCGGCCGGCAGCCCCTCTGTCGCATCTGCCGGCGCCGAATCGAACGCGCGGTCCTCCAGCGGCACAGCCTTCTTGGGCGGCTCCAGTTCGGCATGCCAGCCGTCCGGCGGCTCCGCCTCCGCTGACGCACGTGTGGCTCGCTGCAATGACGGCAACCTGTGGGTCGACCCGGCTAACTGCACTGGAACGGTCACTTCGGCGGCAGCATCCTGTGCTGTGGTGCCGATCGACGCAGCTAGAACAGGCTGCCCTCGAACGATTAGTAAGCCGGGCGCAAGACCGGCAAGCACAGAAATCGTTCCAACCTTACGACGCCATGACCGACTTCGGCGCATGCGCGCATCACGCTCCGAACCATACGAGGGGGCCGACAAATACCGCCACCGCTCTCCGCCACTGGGGAACGCCTTCGTTCTGTGCAGGCTCGGAGCTGATCAACGCCCAACGTAAATTGCGACACTTCGTTCGACAAGTTCAATCAGTGTCACAAAACGGAAAACAGCTCTATTGGGTACGTAACGTTCCGCTACAGGGACGATTGGAGCGAAGGCGGGTGATCTCGTAGGGGTGTCACACTGACGCCCTCACGCAGTCAGACTGTCGCGTGTTCATGCACTACGGAGCTGTAAGAGTCACGCGCGTAGTGGCTGGCAGATGGGCAAGGGCGTTGACATCAAACCGGACCGCCTCTGCTTCCTGGCGTGAACGTGAAGGCCTCTCGAACGCTCCTCTACTGCGTCATCACTCGCGCAGGTGCGCGCGTCTGTGGTCGACGTCAACCGCCTGGCCATGTCCGCGCAGGCGGATGCCAAGGATGCCAGCCAGGCCAGCCGCGCGGTCGACGCCCGCTTGCATGAGCGAGCGGGCCGCACTAGAGAGCAGTCGGGGCTACCCTTCGCAGTCAACGTGCCTGGACTCTTCGCCAGCTGTTTACCTGTAGGTGATTAGACAGATGGCCTCCAGCCGGAACTGGTGGAGGCAGCCCACGCCGGGCCACGCCTGCGAGATCTCTTCTCCTGAACAGGGATGGGAGGAACTGCACTTCACCCTCCCATGGACCCCGTAACGTCTGCTACGTGGGCATATGGTGGGCACGCCGGAGCACCCGCACAAGCCGTCGCCATGGTGGAACGCCTCTCCCGAGGATGCGCCTCCACCGTCGTCAGCAGTCGAGAAGAGTTGCGGCTCTCGAAGCGGCCTCCAACCAGCAGAAAATCCGACAGCGAACTGAAAGGTTGAGCTACCAGACCCCCTGTCTGCGCTGTCCACACGCAGGCACTCCAACGTCCCTAGGGTCGGTCTTCGGGACGGCCCTCCCCAGTCACACTTTGCAGGCACTGCGCGAGACGTGATCCTGCCCCAAGCATGGCCTCATCATGAGCACCAGCCCCCGCGGATCAACGGTCACAGGGATGCTCCTCAATGTCCGCTGCCTTCCTGGCCACGCCCGGATGACACAGGTGGTGTCCTGGCATCAGGAGGACCGCAAACGGAACGATGGTGCAGCAAGACAGTACTACTCCGCCTTTGAGATCCCGATGTCGGCCGGTCGGTTGTACCGCAGAATTCGCGAAAACCGAGGATGAAGGCACAACTCCAGGTCAGGCCCAGTTCGACGAAGTTGCTGATGCCTCATCGCTCGGCCCAGCAGAACGCCGCAGAATCCTGCAAAAGCATTCCACAGGTGACGCGGACGCCCATGGCTCGGACTCGACAGCCGCACATCCATGCCGACGCTTCACGAGATACCGAGCTGCACTCGAGCCAGAGGACGCCAGTTCCAGACCGTCTCGGGCCCATCCTGGTTCACGATGTGGATGTTGTTGATGGTGATGTGGCGCTCGGGAAGCTGCTTGCCGAGCGCTTCGATTATGGGAGCCGCTGGGCCATCAGCGCTGCTGTAGGCAACAGTGACGTGCGGTACCCAGGCTGCATGAGCAAGAGAGCCGTCACGGCCGGTGGCTGCCCGTGTGGCGAACTTGGCTGCTTCCAACAGGGGCCTAAGACGGTCCGCCGGCCGCGCCTCCAGGACCACCGCCTCCGGGTGGTAGAGCACACGCCCCAGCGAGACAGTGATGGGCGCGATCCGGGAGAGTTGAGTCGTGGCCTCCTCAGCCATCACGTTCACCTGATGATCGGTGATCTCGTGTGAGTAGCCGGCGACCAACGTGGTGAGGTGGATGAACTTCTGCGGCACCAGATCGAGGCCGGGCAGGCCGGCCAGGCGGTCGTGAGCCTCTTGGACGATGGCCTGCGCTTCGGGGTCCTCTCCCAGGAGGACATGCCAGTAGAGCTGGCCCTGGCCTGACGGCAGCATGAGCGCTCGTCGCTTCTCCCAGCGGTTCACCATCCGCGTTGGCAACGGGCTCACGCATCCTCCTCGACAGGGGCGGGCAGAGCCCGGGCGGAGTTGAACGTCTTGATCTGTTCGCGCAGCGTGGTCACCATATCCGAGCCGCGGAACCGAGGGGCGGCCAATCGAGCATCCATCCGGACCAGGTAGTTGGTGATCGTGGACAGGCGGTGTTCGGGCGGTAGGGACAGGGCCGGCGTCACCTGTTCGGCGGCGGCGTCCAGGTCCTCCATCATCACGTACGCGATTCCAGCGCCGAAGCGGACTTGTGCCCAGGTGCCGGCCACCCAGGGAGCGCCGTTGGCCCATGCGTCGTCGGCCGCCGCTGCCGCCTGCAGTGCTGCGGCATGGTCGCTGGCCTGGAGCGCCACCGACAGGGCGTACAGTGCCCGCCTTGGTGCTGGGCACGACCAAGGTGTCACGCCGGAGTCGCTGGCCACGGAGCCGGCTGCCTCGTCCGCTCGGTGAAGTGCTTCTCGGGCTCGGTCGAAGTCGCCGAGCAGGCTTGCGGCGTTCGCTTCCTGGCTGG
Organism: Nonomuraea sp. NPDC049758; assembly: GCF_040674635.1. Classification (NCBI taxonomy): domain Bacteria; kingdom Bacillati; phylum Actinomycetota; class Actinomycetes; order Streptosporangiales; family Streptosporangiaceae; genus Nonomuraea; species Nonomuraea sp. NPDC049758. Next base: position 309,439 of record NZ_JBFAMZ010000002.1, read on the forward strand.
CGAGGAGTACCCGCAAGGGCGTGGGCGGGCTGCATTCGTAGCCGCGTCTGGCCGCGTTGGCAGAGACGGCGTACCGGCATCGCCACCGCTCGGTCTTGGCCTGGGCGCTCAATGCCGCCGCCTCGCTCGCGCCGGCCTCTTGGGAGGACAGGAGGGCGGCTCTACCGTGGACGATGGCCGCTTCGTCGTCGTACAGGTCGCCCAGCAGGATGCAGGCGTGGGCGAGGAGTTCGGCGTCGATCCGGTACAGCTCACGTGTCTGGTTAAGCCGCTGCTTGCCACCCCGCAGGAGCGCCAGCACTCGCCGGTGCAGGCGGAGCACATCGGCGAGCAGTGGCGCGGGGGCGGTCTGGGTGTGGCGCTGCGTCAGGTGGTAGCGGGTCTCGTCAATCATGGCGATGGTGCTGTTGCCGACGTTGGTCTGCTCGATCCAGGCTGTGTGCTCGATCAGGTCGCCGCTCGTCGGCAGTGTGCCCACCAGCTCGCCGTCACGGTCGAAGAGGACGGCCTCATCCATGCTGAATACGCGGCAGTACAGCAAGGGGTAGGGGTCCTTCGGGCGGCTGTTGCCCGCCTCGTGGTCTTTGATTCTGCGGACCACCGACTCGAACTCGGGCAAGGCGATCTCCTCGCCCGCTGCCTGGAACAGGTGTCTGGCCAGTTGCTTCTGTGACCAGCCGCGCTGACGTCGCTCATCACGAATGCGTTCGGCCCACCGGGGAGTTCTGGGCTGATCCAGCATGCCGTCGCACCTCACCACCGAGTTGGGGGACACGGTCGCCGCCCCCAGTGTCCCCCAATCACATCTGTCTACGCGTCGTTACTCAGCGTTGTGATGGATTCGTGTACTGGGACACGAATCACCTAGACGCCGACACCAAAGCCGGGCTGGACGAGCTGCTGAGGGCCACTGCCCAAAGCGTTCGCCAAGCCTCCGCATTGGCGGCGCTCATACAGGACTTGCGGGACCGCCAGCTCTCCGTACTGCGCGGCACCTATCCGGCCTGGGACATCGCCCTGGAGCTCGACTCCACGGAGAGGCTGTGGTGGACCGCCGTACCGAACCGGTCTCTGACCGTCGAGTTGGTGGCGGAGGGGGTCATGCGCATCATCCGGTGCGAGGACGCAATCGCGCTCGCGGCGGCCTTGGCCTGGCAATCGACACTGATCGGCAACGTCGAGAACGCTGCAGGACCTCCGCACATCCATCCGGCTCGTCAACTGCAGGGGCGGCCGGCATGACGTCGACGCTTGAGCAGGCATGTGAGCTTGATCTGCGAGGTGCGTTCAGGCGCTTCTACGTCTGGTGCGACAACGCGGGTCTATGGCATGCGAGGCCGCTGCCCAAGCTGACGGCCGACGAAGTCGCTTACGGCGTCCAGCGGGAGCTGGTCGCTGACTCACCTCTGCAGCTCGCCTACAAGTGCACCTGGCAGCGGAGCCGTCGCAAGGTCTACCGGTACGTGAGGCAGTACGGCGCAGGGGGACCGGAGCATGACCCAGCCGCCTGACGAACCCGTACCTGCGTGGGAGCCGTACCTGCGCCCTCCGAGGGATCGCATCCGGATCACGGAGACCTCATGTTGCGGTGCCCTTGAGTGGGCATGCCAGGGCGGACAGTTCCTGATCCTCCGGCGCACCTCTACAGGCCAGTACGAGGAGACGGCCAGAGAGTTGTACCGGCAGGCGCGGTCCGTCTGGGAGGCGCTGCTCATCCTTCACGAGGACGAGCACAAGCGGAAGGCTCGGGCTCGGATGGCTGCGCGTCCCAAGCAGCGTGGCCGGGCGCTTCCGGGGAAGACCACGTGAACCGCCACCAGAGCAACTCCCTTGGAACAAGAGGGCTGATCCAATCTGCGGTGTTCCGCGGCAAAGTGCGAGCCGCCGTGGCCGCGATGGCCAGCGAGGGGGCATTGGCTTGAACTCTGGGATAGAGGGTTCTGCGGTTTGCGCGGCAGGCCCAACAAGATCGACGCCTACCCACCAACATGAACAAGGTGGTTCCGTACGGCGCCCCCTCCCCGCGCGTAGGGAAAGACCAAGAGGGACATGGTCCGCGAAGCTTCGCCAGTGGCCATGTCCCCCGCCCTACCCTAGAGACACTGTGCCTCGGTGAGGGAGCGCGATGAGCAAGGCGAAGGACGCCCGTATCTACGTCCGAATTGCAGAGGACATCCGCAATCGCATCCTCCAAGGTGATCTGCCGGCCGGTGCCATGCTGCCCTCCGAATCCACCCTCGCCAGCACGTACGGCGTGGCAAGAGGAACCGTCCGTCAGGCCGTCGCCGAGCTGGAACGCTCGGGGCTGGTGGCCAGCGAGGCCGGCCGCGGCCGGCGCGTGAAGAGCGAGGATTCCACAGCTTCGCGGGCAGCAACAACACAGTACGAGTCGATCGCCGAGACGCTCCGAGGACGCATCGAGAACGGCGAGCTGGTGCCTGGCCAGCAATTGCCCGGAGAGGCCGCAACAGCGGAGGAGTTCGGGGTGTCGAAGGGCACGGCCCGCCAGGCGCTGCAACTCCTGGCCGGCGAACGGCTCATCACAGCCGTCCACGGCAAGGGCTGGTTCGTCGGCGGCCCCGAGCACGCGCGAACCCGAGCCGACGCGGTCGCCGCCGAGTTCCGGCAGGACATCTCCGCAGGCAAGCTCGCTGTGGGGTCCGTCCTGCCCGGAGAGAACGCACTTGCCCAAGAGCGCGGCGTCGGTCGCATCACCATCAGGCGCGCCTTCGCGCTGCTGGAAGCGGAAGGAGTCATCGAGAAAAGGCCCGGCATGGGCCGCGTCGTCAAATCACGAGCCGAAGGTGACACGTGACCGTATCCCAGACGCCCTCGATCCCCTTCACCACCACCGAAGCACTGGCGACCCTGCACGAGACCTGCGAGAGCACAGGACTGGCCAGCCAGGACGCCCGCCTGATCCGCCTCGGCGAGAACGCTCTGTTCGCACTCCCCGCCGAGCAGGTGGTCGTGAGGATCGCGCGCAGCGTCGAGGTGCTGGACGACGTACACAAGGAAGTAGCCGTCTCGGCCTGGCTAAACGACTCCGGGATACCGGCGGCGAGAACGACGGCGCACAACCAACCGCTCATCGTCAGAGGCCACCCGGTAACGCTCTGGCACCTCATCCCCGACAGCGGCTCGTCCGCGACCCTCGACGACCTGGCCGGCGTCCTGCGCGAACTCCACGGCCTGGCCGTCCCCGCCGACCTGGAGTTGCCGGCGATGGACATCCTCAGCCGCGTCTCCGAACGCATCAACGCGGCGTCCGTCCTCACCGACGAGGATCGAGACTTCCTGCTGACGCGCCGACGCGAGCTGCAAAGCGCGTACGACGAGCTGGCCTTCCCTCTCACGCCGTGCGCAGTTCATGGGGACGCGCACAACGAGAATCTCATCAGGACCGTCGACGGAAGGGTCCTGCTCATCGACTTCGAGCGCTTCGCATTCGGCCCCCCGGAGACGGACCTCGCAGTCACCGCCATCGAGCACACGGTCGGCTGGGGAACGCGCATCGACTATGACCGGTTCGCGGAGCGGTACGGATTCGATGTTCTGGCCTGGGAAGGCTACCCGGTGCTCAGAGACATCAATGAGCTGAAAATGACGACGTGGCTCATGCAGAACGTCGACGAAGACGCGGCCATAGCCCGGGAGTTCCGCAATCGCATGAACTCGCTGCGGAAGCCCGACGCACCTCGCCGCTGGCGTGCTTTCTAAGGTCGATGTCCTGGGCCGGGAGATGACCGCCCTGCAGGAGCACAGTACGGGTGCCACCTGCTCGAAAGTTAAGGTCGGTGTCTGCGGCTCACGTGCCGTATCCGACATGTTGTGACGGCTGTCAGTCGCAGGGACGGAATGCCCCTCTCCAACAGCCACAGCTCTCGTCGCTCAAGATCACCGATAGGGTGCGCCAGAAGCAAAAGGAGCCTCTGACGTGTCACCTTCCGCCCCGTTAGCCTGGATGGCGGCCCTCGCCGCTGCGGCCTACCCCACCTGGGATACCTGGAAGACCAGGTTCGACTGGTCCTCCCTGTTCACGGCCGCCGACGTGCCCGAGCAGTACCTCGCGCAAATGCACTTCGAGGGCTTCACCGAGGGCGTTCTGAGCTGCGTACGTCCGTACGACGCGGTAGACCACTCGCCGTTCCTACCGCTGCGCGACGACCTCGCCACCCTCACCGAACTCGCGACGACCTGGGCCGTGCCCCTGCTGGCCGTGCTGGTCGCCCTGATGCGGCGGCATTCGGCGACGGCGGGACCGCGTGCTGCCTGGGTGCTGGCGCTGATCGCGCTCGCTCGGCCGCTCTCGGCCGACTACCAGGGGGACGGCATCTGCTCGGGCTCACTGCCCATGTTCACCCCGGACTGGTTCGAGGCTCTGTTCGGCGGCTGGGGACTCTGGGAGTTGTGCCTGCTGGCGGCTGCCCTGCTGGTGCTGCTCGCATCGAACTCCCCCGCGCTGCCGATCTCTGGGCGGCGCGCGTTGACGACCGTCATGGACGCCCTGGTGGTGTACGGGCTGGTGGGCCTCGCCCCTCTCCTCACCGGGGACGAATCCCTGCGCGCCGGCCTGCTGTACCAACTCCAGTTCGACGGCCTCCGCGATGCCCCTGCTCGGCTGCTGGTGCTCGTGCTGCCGCTCGGTTACCTCCTGTGGAGATACGGCGGGCCACGTCGCCACGGGTACGACAGCTAATGCGGTGACCATGAACGTTCACCGGGTGGACAACGCACCGGCTTGACCGCGCTCACGTTGATCCACGCGGTTGCCGATCTCGTTGTTGTAGGGTCTGACGTCGGCAAATATCGTGGGGAGGGCAAGGCCGTGGAGCGCGAAACACTGGTCGGTTACCTGGACTCGCAGCGCAAGCACGTCCTGGGCATCCTGGACGGCCTTGACGAGGAGCAACTACGCCAGGTGGTGCTGCCGTCCGGTTGGTCGCCCCGCGACCTGGTGCACCATTTGACCTGGTCCGAGGCGCTTTGGTTTCGCGGCGCGATGACCGCCGATCGCCAGGTCATCGACACGCTCGTGGTCGGCGAGTTCGGTTGGAAGGTCCCCGAGGAGTTCTCCGGTGCGGACGTGCTCGCGCGGTATCGGCGGACGATCGAGCAGTCGAACATGGTCATCGGGGCGACGGCGATCGATGCCGTGCTGGCCTGGTGGCCGACGAAGATGTTCGGTTCGGGGTCATGGCGGCTGGGGTCTTTGCGCGAAGTGCTGATGCACGTGATCGTCGACACTGCGACGCACGCCGGACAACTCGACGCGGTCCGGGAGCTGATCGACGGACGGCAGTGGCTGGTCAACGACGACTGACCGGCCGCAGGTCACTGAACCCGTTGAACGTTAGCGGTCACCGCACTAATCGCTCTCCGACGAATACTTCCGGGCGACGACGGCGTTGAACTCCGCCACCAAACCATCGTCCGCGTACGCGTTCAGGTCTGCTTGCAGGTCTCGGATGTACCGGAGATAGCGCTCCGACTTAAGCGGCCCGGCGAGGTCGATGGCCTCCAGCGCGACGGCCGCGGCCTGCGACGGGTCGCCCATGTGCACGTAGCTCGCCGCCTGGACCAGCCGGTCGAAGGCCAGGGTCCGCACGTACATCGGATCGCAGAGCCCGACCGCCTGGCCGACGAACTCCATCGCCCGGGACGGCTTGCGAAGGTCGCGGTAACAATGCGCGCCCTCGCTGGCCAGTTCGGCGGCGTCGAAGTACCCGACCCACGAGGGGTCATCGTCCACGTTGCGCTTGGCGAACCATTTCTCCGCCTCAAGCAGGGCTCGCGCACAGGCGGCCTCGTCGCCGTTCCCGGCGTGCGCGCGGGCCTCCATGGCGAAGAACAAGGCCATGGGCGTCGCGGTGGACGCGTTACGGCAGCCCTCCTGCGCCGCACGCGCGAGTTGAATGGCCTGGTCGTATCGGCCCAGATAATTGGCCTGATGGCTCATGTCGGCCAGGATCAGACCACCCAGCATGCGATCTCCGGACACCTGGGCGAGGCGCAGCCCTTGCAGGAAATAGCGTTGCGCGAGCCCGTGTCGGCCGAGATCGTACGCCGTCCACGCGACCAGCTCTGTGATTTCGGCCGCCGCCGCGTACAACGCCCGCCCTACCGACTCCTGGAATTTCCCGTCGAGCATGGGAACGACTTCTCGGTGGTAATACTGGACGAGCGCGGAGCGTGCATGTCCGCCCCCGAATTGGAAACCCATGCTCGCGAACAGCTCTGTGGTGGCGCGAATGGTCTGCACGTCCCACGGGCCGACAGACGGCCGCGCGTGCTCTCGTACCAGCACCGGCTCCGGCCGCGACAGCAGCCACGCGATGAGGGACTCGTTCCAGGCGTCCGGGACGACCACCGACTGAAGCGCCACCGGATCGTCTGCGAGGTCGCGCCGCGTCAGGCCCAGCAGTCGGCTTCCCACGTCGGAGATGCCGCCGCCATGAGCCAGCGTGCGTTCCAGCGTCTCCGGAGTCACGACGCTGGCGAACCCGATGTCGTCCAGCGTGAAGGTGACCCCGGCCTTCCTGGTGAGTGCTTCCGCGATGAAGCGCGCGGTGGCAGGCCGCGGCTTCACCCCGTCGAGCCAGCGTTTGACGTCCACATGCGTACAGCTCAGAGTTACGCCTTCTTCTTGCGCAATCTGTCGCACTCGTGAAGCAAGTCCAGAATTTGAACAATCGGCACGCCGCATCGCATCAGCAAGCCCCACATTGGGCATTCGAGACATCTTCACCTCCACATGTGCACGCCTCGGCAATCATGGCGCGAACACGGCCTTAAACGCCCGCTTTCCCGAGAAATACCGGCCCGCGTTTCTCCTGCTCAGGGCTTGAATCACCCCCAAAAAGCACCCCCTGTGCATTCAGTCCCGATCATGAGCACAGTGTTGGGGCGGCGCCCGGCGAGGAAGGCTTGAGTCAGCAAGAGCGGGCGAGCCAAGCACCGCGGGACTCCAACACAACCAGTCCCTCACACTTGACTCTCCGTAGCTGTACATGTTCTATGTCTCTTAGGACCTGCACGACAGGTCCTCGAACCGAGAGGTCTCGTCATGCTCATCCGTCCGCGCAAAGTGCTCCCGACCGTCCTGACGATCTGCGCCGCGCTCTACGCCCTGAAGGACCCAGAGGGCGCGGCGACCATCGTCAAGGCCGCCGCCCACCTGGTCATGAGCGCTTCGGAGTCCTTCGCCCGGTTCGTCCACACCGTCAACAAGTGATCGCAGAAAGAGACGCCGTGACTCAGAACCCGAACCGCCCTATCCATCCGGCCCGCATGTCACTCGCCGAGATCGAAGCCACCTGGCAGACCGACGGCGGGACACCGCTCCCCGAGTGCACGTACGACCCCGAGCTGCACACCGGCCCGCGGCTCACCATCGAGAGCACCGAGGAGCGCGCCGCCCGCGAGGCGGTCGCCCGCGAGGTCTGCGCCACCTGCCCCGCCCTGTCGCTGTGCGAGCAGTACGCGAGGCGCACCCGCCCGACCTCGGGCATCTGGGCCGGCCTGCCGGCCGCCGCCCTGACCACCTACAACACCGACCTGGCAGACATGGAGGTGGCCTGAATGGCCAGCCGCATCCGCACCCGCTTCTGGGACCCGTCCGGCGCCCGGTACGGAATTCCCACCTACCCACGGCACCTGGTCCCGGCGCACCTGCTCACGCTCCACCAGCTCGCCGCCCGGGGACTGCGTCCTGGCCCTCAAGGCGCACAGGCCCAGGCCCTGTGGCGCGGGCGGCGTCCCGGCCCACCTCGCGTTCGGGCCGTTTCCCTGTACGACGTGCGGTTCGCCCTGCCGAAGCGCACCCCGAGCCCGCGCCGACGTACCGGCATCTTCAAGACCAGCTGGACGTGCCCCGAGTGCCTGATCGACGTCGGCTACGTGCTGCCGCGCCACCTCGGCGTGTGCCTCGACTGCGCCGAGGAGGCAGCCGCGTGAGCCGCCGCACCCTCGACACCTCCGGGCGTCCCGGCGTCACCGTCCACGGCGAAAGGCTCCCGAGCTTCTACCAGCCGGAAGCCGGTCGCGACGGATGGCTGGAGGCCGACCGCAAGCGCGGCATGAGCCGCAGCGGACGCCCCACCCGCGAACGCCGCCCACGAACCACCGAAAGAAGGGACACACGATGACCGCCAATGAGGCCACGTCCCGGCCGTTGACCGAGGGCGAACGTACCGCCATCTCCACCACCGCAGCCGTCACCGGCGCCCTCGGGCTCCTGGGCTTCGTCAACAGCTTCGAGCGCGTCGCCACGGCGGCCGAGCCCTCGTTCGGATGGTTCGCCTGGACCGTTCCACTCGGCATCGACCTGGGGATCGCGGCGTTCTCGGCGCTCGACATCGTCCTTGCCCGCCTCGGCATGCGCCTGGGCTGGCTCCGATTCATCCCATGGGCCCTGACCGCCGCGACGGTCTACCTCAACGTGGCCGCCTACCTCACCGTGTCAGGACGGACGGACTGGTTCGCCGTCGTCGCCCACGCTCTGCTGCCGCTCCTGTGGGTCATCGCCATCGAGGTCGGCGCCCACGTCGTCCGCAAGCACGCCGAACTGGCCAGGCCGGACCACATGGACGGCATCCGCCGCTCACGCTGGCTGCTCGCCCCGCTGGCGACGGTCTCCCTCTGGCGCCGCATGGTGCTCTGGGAGATCCGCAGCTACCCGGAGGCTCTCGGCAGGGAACGTGAACGCATCCTGGCACGCACGGAGCTTCAGGACCGGTACGGCCTGCTGTGGCGGTGGAAGGCCACCCGCCGTGAGCGAGCCCTGTACCGCCTCGGCGAACTCACGCCCAGGCACATGCAACTGCCGGTCGCGACACTCCCGGAACTGGAGGCTCCCAGCACCGCTCTACCGCCGGCTGCTCCAAGGCGACACGGCCGTGGACCCAAGCGGCCCCAGAACACGACACCACCGAACGTAGGAGACCTCCTGCCACTAGGACGGCACATCGCCGCCGACCTGATCTCACAGGGCGAGCCCCTCACCCGTGACCGCCTCCGCGACGCCATCCGCAACCGCGGCCAAAGCATCTCGACCGACCGCGCCGGCGCGCTCCTGGCCCAGCTCAAAGCGGAAGGCCCCGCACCAAAAGGTGAGGCCGCCTGATGAGCCTGACCATCACGGACACCCGCATCAGCTCCGACCGGTGCCTGAACATCGCCGAACTAGGAGCAGGCGGTTGGACCGTCACCGGCTACCCCGGACGCCTCTTCGACCGCGACCAGGCCACCACCGCCATGCTCCTGGCCGAACTGCTCGCCCTGACCCTGCCGACCGAACTCGACATCGCCCAAGCGGACGGACCGCACTCGCCGACCGCTGACCACAGACCCACCGACCGCCCGGACGAATCGCGGTCCGACCGCACCTCGTCCCTGACCGTCACGTGGGGCGCGGCCTCATCCGCCAAGACAACGACCGCGCCCCAGGACCCCACCACCCATCAGGCAGCAGAGGTGCCTTCATCATGACTCACCGACCGGACGACCCCAACCACCACCCGAACGAGGACGACACTCCAGACCGGTCCAACGAACCGACCCCAGAGCGCCAGGACGGCAAGGGGGCGGACATCGTCGACCTCGACGCCGCCCGGTCCGGACGCCACTCCGACCGCCCTCAACCGGAGCCGAAGAAGCCCGCGCAGAACGACGCGGACGGACCGGTCCTTGACGGCGAGACCGTCCGAGTGGACCACGCCGGTCCGACCCGGACGGACTGGCGGGCGAGCCTGGAACGGAAGGCGACCACCCGACAGCCGATCATCCCGCTGTGGCTGCGCTCCCGCTCCGAGGCCGTCGAGACCATCCGCTGGACGAGCCTCCACTACCTGCATGTCGCCTGCTACCAGACCCTCCGCACCCCGCTCTACGCCGGACGGCTGACCGCCCGCGCGCCGCGCGGCTTCGTCCGCCTCGTGAACGGCATGGCGCGGTGGACGTTCGACCTGGAGGGCGAGCCCGCACGCGTGGCGGCCGTCCGCAAATCCGACTACGAGGGGTACCTGAAGCTGAGCAGGCAACGAGACTCACGTGTGCGGCTGCGCGTCTGGATCACCGGGGCGATCCTGATCGCGCTGCTGGTCCTGGCCATCGTCGCGGCCAACGAGCCGTCCGCCGCCCGCTGGGGAGCGCTCGCCGTGGCCATGGCCGTGCTGGGCCTCCTCGGCAAGCCCGCCGACCGGCCGCTGATCAACCGGGCCGTCATGGCGTCCGAGGTGGAGAAGCTGACCAGTGACATCGTGGTCCGCGCGCTGAGCGTGCTCGGGATTGCCGGCATCACGCAGGCCCTGTCCAAGAACCCCAAGGACGCCATCCGTTTCGTCGCCCCGATCACCCGCGACGGCCCCGGCTGGCGCGCCGACATCGACCTGCCGTACGGCGTGACCGTGGCCGACGTCCTGGACAGGCGGAAGCAACTGTCCGGCGCACTGCGCCGCCCGCTCGGCTGCATCTGGCCGGAGGGCGACCCGTCCGTCCACGAGGGACGGCTGATCCTGTGGGTGGGCGACAAGGACCTGTCCAAGACCATCGTGCGGTCTCCGCTCAAGCGGGCCGGCTCGCACGACGTGTTCAAGGGCATCCCGTTCGGCAACGACCCGCGCGGCCGCTTGGTCACCGTGCCGCTCATCCAGCACAACGTGCTGATCGGCTCCCAGCCCGGCCAGGGCAAGACCTCGTCCATCCGCGAGTTGGCCGCCGGGATCGTGCTCGATCCCACGGTCGAGGCGTGGTTCCACGAGCTCAAGGGCACCGGCGACCTGGACCCGTACGACAAGGTCTGCCACCGCTACGTCTCCGGCATAGAGGACGAGGCCATCGCCTACGCCGCCGACTCCCTGACCCTGCTGCGCAAGGAGGTCATGCGCCGCTCGGCCGCGCTCAAGGCCCTGCCCGCGGACCTGTGCCCGGACAAGCGCGTCACCCGGCAGATCGCCGACAAGCGCTCGCTGGGACTGCATCCGCTGGTCTGCATCATCGACGAGTGCCAGAACCTGTTCGCCCACCCCGAGTACGGCGACAGGGCAGGCGACGACGCCGAGTTCATCATCAAGCTCGGCCGCGCCCTGGGCGTCGTCCTGATCCTGGCCACCCAGCGCCCGGACCGCGACAGCCTGCCCACCGGCATCTCGGCGAACGTCTCCATCCGCTTCTGCCTGCGGGTCGCCGGCCAGCTTGAGAACGACATGATCCTCGGCACCTCGGCGTATAAGAACGGCATCCGCGCCACCGTCTTCGTCCCGGAGAAGGACGCCGGCACCGGCTACCTGGTCGGCGCGACTCCGATGCCCAAGGTCGTCAAGGCCGCCTACCTCAACACCCCGGAAACCCAGCTCATCGCCGACCGCGCCTACGCACTGCGCAAGACGGCAGGCACGCTCACCGGCTACGCCCTCGGCGAGACGCCCGAGCAAACGGCGCCGACCTTCGACCTGCTGGCCGACATCCTCTCTGTGGTCCCGCCGTCCGAGGCTAAGGTCTGGAACGAGGTCGTCGTGGACCGCCTGGCCGAGCTCCGGCCGGACATCTACGGCGCATGGGCGGCCCTGGAAGGCGGGGCGAAGACCGCCCAGCTCACCACCGCTCTCAAGCCGTACGGCGTCCGCACCATGCAGGTGTGGGGAGCCCCGGAGGGCGGCGGCAAGGGTGCCAACCGCATCGGCATCGCCCGCGAGGACCTCACCACGGCTATCACCCTGCGTGACAAGGGCAAGGCGTCGTAGCTCACCCGATCGCCTCTAGACCTAGAGGCGCATCCCTCTAGGTCTAGAGGCTCCCCTAGAGCCCGAAACCGTGTTCTATCTGGGCTCTAGCGCCTAGAGCCTGACCTGCGAAAACCCTGAATTCGGCCCCGGAGGCCCTCATGGCCAGCGTCATCGCCCTTCTAGCAGCCTGCCTACCGTTCGTCACTCTCAGCTACATCGTCGTGTGCCTGGCGTCGCCCTGGGGCCGCTGCACCCGATGCCGTCCCGGCGGCAAGAACCGCACCTGCCGCGCCTGCGAAGGCACCGGCAAGCGCCCCCGCCTCGGCTGGCAGCTCTACTTCTACGCCCGCCGCCTCCACCGCGACGGCACCCACTGATGCCACCCACCTGCTCCTCTCAGGAGACCCACATGCGCGACCTCACCCGCTACGCCCTGGCGGCTGCCGCCCGCGGCTGGCACGTCTTCCCACTCACCCCGTACGACAAGCGCCCGCTGCCTGGATTCACCGCCTGGGAGCAGCACGCAACCACCGACGCCGCCCTCATCCGCCACATGTGGGCCCGCGCCCCGTTCAACATCGGCATCGCCTGCGGCCCATCGAGCCTGGTGGTGCTCGACCTGGACGTACCAAAGCCCGACGAGCACCCGCCGCCCGACTGGGCGCGGCCCGGCATCAACGACGGTGCGGACGTCCTGGCCTCGCTCTGCGAGCAGGCCGGCCAACCGCTGCCACTGGAGACCTTCACAGTCCGCACCCGACGCGGCGGCACCCACCTCTACTTCACCACTCCGGCCGACACCGACCTGCGCAACACCGCCGGCAGACTCGGCTGGAAGATCGACACCCGGGCTCACGGCGGCTACGTCGTCGCCCCTGGCAGCCACGTCACTCAGCGGGACGGCAGCGGCTCCTACGACGTCCTGCACGACCCGACTCCGGCCACGCTTCCAGCCTGGCTGACCGAGCGTCTCAGCTCTCCCCCGCCGCCCACGTCCAGCACGTCCGCGGGGGCAGTGCTGGCCGCTTGCGGCGGGGACCGGGCAGCCGGGTACGCCCTGGCGGCACTGCGCGGCGAGGTCGAACGAGTCTTGGACGCCGTCCCCGGCACCCGCAACGACACCCTCAACCTCGCCGCATTCGCCCTGGGCCAGCTCATCACGGCCAGCCTGCTCCCGCGCAACCTCGCCGAAGCCTGCCTGCACAACGCAGCCGAGGCCATCGGGCTCGACTTCCGCGAGGCGTTCAACACCATCCGCTCCGGGCTCGACAGCGGCCTACGCCGACCAAGGAGGGCAGCCGCTTGACCACCAACGGACGCCCCACCGCCGAGACCATCCTGAGCAACCTCGGCGCCGCAAAGCAGCTCACCGAACTGCACAACGCACCCGCGCCGTGGGAGTCGCCCGCGCCACTCGGCCAGCGCGGCGAACTCCCGCCCTTCCCAGTCCACGCCCTTCCCGACTGGGTCGCCGACCACGTCAGCGCCGTAGCAGAGGAGACACAGACACCACTCGACCTGGCAGGCTGCGTCGCCCTGGCCGCACTGTCCACCGCAGCCGGCGGACGGGCAGTGGTCAACGTCCGCGGCTCATGGGTCGAGCCGGTGAACCTGTTCGTCCTGGTCGCCATGCCACCCGGGTCACGCAAGTCCGCCGTGTTCCGCGCCATGACGAGCCCGCTCATCCACGCTGAACGTGCCCTGCTCAGCCGCATCGGTCCGCAGATCACCGAGGCCGAAGTCGCCCGCCGACTGGCCGAGGACCTCGCCGAGAAGGCCGCCCGCGCGGCCAGCTCGGCACGCGGCGAGTCCGCTGCCGAGGCAATCGCCGAGGCCCAGAGCGCCGCCCTGGCCGTGGAAGAGATCAAGGTTCCGGTCAAACCACGACTGATGGCCGACGACGTCACGCCCGAATCCGCCTCCACCATCCTCGTGGAGCAGGGAGGCCGCCTCGCCGTTCTCAGTGCTGAGGGCGGCATCTTCGCCACCCTGGCCGGCCGCTACTCCGGCACACCCAACCTGGACCTGTTCCTCAAAGGCCACGCCGGAGACCCACTCATCATCGACCGCCGAGGCCGCAGCGAACGCGTCGACCAAGCCGTCCTTACCATGGGCCTGGCCGTCCAGCCCGAGATCGTTTCCGACATCGCCACCATGCCCGGCTTCCGCGGCAAGGGCCTGCTCGGCCGCATCCTCTACAGCCTCCCGAAAAGCAACGTCGGCTACCGCAACGTCGACGCACCCACCGTCCCGGACCACATCGCCACCCGCTACGACGCCAACCTGCAACGCCTGACCATCGACATGCACGACTGGCACGATCCCGCCCAGCTCGTCCTGTCACCCGACGCCGCCGAGATCTTCACCGAACACCGCCGAAGCACCGAACGCCGCCTGCGCCCAGACTCCGGCGACCTCGGCCACATCACCGACTGGGCAGGCAAGTTCGACGGCGCCGTCATGCGCATCGCCGGCCTCATCCACCTGGCCGGCCGCGTCGAAGACGGCTGGCGCCACCCGATCACCGCCGACACCGTCAACGCCGCCATCACCATCGGCCAGTACTTCATCGCCCACGCCCTGGCCACCTTCGACGCCATGGGCGCCGACCCCGACCTCGAAGCCGCCCGCATCGTGCACGCCTGGCTGCAGCGCACCGGCACGCAGCGCTTCACCGTCCGGGAAGCCTTCACCGCTCTACCGCGTAACCGCTTCCGCAAGGTGGCCGAGCTGGAACCCGCCCTCGACCTGCTCGAACAACTCGGCTGGATCCGCCGCGAGCCCGAACCACCCCGCACCGGCCCGGGCCGCCGCCCATCACCGGCCTACGCCGTCCACGCAAGCCTCCACCACTAAGCAGCTTGAGAAGGAACCGCCCTTGAAGACAACAACCCGCACCGACGAAAAGCTCACCGTCGCCGAGGTCTGCGCCGAACTCAAGATCGCCCGCTCCACCTTCTACGACTGGCGCGCCAAGAAACAGGGCCCCCGCTGCATCACCCTCGCCAACCGCGAACTACGCATCCGCCGCTCCGAACTCGACCGCTGGCTCAAGGAGCGAGAGGACGTCGCCTGATGTCGAAGACCACCTACAGCGTCCGCTTCTGGGCGATCAAGACGTACAAGGGCACCAGGGTCACCACTCACACCGTCCGCTGGATCGTGGACGGTCGCGAGTGGAAGGAGCCCTTCCGCACCCTTGCCCACGCCGAGAGCTTCCGCGCCCAGCTCATGACCGCCGCCCGGCAAGGCGAGGCCTTCAGCGTCGCCACAGGACGCCCCATCTCCTGGCAGCGCGAGGAGACCGCCCTCACGTGGTTCACCTTCACGCTCTCCTACGTCGAAGCCAAGTGGCGCTACGCCGCACCGAACCACCGCCGCGGCATCGCGGAGGCCCTCACCGACGCCTCAGAGGCCCTCCTGACCAAGCAGAACGGCGCACCAGACACCGACACACAACGCGCCGCCCTCCGCTGGGCCTACAGCGAGCGCCTACGGGGCCCCGCCGAGCCGCCGGCCGAGCTGGCAGCGACACTGCGCTGGCTCGAAGCCAACACAGTGCCCATGACAGCTTTCGAGGAACCGGGCAAGGGCGCCCTCCTCACACGCGGCATGCTCGACCGGATCAGCCAGACCAGGGACGGCAAGATCGCTGCCGCCAACACGGCGAACCGCAAGCGCATGAGCCTGAACAACGCCATGGAGTACGCCGTAGAGATCGGCGCCCTGTCCTCCAACCCACTCAAGGCAGTGAAGTGGACGAAGCCCCGCACGCTTACTGGCGTTGACCCACGAGTCGTAATCAACGTCGAACAGGCCCGACGTTTCCTGGCCGCCGTCCAGCGCCAAGGCGCCCGAGGCCAGCGCATGAAGGCGTTCTTCGGCTGCATGTACTTCGCCGCCCTCCGGCCGGAAGAGGTAGTCGACCTACGCCAGGAGCACCTCATCAGCCTCCCCGAGAAGGGCTGGGGCGAGATGCGCCTCACCCACGCCGAACCTCGCGCCGGCAGCCGATGGACCAACAGCGGCAAGGTACGCGAGCGCCGCGCACTCAAGCACCGAGCAGACGGCGAGACCCGCGCCGTACCCATCCACCCAGAACTCGGCGCGATGCTCCGTGAGCACATCCGCGAGTTCGGCACCGGCCCCGACAACCGCATTTTCATCGGCCCTCGAGGCGGCCTCATGACGGATCGTGCCTACCTGAAAGTCTTCCACGAGGCACGCACTAACGCGTTCGCCCCGGCAGAGGCCATGTCGCCTCTCATGCTTGTCCCCTACGACCTACGCCACGCATGCGTCTCCACCTGGCTCAACGCAGGCGTTCCCGCGCCTCAAGTTGCTGAATGGGCTGGCCACAGCGTCAACGTCTTGCTACGCGTCTACGCCAAGTGCATCCACGGCCAGCAGGGCGAAGCAATGCGACGCATATGGGACGCCACCAAGTGACCGCGTGTTGCGCCGACAAGTTGTGTTCATACGTTCTGGACAGGGCCACACACATCGTTGGAGACTTGATCTATGCCCGCAGCAACCGTGGCAGCGAACAGTACACGGCCATTTCATCAGACAAGATCACTCGGTTTCTTGATTCCCAATCCTCGATCAACCAAAACAAGTACACCACTTTTCCCGGCGTCTACTCAGACGTCGCGCAGCCCATAAGCAACCGAATCCTGGAACCAGGGTCCCGGGAAATTGGCGTGGCCGCACTCAATGATTTGAACTTGGCACTAGCACGTCAGCGACGCTGTGCAACGATTCGATTAGTCGACGCACCGCTACACGGTCGGCATCCCGTTTCGGCATCGCGGTCAAAACAATGAGGAGGAATCATGCATTGGTGCGAGTCTGGCCCAGATGAGCCAGCACGCGTCTCTACGGATCCACGATGAAGTATGAGCGCCTCAGAACTGACGACGATTTCGCCCAAGCTCGCTTCGTCATGCAGGCCGCCCTCAGTCAGAGCGCACAAGCACCCGCGATACGCCACCCCAACGGATTCACGAAAATTCCATTGTCGGCGAGCGCTGACAAAAGGAGGTTATTTCTTCACGTATGGGAGAATCCTGCATCGGATTCGCAGATACACGATCACCGCTGGGGATTTACTTCGATTGTTCTAGCAGGCCACCTTGTTAACACCACATATAATCTCGAACCCTGCGTGAGCGGCATGAGCGATATGCGCGGCGCTCACATAGCAACTTACAGTTCAGACGGCGCCACCTTCGCGCTTGAGCCCGCCGGCGGCTCCGCTGTAGTGCCGGTCGTGCGGGCTCGTGTGACCTTGAGCCGCGGCGAGCAATACTCACAGGAACCGACGGAACTGCACAGAGTAGCCGCAGCGGCCGGAACGGTGACCTTCGTGGCACGGGATAGGCATGTCAAGCCCGTCGCCCGGGTGCTGATTGCGAGGGACGGCGGCCCATCCCGAGAGGACTTCACGCGTGTTGCACCCGCAGAGCGTGACGCTTTGATCCGATCCGTGCTACAGCAGATCACGTGAATGCGCGATTGCCGGTGGCCATACGAGCTGCGGCCGGGATGGTGAAGAAGCTGGGCCGGCGCGACATGCCGGCTCTAGCACGCTGCGATGTCGTGCTAGTAGTGCCCGCCTTTATCCCTTCGGAGCCAAAGGAACCGTTTGAGGCGGGGCCTCTAGCCTTACGCTGGCGGATCGGACGTCGCGACGAACTCGCCGCGACGGCGGAAAGTCGTCGATCATATACCTCCGATGGACTGTTGCCACTTCTCTGGGCGAACACTGTGCGCTGGCATCATGAAGTCAGCGACTTGGCCATGCCGAAGACCGGCTTCGTGCTTTCCGGAGTGGAGGTCGTTCGACTCACGCCAGACGCGCTCAGAGCAGCAGGCAGAGTCGACAGCCAAAAAGCGAACGGTGTCGCGTTGCTGCACGGCACCTTGCCCGTTCAGAATGGCGAGAGGGTTCCAAGGGCGCTCCACAGAACCTGTAACATCGATCCGAGTCATGGACGAGCGCAGCGAGAATGGATTAGTCGTCAACTGCCCGAAGGGACTACCGTCTCTGCCTCGACGCGTGAAGCTCTCGCATGCACCCTGATCACTGCGGCTAATCGGCTGCCACGACTTTTTCCTCGACAGGAATACGCCGATTGGCAACTTGAGGAACAGTGGCTCTGGAGTCTCTACTACTCCGCCCGATATCTGCCGGACGCCGAGAATATCGACGACCTCCGCGCCTTGCGCATTCGCATGTCGTCGAAAGTTCGTGGCATCGTTTCTCATAGAGGTCTATCACTGGTCGGTACTACCCGGGACCCGGGCCGTGACACACCCACCAACTTCTACGACGGGACTACCTACCACTTGCGCACCCTCTACGCTGATGCCGTCGCGCTCGCATGCTTGCAGCGGATCTTTCTTGAGGCGATCGGTGGTGCGGTAGCTAGGACCGGGCGTCATGAACCCAAGCGCGACGAGGTCGCCCGCCTGGAACGGGACCTTCTCAGCTTTCGCCGTACTTATTGGTCTGCCCATTTTGGCCGACGAGAAGCCATTGACGTGATTTTGGCTGCCTGCCAGGATCAATTCGGGCTGCAAGCGGAAATGGATCGGCTGACACGGGATCTCGGAGAGTTCTCCCGCCAAGTCCAGGCCGCAGCGAGCGAGACTACCAATGCGATCCTAGGATTGCTTACAGCCGTGGGCCTTCCCATCACGGTTGGGATTGCTATGTGGCAAGGGCTGGCCGACAACGACTACCCGTCACTGTGGAAAACGGTTGCACTGTCGGGGGTTGTCTCGCTGGGACTCGTCCTGGTATTCCCCGGGCTCAAGAGACTGCTTTCAAGCATCTTCTCGTGGAGACGGCGATGAGAACGTTCGAGAGTCCACCGCGGCAGGCACCCGGCTTCCCTCCTGGATGTGCAGACGCTGGTGATGTGCTAGCGGGGGTAGAGGGCTCAGCAGTAACAGTAGTCGTGGTCACTACTGCCCTGCGATATATGATCGAGGCACAGGGCGATCACATCCGCGGTCTGGAACTCGTGCGCTCCGAACTGGCCCAATTCGCCACCACTCTTCCGTCGGCCTGGCGAGCCGGGTTTTACGGAAAGGACCTGATCGCCGTCCACCCTGGGGCCAAGCCCAGCATGGCCATGGCCATAGGCGAAACCCTGCCTGCCGACTCACGCACCCGGATGGGATGGTCTTGGACCACCGTCGCGCTCTCCGGGTCTCCGAGTCGCCGGATCTCCACCTTGCTGGCCGCCTGCTATCGCGCTGGTGTTGCCGCGCGGTTGCGGCGCAACTATTCAGGCTTGCAAGCTAGTGAGGCTCAGCGGAGCCTTGAGGAGTGGCGCGCCCAACGGCCGAATCCATGTGAACACGAGGTCGCGTCGATGCTCGCAGCGGTGCTGGTCAGGCCCTACGGCGCCCAGGAGGTAGCAGTCGGCGACGGGGATGATCCCCGCTGGCCAGGAGTTCGGCGGGGCGACCGAATCGGGGAGCTTGCTAGCGCGCCGGAAATGCCGTTCTACGTGATCACTGATGTCCATGGCGTTGAGTGGGGGCTGAAGAAGGAATCAGCACCGACTGTCGGGACGAATGCGACAACTTCAGCCGAAGGCAACGCCACACGACTGTTACCCGTGGCACGCGCATGGCTCGCAGCCGAGCGAAGCACAGCCATGACGTTGGACGCGGCGTACAACGACCGCTTGGATCGTGAGCAATCCCTAGCTGTCCACCTCCGCTCTCTCAGTTGTCAGCCAGGGATGCTTTTCGGGACGTTGGGCGACGGCCTCGAAGGGATGGTGCCATCCAAGGATTACTTCAGGACGATCTTGACAGCTACGAATGCCTCCAACGAAGGGCGGCTTCGCAGTGGAGCAGGAGCAGCGAGGGCACAGAAAGCCGATGCGGCAGGTCGGGACGTTGCGCGACGACAGGCTGAGTTCAGCCTCCACGTGACGAAACTGCTCACGCCAGAGGACACACCCTTCGCAGAGTTGCACGTGTTCGGAGAACCCCTGCCAGCCCGCGAAAGCCGAATCGTCCTCGATCGGTTACTGCACCTGCGTGATCACCCCAGTCACCACTGGCATCACGCTCGCCGCCACGCGGACCACTGGCTACGACACCTTCCTCCCGCGTCTCACCGCGAGTTCATCGATGCGCTTGGGACACCTCTCCACCGCCACGAGGCGGAGTCCCAATGGAGCGACGCGCCCTGATAAGAGAGGACAGGATCCCAGAAGTGCGTCAGGCGAGCCGCTGCGGTGCTCAGGGAGCCAAAGGAGGACCTCGACTGGAACGAGTGCGCGTCCCAATAGTCCAGCCACTCTACGGGTGGCTCTGGGAGTGTGGTTGGAATCGTCCGACCCATATGCGAAAACTCGATCTCGACGTCATCCCTCAACACCGACGTATCCAGTTGCGCGGCGGCGGGACTCGATGCCGCCACGAGAAAATCCCACAAGTCCGACCAACGAGTATTCACCCGGTTGTCGCTACGCCGCTTGGTATAGCGGAGCAGCTTCTGCGCTAGGCACCTGCTGAGAGTCGCCGCAGGAGCACACGTTGTGGACGTCGGGAACGTTATGGGTATCACCCGCGTGTCAGCGAGTGCGCCTTCCTCCGGGACCGTCAGGACATCTACGGTGATGAAGGCCACTACTGGGTCGCGCCCCACTCCTAGCAGTACTCGGTACACCTGTGGCTTTGCTCTTGGGTCGCTGAACCGCATGGCCTCAGACCCGAGGATGTCCACTGAACCACCTTCGTCATCCATCAGTGACACGGTGTGACGGAGGAGGGCATCAGCAGCGGGTGCTGCGATGCTGACGTCGAGGTCACGAGGAAGTCTGGCAGTCGGCCCAACATGCGCTAGGAGGGCGGCGGCGCCCTTGACATGCCAAAGGCCGGAAGGCAGCGCATTCGTCAGGCCCTCAATAGCGGACGCATATGCCCGGATGGATGTCCGGCTGATGAGCGGAAGGACCTCGTATTCGTGCTCGCCCCAGGCGGCCGTCTCGGCGGGATACATCACAGCAGAGTTTCCACGCTAGGCAGATCAGCCCCCCGTCCGCTCAACCACCCACTATCCCGTGCCCATGAGGACAGACGCT
Source organism: Nonomuraea sp. NPDC049758 (assembly GCF_040674635.1). Taxonomy (NCBI): domain Bacteria; kingdom Bacillati; phylum Actinomycetota; class Actinomycetes; order Streptosporangiales; family Streptosporangiaceae; genus Nonomuraea; species Nonomuraea sp. NPDC049758. The sequence goes on from NZ_JBFAMZ010000002.1 coordinate 330,275, forward strand.
TCGTAGGCGCGGGCGTGATCCGGCCCTGCTCAAGTGAGGCCCGCCATGCCAGTGCACGTACGGCTACCACATCGGAGTTCGCTGCGTCTTGGACTGTTCGTTTGGGCAAGGTCACGAGAAGGGCCGGATGACGTATCGCCAAGGCAAGCAGTCGTGCCTGAGGCCACGGTGCTGGCTCTCGTTCCAGCCACTGATGGAAGATTTCCATCCCCTTCGTCGTCTCCGCGAAGTGGTCTAGGTAGTGGATCGCACGCGGAAGCAGGTAAGGATGCGCACCTGTTATCGCGACAAGATCTCTCAGGGCGATGGCGTCTCCCAAGGGGCCAAGCCGGGACAGCGCATAGCGCGCCGCCCGTACGTCATCGTGTTCAACGGCGAGACGCCAAACCTCCGCAGGCTGACCAGCAACGTTTCTGGCGGGGCCGGCCAGCGGCCATGCTGCCGACCGGATGCCTGTCTTGGCATCGGAAAGTCTGAGCCCCTGGTTAGCCAGTTCCTCGGCGATGAGTTGACGAACTTGCTGGGCTTCGTCGTCGTCGGTGACGAACACGTGGATGTCGTCCGACCAGCGAACCCATCGAGGCCCTACAGCTCTTTCAAGTGCCGCATCAAGCGGCTCTAGTACGGTGCCACAGAGTCGGTTAGCCCAGATATGGCCTCGCAGGCAACATCTGCCGGCGACAGCGTGAAGGGCGGTGAGTTCCTTGGCAAGCGCCGAAGTCATCCACGGCTGCCGCACCAAGATCTCCAGGGACACCGAGGCGGAGAACCGATGCACATCGGCGTACAGCACAAGCGGGTAACGGTCGTCTGTGGACAACTCTCGAAGACGCGCGGCGCGCTTCCAGTAGCCGGCGTGGTAGTCCGAGTAGCTAGAGCGATAGCTGAATACGCCTGGGGGCGGCAGGTGACCCGTGAGTGCCTCGTCCACGAGCCAGTGCAGGCGAGCACGCAGCATCACGTCGATGATTGCGAGTCGCTCCGAATGCATGGCCATCTGCACCGTGATCTCGTCCGCCTCAACAGGGCTGGCGGAGGGCGTAGAGCCTTCACTCAGTGCACCTACGGCGTCTACGGCACCGATGGCATCAGGTACCCAATCCGTCAAGAGGTCGGCCACAAAGCCGCGTGCCAGAGCACCATGCCGCTGGTCGGTCACGCCCCACCTACTCCGACGCCTTCGATCGCCACTCATTCCATACGCCAGCTCAACGAGGTGAGGAGGCAAGGGGGAGGCCGGCCGCTCACCCAGTTCCTCCTCCCTACTCGCGTCGAATCCGTGCCTAGAACTTGGCCGCGTATTAGCCGTGGCTGCCCGCTAAGTACCGGTGACCGTCGTAGACGGTCGGACACAACGCGAGAGGCCCGTCACCGCGTTTCCGCTGGTGACGGGCCTCTTCCCGCTGGTGTGGCAGGTGCAAGGTTCGAACTTGCGTAGGCTGAGCCGACGGTTTTACAGACCGCTCCCTTTGGCCACTCGGGCAACCTGCCGTGCCATCCGCTCTCGCGGCGACAGACAGAAGAATAGCGGACTTCCGAGGTGTACGTGACACCAGTTTGTCCCCAGCCGGATCGTGGTCACCGGCTGCGCCGGAACAGCATGCGTCCCATCCCGCGTGCGTGCTGGTCGAAGCCTGCCGCGTCGTTGGTTCTGGGGAAGGGTTCGTCCGGGACGGGTACGCCGAGGAAGTCGCACAGCGGCTGCCAGCCCTGGGCGACTTCGAACACCAGCAGGCGGTCCTGGGGGATGGTGGCTTTGACCTCCTCCACGTGTTCGGTGAAGATCTTGAGGGCGAGTTCGGTGTCGGGGATGCCGCCGCCGAAGACGCGCTCGCTCACGACCAACCGGGTCATCCGGATGAATGCCGCGAAGTCCGTGTCGAGGAGGCGGGAGAGCGTGGCCATCGTCCGGCCCGACCAGGTGCGGGCGCGGGCCGACTGCTTGAAGATGGTGGCGTTCATGCTGGCCAGCCAGCGTTCCGGGTCGCGGACGGTGAGGATGACCTTGGCGTCGGTGTAGTGGTGGGCGAGTTCGCGCCAGTACGCGGCGGCCGGCCAGTCGACGCAGGAGTCGTACCCCGACATGAGGGTTTCCCAGGTGACCGGACGGCCTTCGGCGAGGTCCAGCCAGCGTCGGATGTGGACGGGATTCTGGAGCACCTCCGTCATGTGATGACATGGGCCGAAGCCCAGACGTTCCAGCGCGGTCTTCGTGGACAAGGTTCCGGTACGGCCGAAGCCGGCTCCGATGACTCGCATGATCCCTACCAATACGATCGGAAACTGCGAAATGTGGGTCCACAGGCATGATCCGTCGCCAAGGGCCCGGCATCAAGCCGCCTCGCACCCACGTGGACTGCACGGCGCGCCGATGCTGGCTAGGCTCGTTCGCTGGGTCCGCGCATTCGGCGTACGACGGAGCGGTTTCGCGTACGGCGGAGAGGCGGGATCCCGAATAACGCTTTCACAGCCGAGAGGATGGGTGTTTTGGCCGATTCATCTTTCGATATCGTCAGCAAGATCGACCGCCAGGAGGTCGACAACGCGCTGAACCAGACGGCCAAGGAGATCGGACACCGCTTCGACTTCAAGGGCACCGGGGCGAGCATCAGCTGGACCGGTGAGAACATCGAGATCAAGGCGAACAGCGAGGAGCGCGCCAATGCCGCACTCGACGCGTTCAAGGACAAGGTGGTCAAGCGCGGGCTCTCGCTGAAGATCCTCGACGCGGGCGAGCCCAGGCTGTCGGGCAAGGAATACCGCATGCTGGTCACCCTCAAGGAGGGCATCGACCAGGAGAACGCCAAGAAGATCTCCAAGCTGATCCGCGACGAGGGCCCCAAGGGCATCAAGGCGCAGATCCAGGGCGAGGAGCTGCGGGTCAGTTCGAAGAAGAAGGACGATCTGCAGGACGTCATTTCTCTGCTCAAGGGCAAGGATCTCGACATCGCTCTGCAATTCGTGAACTACCGCTAACAGGTCGGCATCCGGGGCACATGGCGGCGTACGCGCCTTCTTGTGCCTCGGGCCTGCATTCGCGGTGGAACGGGCGAATCCGGCATCGTAGGCTCGACCACCGTGACGAAGATCCCCCTGCGCCGCTTCACGGCACGCGTCCTGCCCCTTGATGCGAAAGACCGAGTGCTGCTGCTGCACGGCTTTGATCCGCAACTGCCGGACAAGCCGTTCTGGTTCACCATCGGGGGCGCGGCGGAGGCCGGCGAGGAGCTTCGGCAGGCCGCCGCGCGCGAGCTGTACGAGGAGGTCGGGATCCGGCGGGAGGTGGCGGAGTTCACCGGGCCGTACGGAACGAGCACGATCGAGTTCTGCTGGTCCGATTATGCGATCACACAGGACCAGACCTTCTTCGCGATCCGCGTGCACGACACCGCCGTGTCGTTCGAGCACATGGAGCAGATCGAGAAGGAGACGACGACCGGGCATCGGTGGTGGAGCGCGGAGGAACTCGAGAACACCCAGGAGACCTTCTTCCCGGAGGACCTGCCGGCCATCCTGAGGAGGATCGCTGCGGCCGGAGAGCTCGGGTAGCCCCGACGTCGCCGGAAGGCCCTGATCGCCACAGCAGGACCGCTGAAGGGCACGATGACGGGTGAGCCCCGTTCGGGGCTCACGGTCGATTTCGGAGGCCCTGACGCATTCGGCGCGGACGCGTCCCCCGCACTTCGCCTGGCCGGGAAGGTCAGCGGCGGTAGCCGGCCATGCGCTCCAGCCTCGCCACCCGCTCCGACGTGGGCGGATGCGTCGAGAAGAGGCGGCCGAAGCCGGATCCGCTGAACGGGTTCGCGATCATCATGTGGGACGCCGACGTGAGACGGCTGTTCTCGGGAAGCGGCAGCCTGCGCGCGCCCATCTCGATCTTGCGAAGGGCCGAGGCCAGGGCCAGCGGGTCGCCCGTGAGCCGCGCTCCCGACTCGTCGGCCTGGAACTCTCTGGTGCGGGAGATCGCCATCTGGACCATCCCGGCCGCCACGGGCCCGAGGATCATCATCAGCAGGGCGCCCACGAACCCGGGCCCCTCGTCGTCGTCGGAACCGCCGAAGAAGACGGCGACGTAGCTGAGCCACGTGATCATCGTGGCCAGCGCACCGGCCACGGACGAGACCAGGATGTCCCGGTTGTACACGTGGGACAGCTCGTGCCCGATCACGCCGCGCAGCTCGGACTCGTCGAGCAGCTGGGTCAGGCCGTACGTGACGCAGACGGCGGCCTTCCGCGGGCTGCGGCCGGTCGCGAAGGCGTTGGGCTGGACCGTCGGGGAGATGTACAGCCGCGGCATCGGCTGGCGCGCCTCGGTGGAGAGCTCGCGGACGATCCGGTAGAGCGTGGGGTGCTCGACCTCGCTGACCGGCCTGGCCCGCATGGCCGACAACGCGATGCGGTCGGAGAAGAAGTAGGCGACGCCGTTGCTCACCAGGGCCAGCACGAGCGCGATCTGCAGGCCCGTGCCACCCCCCAGCCACGCGCCCATCACGATGATGAACGCGGACAGACCTCCCAGGAGGATGGCGGTACGCAGACCGTTGTGGTGCAAGGTCTCCCCCCTTCGTGGTCCGGGTTTCACCTCGTCCAACGATGATGACCCGCTCTATCGTTCCCCGGCGTGCTCAGCTGCGGGCGGAGCGCGACTTACCGCCGTGTCCGCCCGGGGAGCAGGCGGGGTGCGGCCCGGCTGCCCGCATGAGGACAGCCGGTGTCATGACCTGCCTACGGTCAGCTCGTGGCCGATAAGGACGTCATGTCCAGCACGAGCTGCGGAGCGACCGAGAAGAGGATCGCCACGGCCAGGGCCAGCCCGACGGCGAGCCACGCCGACGGGGACGAGCCACGCAGGCGCGTCTCCCCGGGAGAGGCGAAGAGGCGGGCCGCCCAGGCGGCGTAGTAGTAGAGGCCGATCACGGTGTTGACGGCCATGACCAGCGCGAGCCAGCCGAGGCCGCCTTCGACGATCGTCCGGAACACGAAGACCTTGGCGAAGAGGCCGGCCAGCCCCGGCGGCAGCCCTGCCAGGCAGACCAGGCAGAAGGCCAGCGCGATGCCGGCCGCCGGGCTGCGGAGGACCAGGCCGCGATAATCGTCGAGCTCGTTGCGCGGGGCGGCCTTGGAGACGAGCATGACGACGGCGAAGGCCCCGAGGTTCATGGCCGCGTAGATGACCAGGTACGCGACGGATGTGCCGGTCGCGGCCTGGGACGGGGCCTGGGACGTGGCCGCCGTGGCGGCGATCGCCAGCGGGGCCAGGACGTAGCCGGACTGGGCGACCGAGGACCAGGCCAGCATGCGGACGGCCGACCGCTGACGCATGGCGAGCAGGTTGCCCACGGTCATGGTCAGCGCCGAGATGACCGCGATCACCGGCCCCCAGGTGGACGACTGGCCGGCCAGCCCGGTGACCAGGACCAGGATGAGCCCCGCGAACCCGGCCGCCTTGGAGATGACCGAGAGCAGGGCCGCCACCGGAACGGGCGCGCCCTGGTAGACGTCCGCCGCCCAGGAGTGGAACGGCACGGCGGCGATCTTGAACGCGAACCCGGCCGCCACGAGGACGACGCCCACCGTGACGACCGCGGGCAGCCCGTGGGCCGTCTCCAGGGCGGTGGAGTGCGTGCCCGCCGCCCCCGGTGCCGGGATCCGGCCGCCCAGGACGGCCGCCACGCGGGACAGGTGGACCGCCCCGGAGACGCCGTAGAGAAGGGAGACGCCGAACAGCATGACGGCCGTGGACACGACCGACACGACGAAGAGCTTGACCGCGGCCTCCGAGGCGCGGCCGTCGTAGCGTCTGAGCGCGGTGAGGGCGAACACCGGCAGCGAGACGAGTTCGAGTGCCACCACGAGCATGATCAGGTCGCGGGAGGCGGGCAGGGTCACCGCGCCGACGAGGGTGCACAGCAGCAGGAAGTACCACTCACCGGCCGGGATGCCGCCCCCGGCCAGCTCCGTCATCGACATCAGCACGACCACCAAGGCCGCGACGAGCACCAGCCCCGCGAAGACCGTCGTGAACCGGTCGGCGACGAACGAGCAGAGCGTGCCCGCTCCCCCGGTCGCGAGGTCCGGCGGCACGCAGAACGTCGCCCGGGACGTGCCGCCTGCGGTCTGCGCGACCACGAATCCGAGGGCCACGACGACCCCCGCCAGGGTCACCAGCCCGAGCGCGGTGCGGGTACGCGTCGAGGCAGGCAGGAACACGTCGAGCAGCAGCACGAGCCCGGCCACCACCGCCAATGCCAGCGGCGGCGCGATCACGAAGTAGTCGATCTGCTGAGTCATGGCAGGGCTCCCAGCAGGGTCTGCGCCACCGGCGTGGTGAGTGAGAGCAGGAGACCGGGCCAGAGCCCGAAGAGCACGATCAGGACCACCAGCGGGGTCCACGCCGCCGCCTCATAGGACCGGAGGTCGTCGATGCGCTGCGTGGCGTTCCCGGCTTCGAGGGTGGCGGTCGCCGGCTGCCCCGGGAACGACTCCTCCGAGCCGAGAGGCACAACGGGACGTTCGTCCGGAGTCGCCCCCTCCGGCGGGGTCTCCCGCCGCCGCGCGGCTCCCGACGGACGGCCGTGGGTGACGCGGGACAGCATGAGCACGAAGTACGCGGCCGTCAGGACCGCCCCCAGGCCGCCGATCACCATGTACGTGCGGAAGAGCGCACGTGGCAGGCCGCTCGCCGGCTGGAACGACCCCAGCAGCGCCAGCATCTCCCCCCAGAACCCGGCCAGGCCGGGCAGCCCGAGGGAGGCGATCGCGGCGAACGTGAGCACCGATCCCAGTCGCGGCATCGTGGCCAGCAGGCCGCCGCCGAGGCTCGGCATGTCGGCCGTGTGATAGCGGTCCTTGATCCCACCGGCGAGAAAGAACAGCAGGCCGGTGATCAGGCCATGGGCGACGTTCGCGAACAGGGCGCCGTTGACGCCGACCGGGGTCAGGGTGGCGAAGCCGAGCAGGACGAAGCCCATGTGACCCACGGACGAGTAGGCGATCATGCGTTTGAGGTCACGCTGGGCCAGGCACGCCAGGGCGCCGTAGACGATGCCGGCCACGGCGAACGCCCCCAGCCACGGCGCCACGGCGGTCGCGCCCTCGGGGAGGACGGGGATGGCGATCCTGGCGAAACCGTACGTGCCCATCTTCAGCAGCACTCCGGCCAGCAGCACCGAGCCGACGGTCGGGGCCTCGGTGTGGGCGTCGGGCAGCCAGGTGTGCAGGGGCCACATCGGCGTCTTGACCGCCAGGCCCACACCGATCGCCACGAACGCCAGGATCTGCACGGACCTGGACATTCCTGCGCCGTGGGCGGCGGCCAGCTCCGCCATGTCGAGCGTGCCGGTCCGCGCCCAGACGAGCAGTAGACCGAGGAGCATCACGACCGAGCCGAGCAGCGTGTACAGGATGAACTTGACCGACGCCGCCCGGCGCCCTGCGCCGCCCCAGATGCCGATCAGGAAGTACATCGGGATCAGCACGATCTCGAAGAAGACGAAGAAGAGCAGCAGGTCGAGGGCGAGGAACGTGCCGATCATGCCGACTTCGAGCACCAGCAGCGTGAACACCAGCGCCCTCGGCCTGTTCCCCAGGAACCGGCTCGGCGTGCGGGGCCGGCCCCAGGACAGGTAGCCGAAGCAGAGGAACGTCAGCAGCGCGGTGAGCACGATCAGCGGCAGCGAGATGCCGTCGACGCCCAGATGGAAGCGGAGCTCCAGGCCGGGGATCCATGGCTGGTCGACCGCGAACTGCAGGCTCGTCGGCCGCCCGTGGTCGAACGTGGCCGCCATGACCAGGGCCAGTGCCAGCGTGACCCCCGAGAGGATCAAACCGTACGTGCGCAGGGCCGGGCGGAGCGCGCCGGGGGCGAGGAGGAGCACGAGCGCGCCGAGCAGGGGCACGGCGAGCAGTGCGACCGACAGCCAGCCCGTCATGTGAGCATCACCGCCCCCACCGCGATCAGGATCACGCCGGCGAGAACGCCGCTGACATAGAGCTGCACGTTGCCGTTCTGGACCAGGCGCAGCCATCCGGACAGGCCGCGGGCGGTGCGGCCCGACCCGCGGACTGCGCCGTCGACGACCACGTCGTCCGTTCTGACGACCAGCCGGGCCAGGGCTGTGATCGGGCGGACGAACAGCGCCGCGTAGACGTCGTCGACGTAGAAGGCGCGCTCGCAGGGCACCCGTAGAGGGCCCAGCAGGCGGGCCGGGTCGGTGACGGGATCGCCGCGCCAGACGGCGTAGATGACGCCCGCGCCGAGCAGCGCGAGCACGACGCTGATCGCGGCCACCGCCAGGTCGACGTGCGGCTGCCCCGCGAAGCCCAGCAGCAGAGCGGGGACCGCGAGGAGCACGACGGGCACGAGCATGGTCTTGGGGGCCTCGGTGACGTCGACGACGTGGGCCGTGCCGGGCTCGGGCTCAGGGAGTGCCACCACGCGCGGCGGCCCGAAGAACGTGCGGAGCCAGGCTCTGGTGGCGTACGCGCCGGTGACGGCGACGGTCGCGAGGGCGCAGCCGTACAGGAGCAGGGCGGCGGCGTCCGTCAGGCCGCCGCCGGCCAGCGCGGCGTCCATGGCCGCCAGGACGCCGTCCTTGCTGAAGAAGCCGCTGGCCGGTGGGAGGCCCATCAGAGCGGCGAACCCCACCGTCATCGTCACGAACGTGACCGGCAGCTCGCGACGCAACCCGCCCATCTGGGTCATCAGGTTGGAGCCGACGTGGTGGATCACCACTCCCGCGCACAGGAACAGCAGTGCCTTGAACGCCCCGTGGGTCACCAGGTGGAAGATCGCCGCCCGGTCGGAGCCCGCGGCCAGGCCGCCGGCCATGTAGGCGAGCTGGCTGACCGTGGAGTAGGCGAGCACCCGTTTCAGGTCGTCCTGGGCGAACGCGGCCAGTGCGGCGCCCAGCATGCCGATCGCGGCGATGACGGCCAGGGCGTCGAGCGTGGGACGGGCGGCGAGGAAGGCGGGAAAGAGCCTGGCCACGATGAAGATGCCGGCGGCGACCATGGTGGCGGCGTGGATCAGCGCGCTGATCGGGGTCGGGCCGGCCATGGCGTCGGGGAGCCAGGTGTGCAGCGGCACCTGGGCGCTCTTGCCGGCGACGCCGCACAGCAGCAGCATGGTGGCCGTCGTCAGGGTGGCCGCGGACATGTCGGGCACCTTCGCCAGCACGTCGGCGACGCGGAAGCTGCCCGCCGCCGTGCCGAGGACGAAGATGCCGAACAGGAAGCCGACGTCGCCGAGCCGGGTGACGAGGAACGCCTTGACCGCCGCGCGCGAATTGCCCCGGTCTTCCCACCAGTGACCGATGAGGAGGTAGGAGCACAGGCCCATGATCTCCCAGCCCACGTAGAGGACCAGGAGGTCGCCCGCGTAGACCACCAGGAGCATGGCGCTGGTGAACAGGCTGATGAACGCGCTGTAGGAGGGGTAGCGGGGATCGTCTTTGAGGTAGCCGACCGAGTAGACCTGCACGGCCAGCGCCACCAGCGTCACCAGGACGCCGAGGACGGCCGACAGGTCGTCGGCCAGCAGGGTCAGCGAGATCGGGACGCCGCCGGTGACGATCGAGCCGTACGTGCGGCCCACGGACGCCGAGGGAGCGCCGCCTTCGAGGAACGTGAAGCCCGGCCCCCAGGCCAGCCAGAGAGCCAGGACGGCCGACGCCGCGGTCGGGATGACGGCGATCCAGGCGGCTCGGGCGTTGGCGCGTTCGCCGGCGGTCTTCTCGGCCGCGGCGAGCCGCGCTTCGACCGGTGGTTGTTCCTGGACAGCGGGGCGGGCGTGCGGCCAGCGGGAGAGCAGCAGGCCGGTGGCGGCGGCGAGGGCGGGCAGCAACACGGCCAGCAGCGGGAACGTCGTCACAGCTCGCCCCCTCTCCGGGCGCGGCGGTCGTCCGAGAGGGGCTGGCCTGGGCCGGTCGGCGAGGCCGGATGGTGGTCGTTGAGAGAGGGCGGGGTGGTGCCGGAGGGGGTGGCGGTCGGGACCAGGTCAGGGCGTTCGTCGGCGGGCTCGGACAGGTCGCGGAGGTGGTCGAGGTCGACGGTGCGGCGGTTGCGGTAGAGCGCCAGGACGATCGCCAGGCCGAGGCCGACCTCGGCGGCGGCGATGACGATGACGAAGAGGGTGAGCACCTGACCGCTGTGCAGCCGGTCGCGCAGCCACACGTCGAACGCCACCAGGTTGAGGTTGACGGCGTTGAGCATCAGCTCGACCGACATCAGCACGAGGATCGTGTTGCGCCTGGCGAGCACGCCGTAGACGCCCACGGAGAACAGCAGCGCGGAGACGACCGCCGGGTAGACGATGTGCACTAGTGGCCCCCACTCTGATCGGGCGGCGAGCCGGGAATGTCCGTTCGGGACAGCACGATGGCTCCGATCAATGCGGCGAGCAGCAGCACGGACAGCGCCTCGAACGGCAGCACCCAGGTGGCGAAGACGCTGGCGCCCAGTTCCTTCGCCGCCCCCTGGCCCGGTGTGAGCGGGGTGTACGCCGTGCGGAAACCGTCGATCACGACCGTGACCAGGACCGCGGCGGTCGCCACCGCCACCAGGGCGGCCACCGGCCGGTTGCCGCTGTCGAGGTCGGCGGAACGACCGATCGGCGCACGGGTGAGCATGATGCCGAACAACATCAGGACCACCACCGCGCCCACGTAGATGAGCACCTGGACCCAGGCCACGAACTCGGCGGTCAGCACCAGGTAGCCGCCCGCGAGCGCGCCGAAGGAGACCACGAGCCACAGGGCGGCGTGGACCAGTTGCCGGGTCGTGACGACGAGCAGCGCCGATCCAACCGCTACCGCTCCCAGCAGCAAGAAGACGATCTCTTGCCCGGTGGGTGACAGGTAGGATGGCACCGCCTCGGTCACGACTCCTCCTCGGACTCCTCTGTGTCGTCAGGGCCGAGCCGCCCCGGCGGTCGGATGGACCTCGGGTCCGCCATCCGGCGCCTGCGGGGGCTCGCGGAAGAAGTCTGCTCGTCCGGGCCGGGTTCCGGAGACGGTTCACCCGCGCCTGTGGAAAACCTGTTCGAGGGCGGCTCGCCTGTGGATGAAGGCGTTCGCGGCGGGTGCTCGTCCGAGGCCGGGGCGTCCTGGTCCCCTGTGGTCGGGCGGTTCGGCTCCTCGCCTGCCGGAGCTGCGGCGTCGTCGTCATGGACGTGCGGCGCGTCGCCCTCCGCCGCGGGGGGAACGTCGCCTTCCGTCACGTCTGATGGGCTTGCCGCTATTGACGGTTTCGGGGTGGTTGTGTCGGACGGGCGGGTGTCTTCCGGCTCATTGTTCTGTGCATCGGCGGACGGTTCGGCCGCTTGCGTGCTGGGCGGGAGAGCGCCTGGAGGACGGATGCCTCGTACGTTGGACATGGGCCTGCGCGTACGCTCCCGGCGGCCCGCAGGGGGCGGGGGCGCGGCAGGGCCCTCACCTGGCGCGGCTTCGGGAGCTTCCGCGGAGCCGGCCTTCTCACCTGCCTGCTCTTCCCGGTCGGCGCCGGCGCGCTCTTCGACGCCTCCGACCGACGGGCCCGCGTCGGTGCGCCCAGAAGGCGGAGTTGCGCCGGCCCGTCCGGCCTCACCCGCTGCGGCCCCCTCGGGGCCAGGGGCGGCTTCCCCGCCTTCGGGACGGCGCGCTGCTTCGGCGCCGGGGGTTGCGCCGACTGCGGGGCCGGTGCCGGGTGTTGCGCTCGCGGCGGAGTCGGGGCCGGGCGTGGATGTGGCGGCGGCCTCGGAGTCGGCGCCCGCGTTCGCGCGGGCGGCAGCCGTCCCCGGCTCTCCGCTCCGCGGGGGCACGGCGCCCGGCTCGGCGGCGCTCGGCTCGGTCACGCCCCCGCCCGGGACGCCCGTCGCTCCCCTGCGGGCACGCTCGCCCTGCGGGCCTACGTCCGGTCGCGCTGTGCCCGTTCCCTGGGGGGCCGTTGACGGTGCTTCGCCCGTGGTGCCCTCCCGCTCTCGCGGGGCGCGGCGGGCGGCTCCGGCGGGGCCGGGCGCTTCAGGCGCTGCTCCGGGGCGGGTGGTTCCGGTACGGGCCGCGGGACGGCGAGGGGCCGCCGTGAGCTCCTTGGGAGGTTCGGCGCCGGGATCGTGGGCGGGCGGCGGCGGGACGGTCTGGGTCCAGGACGCCAGCTTGTCCTTCTCGTGAAGAAGGTTCCGGATGTCACCCTCGGCGTACTCGAACTCCGGAGACCAGAAGAGCGCGTCGAAGGGACAGACCTCGATGCAGATGCCGCAGTACATGCACAGCGCGAAGTCGATGGCGAACCGGTCGAGCACGTTGCGCTGACGGGGACGCCCGCCCTCAGGTGCCGGGATCGTCTCCTTGTGGGAGTCGATGTAGATACACCAGTCGGGGCACTCTCGGGCACATAGCATGCAAGAGGTGCAATTTTCCTCGACGAGGGCGATAACGCCTCGACTGCGCGGCGGAAGAGCCGGCTTGACCTCGGGATACTGCTGGGTGACGGATTTGCGCAGCATGTGGCGAAGGGTGATGGACAGCCCTTTCGCCAGTCCGACTCCCGGTATCCGCGCCATGGTTCAACATCATGACGTACTTGGCGGCGGAGGTGAATGAGCCAAGACCGTTGTCCCCAGTTTTTCCACAGCCGTCCACAGGTTCGGTGGAAGTTATCCACAGGCTGGGTGACTGTCCGATATGAACGACTGCATGGCGATAGTCTCTCGGCCATGCCGTACAGCCATCCGGTCCGTCCCAGCAGCGGGGCGTGGGCGGCCGCCATCGGGTGGGCCAGCCTGGCCCTGATCTCGTGCGGGCTGGCGACCCCGTTCACGATCGGGTTCGCGGCATTCTGGCTGCGGAGCACCTGGCAGGCCATCGGAGCCTGCGTCTACCTGGTCCTGATCGGCTCGTTCGTCATCGCCATCATGTTGTACGACGACTTCGACAACATCCCCGAGCCGATGTCCACTCTGATCTCGTTCGGGTTCGTGATCGCCTGGATCGGCGGGATCGCCCATTCGGCCGTCCTGGTGCCGGCGATGGCCCGGGCGCGGCACCGGCCGCCGGTGCACACGCAGGGCCCTGTGCGCACGCAGGCGCCCATGCACGCGCCCGCGCAGACGCCCGTCCCGCAACACCGGCCCGCCGACCTGCATCAACGGACCACGGCCCCGACCCATCAGCAGCATCGCGGGCAGCCGGAGTGGATCGGGCACTACCGGGTGCTGCACCAGCTCGGGCGCGGCGGGCAGGGCGCCGTCTACCTGGCCATGGCGCCCAACGGGGCGCGGGTGGCGGTCAAGGTGCTGCACGACCTGGTCGACGAGACGGCCCGCACCCGGTTCGCGCGGGAGGTGGACGCGGCTCGGCGGGTCGCCACGTTCTCCACAGCCCGGGTGCTCGATGTGAACATCAACGGGCAGCACGCGTACATCGTCTCGGAATACGTGGAGGGGCCGTCGCTGGAGCAACTCGTACGGCGCCACGGGCCCCGCGACGAGGACGGCCTGACGCGGCTCGCGTTATCCACAGCCGGAGCGCTGGCGGCCATCCACAAGGCCGGGGTGGTGCATCGTGACTTCAAGCCGAGCAACGTCCTGATCGGGCACGACGGGCCGCGGGTGATCGACTTCGGGATCGCCCGGGCGCTCGACCGGATGACCATGACGTCCGGGAAGATGGTGGGGACGCCGCCGTACATGTCGCCTGAACAGCTGACCGGGGAGCCTGTGGGGCCGGCGTCCGACGTGTTCAGCTGGGCGGTCACGATGATGTTCGCGGCCACCGGGCGTCCGGCGTTCGGGGAGGACACCGTGCCTGCCGTCTTCAACCGGGTGCTCACGTTCCATCCAGACCTGTCGCCGTTGCCGCCCGCCTTGCGCGGCGTGGTGGGGGCATGCCTGAACAAGCGCCCCCAGGAACGCCCATCGGCTTCGGACGTGATGGTCGCAATCGTCCACTGACCGCGAACCATCTCCGCACAGGCCGGCAACCACCGCACAACCGACCGCAGGCGGATGGCCGCCGCTTACGCTCGCCCACCGGTGGCCACGGCCGAACGACTGCCTACTGGTAAGGCCACCAAACGACCGCGAACCGATGATCGAATCGACCCACCGCAGACTGGTAACCGCCGCCGAAAACCGGTGGCCGCCGCTGACGAAAGCGGGCCGATGACCATCGCCGCCTGACCGTTTACCAGTGACGCCACTGAACGACTGCGAACCGGTGATCGCCGCCGTCCCTCCGAAGGCCACTGGCAGCCGCCGTACGAGCGCGGACCGGTGATCGCCGCCGAACCACCGAAGGCCAGTGGTCGCCGTCGGGCAACTGCGGACCGGTGATCACCGCCGACCAACCGGCCGCCCATGGGTGACCGCCCGTGGGAGGGCCCTTCCAGCCGGGTCGGGAGGGCTCGAAGCGAGTCGCCCACCACGAAGCGCCGTACGACGCAAGGGGGTCACCCCCTGTCCAAAGGGACAGGACGGGAGATGGAGTAGGGCGCCCCTCACGATCTGGGCGAAGGGTTCGTGGAGGGCGGCCTGATGAGGAGGGGGTCAGGGGAAGGCTTGGCGGGCGTGGGTGGTGAGGGTCAGGTATTCCTCGCGGGAGACCCGGTGCATCGCCAGGCCCAGCCCGTGGCGTTCGGTGAAGCGGTGGAGAGAAGCCGGGGGCCAGCGGCCGGGCAGGTGGAGCAGGGGGTTCCCCGCGGGGTCGAGGAGGAAGACGCCACACAGGTCGTCGTGACGGTACCGGAGGAGACTGCTGCCCGGTTCGACCGGAACTTCGGTGATGACCCCCGAACGGCGGTACACCGTCAACGTCCCGGACGACTTCATCCGCAGATACGGCCCTCCAGGCGGCCCCACGACAAGGCCACGCTTCTCCTGCCACCGATGCACCCCGCCCAGCACAGGCCGCACGACGAGCAACGCGGGACTGAAAGCCACCATCAGCCATTTGGCGTGGAGCAGGTCCGTCAGGAAATGTCCGAAGGTCGATAAGCCGCGCCAGGCGACCCACATTCCGGTGCCCCCCAGATACACCATCAACGCCAGCCCGGCGATTCCCGCGCACACCCCCAGCGCCAGGTTCCATCGGGCCGTCCGCGGCGCCGGGACTCCGCGGATGCGTTCCCAGCCGGGGGCGCGGGCGGCGAGAATCCGGCGCGCCCGCTCGGAGCTGTCGTCCCGGCCGTCCCGGAGCGGGATGCCGGCCTTGGCGGCGAAGTCCCGCAGGTGGGGTGGGTGCCAGTCGCCGGGCAGGTCCAGCAGGACGAGCCCGTCGGGGTCGAGGGCGGCGACCCCTTTCAGGAACCGCGACCTCTTCCCGGAACCGTCTGTCGAATAGTCGTAACGGTAGAGCGACGCGGGCGACAGGGTCGCGGAACGGCCCCTGGCTTCGTCGGTGACGGTCAAGGTGCGGCCGTCGGAGGTGAGACTGACTTTCGGGCAGCGGGCGCCTTTCATCGCACCCGCGACGGGCAGGATTTGCGCGTTCACGAATCGTCCCCTTCATCCGGGGCCCCCTATGCCGGGTATGACGGATAAGAGCGGCATAAAGTTTCCGCCGGCGGGAAATTCAGATGAGGACCTTCACCACTCCGGTGAGCGCGAGCTGCACGAGTGCCAGCGGCACCAGTCCGGCCCAGGCGAGCTTCTGGAGCTGGTCCTCACGCAGCCGCGGATAGGTGACGCGCAGCCAGATCACCACGAACGCCAGCGCGAAGACCTTGATCAGGGTCCAGATCCAGCCGGGCAGGAACGGCCCGTGCCAGCCGCCCAGGAAGAGCACGGTGGTCAGGAGGGACAGGACGACGATCCCGGCGTACTCGGAGAGCATGAACAGGGCGAAACGCATGCCGGTGTACTCGGTCATCGGGCCCATGATGATCTCGGACTCGGCGATCGGCATGTCGAACGGCGGACGGCGCAGCTCGGCCAGCCCCGCCACGAAGAAGACCACGCCGCCGATCGCCTGCCAGGGCAGCCACCACCACTGCCACGCCTCGACGATGCCAGGCATCGACAGCGTGCCCGCCGCCATCGCCACGGACGAGGCCGCCAGCACCAGCGGCAGCTCGTACGACATGAGCTGGGCCGCCGCCCGCATGCCGCCGAGCACCGAATACTTGTTGGCCGACGCCCACCCCGCCATGATCGCGCCGAGCACCCCGACGCCCATGACGGCGAGCACGAAGAACAGCCCGAGATCGAGGTCGACGGCGACCAGGCCGCGGTCGAGCGGAATGACGATCAGGACGACCAGGTACGGGACCAGCGCCACGCCCGGCGCGATCATGAAGACGCGGCGGTCGGCCGCGGCCGGGATGACGTCCTCCTTCTGCATGAACTTCACGCCGTCGGCGATGAGCTGCGCCCAGCCGTGGAAGCCGCCGGCGTACATGGGGCCGAGCCTCGACTGCATGTGGGCCATGACCTTGTGCTCGGTCTGGCCGACGATCAGCGGCAGCACCAGGAACACGATGAGGATGACGACGAAGCTCAGCACCACTTCAAGCATCAGGCGGACCCCAATCGGCCGGTACTCCGGGCGGAAGCGTCTTGCGGCGGCTCGGGGCGCCGTGCCCTGACTCGCCCGGCTCCTTGGCGCCCGGCCACGGCTTGGCCACGCGGGCGGCCAGCACGAAGTCCTTGCGCAGCGGATGGCCCTCGAAGCCGTCGGGCAGGAGCAGCGGCACCAGGTACGGGTGCCCCTCGAAGATCACCCCGAACATCTCGTACGTCTCGCGCTCGTACCAGTTCGCCCCCCGGTAGACGCCGACGGCGGACGGCAGGCGCGGGTCGGCGCGCGGCACCCGGGTGCGCAGCAGCAGCCGCTCGCGGGTGTCCAGGTTGTAGACGTGGGCGACGACGACGAAGGCGTCGGGCGGCTCGTCCACGCCGGTCAGCCAGTCGAAGAAGGCGTGGCCGAGGTCGTCGCGCGCGAAGGTCAGCAGTTCGATCCAGTCGGCGGGGGCGACGTCGACCGTGGTCTCGCCGTAGGACTCGCTGATCTCGGCGCGCTCGCCGAACCGGGCGGCGACGGGGGCGTTCACGCCTGGTCCTCGGAGCCGTGGGAGCGGGACCAGACGTAGCGGTCGCTCAGCTTCTCCCCCGCGATCTTCTCCTGGAGCTTCATGATCCCGTAGAGCAGCGCCTCGGGACGGGGAGGGCAGCCGGGCACGTAGACGTCGACGGGGATGATCTGGTCGACGCCGTTGGTCACGCAGTAGGAGTCCCAGTAGGGACCGCCGGTGTTGGAGCAGGCGCCGAACGAGATCACGTACTTCGGGTCGGGCATCTGCTCGTAGAGGCGCTTCACGGCGGGGGCCATCTTGTCGGTGACCGTGCCGGAGACGATCATCAGGTCGGCCTGACGGGGGCCGTTGGCGAACGGGATGACCCCGAACCGGATGAAGTCGTGCCTGCTCATGGAGGTCGCGATGAACTCGATGGCGCAGCAGGCCAGCCCGAAGTTGAACACCCACAGCGAATAGCGCCGCCCCCAGTTGAGCACGAACCGCATGGGTTTGGGCGCGAGCCTGGAGACAGGTCCGACGGTGGGCATCGGGAGATCCGTTGCTGCCATGTCGCCCATTCTTGCGCGAATCGCAGGTCAGGCAAAGGACGCGCCCGCGGCCGCCCGGCGGCTTCCTCAGTAGTACAGAGCCGACTGGGCGTCTTCCTTGAGGCCGCGCGCCACGCGTTCGGCCGGCAGCGCCAGCTCCTCCTCGATCTCCTCCATGGCCTCCGCCCGCACCCGCGCCTCCATGTACGGCAGCGCCGCCAGATGCTCCTTCCGCAGGTGCGCGGGCGGGTGCGTCCTGTCCACCCGTAGTTCGTCCAGCCCGGCCTCCACGCACAGCCGTTCGATCTCCGCCTCCGAGAGGCCGGCGACGTGGGCCCGCAGTTCCGCCCACAGGTCCTGCCGGCCCACCGCGAGGGTCTGCGTCATCAGGAAATGGTCGGCGGGCACGACCCGGGTGCTCAGGGCGTCCATCAAGGAGAGCGCCGCCTCGGTCCCGCCCACGCGGGCCTGGATGGCGTCGGCCCGGTACTCGGCCCGCTGCGACGACCGATGGACCAGCAGCTCCAGGACGACGATGAGCCCTCGCACCGGCAGCCCGACGACGGCGAGCAGGCATTCGGCGGCCAGCCGGGACAGGCCGTCGCCCGGCTGCCAGCAGAACCGGGTCACCTCCCGCAGCTCGCCCAGCGAGTACAGCGCGCCGCCCACGGCGAGCCCATGCCTGGCGTCGCCGTTGCGCGAGTGGGCCATCTCGTGGGCGATCACCGATACGCGTTCTGCCGGGGTCAGCAGCATCCAGAGGGGGTAACCGATCTCCACCAGGCGGCGTCGGCGCCAGCCGTACGTGGTGAACGCGGCGTTGGCGGCGCCGCTGAGCACGACCAGGTCGGTGCGCGGCGCGCCGACCTCCGCGCCGATCCGGTCGATCAGCTCGTACAGGCGCGGGGCGTTCTGCCGGGTGAGGGTCTCGGCTCCTCCCGGGACGCGCATGACGCGGGGACGCAACAGCCAGGCGACGTCGAGCGCGATCACCCCGAACGGCACGCTGAGGATGGTGAACCTGGTCACCAGGTAGCCGCCGAGGAGGACGAAGGCGAACGGGAGCAGATGGACCAGCGCGGCGAGCGCGTAGCCGGCCGCCCGCGCGGCCCCGGCCAATCCGCCCGCGCAGGCGGCGTCATTCTCGCGGGCGGCTCGCATCACGTCACGGTGGAGGCTGTGGACGACGGCCGCCTGCCGGCGCGCCGCCCATCCCTTGCCGGTGCTCGACACGGCAGACAAATGTGCCGAGGCGGCACGAGAACGTCAAGAGTGATCTACGTCCAGCTGAGGACGCGTTTGCGCCAGGCGTACAGGATGCCGAGGGCGATGAAGCCGAGGAACACGAACATCTCCACCAGCGTCGTCACCCCGTAGCCGGGCGCGTCGAAGATCGTGGCCCACGGGAAGAGGAAGACGGCGTCCACGGCGAAGACGACGTAGAGGTAGGTGAAGACGTAGTAGCGGACCTGCGACTGCGCCCAGCCGTCGCCGACGGGGTCGACGCCGCATTCGTATGTGGTCAGCTTCTCGGGGGTCGGCCTGGTGGGCCGCAGGAGCCGGTTGGCCATGAGGGCCCCGGCGACGATGGCGACACCGATCGCGAACAGCACGGCGACCAGCACGTAGGACCCGAAGTAGCCCTCCATGACGTGATCGTAACCCAGTCAAACCTCAGACCCCATAACCCCAAGACGGGGCAAAAGGTAAGATCCCCCACATACCCTGACAGACATGCACCAAACGCGATTCTTTGCTGGAATCGCTCTGCTGGCCCTCTCGGCCGGGGGTTGCGGACTGGCCGCCGCCGCACCCGAGCGGGACGTGCTGGTCCCGGCAGAGCCGACCGCGATCGACTTCGTCGACCCCGCGACAGTCGTCGGCCTGTCCACCGCGACCATCACCAACGAGGACGACGACCACAGCAGATACGTGCACATCAGCTACCCCGAACTGACCGACGCGCCGGGCCTGAACCGCGCGCTGCGCGCGGACGCCGAGCGGCAGCTGCGGGACTTCCGGGCCGCCAAGAGCGTCAACGGCGACTACCCGCGTCCCGAGCTGAACGTGGACTGGCAGCTTGCCGCCCGTTCCCCGGAGGCCGTCGCGGTTCGGCTGCGCACCGGCGAGTTCCTGGGCGCGAGCTGGGGCAACTCCACCCGTACCTTCTGGTTCGACCCGCGTACCGGCAGGGCGGGCGGGTCCACGGCGCTGCTGGGCGGGCCGCAGGCGCTGGACCGGCTCGCGGTGCTGGTCAAGGAGCAGCTCAAGGGACGCGGGCCGCAGGTCGAGCGGGACGGCGTGCGGGCCGACCCCGGCCAGTTCGACTCCATGGCCTTCAACCGGAGCGGTGACCTGGTGGTCGAGTTCGACGACTGTCAGATCGGGCCGTGCTCGCTCGGCCGGGTCGCGGTGGCCGTCCAGGCTGGACGGGTCACGCCGCTGCTGTCCGAGCTGGGACGCCGGGCGCAGGAGAGCGTGCGGGAGGCCGCCCGCAGCGCCCCTCCGGCCGGGCCGACGACGACGCCGAAGACGGCGCCGACGGCGAGCCCCGAGGCGTCCAGCAACCGGGCCGGGAGCGTGAACTGCGCCAGGACCAAGTGCGTGGCGCTGACGTTCGACGACGGGCCGGGGCCGCGGACCGGGCGGCTGCTCGACCTGCTGGCCGCCGGCAAGGCGCGGGCCACCTTCTTCACCGTCGGGACGAACGCCGTCGCCCAGCCGGGCCTGCTGCGCCGGATGAGCGCGGAAGGCCACCTGGTCGGCAACCACTCCTGGTCGCACCGGGACCTGTCGAAGCAGGCCACCAGCAAGATCGCCGACTCCTTCCGGCGGACCGACGACGCCGTCCGGGCGGCGATCGCGCAGGAGCCCACGCTGGCCCGCCCGCCCTACGGCGCTATCAGCAAGGACGTGCGCGACGTCGCCCGCGACCTGGGACTGGCGCTGGTCGGCTGGGACGTGAACTCCAGGGACGAGCCCGGGGCGACCGCGTCGGAGATCACCGACCGCGTCGTGCGCAAGGCCCATCCGGGCGCGATCATCCTGATGCACGACACCAACCCCGAGTCGATCGACGCGATTCCGGGCATCCTGAAAGAACTCAGCGGGAAGGGTTACACCTTCGTGACCGTTCCAGAGTTGTACGGCTCCGCAGCGATGCGCGCCGGACGCCTGTACGAGTCGGGGAACCAGCAGTCGCGTAAGCAGCCCCTGACGTAGCACACGTGTTGGGGGGACGTATCATTGGCGCTCGTGACCCGAACCGTCCTCTTCGCACGCCTGCATGTAGACCTCTGCAGGCTCGCGTCAGGGCTGTGTCGTCGTTCTCCCGCCTCACCCTGACTTCCGACCGCGTTACCCGCTTTCGCGGCTGGCAAACGCGTGACCTTCCGAGGATCTAGCATGGAAACAGAGAACGCGCCCAACGCAACCGCGCCTTGGCGCGTCGAGGAGGACTGAGCTGTGACGAAGCAGGTCCAGCAACTCGACCGCGTGATCATCAGGTTCGCCGGCGACTCCGGCGACGGCATGCAGCTCACCGGCGACCGCTTCACCGCGGGGACGGCGGAGTTCGGCAACGACCTGTCGACGCTGCCCAACTTCCCCGCCGAGATCCGCGCCCCCGCAGGAACCCTGCCCGGCGTGTCGAGCTTCCAGCTCCACTTCGCCGACCACGACATCCTGACGCCCGGCGACGCGCCCAACGTGCTCGTGGCCATGAACCCGGCGGCGCTGAAGGCCAACCTCGGCGACCTGCCGCGCGGCGCCGACATCATCGCCAACACCGACGAGTTCTCCAAGCGCAACCTGCAGAAGGTCGGCTACGCGGCCAACCCGCTGGAGGACGACTCCCTGAGCGAGTGGCGCGTGCACGCGGTGCCGCTGACCTCGCTGACGGTCAAGGCGCTCGAAGGCTTCGAGATCTCGAAGAAGGACGCCGAGCGCGCCAAGAACATGTTCGCCCTCGGCCTGCTGTCGTGGCTCTACCACCGGCCGACCGAGCAGACGATCTCGTTCCTGCAGCAGAAGTTCGCCAAGAAGCCCGACATCGCCAAGGCGAACATCGCGGCCTTCCAGGCGGGCTGGAACTACGGCGAGACGACCGAGTCGTTCTCGGTCTCCTACGAGGTCAAGCCGGCCCGGCTGGCTCCCGGCGTCTATCGCAACATCTCCGGGAACCAGGCCCTCGCCTACGGGCTGATCGCGGCCAGCGTGCAGTCGAAGCTGCCGCTGTTCCTGGGCTCGTACCCGATCACGCCGGCCAGCGACATCCTGCACGAGTTGTCCAAGCACAAGCGGTTCGGCATCCGCACCTTCCAGGCGGAGGACGAGATCGCGGGCGTCGGCGCGGCGCTGGGGGCCGCGTTCGGCGGGGCGCTGGGCGTGACCACCACCTCCGGCCCCGGCGTGGCGCTGAAGGCGGAGACGGTCGGCCTCGCGGTCACCACCGAGCTGCCGTTGATCATCGTTGACGTCCAGCGCGCCGGTCCCAGCACGGGCATGCCGACCAAGACCGAGCAGACCGACCTGCTGATGGCCATGTTCGGCCGCAACGGCGAGTCGCCGGTGCCGATCGTCGCGCCGCTCTCGCCGAGCGACTGCTTCGACGCGGCCGTCGAGGCGGCCCGCATCGCGGTCAAGTACCGCACACCGGTCATGTTGCTCTCGGACGGCTACCTGGCCAACGGCTCGGAGCCGTGGCGCCTGCCCGAAGTTTCCGACTTGCCCGACATTTCGCAGGAATTTACGACTGAGCCCAACGGTGAGGGCGGCGAGTTCCTGCCGTTCAAGCGTGACACCGAGACGCTGGCCCGCCCCTGGGCCATCCCCGGCACCCCCGGCCTCGAACACCGCATCGGCGGCATCGAGAAGGCCGACGGCACCGGCAACATCTCCTACGACCCGGACAACCACGACCTGATGGTCCGCACCCGGGCCGCCAAGATCGCCGGGATCGACGTGCCCGACCTCGCGGTCGACGACCCCGACGGCGACGCCAAGGTCCTGGTCATCGGCTGGGGCTCGACGTACGGGCCGATCGCGGCGGCCGTGCGGCGTATCAGGCGCGAGGGCGGCAAGGTCGCCCAGGCGCACCTGCGCCACCTCAACCCGCTGCCGGCCAACACCGGCGAGGTGCTCAAGAGCTACGACAAGGTGCTGCTGCCCGAGATCAACCTCGGCCAGCTCGCGCTGCTGCTGCGGGCCCGCTACCTCGTCGACGTGATCAGCTACAACCGCGTGCGCGGGCTCCCGTTCAAGGCCGAGGAGCTGGCCGGAGTCATTCAGGACGTGATCGACAGTGACTGAGCTGGTGAACGGGAAGGGCCTGAGCCTGGTTCCCAAGACCGACGTCAAGCAGAGGCTGAAGGACTTCAAGTCCGACCAGGAGGTGCGCTGGTGCCCGGGTTGCGGCGACTACGCGATCCTGGCCGCGGTGCAGAGCTTCCTGCCCGAGCTGGGGCTGCGGCGCGAGAACATCGTGTTCGTCTCCGGCATCGGCTGCTCCTCGCGCTTCCCGTACTACCTCAACACCTACGGCTTCCACTCGATCCACGGCCGCGCGCCCGCGATCGCGACCGGCCTGGCCGCCTCGCGGCCCGACCTGTCGGTATGGGTGATCACCGGTGACGGCGACGCGCTGTCGATCGGCGGCAACCACCTGATCCACGCCCTGCGCCGCAACGTCAACCTGAACATCCTGCTGTTCAACAACAGGATCTACGGTCTGACCAAGGGCCAGTACTCGCCCACCTCCGAGGTCGGCAAGATCACCAAGTCGACCCCGATGGGCTCGCTGGACAAGCCGTTCAACCCGATCTCGCTGGCCATCGGCGCCGAGGCGTCGTTCGTGGCCCGCACGATCGACTCCGACCGCAAGCACCTGCAGTCGGTGCTGCGCGAGGCCACGGCCCACCGCGGCACGTCGCTGGTGGAGATCTACCAGAACTGCAACATCTTCAACGACAACGCCTTCGAGCAGCTCAAGGATCCGGCGGTGCGCGATGACATCACGCTGCGCCTGGAGCACGGCGAGCCGATCGTGAGCGCGTCCAAGGCCGTCGTGCGCGGCGCGAACGGCGGCATCGAGGTCGTCGCCAGGGACGGCGTGAGCGAGGAGCAGATCCTCGTGCACGACGCCCACAACCCCGACCCGTCGGTGGCCTTCGCCCTCAGCAGGCTCGACGAGCCGGCCTTCGAGCACGTGCCGATCGGCATCTTCCGCCAGGTCGACCGCCCGGCCTACGACGTGCTCATGGCCGACCAGCTGGAGGAGGCCGTGGCGCAGAAGGGCCCCGGCGACCTGAGCGAGCTGCTCATGGGTGGAGACACCTGGCGCATCGGCTAGTTCGTGTATTAGATGGAGCCGTCGGCCCGACGGCTCCATCTTCCACGGAGGTCAATCCACGATGTCGTATTGGCCTGAGGCCGTGGTGCTGGTGACGGGTGCGGCCGGGTTCATCGGATCGCACCTGGCCGCGCGTCTGCGCGTGCTCGGCGCGCAGGTGCACGCGGTCAGCCGGCGGCCCCAGCCGGCCCGCCACGGGGAGATCTGGCACCAGGCCCGGCTCGACGACGCCGGCGACACCGCGCGGCTGTTCCGGTCGGTACGCCCCAACCTGCTGTTCCACCTCGCCGGCGAGGTCACCGGGTCGCGCGGCGACGAGGTCGTCCGGGCCACGCTGGAGAGCAACGTCGTGGGCGCGGTCAACGTGTTGTCGGCCGCGCGCGAGCACGGCGTCCGGACCGTGTTCACCGGCTCGATCGAGGAGCCGCGGCCGGGCAACGACCATGCGCCGCCCTCGTCGGCGTACGCGATGTCCAAGTGGGCCGCCACCGGCTACGCGCGGCTCTACCACCGGCTCTGGGACCTTCCCGTCACCGTGCTGCGTCCCAGCATGGTCTACGGCCCGGCCCAGCCCGACACCACCAAGCTGGTGCCGTACGTGACGCTCAGCCTGCTGCGCGGCGAACGTCCCCGGCTGACCAGGGGCGCCAAGCTCGCCGACTGGATCTACGTGGACGACGTCGTCGACGCGTTCGTGCTGGCGGGCGAGTCCGACAAGGCGGTCGGCCACACGCTCGACGTCGGCACCGGCGTACGGACCGCCGCCCATGAGGTCGTCGAACGGCTCTACCGCATCGCGGGCGCAGGCACGCGGCCCGAGTTCGGCGCCGCGCCCGACCGCCCGCACGACATCACGCAGGTCGCCGACATCGTCCCGGCGGCGGACCGGCTCGGCTGGCGCCCTGCCACGGAATTGGACGAAGGGTTGCGCCGGACGGTCAATTGGTATGCATCCCAAGAATGTCACGAAGAAAGGCCCTCTTAGCCGGACGGGCGAAATTCTGCGAGCATGGGGCTACTTATTCCGGCCGGAGGAGTTGCCTTTATGAGCCGCCTGAACGCCCTGCGCAGTCGTTTCGTGGACGCTCCCGACTCGCTGGGAGCCAAGGCGCGGGCACGCAGGTGGCAATGGTTCGCCGCCCGCTTCCCCGACCTCGACCGGATGAACGTCCTCGACCTCGGCGGCACGGCCGGGGCCTGGATGCGCGCCCCGGTCAGGCCCGCGCACGTGCACATCGTCAACCTCGAACAGCCGCCCGCCGACCTGCCGTCCTGGCTGCGGGCCGACGTCGCCGACGCCTGCGACCTGCCGCCCGCGATCCGCGGCAGCCGCTACGACCTGGTCTTCTCCAACGCCGTCATCGAGCACGTCGGCGGACACCAGCGCCGGCAGCGGTTCGCCGACACCGTGCACGAGATGGCCGATCGCCACTGGGTGCAGACGCCCTACCGGTACTTCCCGGTCGAACCGCACTTCCTGTTCCCCGGCTTCCAGTTCCTGCCGCTCGCCGCGCGGACGACGATCCTGCGCCGCTGGCCGCTCGTCCACACGCCGACCTCCGACCGGGACGCCGCCCGCATGATCGCCATGGAGGTCGAGCTGCTGAGCGTGACCGAGATGCGGCACTACTTCCCGAAGTCGCGGCTGCGCTTCGAGCGGCTGGCCGGGCTGGTGAAGTCGGTCATCGCGGTCCGCAGCTAGCGCTGAGGCTTGCCGGGGTCAGTCCGTGCCCATGATGCTCGCGCCGCCGCCCTCCCAGGAGTTGCCCTTCCAGACGTTGCCCGGCCCGTTCGCGTCCCAGTACGACACCGGGCCGGCGTAGCCGCCCTTCGGCCAGACCCTGCGGCTGAAGACGTTGTCGATCACCTTGATGTTGGACGACTTCCCCTTCGCCCCGGCCCCGGCGTACAGCGACCAGCCGCCGCCGGCCAGGAAGTTGCCCTGGACGGTGACGTTCCTGGTGACGCCGAAGTCCTGGAAGAGGGCGATGGCGCCGGTCTGGTCGAGCGTGTTGATCACCGTGTTGTGCCGGATGACCAGCTCGGTGCCGGGGGCGGCGGTGCCGGTGGACATGATCATGTCGGTGTGGTCGCCGGAGTAGTACTTCGGGTCGTGCACGTAGGAGTCCTCGACCAGCCCCTGGTCGGTGAGGATGCCGTTGGAGATCGTGTGGATGTCCACGCGGCGGATCGTGATCAGCTTGCCCTGGTTGAGGATGCCGAACTGGGTGCGTACCTTGCCGTTGCCGAAGATCTCGCTGTCCTCGACCGTCAGGCCGGAGAAGCCCTCGCGCTGGAGGATGCCCCAGTAGTCGCTCTGGCCGCGGACGCGGGTGTTGCGGATGGTCACGTTGTCGGCCTCGACGGTGATGTCACCGGTGACGTCCCAGCCGTCGATGACCTTGCCGTCCTCCTTGATGACGATCGAGCCGGTCTTCTTGACCAGGTCGGTGCCGTCGGGGACGCCGGTGTTGCCCGCGCCGGGCCAGCCACCGCCGGGGGGCGGGGTGGAGGTGGGGGTCTTGGTGGGCGTCTGGGGTGGGGTTTGGGTCGGCGTCTGAGGTGGGGTCTTGGTGGCCGTGGGGGTCGCCGTATGGGTCGCCGTCGGGGTGCCGGTGGGCGTCTTGGTGGGCGTCGGGGTCGGCGACTCGCTGGGCGGCGTGCCCGTGGGGGTCGGGGTGCGGGTGGCCGTGACGGTCGGCGTGGCGGGAGGGCTCACCGTGGGCGTCGTCGTGGGCGTCCCGGGTGAGGTCGCCGGTGGGGTGCCGGGCAGGGTGCCGGTCGGCGTCGGGCGGTGCGTCGGCCGGTGGGTGGGACGGCGCGTCGGGCGCGCGGTCGGCTTCCTCGTGGGCCGCCTGGGCCACCACCTGGGCTCCTGGCTCCGGGTCCTGGTGGGCCGGGGCTTGTGGGTGGTGGGACGCGGCCGGGCTCGCCGGCCGGCGGCGGCCTGCGGCGAGGCCGCGCTGCTCGCCCCACCGGCCTCCGTCAGGACGGCCCGGGGCTCCAGTACGTCGGAGACGACGAGGCCGTACCCGCCGGCCAGCAGCGCCACCACGGAGACCCCGGCCAGGGATAACCAGCCGGTACGTCTCTTCCCTCTTCGATGCCGCGACACAGGCGACTCCTTCCGATCGTGGCCGAGTCCGAGTCCCCCAAGGGGAGAGAGTAGCCATGCCGAAAGAAGAAGTGATGCCTTTTACCGAAATAAACTCGTTATCCTCCAAATTCACAACAAGCTCATGTTTCTCATCTATCGCGGCAAATCCGGCAGAGAGGCGTCATCCCGGCGACACTGTGCCGCCGTTTTCCCAGGTGTTCCCCTGCCACCGATTTCCGGGCCCGTCTTTATCCCAATATGAAACCGGCCCCGCCGCTCCGCCCTTGGGCCAGACGCGGCGGCTGAAGACGTTGTCGATCACCTTGATGTTGGACGACTTCCCCTTCACCCCGGCCCCGGCGTACAGCGACCAGCCGCCGCCGGCCAGCAGGTTGCCCTCGACCGTCACGTCCTTGACCACGCCGAAGTCCTGGAAGAGGGCGATGGCGCCGGTCTGGTCGAGGGTGTTGATCACCGTGTTGCGCCGGATGACCAGCTCGGTGCCGGGCGCGGGCGGCCCGGTGGACATGATCATGTCGGTGTGGTCGCCGGAGTAGTACTTCGGGTCGTGCACGTAGGAGTCCTCGACCAGGCCCTGCTGGGTCAGGATGCCGTTGGAGATGGTGTGGATGTCCACGCGGCGGATCGTGATCAGCTTGCCCTGGTTGAGGATGCCGAACTGGGTGCGCGCCCTGCCGTTGCCGAAGATCTCGGTGTCCTCGACCGTCAGGCCGGTGCGTCCCTCTCGCTGCAGGATGCCCCACCAGCCCTTGGTGCCGCGCACCCGCGTGTTGCGGATGACCACGTCGTCGGCCTCGACCGTGATGTAGCCGGTCACCTCGACGCCGTCGATCACCGTGCCGTTCCTGGTCACCCGGATCGATCCTGACTTGCGCAGCGCCACCCCCTCGGGCACGCCGGTGTTGTGCGCGCCCGGCCGGCCCTGCTCGGCCGGCTTCGACGGCGGCGGCGTGCCCGGCCTGGACGTGGCCGCGGCGGGCGACCGGGTGACCTCGGGCCCGCCGGGGGACCCGGTGCAGCCGCCCAGCAGCACGACCAGGACCGCGACGAGGCACCAGGCCCCTCGGACGTACGGCCTCACTCGCCCTTGGTCCTCCGGCCGCCGACGAGGTCGGCCAGCGCGGGCGGCGTCCAGCGTTTGGCGACCTGGCGCAGGTTGCTCTTCCACGCCTCGCCGGGCCGCTGCTTGAACAGGGTGGTGTGGTCGTCGGTGACCTCGTCGTCGGGTCTGCCGTTGGAGTAGTAGTAGAGCGCCATCGAGCGGCGGGCCCGGTCGTCCGGGCAGGTGAGCGGGTCGGGGTGGCCGTGGTTGGCGTCGTCGGTCGTGGCGAACAGCACGAACCGGTTGAAGACCGGGAGGATCTTGCCCTCGCACTCGGTCATGTCCTTGTTCCACAGCTGCAGGTGGCCGCCGTAGCTCTCCTGCCAGTCCTTGTTGAGGTAGAGCAGGCCGTTGAGCCGGCGGTCGAGGTTGAGCCGGCGGCTGCGGTTGAAGTCGGCGTGCACCTTCAGGAAGCCGCCGGGCCGGATCTGGTGCAGGCCGCCGCCCTCGAAGTGCGGGTCGGAGACCAGTTGCGTGATGCCGGTCAGCCGCTCCAGGAACTCGACGAACACGCCGCTGTTGAACTCGGCCAGCAGGCGCCGGGTGGCCGGCCCCATGCGCTCGGTGTCGGCCAGCGCCAGCTTCACCTCGCGCGCGCTGTCGAACCGCTGCCAGGTGGCGTCGCGCGGCTCGGGGAACTCGTCGAGGACGGGCTCCAGCACCTCGGGCGGCAGGAAGTCGTCGATGACGACGTGACGGAACGGCGAGGCGGTACGGAACTGCTCGGAGTACTTGTCCGCCAGCGGGAACAGCTCGTCCCGGTGGAAGGTGAAAGCCTGCAGATCCTGCATGGAATGTGTCTCCGTCTCCTACGACACCCGGCCCCTACCTCCTCATCGCCTCATCAGTGCCTTCTGTTACCTGTAACGATCCATTCCCGGCCGCCGATGGCGACATGTGACGCCCGGCCCTCCCCGAGTCGCGATCGTGATCGTGACCTACAACAGCGCGCCGGTCCTCGGCGGTTGCCTGGCCTCCCTGCCCGAGGGTGCGAAGGGGGTCCGGCTCACCGACGTCGTCGTGGCCGACAACGCCTCCAAGGACGACTCGCTCGCCATCGCCGAACAGGCCGCCGGCCTGCCCGTACGGCCCCTTCAGGTGGGCCGGAACGCCGGGTACGCCGCGGCGATCAACGCCGGGGTCGCCTCGCTCGACCTGGACGACCTCGACGCGGTGCTCGTCCTGAACCCGGACTGCCGCCTGCGCCCCGGCGCGCTGGCCGTGCTGGCCGCGGCCCTCGACCGGCCCGGCACCGGCATCGCGGTCCCCCGGCTGGTCAGCACCGAGGGGGTGCTCCACCACTCGCTGCGCCGCACGCCCGCGGTACGCCGCGCGCTGGCCGAGTCGCTGGTCGGCGGCCGGTTGGCGGGCCGGATCGGCACGCTGGGCGAGATGGTCGTCGATCCGGCCCGCTACGAACGTCCCGGGCCGGCCGACTGGGCCACCGGCGCCGCCATGCTCGTCTCGGCCACGACGCTGGCCCGGCTCGGCCCCTGGGACGAGTCCTTCCTGCTCTACAGCGAGGAGACCGAGTACGCGCTGCGCGCCGCGGACGCCGGCTGGACCCTCTGGTACGAGCCCGCCGCCGTGGTCGAGCACATCGGCGGCGAGGCCAAGACCAGCCCGATGCTGGCCGCGCTGCTCACCGTCAACCGCGTCCGGCTGTTCCGGCGGCGCCGGGGCCGGGTCGCGACCGCCGGCTTCTACCTGGCGGTGCTGCTCGGCGAGGCGATGCGGGCGGCGGCCGGGCGGCGTACGGCCAGGGCCTCGGTCGTGGCCCTGCTCAGGCCGTCCCGCCGGCTGCGGGCCCTGCCGGGCTGAACCTCGGGCCCATCCACAGGAGCCGCGGACCGTTGCACAGCCGCGGGCCCTTCCACAGGAGAGGAAAACGATGAGAGTCGAGCGACTGGGGCTCGAAGGCGCGCTGCTGTTCGTGCCGACGCCGAGCCACGACGACCGCGGCCTGTTCACCAGGACCTTCGACGCCGTGATCGCCGCCGAGCACGGGCTGGACCACTCGGCGTTCGTCCAGGACAGCCAGTCGCGCTCGCGGCTCGGCACGATCAGGGGCATGCACGGCCGGTCCGGGCGCGGCGAGGCCAAGCTGGTGCGCGCCGCCCGCGGCGCGGTGCTGGACGTCCTGGTGGACGCGCGGCCCGGGTCGCCGACGTTCGGCTCGCACGTCGCCGTCCGGCTCGACGACGTGACCTTCGCCAACCTGTACGTGCCGCCGGGCGTGCTGCACGGCTACCAGGCGCTGACCGAGCAGGCCGACGTCTGCTACCGCATCGACAGGGAGCACGACCCGGCCGAGGACCTGGCCGTCCGCTACGACGACCCCGACCTCGCGCTGCCGTGGCCGTTGCCGGTGACCGCGATCAGCGAGCGCGACAGGTCGGCGGGCTCGTGGAAGGAGCTCAGGGCCGTCCTGGCCGCCTGATCGCGGCGTTCGAACCGCATCAGCGCCCCGGCCGCGCCGACGAGCAGGAACAGCACGCTGGTGATGCCGGGGAAGGACAGCAGGTCGAAGGTGGCCGCGCCGAGCAGCGGGATCACCAGGCAGGCGGCGATGGTCAGGCCGAGGTTGCGCACGTTCGGGTCGGCGCTCATCCGGCGCACCCGCAGGGCGACGACGATCCCGCACCCGATCACGCCGACGAACCCCAGCACGCCGACCACCCCGGTCTCCACCAGGGACAGCAGGTACTGGTTGTCGAACACCTGGTGCTTGAAGGGGTACCAGGTGCCGAGGCCGCGGCCGAAGAAGGGGCTCTTGGCGAACTCCCGCATCGCGAAGGGGTAGTCGTGGGTGCGGTAGATGACGCTGCTGTCCTCGCCCGCGCCGGCGAACAGGTTGTAGAACGTGCCGATCAGGCCCGGCGCCAGCACCTTCATGAAGCCCAGGAACACCACGAACGCGCCGATGGTGACGATCCGCCGCCGGTTGGACCAGCCGAGCAGCAGGATCAGCCCGGCCCCGCCCAGGCCGAGCACGGCCGTCCTGGAGACCGAGAACATCAGGCCGGCCGCGATGACGGCCGCGCAGATCCACCAGCGGGTCGCGGCCTGGCCCCGGCTGCGCGCCTGGAAACCGAGGTGGGCGGCCAGCGGCAGCAGCATCGCCGACAGCGCGCCGAACTCGATCGGGTGGCCGAGCGTGCCGGCGACCCTGCGCAGGTCGGACCGGGAGATCACGGTCGGCACCTCCTCGACCGAGGAGTGGCGCAGGCCGGGGACGCGCATGTACTCGGTCAGGTCGAAGTCCAGCCGGAACTGCAGCAACGCGACGATCGCGGCGAACGTGCCGCCGATGACGACCGCCTTGAGCACGAAGTCGAGGCGCTCGCGGCTGCCGATGCCGTCGCACATGACCAGCAGCAGGCTCGCGTACCCCAGGTAGAGCACGAGCGTGTGGTCGGCGAGGTTGAGCTCGTCGGAGGGCAGGTAGCGGTAGGTCGTGTAACCGTAGACGGCCAGCAGGAGCATGCCGTAGACGAAGATCGAGGTGCGGACGGGGTTGCCGCCCTTGGCGACGCCGGTCGTGCCGACCATCTGGGCGCACACCCACACCACGCCCATGAACAGGGCCATGATCTCGGCGGGGGTGAGCGAGAGCGGCAGCCCGGCGACCGCCAGGCGGGCCGGCAGGATCAGCAGGAACAGCACGAACAGGCAGGCCAGGGTGGCGCCGTCGGCGCGCCGCGGCAGGACGGCGGCGGTCATCCTTCGTGTCCCGCAGGCGTCCTGGCGCCGTTGGCGAGCGCGGGCTCGAACCGCACGGGACCGCCCCCGGCCCGGCGGCGCGAACGGCGGTGCCGGGCGAAGCTCTCGACGGCGAAGGCGGCGAACAGGCTCATGAAGAACGCCAGCGCGCCGGTGATGACGGCGCTGCGCATGCGGCTGCCCTTCTTCTCGTCGGGC
Organism: Nonomuraea sp. NPDC049758; assembly: GCF_040674635.1. Taxonomy (NCBI): domain Bacteria; kingdom Bacillati; phylum Actinomycetota; class Actinomycetes; order Streptosporangiales; family Streptosporangiaceae; genus Nonomuraea; species Nonomuraea sp. NPDC049758. The sequence continues at coordinate 362,299 of NZ_JBFAMZ010000002.1, forward strand.
GCGGTCGGCGGCACCACGACGGTGGCGGTCACGTACGTGGTGGGCGGCGCCTTGACCTGCTGCTGCCGGGCCCGCAGCTCCTTCTGGGCCAGGGCGGTGACCTTCACGACGATGCCGTGGGCCACCTCGGCGGTCGGCGCCTCACAGATGATCACGATGAACGGGGTGGCGGGCATCAGCTCGGGGTTGGTGCCACCGCTGGTGATCTTGAGGGTGACGTCGCCGCCGATGGGCGCGCCGACCTCGGCGGCCGTCCGGGGCGTGTTGAGCGCCTGGATGAGGATCGAGGAGGTCATGCTGAGCCCCTGGTCGAAGGAGACCAGGGGGTTGGTGCGCGGGTTGGGGAACTTGGGGTCGCTCGGCACGCTGCCGCCGGTCACCGGCAGGGTCAGCACGAGCGCCGAGCTGGAGATGAAGGTCTTGGGCGCGACGGCGAACACGCCGAGGGCCGTCACGACCGTGAGCAGGAACGCGGGGACCGTCACGTACCAGCGCTTGAACAGGATCCTCGCCGTCGCCCAGAAGTCCATGGCGGGCCCTCACTTCTCGCCGTCGTCCTGGTTCGCCTTCCTCGGCCCCGGGACGGGCGACAGCGGGCCGGCCCGGTAGGCGGGGAACTCCATGGTGGCCGAGCTGTCCTCGTCGAGGACCGGGAGCCCGGCGGACTCGGCCGCCTGGGCCTCGACCGGCTCGGGCGCCGGAACCGGAACCGGAACGGGAGGGGCGACGGGAGGGGCGGCCGGGGCGGCGGGCTCGGGCTGCCGGCGCTGCCGGGGCTCGCGCCGGACCACCACGCCGTAGGCGATGCCGAGGCCCAGGAACAGGGTGAGCAGCGCGCCGCCGATCGCCCCCTGCCAGTTCGCGCTGTGGTCGGCCTCGGGCTTGGACGGCGGCACGATGTCGGTGGAGGTGATGAAGGTGTTCGGCGGCGCGCCGAGCGTCTTCTGCCATTTGAACAGCTCGCTCGCCACGCGCTCGCGGGCCGCCATGAGCACGGTCGTGGCCTGCCGCGGGGACTCGCTGTCCACCCTGATGTAGATGTAGGGCCCGTTGATGTCCAGGACGTTGGGGTTGGTGCGCCCGTCGTCGATGGTGATCTCGGTCGGGCCGTCCTTGGGGGCGCCGAGCTCGGTCCAGACGTCCTGGGTGTTCATCGCGAGGATGACGATGCTGGCGCCGGTCTTGAGCGCGTCGTTGAAGGAGAGGAAGGGGTTGGTCAGCCCTTGCTTGGTCTTGTCGCTGTTGACCGTGCCGCCGTTCACCGGGGTCGCGAGGACGAGGGAGACGTCGGTCGTGTAGTGGGCCGGGAGGACGAGGTACACCACGCCGCCCACCAGGATCGACAGGAGGATCAGCGGCGGGCCTATCAGAATTCGTCGGAGAAGACCAAGAATCGCCTTCCAGAACTCCATTTTGGTACGTTCCCCCGCATCAGCGAACTTGCCCTATAGCGGACCATCGCCCAATCACTGGCAGACGTTACATCCCCCCAGATCGGTTACATCGGACGTGATCGCCGCGATAGACCTACGACTACGGCGACGGGGGCTTCCGGTGGGGCTGACAACTGAGCGTCCGGCGACACGGAGCAGGCTCGCCGGGCTCGACGGGTTACGGGGGCTGGCCGCGCTGTTCGTGGTCCTGCACCACTGCTGGCTGCTGTCGTTCCCCGGGTTCCCGGTCAACGACGCGCCCTGGTGGACGGGGTGGCTGCTCTACGGGCACTTCGCGGTCGTGGTGTTCATCGTGCTGTCCGGCTTCTCCCTCGCGGTCTCGCCCGCCCGGTCCGGTTGGCGGCTGGGCAGCATCCCCACGTTCTTCAACCGGCGGGCCTGGCGCATCCTGCCGCCGTACTGGGCGGCGCTGCTGTTCAGCCTGGTGATCGCCTGGACGGTCATCCCGCAGCCGGGCCAGCAGGCGCCCACCGGGCAGTCGGTGCTCATCTACGGCCTGCTGCTCCAGGACGTCTTCGGCTCCCCCAGCCCCAACGGCGCCATGTGGTCGATCGCCGTCGAGGCGCAGCTCTACCTGGTGTTCCCGCTGATGGTGCTGGTGCTGCGTCGGTGGGGGGCGGCGGTGATGCTGGGCGCGGTGACGCTGGTCGTGGTGGCCGTGGGGGCGCTGGCGCCGTACGTGCCGGCCGTGGAGCTGCTGATGCGGCTGACCCCGCAGTTCGCCGCGCTGTTCGCCGTGGGCGCGGTGTGCGCCGGGGTGGTGCGGGCGTCGGAGCGCACCGGGCGGCCGCCCTGGCACTGGGTGGCCGCGGCGGCCGCGCTGCCGGTGCTCGCGCTGGTCGTGGTGGCCGGTCCCGAGTGGGTGGTCGGGCACTTCTTCTGGGTGGACCTCGCGGTCGGGCCCGCCGCGGGCCTGCTGCTGGCCGGCGTGGCGACGGGCCGGCCCTCCTGGCTCGTCCGGCTGCTCGACACCCGTCCGGTACGGCGGCTCGGCTCGTTCTCCTACAGCCTCTACCTGATCCACGCGCCGCTGGTGGTCATGGTCAACCGGCTGGTGGTCGCTCCGCGCGTGCCGCCGGGGATGCCCGCCTTCCTCCTCACGCTCGCCCTGGCCGTGCCGGCGAGCGTGGGAGTGGCGTGGTTGTTCGCGTCCGTCTTCGAGCTGCCCTTCCAGCGGCACAGAGGCTGGCGGAGCCTGCGCGAGGCCGCGCGGGCGCGGTTCAGGTGACCCGGATCAGGTGATCTTCGCCAGCGCCTCGGCCTCGTAGGCCGCCGCGAGCTCCTCGGGGATGCGCGACAGGTCGTCGGCCCGGTGGAAATCGCGCAGGGTGGTGCCGCGGCAGGCGGCGTCCACGTTGGGGGCGGCGGCGCGCGAGCGGACGTCGTCGATGTGGACGGTGCGGAAGTCGATGCTGAACCGGGTCCTGCCGGAGGTGTTGGCGACGGTGGAGTGCAGGTGCGCCCCGGAGAACAGCATCATGCCGCCCGGCTCCGGGACGAGCCGCAGCTCGGGGTCGAGGTCGAGCGCCTCCTCCGGCTTGGGCTGCTCCCTGGTGTCGCTGTGGACGTGCTGCGCGGCGGTGGGCCGGCTCACCGCGGTCCATTCCGCGTAGTCGTAGCGCCCGCTGCCGTTGAGCACGGGACGGTCGAAGTACTGCGGGTGCAGGGCGAAGACGTTCTCCGGGACCACCTCATAGATGGGCATCCACCAGTTGACCTGGCAGAACGGCGCGGAGTACCAGCAGTCCCTGTGCGCGTGGTAGGCGTAGGAGATGCCCGAGTCGAGGTAGTGGTCGGCGGTCGAGGTGCGCAGCCGCGGCACGTCGAAGTAGGTCTCGTCCAGCGCCATGCCGAGCTCCTCCAGCAGGGCGCCGATCAGCTTCTTGCTGGTGGGATGATGGATGAAGCGGGGCTTGAGCTCGGCGAGCAGCGCGGCGAAGTCCTCCACCCGCATCTCGTACTGGGCGGTCTGCGGGTCGCGTGCTCCGAACGCCTCCTCGATCAGCTCGCGGGCGAACTCGATCAGCTTGGTCGAGGCGGGGGTGGCGGAGTAGAGGAACACGTCCCCTTTGAAGATCATTTTGCGCCGAACATCATCCCGAATTCGGCTATTGATTAATATAACGGACATAGCGAGATTTACCCCCTCGCGTCGTTCTTTTCCTTTCTCTCGCCGGTGCCCGCTTCTTCGTTACAGGGAATTACAGCGGCAATTGTGTCTCGGTGTCCGGACGGGCGACATAGGTCGAGTAGTCGGGGTGGTCGAACCGGTGCAGCGCCTGGATGTTGTCGTTCCAGGGGGCGGGGACCGGGCGCTTGTGCCGCAGGCCGTGGATCGGGGCCAGCTTCATCGCCTTGTTGTCCTCGTTGAACTCGCGGATCGCGCTCAGCTCGCCGACGTAGTCGTTGTGGATGACCTGGTCGTCGTCGCCGACGGTGTCGTCCAGGTAGACGAACACGCGGGGCAGGAAGTAGCGGTGGTCGCCGGCGAACAGCCTGAGCGCCGCCGCCGTCGAGGAGTAGAAGTCCACGTCGATCGAGACGAAGCCGATGGGCGCGGGGTGCTCGCCGTCCAGGAACTCCCCGACGGTGTCCTCGATGTTGCCCAGGATCAGGTGCGCCGCTCCCAGGCGGGCGCGCAGGGCCTCGACGTCCATGACGAAGTCGCCCTCGCGCCAGATGTAGGGCAGGTCGCGGTAGTCGGTGGGCTTGGGCAGGCCGGCGCCGGTGTCGAAGCCGTACACGTCGATCTTGACGCCGGTCGCGGCCGTCGCCAGCGCCGCCATGCGGTTGAGCTCGACCATGCCCGCGCCGCCGGCGACGCCGAACTCGACCACGCTGATCCGGCCGACGCCGAGCCGCCTGGCCAGCTCGGCCGCCTGCTGGACGCCGTACGCGTAGTGCGGCCGCGGATAGAGGTCGAGCGCGCAGCGCAGCTCGTGGGAGCCGAACGGCAGGCGCCGCAGGACGGCCAGCAGGATGCGGCCCGGCTGCATGAGCAGCCGCACGATGCGAATCAGCACGAGGGTTTCACCCTTTCGAGGAGACGAGTCGGGCGGCCAACCCGGCGATCTTGCGGCTGCGGTGCGTCAGCATCTGCTGCTGACGCCGCCAGTACGTGCGCAGCAGCACGGCCCGCGCGCGGGCGCGTTGCTCCGCCGACAGTTCCGTGCCGCCGAGGGCCCGGTGCATGGCCCGGAACTGCAGCGTGGTGGCGAAATGGGCGGTCCAGGCGGGCACGCCGAGCGCCGCGGCGATCCCGGACAGGCGGCGTTCGCGCAGGTTGCGATGGGCCAGCACGCGCGGGACGTGCCCCCAGGGCGCGGTCAGCGCGAGCATGGTGGCGTAGACCTCGTCCTCGCGGATCATCAGCGGTCTCGGCACGGCGGCCACCCGCTCGCGCCGCATCAGCCCGTAGAGGGGGTCGAGGCCGTGGTGCTGGGTCGTGACCACGTCCCACAGCTCGTCGAGGCGGTCGACCGGGTCGTCGGAGAGCATCCGGGTGCCGCGGTAACGCGGCTCGTGGACGGTCCCGTCCGCGCCGGTGTACCGGACGTCGGAGGTGACCAGGATGAGCCGCTCGTCGCCCAGGAACGGCTCCAGCGTGCGCGAGACGTAGTCGGGTTCGAGCAGGTCGTCGTCGCCCATCCAGCGGAAGAACTCGCCGCGCGCGCGGCGCAGCACCTCCACGAAGTTCCCGACCACGTGCAGGTCGTGGGGCTGGCGGTGGTAGGCGATGCGGTCGTCCTGGCGGGCCAGCTCGCGGCAGAGCTCCTGCGTGCCGTCGGTGGAGGCGTTGTCCGAGATCACGACCTCCAGCTCGGCGTGATCCTGGGCGAGCGCGGAGCGCACGGCCGTCTCCAGCCGGTCCGCGCCGTTGCGTACCGGGATTCCGATGGACACCAGCATCGTCTCTCCTCGGGGTCAGCGCGCGCGGGCGGGCAGCAGCCGCACCAGACGGGCGCTCACTAGGTGGAACTGGTCGCGGGTCACCACGACCAGCACGTACGCCAGCAGCCCGCCGCCGCCGGCCAGGACGAGCTGCACGAACGGGCTGCCGTGGGTCAGGCTGGCCAGGCCGACCATGACGGCGGCGCAGACCACCGCCCCGACCGCCGGGCGTACGAGACCGGGCAGCACCGGCCCGAGCCGGACCCCCGCCCGCTGCACGGCGATCATCGCGAGCGGCAGCGCGACCAGCACGGCGGCGGTGGCCTGGCCGATCGCGGCGCCGCGGATGCCGTCGAGGTGCGTGCCGGCGATGACCGCCGGGATCATCGCCGCGGCGTGGCCGAGGTTCATCCAGACGGTCGAGCGGGTGGCGCCCTGGCCGTTCAGGATGTCGAGCGCGAAGGCGGTGAGCATGCGCACCACCATCAGGACCGCCAGGAAGCGCAGCACCCCGGCGGACTGCTCCCACTCCGGGCCGTAGATGAAGATGATCAGCGAGTGCGCCAGCACCGCCATGAACACCGCCAGCGGCAGCACCATGGCGATGAGCAGCGGCACGCTGCGCTGGACGCCGATCGACAACGACTCCTCGTCCCGCTCGGCCAGCCGGGAGAAGCCGGCGATCGACACCATGCGGATGGCGCTGCCGATGATGCCGGGCACCCAGCTCGACACGTTGAACGCCATCAGGTAGAACCCGAGCCACGAATCGCCCATGATGTTGCCGACGATGATGTAGCCCACGTTGAGCAGCAGGACCTCCAGGGCGATCCCGGCCGCCGAGGGGATCCCGAACCTCAGCAGCCGGCCCGCGACGTTCCGGTCGAACCCCAGCCGGTAGGGCAGCCGGGCGTAGATCAGCATGAAGACGCCGGTGACCACGGCCCCGGCGAGCTGCCCCCAGGCGAAGCTGTAGGCCCCGGCGCCGTTGACCGCGAGCACGATGGCCACCGGCGCGTTGACCAGGAAGCCCGCGAGCACCGCCTTGGCGTTCTTGCCGGTGCGGAACCAGCGCAGCAGGGCCGCGCTGCGCACCGCCGTGACCGCCTCGACCAGGATGACCGCGGTGAGGATGCGCACCACGGTGGTGGCCTCCGCGCTGCCGGCCAGCGCCGAGAAGTACGGCGCACCGACCCAGAAGAGCCCGTACAGGCCGAGTGCGGAGATCATCGTGAGCGTCGTGGCCGTGGGCGCGATGTCCTCCAGCCGGCCGCGCCACTGCACGACGGCCGACATGACGCCGACGTCCTTGACCACCATGACGAACTGGGTGGCCGCGAGCGCGACGGCGTACGTGCCGAAGTCCGCGGGTGCGAGGAGCCGGGCCAGGATCAGCCCGAGGATGAACGAGCCCGCACGGGTGACGAGCGTGCCGAGCAGGCTCCACACCGCCCCTCGACCCGCCTTGCGCCCAATGTCACTGATGTCCGGGCTCGCCTGATCCACCATGCTGTGCCCTACTTTTGCTCGTTGACCCGCTCCAGCCAGATCTCCCGCCAGAACGGGATGAACGCGCGGGGGCAGTTGGACTTGTACACACCGTCGCAGATGATTCCGTCCAAGGCGATGCACGGATTTTTCATCTCAAGTAGCTTTCCGGTCTTCTCGTCGATGCAGCGCTCGACCCGCGCGGTGACCCGGGCGACCTTGCCGCACGACCGGGCCATGTCCTCCTCGAAGCCCAGCCCCCGGTTGAACCCCTTGGTGGTGAGCGTGGCGACGATCTCGTCCTTGGACTTGACGCGGACCAGTTCGCCCGGCTGGAGGTCGGTCGTCCCGGTCGGGGCCGGGCCGGTGTGCGGGCCGGGCTGCACGAACCCCCAGTCCAGGCCGCCCCTGAAGCGCAGCGCCCGGGGGAACCTCCTGGACAGCCGCTGGTAGCGGTTGAACAGGCCGAAGAACAACGTCCGGACGGTCGAGGCGATCCCGGCGTTGCCCACCCGGACGTCCGTGACGTACTGGCCCAGGTCGCGGAACGGGAGCAGCTCGGGGGCGGCCCGCAGCAGCTCGGTCGCCTGGCAGCGGAACCGTTCCTCGCCGTCCGGCGCGGGGTCCTTGCGGGTGTTGACCTCCAGCAGCGGCAGCAGCGGCCGCTCGGGACGGACCCGCTCCCCGGCCGTGGGCGGCCCGTCGACCTTCCGCAGCCAGGACGTCTTCCAGTAGAGCAGGCAGGCCGTCTGGCAGCCGCCGTGGGCCGTGCCGTCGCAGCGGGAGCCGGTCAGGTGGACGGCGTCCTCCATCTTCCGCATCCCGGTCCTGGTCATCGTGTCGCAGAGCTTGTTGGCCACCTTGTGGACGGTCAGCCGTTGCCCGCAGAACCGCAGCATCTCCGGCATGAACGGGAGGCTGTCCAGCTCTCCGCGCTCATCGAGGGTCGCCAGGATCTCTTCAGCACTGAGAACCTCGACCACGTCGCCGACTTTCAGCGCCAGGCTCAATCCACCCACTCCTTCAGCAGGCCCGCGTTCTGCAGGGCGTTCGCCGCGTCCGCCAATGCCTGGAACGGCAGGTTCGACCGTTCCGCGATGTCGAGCAGGCTGTGCCGCTCGTCGGAAAGGTTGAGCACCCACAACATCGCCATCTGGGCCTGTTTCGTGTCACTGCGGCCGCCCAGCGAGCCGTACAGGCCGCGCGCCCCGAGCTGGGGCTCGCCGTACGGGCTGAGGTTCTGGTAGCGGCGGTTGCCCTCCAGGACCCGTACGGCGCTCCACAGCGTCTCCAGGGTGTCCTCCATGGCCTCGGGCCGCACGAAGTCCGGATCGTCGGCCGAGGTGTGGTACTCCGGGTAACCCCCGTAGGGCGTCCTGGTCAGCGAGCCCACGGGCAGGTCGAACCCCGGCGAGCAGTACTGCCGCTCGTCGTAGCCGTAGGGCGAGAAGTCCAGGAGGGTGTGCGGCCGGTCCTTGAGCACGTGCGCGAAGACCTGGTCGATCTCGGCGTCGCCGCGCCTGCTGCGCTTGTAGGTGATCGTCCCGGCGTCCCCGGCGCAGGCCAGGGTGAGGCCGTGCCTGATCCGGTCCACGCGCTCGCGGTTGAGCGCCAGCCAGGTGATCGCGCCGATGGTGCCGGGCGCGAACACGAACCGGTAGGTGTACCAGGGGTCGAGGAGCCGCTGGGCCAGCGACACCGCCACCGCCACCCCGGCCAGGTTGTCGTTGGCCAGCGAGGGATGGCACACGTGGCAGGAGATCAGCACCTCCTCCGAGCTGCGGCCCCGGATCACGTGCTCGCCGTAGGTCAGGTGGCCGTCGGCGAGCGTGGAGTCGATCCTGACCTCGTACGGCTCGTCCGCCAGCCCGTCCAGGGTGTTCTGGCTCAGGCAGAAGCCCCAGGTCTCGGCGTAGTAGCTGGTCCGGTACGGCACCAGGTCCGGCTGGCCGGGCAGCGTGTGCAGGCGTCCGCGCAGCTCGGCCAGCGACATGGTGGCCTCGACCGGCGCGCTGTAGCCGACGACGTGCAGGTTGCTTCGCCGGAAGTCGACGACCCGGTTCCCGGCGGCGTCCTTGACGTAGGCGTCGCGGATGTTCCACTCGCGGGGGATCGTCCAGTCGAGCACCTGCGTGCCCGTCGGCACCTCGGTGACCTCCAGCGGGATCGAGCCGCCGATGATCTCCAGGGTGCGGCGCAGGCCGTCGCCGGTGATGCTGCGGCACAACGGGTAGAGGCGCCGTACCAGGTCGTGCATCTCCGGGCCGGTCACGGCCGCAGGGTGGCGTCGACGGTGCCGGCCTCGCGCCGGTCGGCGAGCCGGGCCAGCCTGGTGAAGCGGCGGTCGAAGTCGTGCCGGGTCAGGCCGTGCTCGCGGTAGGCGTCGATGAGCTCGACGGCGCCCGCCTTGACCGTCCAGCGGGCCTCGTAGCCCAGGGCGGACCTGATCCGGGAGAAGTCGACGCGGTAGGAGCGCGGGTCGGCGCCCGTCTCGCCGGTGATCGTCAGCGTCGAGCCGGGGACGGCCGCGACCACCTCGGCCGCGATCTCGGCCACGGTCACGTTGTTGGCCTCGGTGCCCACGTTGAAGGCCGTGGCGTGCACGGCCTCGCGCGGCGCGGTCAGGGCGGCGGCGAACGCGTCGGCGATGTCCCTGGCGTGCACCAGCGGACGCCACGGGGTGCCGTCGGACAACACCCGGACCTCGCCGGTCAGGTGCGCGTGGCCCACCAGGTTGTTCAGCACGATGTCGGCGCGCAGCCTCGGCGAGAACCCGAAGGCGGTGGCGTTGCGCAGGAACACCGGGGTGAAGTCGTCGTCGGCCAGCGCGGTCAGGTCGTCCTCGACCCGCACCTTCGACTCGGCGTACGGCGTGACCGGGCGCAGCGGGGCCTCCTCGTCCAGCAGGTCCGCGCCGCCGGAGGCGCCGTAGACCGAGCAGGTGGAGGCGTACAGGAAGCGGCGCACGCCCGCGTCCTTGGCCAGCCTGGCCAGCCGTACGGAGGCGTGGTGGTTGATGTCGTAGGTCAGGTCGGGCGCGAGCGCGCCGAGCGGGTCGTTGGACAGGGCGGCCAGGTGGATCACCGCGTCGAACCCGGCGACGTGCTCGGGCCCGGCGTCGCGCAGGTCCACGGCGTGCGCCTCGACCGGCTCGGGCTCGGGCCCGAGCACGCACTCGGCGAACAGGCCGGAGTCCAGGCCGACGACCTGGTGCCCGGCCTCGGCCAGGACGGGGGCCATCACGCTGCCCAGGTAGCCCTGGTGGCCGGTGAGAAGTACCCGCATCAGTTCTCCAGATCGACGGTCAGCTTGGACACGTGGAACGCCTCGGCGTACCGCGTGTGGCATTCGATGCCCCGGATGCGGGCCAGGCCCAGGAAAGCCTCGCGGTCGTACCAGGGGCGGTGCCGCTGGGAGGGGTAGTGGCGCTGGAGCAGGTCCACCTTGCGCTCGGCCACCTCCGGCGTGAGCGGCTGGTAGACCGCGGGGGCGGCCAGGTCGCCGTCCCACTTGACGATCTCGTAGCCGAGCGTCAGGTGGTCGCGGAAGGCGGTGGGCACCAGCTCGGCCAGCCCCCGGTGGTCCTGGTGGGCGTCGCCGCGCCAGGGCGCCAGGATCAGGCCGGGCTCGGTGCGGGCGCGCAGCTCCTCGACCGCGGCCTTGGCCTCCTCCCAGCGGGCCGGCAGGTAGCCGTCGGGCAGCTTGAGCACGCTCACCCGCAGGTCCGCGCCGGGGCAGAAGTCGGCCAGCGCGGCGCGCTCCTCGTCCTCCCGCGCGGTCCCGCCGCCGGACAGCACCAGCGCGTCCACGCGCACGCCGGGACGGGCGGCGCAGATCGTCAGCAGGCTGCCGCCGGCTCCGATCGCCAGGTCGTCGCAGTGCGCGGCGAGCGCCACGACGGAGGTCACGCCCCCGGGACGCAGTCCGATCACCGGGACCGTTCCCACAGAGCCCACGGGCGCACGCCGCGCGAGTACGCCTCGTCCAGCTCCATGCGCTGGTTGACGGTGTCGGTGGGCCGCCAGTAGCCGCGATGGGGGTAGGCCAGCAGGCGTCCGCGCTTGGCCAGCTCGGCGCAGCCGTCGGCGACCAGGTCGCCGTTCTCCGGGATGTGCTCGAAGATCTCCTGGGTCAGCACGAAGTAGCCGCCGTTGACCCACACCGGCATCTCACTGACCGGCGAGATGCCGCCGACCAGCCCGTTCTCGCCGACGTCCACGCAGTGGAAGGTCTGGGACGGCGGCACCACCATCATCGAGGCGGCCGCGCCGGACTCGGTGAACCGGTCGATGATCTCGGGCAGCGGCGCGTCGGTGAGTACGTCGGCGTAGTTGGCGAGGAACACCTCGTCGTCGCCCAGATGGCTGCGGACCCGGCGTAACCGCTCCCCGATCGGGGAGTCCGTCCCGGTCTGCACGAACGAGATGGACCAGTCGGAGATGTCGCTCGACAGCAGCTCGACCTTGCCGCCGCGCAGCACGAAGTCGTTGGAGGTGGCCTCCTGGTAGCCGAGGAAGAAGTCCTTGATGTGGTGGGCGCCGTACCCCAGGCACAGGATGAACTCCTTGTGTCCGAAGTGGGCGTAGTAGCGCATCACGTGCCACAGCAGCGGTCGCGGACCGACGAGCGCCATCGGTTTGGGCACCTCGCCCGGCACACCGGTCCGCATCCGGGTGCCGAATCCTCCGCAGAACAAGACAACCTTCACACGACCTCCAGGTGTGGGATCGGGAAGACCAACCGGCCTCCCCATTCGTGCACATAGGAGAGCTGAGCGGTGAGCTCTTCGCGCAGGTTCCACGGCAGGACCAGCACATAGTCCGGGCGGTCCTGGGCGATGCGCTCCGGCGGAGCGATCGGGATCCTGGTGCCCGGCGTGAACCTGCCGTGTTTGTACGGATTGCGATCCACGGTGTAGGCCAGCAGATCCGGCCGGACGCCACAGTGGTTGAGCAGCGTGTTGCCCTTGCCCGGCGCGCCGTACCCGGCGACCGTCTTGCCCTCCTCGGCGGCGGTGATCAGGAATCGGAGCAGGTCGCGGCGGACGCGGGCGACCCGCTCCGCGAACCCCGCGTAACCGGAGAGGTCGTGCAGCCCGGCGGCCTTCTCCCTGGCGAGCACGTCGAGCACCCGGCCGGACGGTCTGCCCGAGGGCCGCGCCCACAGCCGGATCGACCCGCCGTGGGTGGGCAGCAGCTCGACGTCGACCAGGGTCAGGCCGCCGCTCGCCAGCGCCCGCTGCGCGGAGGCCACCGTGTAGTACTGGAAGTGCTCGTGGTAGATGGTGTCGTACTGGTTCAGCTCCACGAGCGTGAGCAGGTGCTGGACCTCGATCGAGACCCATCCGTCGTCGGCCACCAGGGCGCGCAGCCCCTTGGTGAAGCCGATGACGTCAGGGATGTGCGCGTAGACGTTGTTGGCCACCACCAGGTCGGCGGGACCGTTCCCGTCCCGCACCGACGCGCCGGTCTCCGGGGTCAGGAACGCGGTGAGCGTCGGCACGCCCTTGTCCTTGGCCGCCTGCCCCACGTTGGCCGACGGCTCGATGCCGAGGCACCGGATGCCGCGTCCGACCACGTGCTGCAGCAGGTAGCCGTCGTTGCTGGCCACCTCGACCACGAACGACGGCTTCAACCGTTCCACGGCCGTGTCCACGAACCGCCGCGCGTGCTCCACCCAGGAGGCAGAAAATGACGCGAAGTAGGCGTATTCGGTGAATGTCTCTTCCGGTGTGATCAACGGCGGGATCTGGGCCAGCCAGCAGCCCGTGCAAACCCGCAGATGAAGGGGATAGGTGAGCTCGGGCTGATCGAGTTGATCCGCCGTGAGGAAGAGCTCACAGGGCGGTGTCGCCCCGAGATCCACCACGCCGACCAGGTCCGTCGAGCCGCACAACCGGCACGATGTCATCAACAAAGGGCCCCACCCAGAAATGACAAGATTTCCCCCTTTGGAAACCCACAGCCATACTTCGGGTGAGCGGCAATGAGTGTTACAAGTGTCTTCATGAAACGCCTGAGCATCGATGGAGCATTGCTCTACACCCCCCGCATCCTCAGCGATCCCCGGGGCGTTTTCCTGGAAAGCTTCCGCGCCGCCGACCTGCGGGAGGCGACAGGGCGCTCGATCGAGCTGGCCCAGGTCAACTGCTCGGTCTCCGGCCGGGGCGTGCTGCGCGGCATCCACTTCGCCGACGTGCCGCCCGGCCAGGCGAAATACGTCATGTGCGTGGCGGGCGAGGCCATGGACGTCGTGGTGGACGTCCGCGTGGGCTCGCCGACGTACGGGCGGTGGGAGGCGGTGCGGCTGGACGACGTCTCGCGCCAGGGCATCTTCCTGACCGAGGGGCTGGGTCATGGCTTCATGGCCCTCAGCGAGTCGGCCACGGTCGTCTACCTCTGCTCCTCCCCGTACGACCCCGCCCACGAGCACGGCATCCACCCGCTCGACCCCGATCTCGCCATCGAGTGGCCGATCGACGTGGAGCCGGTCCTGTCGGCGAAGGACGCCGCCGCCCCCACGCTCAAGCAGGCCCGCGACGCGGGGATCCTCCCGTCGTGGTGAGCGTCGTGATCCCGGCCCACAACGAGGCCAAGGTCCTCGGCCGGCTGCTGGACGGCCTGCTCGGCGAGGCGGCGCCCGGCGAGTTCGACGTGGTGGTCGTGGCCAACGGCTGCACCGACGGCACGGCGGAGGCGGCCCGGCCGTACGACGTCCGGGTGCTGACCACGCCCGTCCCGTCCAAGAGCGCGGCGCTGCGCATGGGCGACGCGGCCGCCCGCGGCTACCCCCGCCTGTACGTGGACGCCGACATCGAGCTCAGCACGGCCTCGGCGCGCGCGCTGGCGGCCGTGCTGGCCGCGCCGGACGGGCCGCTCGCCGCCGCGCCGGAGCGGGACCTGACGCTGGCCGACCGCCCGTGGCCGGTGCGCGCCTACTACGCGATCTGGACGCGGCTGCCGCACGTCCGCGCCGGGCTGTTCGCCCGGGGCGTGATCGCGGTGAACGGCGCAGGCAACGAGCGGCTGCGCGCGCTGCCGCCGGTGATGGCCGACGACCTGACCGCCTCGCTGGCGTTCACGCCCGGCGAACGCGTGATCGTCGGCACCGCCCGCGCGGTGATCCATCCGCCGCGCACGGTCGCCGACCTGCTGCGCCGCCGGGTCCGCGCCATGACCAGCGTCACCGAGCTGGAGCGGACCTCGGCCGGCGCGGGCGAGCGCACCGGGCCGCGCGACCTGGCGGCCATCGTGGCGAAGGAGCCGCGCCTGGCGGGCGCGGCGGTGGTCTTCGCCGCGATGGCCGTGCTGGCCAGGCGGCGGGCCGCCCGCGCGATCCGCGCGGGCGACTACACCACCTGGCTGCGCGACGAGAGCAGCCGGAGCTAGCTGACCGGCGTGTTCATGTCGGTGCCGATCTGGGCCCGGGTGAGCACCTTGTTGTAGATCCGCACCTCGTCGATCAGACCGTTGAAGTAGTCACCGGAACCGCTGTTCCCGCCGATCCGCAGCGGGCTCGTCCCGATACGCAGGTCGCCGCCCGTGGGGTTGGTGGCCACCTCCACGCCGTTGACGTAGAACCGCAGCGTGGAGCCGTCGTAGGTGGCGGCCACGTGGCTCCAGGCGTTCAACGTCAGGTAGTTCGGCGCCTGCGCGTTCACCCCCGAGGAGGTGTGGATGAAGGCCGACGGGCTGCCATTGCTGCCGCTGCTCATGATCGCCCAGGCGAGGTCCGCGCCGAACTCCTTCATCAGCACCGTCCGCCAGCCGTCCATGCTGGACGGGCGCACCCACGCCTCCAGCGTCATGGCGTCGGTCAGGTGCAGCGAGGCGGAGTCGGCCACGGTCACCCAGCTCGACGTGCCGTTGAACGACAGCGCCTGGCCGTACTTGCCGGCCACCCAGGTCGCCGCGGTGGCGGTGCCGTTGTTGCCGGCGCCGGAGGAGTCGGCGACGGCCGTGCCGCTGCTCGCGTTCATGCCGTACGCGGCCACCAGGCCGCTGACGGCGGGCGGCTGGGTCACGACCGCCGACACCTCGTTGGACGGCGGCCCGGTGTTGCTGGCGGCGTCGAAGGCCACCACCCGGTAGTAGTACGTCCCCGGCGCGACGCCCGAGTCGACGAACGCCGGCCCGGCGGTCGAGCCCACCTGGTTGGCCCCCGACGGCGTGAACCCCGCGGTCGTGGATCGGTGGACGGTGTATCCGGTGACCCCGACGTTGTCGGTCGCGGGCGTCCAGACGAGCTGCGCGCTGCCCGGGCCGCCGGTCGCGGTCAGCGGGCCGGGCGCGGTCGGCGGCGTGGTGTCGGGCGGTCCCTGGGGGCCGACGGGGGTGTTCATGTCGGTGGTGATCTGCGCCGGGGTGAGCGCCCGGTCGTAGACGCGCACCTCGTCGATCAGCCCGCTGAAGTGCTCGCCGGAGCCGCTGTTGCCGCCGATCCGCAGCGGGCCCGTCCCGGTGCGGAGGTTGCCGTACATCGAGGTGCCGCCCACCTCGCTGCCGTTCACGTACAGCCGCAGCCGGCTGCCCTCGTAGGTCGCCGCCACGTGGCTCCACGTGTTCAGCGGCAGGTTGCCCGGCGCCTGCGCGTTCGTGCCCGCGAAGGTGTGGACGAACGCCGCCGGGCCGCTGCCGCCGCTGGCCATGAGCGCCCAGTCCAGGTCGGCGCCGAACTCCTTCATCAGCACCGTCCGCCAGCCCGTCACGCTGGTCGGGCGCACCCACGCCTCCAGCGTCATGCCGCCGGTCAGGTGCAGCGAGGCGGAGTCGGCCACGGTCACCCAGCTCGACGTGCCGTCGAACGACAAAGCCTTGCCGAACCTGCCGCTCGTGCTCCACGTGGTGCTCGCCGCCGTCCCGGCGTTGCCCTTGCCGGAGGAGTCGGCGACCGCCGTGCCCGCGCCCTCGTTCATCCCGTACGCGGCCACGAGCCCGTCGGGCGCCTGGGCCCGCTCGAAGGTGGCCGTGTAGGTCACGCCGGTGGCCGGGGCGGTGATGTCGTGGCTGACCGCGCCGCCGTCGGACCAGGAGGCGAAGGTGTGGGTGAAGCCGTCCGCGCTCTGCGGCGACGGCGCGGAGATCGAGTTGTGCGAGCCTACGATCACCGTCCTGGTGAAGGGGGTCACGGACTGCTCGCTGTTGAAGCCGATCTGCAGGCCGGAGGGCGAGGTCTCGAAGCCGATGTTCACCGTCTTCGGCTGCAGCACCACGCTCTTGATGTCGGTGAGGCCCTGCGCGTCCGTCGCGGTCAGGGAGAGCTTCAGGTAGGAGGGGTATTCGTGGTCGGGCGCGACGAACGTGCCGCTGGTGCCGGTGGTCGAGGTGATCTCGTGCTCGTGGCAGGTGAGCGGGCAGTGCATCAGGCTCAGCTTCCACACCATCCGCGAGCCGGGGATGGTCCCCTCCTGGGCGTCGGTGGCGGTGCCCGAGTAGGCGATCGTGTCGCCGACCGCCCAGGTGAGCCCGGTGGAGGGCGTGTTGATCGTCGCCTGCGGCGAGGTGTTGCCCACGTTGATCGTGACGGTGGCGTCCCCCTGCCCGCCGTGGCCGTCGCTCGCCCGCAGCCGCACGACGTAGGAGCCGCGCTGGCTGTAGGTGAAGGACGGCGTGGTCGCGGTGGAGTCGTCGAGCTCGCCGTCGCCGTCCAGGTCCCACTGGAAGGTCAGCGGGTCGCCGTCGGCGTCGCTGGAGTCGGCGGCGGTGAAGTTCACCGTGAGGGGTTCGACGCCGGTGGTGGCGCTCGCCCTGATGACGGCGGACGGCGGGTGGTTGGCGTAGATGTAGCGGACGATCTGCCCGTTGGTGTAGTCGACCGCGAACAGGTCGCCGCCGGGGCCGGTCTGCACCTCCACGGCGGGCATCCCGGAGTCGAACGTGGTCACCGTGGCCGGGTCGGGCAGGCCGTTCGCGCCCTTGGTCATGACCCAGACGCACGACCTGCTGAAGTCGGAGAAGAACAGCGCGCCGTCGTAGGCGTGCGGGTAGGAGCCGCCCTCGTAGAACGCGACGCCGCTGGAGGACGATCCGCCTGACGGGCACGGGTCGTTCGGCGCGGGCTTGGAGGCGTGGTTCCAGGCGAAGTACGGCTGCGTCACCGCCGACGGGCCCGCCGCGTACAGGTTCTCGCAGAGGGTCAGGTTCAGGTTGTCGTAGCCGCCCTGCCGGGCCGGGCCCTCGTAGCAGGGCCAGCCGAAGTTGCTGACCGGGCCGGTGGGCGAGGCGATCCGGTTGATCTCCTCGTAGGTGTTCCAGCCGACCTCGCCCGCCCAGATCTCGTTCGTGCCGGGCCGTACGGTGATGCGGAACGGGTTGCGCTGGCCGTAGGCGATGATCCGGGCCGCGTTGGGGTCGCTGCTGCCCGCGTTCGGGTTGCCGGGGGCGGCCGCGCCGGTGTCCGGGTCGACCCTGATGATGCTGCCGTTCAGGCCCGCCGGGTCGCCGCCGGTGCGCAGGTCCTGCGAGCGCAGCGCGCCGCCCTCGGCGGCCGGCGGGCTGAGCGCGGTGCCCACGGGCGAGGGCGGGTCGCCGCAGGGGTTGTCCGGGGTGACGTCGGAGCTGGTCACGTTGTCCTGGCCGTAGTCGGCGAAGTTGAAGCTGGCACCGTCGCCGCCGCTGGCGTAGAGCATGCCGTCGGGGCCGAACGCCAGGTCGCCGACGGAGTGGCTGGGGTGCTGCTGGCACCAGCCGGTGATCAGCGGCGTCTCGGCGACCGAGCCGCCCGAGGGCGCCAGCACGGACAACCGCCCGGTGATCAGGCAGCCGTCACCCGTGGCGCCGGGCGGGGTCGGGCACGGATCGGCGCTCACGCCCGCGGCGCCCCAGCGCGGCGCGCTGCCGCCGGGCACCGCGTCGTAGGAGTACAGCACGTAGATGCGCGGGTCGGCCGGGAAGTCCGGGTGCAGGGCCAGGCCGAGGAGCCCGCGGTCCCAGAAGTTGTGCACCTGCGTGCGCAGGTCGGCGTAGATCGTCGGCGTGGTGTCGGTGAGTGAGTCGAAGACCTTGATCAGGCCGCTCTTCTCGGCGACGAACACCCGGCCGTCCGAGGCGAACTCGATGTTGGTCGGATTGGTCAGGCCGCTGAAGACCACCTGTCTCTGAAAGCTGCCCGGCAGTGCCTGCGCGGGCGGCGGCGCGACGATCGCCAGCCCGGTCGTGATCAGCAGGACGGAAAGGAGCGCATGGCGAAGCCGCCGTAACACGGGAACCCCCTTGAAACGGAAAAATCCCCCGAGCCCTGGATCGATCTATCGCACCGATTCAGGGCTAAGTCACGCGCTTTGTCCGCATCTGGCCAGCCACGCGTACAGCAACCACCCCAGCTCGTACGGCCGGCACTCCCGGTCCACGGCGACCGGCGGGTAGACCCGGTCCAGGACGCCGAGCCGCATCTCCCTGTGCACGCCCGTCGCCATCGCCCGCAGCCCGCGCACCAGCTTGCGCGGATCGGCCCTGGCCTCCTTCCGCCAGGTCAGCGCCAGGTCGTCGAGCACGAACGAGGGCCGCTCGATCATCCAGTCGAGCCCCTTGGAGATCTCCGCCACGTACGCCGTGCCGCCCGCGTCGGCCAGGTCCAGCAGCGCCATCGGCCCCATGGAGAGCTGGTGCACGCTGTACACCGGATACCCCTCCACCACCGAGCCGGTACGGGCGTCGTAGTGCCACCACCACTCCCCCTCCGGCCCCTGCGCCGAGCAGATGCCCGCGGCCACCTGCTCGGCGGCCCGCAGCGCCTCGGCGTCCCCGGTGGCGGCGTGCAGCCGGGCCAGCGCCTGGAGCGGGTAGACCTGGTCGGCGAAGCACCCCACGTGGGCGCGGTAGCGCGGCACCAGCGCGCCCCGGCCGAGCGCGTGCGGGTAGAGCCGGTTGCCGGCCAGCCCGCCGAGCAGCCGCTCGCGGGCGCGTTCGGCGCGGCCGTCGCGCACCCCGGCCGCGACCAGGGCGGCCAGCACCCACGCCGCCTCGACGGTGTGGATCTGCCCGCCCGCGTCCAGCTCGGCCAGGCGGCTCAGGGCCAGGTCGAGGTCGGCGTGCCCGGTCTCGGCCGCCGCCCAGCAGATCAGCGCCGCGTCGCCGGCGCCGCGCACCTCGGGAAGCCGCTTGACCAGGTTCCCCACCAGGTCGAGGACGTCGTCGCCGGCCAGCGCCGCCCGCTGCCGGGCCTCCTCCAGGGTGGCCACGCCGAGCGCGACGATCGCGGAGTAGCGGATGCTGCGCCCCTCGGGCACGGCCGTCCACGTGCCGTCGGGCTGTCGCCGGCCCCGGCGGGTGAAGACGAAGCCGCCGTCGGCGTAGCCGGGGGGCAGGCCGCGGACCGACAGGTCCAGCATGCCCCGCACGAAGTCCTGGTGGCCGGAGCTCAGCAGAGCGATCCGGTGATCCGTCACGTCGTCTCCTCGATCCTGCGTCTGACACCGGCCCACTCCCTGACCACCAGGAGCAGGAAACTGCCGTTGGTGCGCACGTAGCGCGGCCCGAGCCGCAGCGGCTCCTGGAGCATGCGGTAGAGCCATTCCAGCCCTGATCGCTGCCAGCGCACCGGCGCCCTGCGGGTACGCCCGGCCAGCACGTCGAACGAGCCGCCCACGCCGTGGATGATCCGCGCCCCGGTGCGCTCGCCCCACTCGCGGATGAAGATCTCCTTCTTCGGCGAGGTGATGCCCAGGAACAGCAGGTCGGCCCGCGAGGCGGCGATCTCGGCGGCGACCTCGGCCGACTCCTCCGGCGCGAAGTAGCCGTCGCGGGAGCCGGCGACGGCCAGCCCCGGATAGCGGGCGCGCACCTCGTCCAGCACCCCGGCCAGCACCTCACCGGTCGCGCCGAGGAAGTAGGCCCGGTAGCCGCGCCGCCCGCCCTCGGCCATCAGCTCGGTGAACAGGTCGATGCCCGCCACCCGCTCGGGGATCCGGTGACCGAGCGCCCGCGCCGCCCAGACCACCGCCTGCCCGTCGGCCAGCACGAGGTCGCTGTCCAGCACCGACTGGCGCAGGGCGGCGTCCGCGCGCATGTTGACGACCTTGGCGGCGTTCACCACGCCGATGGTCAGCCTGCCGCCCTCCGCGACGGCCGCCACGCAGCGGGCGATCACCTGGTTCATGGTGAGGGCGTCCAGCACGGTGCCGAACACCGTCTTCCGCTCCGGCAACCTCGTCATCCGTCCCCCTGGGTGTCCATGACATATCGGTCTCAGCTCCGGAAACGTCACATCAAGGAAGGACCAGCTCGGTGAGCGTGGCCCGGTGGTCGGTCCGCGGCACCCGCAGGGTCTGGAAGCTCCGGACCGCGATCCGCCGGTCGGCCAGCACGTGGTCGATGGCCACCTTCGGGAACAGCCGCGGCTGCTCGTAGTAGGGCCAGGTCATGGAGAGCCCCTTTCCGGTGACGTCGGCGGCGTCCCGGTAGCCGGTGGCGATCAGGTCGCGCAGCACCGCGTGGTCGAGCGTGGAGTTGAAGTCCCCGGCCAGGATCCGCAGGCGGCCGCCGGCGGGCGGCAGCGCCCGGATGCTCGACGCCCAGCAGGCCGTGCGCCAGCCCTCCGAGGGCGCGCACGCGTGCACGGCGACGATCTCGGCCTCCCGCCCACCCGGCAGCGTGACGACGGCGGGCAGGTGGCGCGGGCTCTCCTCGAAGGGCGGCGCCGCGATCGGCGAGTCCGCGGCCCGCAACGGGTACCGCGAGTAGATCGCCGCCCCCGACGAGTCCTCCCCCGGCAGCACGATCCGGTACGGCAGCAGCCGCGTCAGCCCCAGCTCCTCCACCCGCTCCCGCATCAGGCCGGTGAACTCCAGCAGGTGCAGCACGTCGGGCCGCTCGCGCTCGACCGTCTCCACCAGCACCGGCGGCAGCACGGAGGAGTGCAGCAGGTTGACCGCCAGCACCCGCAGCACCGGCCCGGCCACCGGCGGGTTGCCCTCGGGCACCGCGCGCGGCACGACGGCCACCGCGAACGCGCACGTCACGGCGAGCGCGGCGGCGATCAGCGCCCCGGCGCGCAGGTAGAGCGCGAACGCCAGCGGCACCACCGACAGCGCCGCCGCGTACGGCGTGAACGACACGAGCTGCGACCACAGGAACTTCGGCTCCCACCCGAGCAGCCGCAGCCCCGCCCATCCCGCGAGGCCCGCCACCATGAGCCACAGCACCGCGCCGCCTACGCGACGCCGCACCGGCGCCCGCGGGTCAGCACCGGCCAGGCCGCGCGCAGCGCCTGGTGCCAGTGCCGGATCGGCTCTCCCTTCGTGTGCGCGAGCACGCTGTTGGCCGGACGCCGGGCCGGCCGGGGGAAGCCCGCCGAGCTCACCGGGCGCACCCGGTCCGGGTCCAGGCCGAGCAGCGTGAAGATCTCCTTGGCCAGGCCGCACCATGTCGTCTCCCCGGAGCTGGTGCCGTGGTAGACGCCCGGCGGCAGCTCGGAGCGCGCCAGCCGGACCAGGTAGTCGGCCAGGTCGGCGGTCCACGTCGGCTGGCCGTGCTGGTCGTCGACCACGTCCACGGTGTCGCGCTCGGCCGCCAGCCTGATCATGGTCCGGACGAAGTTGGGGCCGGCCGCGCCGTACAGCCAGGCGCTGCGCACCACGTGGTGCCCGTGCTCCAGCGCCGCCCGCTCACCGGCGAGCTTGGTCCTGCCGTACGCGTTCACCGGCGCGGTCGGGGCGTCCTCCGGGTACGGGCCCGGCGCGGTGCCGTCGAAGACGTAGTCGGTGGAGACGTGCACGAGCCGCGCGCCGGCCCGCGCGCAGCTCTCGGCCAGCCAGCCCACCGCGTGCCCGTTGACCTCCAGCGCCTCGTCCTCGTGGGTCTCGGCGTCGTCCACGGCGGTCCAGGCGGCGCAGTTGACCACCACGCCCGGCCGGTAGGCGGCGACGAAGTCGCGCACCGCGCGCCGGTCGCACAGGTCGAGCTCGGACCGGCCGAGCGCGAGCACCGGCTCGCCGGTCAGCGCGGCCCGTTCCAGGACGTCGGCGGCCAGCATCCCGCCGCCGCCCGTGACGAGCCACCTCATGGCAGGCGCCCGGTCACGCGGGCCACCAGTCGCGGTGCTCGGCGTACCAGCGGATCGTGTCCTTCAGCCCCTGGTCGAACGGGATCTCCGGGCGGTAGCCGAGCTTGCGCAGCTTGCTGTCGTCCAGGGAGTACCGGCGGTCGTGGCCCTTGCGGTCCTCGACGTGGCGCACCGAGTCCCAGCCGCGGCCGCAGGCTTCGAGCAGGCGGGCGGTCAGCTCCTTGTTCGTCAGCTCGGCGGTGCCGGCGATGTGGTAGATCTCGCCGGGCTCGCCCTTCTCGGCGACCAGGCGGATGCCGGCGCAGTGGTCCTCGGCGTGGATCCAGTCGCGCACGTTCCCGCCGTCGCCGTACAGCGGGACCGGGCGGCCGCGCAGCAGGTTCGTGACGAACAGCGGGATCAGCTTCTCCGGGTACTGCCGGGGACCGTAGTTGTTGCCGCAGCGGGTGATCGACACGTTCAGGCCGTAGGTGATCGCGTACGAGCGGGCGATCAGGTCGCCGCCCGCCTTGCTGGCCGCGTACGGCGAACGCGGGCGCACCGGCGCGGACTCGTCCCAGGAGCCGATGTCGATCGACCCGTAGACCTCGTCCGTCGAGACCTGGACGACCTTCGGCGTGCCCGCCTCCAGGCACGCCTGCAGCAACGTCTGGGTGCCGAGCACGTTGGTCCGCATGAACTCGGCGGCGGCGCCCTCGATCGACCGGTCGACGTGGGACTCGGCGGCGAAGTTCACCACCAGGTCGTGACCGGGCACGACCTCGCGCAGCAGCTCGGCGTCGCAGATGTCGCCGTGGACGAACTCGTGCCGCACCCCTTCGAGGTTGGCCCGGTTCCCCGCGTAGGTGAGCTTGTCGAGGACCGTGACGTACGCGTCGTGCAGCCCCCGGACGAAGTGGGAGCCGATGAATCCCGCGCCACCGGTCACCAGAATTCTTGTCATGTAGTGATCTGTACCTTGCTGTGATCGCCCAGCACGAGACGGTGGGCTCTGGGCGTGTTGGGCGCTCGGGTGACCTCGACGTCGTGGCCGATCAGTGACGCCTCGATCCGGCCGACGCCGTCGATGGACGCCCTGGGCAGCAGGATCGAGTATTCGATCTCGCTGCCGGTGACCACGCACGACGCGCCGACCGAGGTGAACGGCCCGACGTAGCTGTCCTGGACGCGCGCTCCCCGGCCGATGATCGCCGGGCCGACCACGCGGGAGCGCTCGACCACCGCGTCCGGCTCGACCACGACCCGGCCGATCAGCTCGCTGGCCTCGTCGACCCGCCCGCGCACGCCGGGCTCGACCGACTCCAGGACCAGCCGGTTGACCTCCAGCATGTCGGTGACGTTGCCGGTGTCCTTCCAGTATCCCGAGATCACCGACGACTCCACCCGCAGCCCGGCCTCGATCAGCCACTGGATGGCGTCGGTGATCTCCAGCTCCCCCCGCCACGACGGCTTGAGCTCGCCGACGGCGGCGTGGATCGCCGGGCTGAACAGGTACACGCCGACCAGGGCCAGGTCGCTCTTGGGCCGGGCCGGCTTCTCCTCCAGGCCGACCACCCGGCCCCTCGCGTCCAGCTCGGCGACCCCGAACTGGCCGGGATCGCCGACCCTGGTCAGCATGATCTGCGCGGCGGGCCGTTCCCTGGCGAACCGGTCCACCAGGTCGTTGATGCCGCCGACGACGAAGTTGTCGCCCAGGTACATGACGAAGTCGTCGTCGCCCAGGAACTCGCGGGCGATCAGCACGCCGTGGGCCAGCCCGAGCGGCGCCTCCTGGCGGAGGTAGGTGACCTGCAGCCCGAACGCCGAGCCGTCCCCCACGGCCGTCTCGATCTCCGCCTGCGTGTCCCCGACCACCAGGCCGAGCTCCCGGATCCCGGCCGCCGCGATGGCCTCCAGCCCGTAGAACAGGACCGGCTTGTTGGCGACGGGGACCAGCTGCTTGGCCGAGGTGTGCGTGATGGGCCGGAGCCGTGTGCCCGACCCTCCGGCGAGCACGAGTGCCTTCACTGCTAGTAAGCCCCTTCTCCACGGGTGACGACGGACCAGGTCTTCCACAGGATCTGCAGGTCGAGCAGGAGCGACCAGTTCTCCACGTAGCGCAGGTCGAGCCGGACGGATTCCTCCCACGTCAGGTCGGAGCGCCCGCTGACCTGCCAGAGGCCGGTCATGCCCGGCTTGACCACCAGACGGCGGCGCACGTCGGCGCCGTACCTGGCGACCTCCTCCGGCAGCGGCGGCCGGGGGCCGACGAGGGACATCTCACCACGGATGACGTTGAGCAGCTGCGGCAGCTCGTCCAGCGAGTAGCGGCGCAGGAACGCGCCGACGCCGGTGATCCTTGGATCGTTCCTTATCTTGAACAGCACGCCGTCGAACTCGTTCGCCGCGAGAAGCTGGTGCTTGAGCCGTTCCGCGTCCACCACCATTGTGCGGAACTTCACCACCCGGAACTCCCGGCCGCCCCTGCCCACCCTGGTCTGGTGGAACAGCGCGGGCCCCCGGCTGGTAAGCCTGATCACCAGGGCGAGCGTCAACAGCGGCAGCGCGAGCACCAGCAGCGCCGCGCCGGCCACCAGCCGGTCGAAGGCCGCCTTCACGAGCTGCCGGGTGCCGTCGAACTCCGGGTGCTCGACGTGCAGCAGCGGCATCCCGGCCACCGGCCTGATGCTGATGCGCGGGCCGGCGACGTCCATGAGCGCGGGCGCGACGAACAGGTCGGTGCGCGCGGTCTCCAGGCTCCAGGCCAGCCGGCGCAGCGCCGCGCCGTCCAGCTCGGGGCAGGCCAGGACGGCCACCGCGTCGGCCCCCGAATGCGCCACGACCTCGGCGACGTCGCCGAAGGAGCCCATCACGGGGATGCCGTCGAGGTCGACGTCGAGCGTGTCGTACGGCAGGCAGGCTCCCACCACCTGCATGCCGTGGTGCGGCTGGCGGCGGAACTGCACGACGAGGTCCAGGATCGACTCCCGGTGCCCGACCGCGATCACCTGCCGCATGTACTCGCCGATCGCCCGCCTGCGATGAAGCCGCTTGCGCATGCGGTAGCGGAAGTAGAGCGTGGCCAGCAGCACCAGCGGCAGCATCGCCATGACGAAGCTGCGCGCGATGGCCGTCTGCGTGGCGTAGGCCAGGATGGCCGTGGTGGCCATCAGCCCGATGCCGCCGGTGAAGACGGCCTTGAACTCCTCGGTGCCCTCGCCGTTGGCGCGCTGACGGTACGCGCCCGCCATCATGAGCGCGACCGGCCAGACGACGAGCAGGCCGAGCCCGAGCACGTACTCGGCGATCGGCACGTACACGCCGGAGGCCAGGCGTACGCCCAGCACGCACGCGCACGCGAACAACGCGCACGCCGTGTCCCCGCCTAACAGGAGCCGCAGATACGCCCGGGTCCAGATGTCGGACTCAAGGCGTGGCGCGGCCTCGAGGAGCACAGCAGTGGACTCCCCAGTCCCCACCCTCATAGCACCACCCTGTGATAACTGCTTTCACCGCGATAACAGGACGTTCCTTGTGCCGCATAGGTTGACAATGACCCATGCGTTATCAAGGGCGGCGGCCCCCACTAAAGAGTAAAGATCGATTCCAACCTGGGGAATAACGGGAAATGTCCACAATCGGACGTCGACCTAGGGGTTTCGGGGGTTGACGGAACGATCCAAAAGTGCAGCGCCAGAGCGAGAGAATGTGAGGTTTATGGCGACATTTCGCCAGGTGACCGGGAGGCGAAGCCGCTAGTCGTACTCCAGGTCCGGCAATGCGGACGGCGGATCAGGGCTGCGCCACACGACCACAACTCCGTCACGCGCGGAATCGGCGGCCAGGTTCAGCCGGTCGAGATCGAAATCGGGCAAGTAGCGTAGCCGGGCGACAAAGGTGGCATCAGTCGCGGAACGCGGCACCACGCAGCCTTCACCGTCCCGATCGAGCAGGATGTAGTGGACGTCTTCCCCGGATTCGGTGGCGACACGGACCTCCGCCACGTCCTCCCACGCGAGAGCTTCGACGCTGCCGTCGGCGTAGTGGCGGGTGACGCCCTCTTCGGTGACATATACGTAGGAGTCCGGCATCGGGTTGCCGTGCATGGCCGCGATTCTTGCGAGTTCCGGGGCCGTCCCGCAAGGGTTCGCGCTCAATGACGCGCATGAGCCATCCGTTCAAGGAAGCTCGGGACTGCCCCAGTTGTGGCTGAGATGCGCCGCGACGGCCGCCCGCGCCGCCTCCACCGGACCCGCCGCGATGGCGTCGAGCAGCTCGCGGTGCTCGCGGATCAGGACGTCCCGGTCGCGATAGACCTGGCGCAGGCGCACCATGCCGAGCCTGGTCTCGGCGGCGAGCGTGGCGTAGAGACGTTCGAGCCGCCGGCTGCCGGCCGCCTCGATCAGCGCCTCGTGCAGGGCCATGTGCTCGGCGACGGTCGCCGACCAGGGCGCGTCGGCCGGCAGCTCCGCCCACCTGAGCAGCGCGGCCTCGGCGTCGGGCACCCGGCGGCCGGCCACGGCCTGGGCCATCAGGTCCTCCAGGGGGCGGCGCACGTACATGAGGTCCTGGAGGTCCGAGATCGTCACCTCGGGGACATAAGCGCTGCGGTTGCGCTCCCGCCTGAGCAGTCCCTCGTGCACCAGGCCGGCCAGCGCCTCGCGCACGGTCGGCCTGGCCACGCCGTACGACGCGGCGATCTCCTGCTCGGGCAGCGGCGTGCCCGGCGCGATCTCGCCGGAGAGCACCCGGGTGCGCAGGGCGTCGGCGAGCGCGCCGACCGTGGAGACGGGTTTGAGGGGCAACATCACGGCTGTGATGCTAGTGCCGTTTCCCTGCCCTGCTCCCTGCCCTGCTCCCCGCCCCGGCCCCTGCCGCGTTCCGGCACGGCCACCGCCACCAGCCCGAGCACCAGCATCACCAGCCCGGCGATCGAGAGCGGGGCCAGCCGCTCGCCCAGCACCAGCAGGCCCAGCAGCGCGGCGACGGCCGGCTCGGCCAGCGCCAGCGTCGAGGCCGTGGCGACCGGCGTGGTGCGCAGGCCGCGCCCGTACAGGATGTAGGACAGCGCGGTGGTGCCGAGGCCCAGGTAGAGCACGGCGAGCAGCCCGCGCGGCTCCCCCAGCCAGCCGACGCCGTTGACCAGCAGCACCGGCAGCATGACCAGGGCGGCGCCGCCGAACATCACCCCCATCACGGCGTCCGACCCGGCCCCCTTCTCGATGGCCCTGGCCGCGGAGACCGCGTAGAAGGCGTAGAGCAGGCCGCCGAGCAGCGCGAACAGCACGCCCGACACCATCTGCCCGCCCGCCTGCGCGCCGCCGCCGCCGATCAGCGCCGCGCAGCCACAGACCGCCGCCGTGGTCGCCAGCGCCCACCGCCCGCTCGGCCGCCGGCCGTGCAGCACCCAGGACAGCAGGCCGGTGAACACGGGCCCGCTGCCGATCGCGACCACCGTGCCGATGGCCACGCCCGTGCGGCCGACCGCCGCGAAGAAGCACAGCTGGTACGCCGCCACCGCCAGGGCCGCCGGCACCAGCGCCGGCCGGAACGCCCGCCGCACACCGGCCCGCGCGAGCAGGCCGAGCGCGGCGCCGCCGATGACCAGCCGGGCCGCGGCCAGGGCGACCGAGTCGGCCGAGACCAGCAATCCCGCGGTGCCCGCGGTGCCCCAGAGCGCGGAGGCGCCCACGACGGCGAGAGGTCCGTTCTTCATGCCTACATTGTCAGACAATTAGACAATTTCGTCCAGCAGGCCGTCCAGCATGCGGTCAGCGGGGGCGGTGACGTCGCCCGCGTAGTCGTCCAGGACGGCGAGCGCGTCGTGCACGTTCGGCAGGCTTCTGCGCGGCAGCTCCAGCAGCGGCTCGCCCTCCGCGGTGATCCCGCCCGCCACGTGGAAGGCGTCCCCGGAGACGGTGAGGGACACCTCGAAGCGCACCTCGCGGCCGTCCGGGAGGACGAAGTCGGCACCGGTGCGCACTCCCGAGGGCGGGACGAAGCAGGAGAAGGGACGGCTGCGCACGAAGGGGTGGCGTAAGCCGGCGAGGATCTCGGCCGCCCTGCTCAGGGCCGCCAGCAGCCCGGCCGCGGCCCGGCTCTCGCTGTCCACCCGAAAAAGGGTAGTTCACCCCGCCACCACGTGACCAGCGCACCCGATCACCCGGCCCTCGCGGGCCCTCCGGCCGCCGGCCCCTCCGCGCCGGGACCAGCCGGCCCCCGGCCCTCCGCAGTGGGGCAAAGCCTTCCCCCATGCGAGCGTCGCCCCTCGGGCCCTCCGCGGCAGGGGCGGGCCGGACGGGTCAGTCGGTGGCGAGGCGGGCGTGGCGCTCGACGTCGAGGCGGACGCCCTCGTGGCGGAGCTTGCCGCGCTCGATGCCCTCCGCCCGGAACCCCGCCTTGGTCGCCACCCGGCACGACGCCGGGTTGTCGGTGCGGTGACCCAGCTCCAGCCGGAAGAGCCCGCGCTCGCCGAACGCCCACCGGGCCAGCTCCTCGGTGGCCGCCGTCGCGATCCCGAGCCCCCGGTGCGCGGGCAGGACCCAGTAGGACACCCACCCGTTGTCGTGGGCGTCGATCCCGGCCACGGCCACGTTGCCGACCACCGCGCCACCCTCGACGGTCACCGCGAACGCGTGCCCGACGCCCGTCCAGGACGTGATCCAGCCCACCGCGTCCTTGAGCGTGACGACGGGGAAGGACGACTGGCGGCGCAGATCGGGCGTACGGAACGCGCGCAGCACGGCCGGGGCGTCGTCCTCGCGCCACTCGCGAAGCCTGATGTCGACGGGGGTCACGCTGCCCGAGACTACCGCCGGCTCACGACGGCGCGATCTGGTGCTCCGCCTCGAACGCGCTGACCAGCGGCCGGGGCGCGGTCAGGCACCACGCCTCGGCCATCAGCTCGAACAGCTCGTCGATGTCGATCTTGCCGAGGTGGACGACGACCCACCCGAAGCGCCCGGCGGTGAACTGCACCTCGAACACCTCGGGCCGCTCGGCCACCAGCGCGAGCTGCTCCTCGATCGTGGCCTTGACCCCGACGGTCTCGGTCTTCTCCCACAGGTAGCCGAAGCCCTTGCCGTGGACCTTGAAACCGACCCACTCCGCGCTGGGATGCTCGGTCACCTCCGGCAGCCCGCGCACCAGATCGAGGAACTCGTCGACGCTCACACCCATGCCGACCTGTCTACCAAACCCGACCGACAACTTCGCCGGCTCAGCGGTAGTAGCGGACCTCGATGACGTTGCGGTCCGGGTCGGGGAAGAAGATGGTCTCGGGGGCGATGCCCTGGGCGCCGAAGGAGTTGGAGCCGGTGCCGGTGACCTCGACCCCGTGGTCCTTCAGCCGCACCTTGAGCGCCTCGAAGTCCTCCCTGCTCACCGACAGGCAGAAGTGGTTGATCTGGTGCCCGGCGCTGCCCGTCACCCCCGTGCCCTCCTCCACGCCCTTCGACACGTCGTGCGCCATCAGGTCGATGATCGTCTCCTCGGCGATCCGTACGCTCGGGAACCCCGCTTTGCCCTCGCGGAACTCCTCCCCCCGGACCCCCGGCAGGCCCACCACCTGCTCGTAGAAACGCAGGGCGGCAAGCTGGTCGGAGACCCAGAGAACGAGATGGTCCAGACGCGCATCCATGTAATAGATCCTCCATTCCCGTCCAATATCCGTTGCGCGCATGCCGCTGTCCAATTGAGGGCTCCCGGGACGGAGGATCGTCCCCTGATCGAAAGGCGGGATTCACGCGGGGTTCCCCTGTCCCGGATGGGGGCCGATCCGTCATCATTTGCCCTATGACGGTGACCGTGCGGACCGAGCCGATGCCCTTCGTCGTACGGGCCGCCAGGTTCGTCATGACGCTCCAGGTGGCGTTCGGCATGGTGGGGCTGGTCTTCCTGGGCGGCGTGGCGTTGTCCGGCTTCGCGCCCGCCCTGCTCCTCCTGATCGCATGGGAAGTGGCGTTCCTCTGGTCGGCCAGCTGGCTGATGGGGCGCTTCGGCGGCCGCGGGACGTGGGTGCCCTGGGCGGTCGCCGCCCTGGAACTGCTCGAGGTCGCCGCGTCCGTCGTGATCGACGTGGCCGACTCCGGCCGTCTCGACCTGCTGGGACTGCTCCCCCAGAACGCCGCCGGGCCGCTGCCCGTCGTCGTCCTGCTGCTGCTGCCACCGTCCTGGCGCTGGTTCTCGCAGCGGAAGCGGACGGATGCCCCCTCTTGACAGGAATGGGCGAAGATCGTCCATGATCGGGCATGAACGCGTTGATCCGGGCGGCCCTCGTGGGGGCCGTCGTGGGCCTGGCACAGGCCGTCATCGCCTTCCACGGCCCTGAGGACGCCGCGGGCAACCTGCTGCTGATGTTGTTCGCGACCCTTCCGGCCGGGATGTTGCTCTCCTGGTACGCCATGTTGCGGAACTGGTGGCTCGTGGCGCTGCTGGGGCAGTTCGCCCTCGTGGCGCTGTACGTCGGCCTGACCATGACCGCGCCCTTCCCCGTCCTCGTCGGCTTCGGCTCCTGGCGGGTCGGCCTGATCACCATGGCCGCCGGAGCCTGCGGCTACGCCGTGGGAGCGGGCCTCGCCCTGCCGCTCGCCACGCCGCTGCGCGTCTCGGCGGTCGGCGTGGCCGCGTCCCTGCGCGCCACCGCCACCGTCCTGGTCGACGTCCTGCCGGAGACCATGTCCCCGGAGCAGGCCTGTGACGACGCAGTGGATCTCCAGGAGGACATGACCTGCGTGGAGGCCGCGCCGGACCTGTGGATCCTGAGGAGCGACCACGGCAGCACCGTGTTCACCGCCTACGAGAACACCCTGGTGCGGCTCTCCAGCGGGACCGTGCATGAGAAGCAGTTGCTCGCCGCCGCGCGCTCCCTGCGGCCCGTCGGCCTCTGGGAGCTGGCCGCGCCCGCGTACGAGCGACCGTGATGCCGCGAGGCGGCCGGAAAGTGATGAAAGATGCTGGATAGGCTGGGGTTCAGCGACGAGGAGGAGGTCGTCTACCTGGAGCTCCTGCGCCGCCGCCGGGTGACGATCCCCGACGTGGGCGAGGCGCTGGACCTGCCGGTGACGGCCGTGACGGCGGCCGTGACGCGGCTCGTCGCGCTCGGCCTGGCCAGCCGCGACAACACCGGGTTGTACATGGCCGTGCCCCCCGACGTGGGCCTCGGCACGCTGATCGCCGAGCGCCAGGCCGCGTTGCAGCAGGTGCAGGGCAGGCTGGCCGAGCTGGTGGAGGTCTACCGCACGGGCGCGGCCTCGCCCGCGGGCGAGATCGAGGCGCTCACCACGCCGGAACAGCTCGCCACCTGGCTCGGCAATCTGGAACGCGGCGCCCGCCGGGAGGTGCTGGCCTTCTTCCGGCCTCCGTACGTGCTCGACGTCAACCTCGACGACTCCACCAACGCCCTGGCCACCTACCGCTACGTGTACGAACGCGCCGCGCTGGACGACCCCAGGGCCCCGGCCGAGATCGCCAGGTTCCTGAAGGGCGGCTACGAGATCAGGATCGCCGCCGAGCTGCCCAGCAAGATGATCATCGTGGATCGGGAGGTCGTGCTCCTGCCCGTCCTGCCCGACCAGACGAGCGTGGAACCGGGCTTCCTCCTGGTCAGGGGCCAGTCCCTGGTCCATCTTCTGGTGGAGTTGTTCGAGCGGGTGTGGCAGGCGGCGACCCCGCTGCGGCTCACCGCCACGAGCGTGACCGAAGGGGTCGCGGCCTGGGACGACACCGATGTCGCGCTGATGACGTACCTGCTGTCCGGGATGCCGGACAAGACGGTCGCCAGCCGGCTCGGCACCAGCGAGCGCACCGTCCAGCGCCGGATCCGGCGGCTGATGAAGCTGGCCGGGACCGACAGCCGCATGCAGCTGGCCTGGTACGCGGCCCGGTCCGGCATGATCCCGCTGTGAGGGGCGCCCCTGCCGGGGACGCCCCTCACCTGGAACTATCGGCGTAGCTGGTACGCGCGGGTCACGATCTGCTCGACGGTGCCGCCGTCGGCGTCGGTGGCCTGCACGCGCAGCGACACGAACCCGCCGGGCTTGGCCGGGTTCCTGATCGTGCCGGTGAAGGCCCGCTCACCGGCCCCGGCGAGCCGTACCGGCTGCCAGGTGGCGCCGTCGTCGGCCGAGGTCCACAGGGCGGCCCGGGTGATGCGCGGTCCCGCCAGGCCCTTCGGGTAGCGCAGACCGAGGCCGACGCGGGTGGGGGCGTTGGCGTGGGCGCTGTTGGTCTCGTCCACGTCGAGGTCGTAGTCGATCGACAGGACCGGCAGCAGGTCCTGGGCGGCCACCTGCTGTGAGTGGAACGTCCAGTCGGTGCGCACCTTGGTGGAGGTCGTCCAGAAAGGTGCGTTCCGCTGCACGTCGGTCACCACGCGGTACTGGGCGCGTTCCGGCACCACCGGGAAGGCGACGGCCGCCGACGGCGCGGAGCCCAGCAGCACGCCGTCGCGGTAGACCGTCGACAGCTCCTTGTCGGCGGAGGCGCGGAACAGGTACGTCTGGCCGGGCGCGGTGTCGAACAGCCCGCCCGCGAAGAGCACGCCGATCGCGCCCTCGCGGACCGCCGACTTGTCCACCGCGGCCGGCAGCGCCGTGCGGACCACCGCCTTGTTCCAGTCGCGCGACACCCGCTGACCGGCCTTGAGCACGGACGGCGCGGTCTGCTGCCACGCCTGGCCGCTCTCCCAGACCGTGCCCACCTGCATCGACTCGAAGGTCCGCAGGTCGGCCGTGACGTACTCGGTGAGGGGCCGCGGCGTGATCAGCCGGGTGAAGACCGCGTAGGCCGTGCCCTGCATCGGCGAGACCAGCGACCGGGCGTACCCGGCCTCCGTGGCCGGCGCCGAGGCGTGGAACGACGACTCCACGGTGGCCAACTCGCCGTCGCGCACCTTGTACCGCTGGTCCGCGGGGACACCGCCGTTGCGGTACTTGACCAGCTCGTAGGCGTACGGGCTCACCGCCGTGCCCGAGAGCCGGACCTGGAGCCTGCCCTTGGCCGCCGCCGCGGCCAGCCGGGCGCCCTGCTCACCCGCGAGCGTCATCGCCGGGATCCTGGTCGGCGACGTGCTCCAGTTGTCGGCGCCCCAGTTGTCGGGCTTGTCGTTGTAGATGATGACCGCGCCCGCTCCTGCGGCGGCCGCGTTGTCGACCTGCTGCTGCGGCGTGAGCTCGGCGCTGCGCTTGACCAGCGCGAGCCGTCCCCGGACCGGCTGCCCCGCGTAGTCCTCGGGACGCCCGGTCCCGGCGTCCGCGGCCCGCAGGACCTGGGCGCCGTCGATGCGCGCGGAGCCGGCCCGGCCCCGGAAGTAGGCCGGCTCGATCGGCTCGGCCCCGGCGCCGAGGACCTGGGCCTTCAGCTCCGGCGCGGTGAGCGACCAGGCGACCCGGGACTCGAAGCGGCTGCTGGTGCCCTGGGACGGGACGGAGTACACCTTCGTCTCGCCGTTCATCCACTGTTCGAGGCCGTAGGCGCTGGTGCCGGCCGCGCTCTGGACCGACAGGCCGAGCCGGACCCTGTTCGCCTGGTTCGGCTTCGGGGTGTCCATGGTGACCGGTCCGGCCTTGGCGCCGTCGAAGGTGATGGTCCGGTCGGAGTCGATGACCGCGCCCGGTTCGGCGCCGTAGGTGTACTCCCAGACCCGGTTCCCCTCGGCGGCGTAGTGGAAGATCTCCGCCATGAAGGCGTGCTCGCCCCGGGGCAGCCGGACCTTGGCGGTGCCGTCCGCGCCGATCAGGTAGCTGTCCGGAAGGGCCAGCCTGTCGAGGTTGATGTCGTGCACGACGGCGGCGCCGGTGGTCGGCCTGCCGTCCCGGTCGAGCACCTTGAGGGTGACGTCGAAGCGCTCCACGTCCCGGACGAAGCCGACGGCCGTGGTCACGACCGTCTGGCCGTCGGCGGTGGACGCGGTGACGTGCGCGCCGTGCGCCCCCGCCGGCACGGCCGAGGTGTCGACGGTGACGGCCGCCGACGCGGTGCCGTGCGCCGGCACGGTCACCGCCTGGGCGCCCAGGGTCAGCGCCGCGGCCGGCAGGTCCTCGCCCGCGCCCTTGGCGGCGAGCGTCAGGGTGACGGGCTGGTCGCCGTCGTTGACGTACTCGATCTGCTTGGTGGCCGGCTCTCCGGCGTCCCAGTCGGCGAGCCTGAAGTCGATCACGCCGGAGCCCGAGACGGGCTGGCGTACGGCGCGGCTCACGTCCACGCGGCCGGCGCCCTGGCTGTGCACGGGGGTGCCGGCCGTCGTCCGCGCCGTGCTGACGAGCTGGTTCTTCAGCCTCGCGGCGGTCCAGTCGGGGTGCCGCTGCGCGAGGATGGCCGCGGCGCCCGCCACGTGCGGCGTGGCCATCGACGTGCCGCTCGCCGTGGTGTACGTGCCGTCCACCGGCGTGCCCATCGAGGTGCCCGCGGCGCGGGCGGCCACGATCTTGAAGCCGGGAGCGGTGATCTCCGGCTTGAGCGCCCCGTCGCCGCCGCGGGGACCCCGGCTGGAGAAGTCGGTGACCGCGTCCGCCGAGTCGACCGCGCCGACGGTGAGCGCCGCCTCGGCCACGCCGGGCGAGCCCACCGTGGTCGCCCCCGGGCCGCTGTTGCCCGCGGCGATGGTGAACAGCACGCCCGTCTCGGCGGTCAGCTCGTTGACCGCCACGGCCATCGGGTCGGTGCCGTCGGCGCCCTCCTGGCCGCCCAGGCTCATCGAGACGACCTTCGCGCCCGAGTGGGCCGCCCAGTTCATCCCGTCGAGGATCCACGACTCCATGCCGGCGCCCTCGTCGGCCAGCACCTTGCCCACGATCAGCCGGGCGCCGGGCGCCACGCCCTTGTACTTGCCGCCCGAGCCCGCGCCGCTGCCCGCGATCGTGGAGGCGACGTGCGTGCCGTGCCCGTGGCCGTCCTTCGCCGTCTCGCCGGGGACGAAGCTGCGGCTCTCGGCGATCCGGTCGGCCAGGTCGGGGTGCTCGGCGTCCACGCCGGTGTCCAGGACGGCGACCTTGACGCCGGCCCCGTCGTAACCGGCGGCCCATGCCTCGGGGGCGCCGATCTGCGGCACGCTCTTGTCGAGCAGCGTCTTGACCTTGCCGTCCAGCCAGAGCTTCTCGATGCCGCCGGAGAGCCGGGCCTTGGGCGTTCCCGCCTTGGCGGTGTCGTCGTCCACGGCCTCCCAGAACGCGCCGCCGCGCTTCTTGTCCGCGGCGACGGCCGCTCCCCGGATGCCGGGCAGGGATCGGGTGAGCCGGCCGCCGTCCGGCGGAGCGGCCTTGGCCAGGCCCTTGCCGGAGTAGCGGACGATGGTCGGGATCGACTCGCTGTGGGCGTCGTCGTACCCCTGGGCGATGAGCTGGGTGACGTTGAACAGCCGCTTGTCCACCTGGCCCGAGGCGACCAGCGGCGCGGCCTCGGTCGGCAGCACGTACACGTCGGAGCCGACCGTGTAGGTGCGCAGGTCGCCGGCCGAGCGTTCGCCGGGGGTGACGGTGACCGAGACGGGACGGCCGGCCTGGCTGGCCACGGTGACCTCGTCCCCGGTGATGAGGGTGACCCGCGCGGTGGTGACCGACGACGCCGGGACGCCGGTGACGCCGGTGGCGGGGGCCGTCGCGTCACCGTGGGCGCTTCCGGTGCCGGCCGCGACGAGCGTGGCGGCGAGGGCGGCGCTGAGCAGCGCCGCTCTACGACTGAATGGCATGGCGGTGGCTCTCTTTCTACCGGTTGGGGGGTTGCGCAACCGGCAGAACAAAGTTTCGCCAGAAAGGGACGTACACACCATGACTAGGGCATGGCGGACAACCGACATGTCAGGTCGTCGCCACCGTCCGGGTCAGCAACGGTTGTCAAGGCGCGAGGTCGCGGGCGGTCCCGGCCGCGATCGCGCCCAGCTTGTCGGGGTTGGCGACGTTGTGGACGGCGGTGATGTGCCCGTCGGCGTCGAAGTCGAAGGTCACGGTGGCGACGACCCGGCCCTGACCGCTGAACACCACGCCGGGGCCGCCGTTGATCTCGGCGAGCTCGGCCCGCATGTCGCCCGGCTCGACGCCCTGGTAGGAGACCGTGCCGATCGCGGCGAACCACGCGGCCACCGTCTTCGCGCCCACGACCGGACGCAGCGCCTGGCGCACCTTCCCGCCCCCGTCGGTCCAGAGGGTGACGTCAGGGGACAGCAGTTCCATGAGCGTGTTGATGTCGCCGCCGGTCGCGGCGGCCAGGAAGCGCCGCGTGACGTCCCGCTGCCGCGTCCGGTCCGCCGTGAAGCGCGGCCGCCGGGCCTGTACGTGCTCTCGCGCCCGATGCGCGACCTGGCGCACCGCCGCCTCGGAACGCTCCACCGCCTCGGCGATCTCGGCGTGACTGAACCCGAAGACCTCCTTGAGCACGAACACCGCGCGTTCGAGCGGGCTCAGGGTCTCCAGGACCACCAGCATCGCCGTCGAGACCGAATCGGCGCCCGCGACGTCGTCGGCGGTGTCGCCGCTGGTCAGGATCGGCTCCGGCAACCACGGCCCCACGTACGTCTCGCGCTGGTACTGCGTGGACCGCAGCCGCTGCAGGGCCACGTTCGACACGATCCGCGCCAGGTACGCCTTCGGATCCGCCACCTGCGAACGGTCGTCGGCCGACCACCTGATCCAGGCGTCCTGGACCGCGTCCTCGGCGTCGGCCGCCGAGCCGAGCACGCGGTAGGCCACCGAGAACAGCAGCTTGCGATGCTCGTCGAAGACCTGCTGGTCCTGCTCCGGGTACGCGCGGCTCATCGCCCGGCGCCGATCCGGGTGAACCGGCCGCCACGCGGCCAGAGCGCGCCGGAGACCGGCATCTTCTTCATGCGGAGGTACGTCGGCCAGGGTGCTGCGGTCACCGTCTCCTTATACCGTGCGGCCGTGCGACCGGTGAGATACACCCGGCGCGGGCTGTCGTCGGGGTGGGTGAACTGCACGACCCCGTCGTTGCGGCCGAGGCTCACCGGGGTGTGGTAGTAGCCGAAGCGGAACGGCTTGAGCCGCCGGCCGTCCAGGGCGCGCAGGATCGACATCGCGGCGTGCACGCCGGTCGGCATGCCGCTCTGGCAGGTGCCGTGCATGACGCCGTAACCCTGGCGGATCGCGGCGGCGTCGCCGAGGGCGTACACGTCCGGGTGCGAGACCGAGCGCAGGAAGGCGTCGGTGACGATCCGGCCGCGGTCGTCCACGGTGAGCCCGGCGGCCGCCGCCAGCGGCGAGACCCGCGTGCCGCTCGTCCACAGCACGACGTCGGCGGCGACGCTCTCCGCGTCCGGCCCGCACACCACCTCGACCGATCCGGGCAGCACCTTCGTGACCTCGACGCCGCTGCGCACCCGGACGCCCAGCCGGGCCAGCGCCTTCCTGACGTACTCCCTCGGCCCGGCCGCCATGGCCGCGCCGGGCTCCTGCCTGCCGAGCAGCACGACGTCCAGTTCGGGGTGCCGCTCGGCGATCTCGGCGGCCGACTCGACGCCGGTCAGCCCGCTGCCGCAGACGGCCACCGTGCCCCTGCCCAGGCGGCCCAGCCGGGCGGCCAGCGCCTCGGCGTCCGGCACGCTGTCCAGCGTGTACGCGTGCTCTTCCACCCCCGGCACCGTCACCGTGTCGGCCACGCTGCCCAGCCCGTACACGAGGGTGTCGTAGTGCAGGACCTGGTCGTCGTCGATCCGCACGCTCCTGGCCCGCACGTCCACGGCGGTCACCCAGCCGCGCACGAACCGGGCCCCGGTGCCCTCCAGCAGCTCAGGGATGCGCATCTCGGCGACCTGCTGCCCGCTCGCCACGACGTGCATCCGCAACCGCTCGGTGAACCGCTCCTGCGGATTGACCAGGGTCACCCGGACGTCCGCCCGCCCCTTGGTCCGCGCCGCGAGCTGAATCGCCGCCGCCATCCCCGCGTAGCCCGCCCCCAGCACCAGGACGTGGTGCGGAGCCTTGCCGTTCTCGCGCTGTGTGGTCATCGCCGTGCCCTTTCATCAGGTGCGTCTGACCACGTGATGCAAGACCCCGCCCCATCCGTGACACGCCTTGCTGTGATCCGCGCCACACACCCAGAACCAAGCCGATCCGGGCGGCATCCAACTGTTCATGATCGGCGTGACGCTCTCCCTGCTGCTGGCCCTGTCCCCGGCGGCCGTGACCGAGATTCCGAAGAACTTCCTGCTCACCGAGCGTGAGGCGCGCGTGCCGCTGAGCCCGGACGACGCCGCCGAGCAGGGATACAAGATCAGCGACAGGCTCACCGCGCCCTTCAAGCTGAACCCGTGCGGGCATCGGCGTGCCGTCGACCGCGGCCGGACGGCCGCCCGCACGATCAGCCACTGGACCAGCGGGCCCAGCGTGTCGGCCGAGCAGCTCGTCCTCTACCGGAGCCCGCGGGCCGCCCATGCCGCGCTCGCCGGCCTGCGGGCCGAGGCCGCGCGGTGCGCGCGCAAGGGCGACCCGTCGGCGCCCACGCTCAAGATCCAGTGGCGGACGACCAAGGTGAAGGCGGGGGACGAGGCCGTCGGCATCGGCTACCGGACCCGGCAGGACGGCAACGTGGAGCAGACGATCACGGGGGTCGTCGCGCGCCGGGGCAGCGCGTTGATCATCTACCGGACCGACGAGGGCGACTACGACCCCGGCCGGCTCACCAAGAACGCCAGGAAGATGGCCGTCAAGGTCTGCGGCCTGCCCGGCGTCTGCTAACCCGCCCGGCGCGACGACCACCGGTCCAGCAGGACGGGGACGACCGTGAGCGCGGCCAGCCCCGCGCCGATCCACGGGACGGCGGCGACCCCCGCCCCCGTGTCCAGCACGACGGCGGCCGGCACCGGCACGAGGCTGATGCCCAGCTGGAAGGCCGATACCGTGGTGGCCCCGGCGAGCGCCGGCGCCCCCGACGCGATGGCGAACACCCGCCCGTAGACGGCCGGGTTCAGCACGAACCCGGCGACGCCGAGCAGCAGCACCAGCGGCACGACGGCCGCGACGTGCCGCCCGAGCACGGCCAGCAGCACGGAGCAGGCCGCGATCCCGAGCGCCCCCGCCAGGAGCGCGTGGGTGGGCATCCGGTCGGCGATGCGGCCCCCGACCGACAGCCCGGCGAAGGCCCCCACGCCGAACAGCGTCAGGATCACCGGCACCCAGACCCCGGGCACGCCCGTGACGTCCGTCAGGAACGCCGCCAGGTAGTTGTAGGAGATCATGTAGGCCGCGGTGCTCAGCAGGGTGACGGCGTACACGATCCACAGCTGCGGCCGGCGCATCGTGCGGAGCTCGCCGCGGACGCTCGCCTGCCCGTGCCCGCCGGCGGCGGGCAGCGCCACGAGCGTCAGGACGGCGCCGGCGACGGTGAGCGCGGTCACGGCCCAGAAGCCGCCGCGCCACCCGGTGAAGTAGCTGATCATCGCCCCGGCCGGCCCGCCCGCGATCATCGCCAGGCTCAGCCCGCTGACGACCACCCCGGACGCGCGGGCGGCGCGGTCCGCCGGGACCAGCCCGATCGCGGTGACCGCCGCCACCGCCCAGAACCCCGCGTACGCCAGACCCGAGAGAAAGCGCGTGACCAGCAGCACCGAATAGCTGTCGGTGAGGATGCCGATCGCCACGCAGGCGGCGAAGGCCGCCTGGGCGACCACGAGCGTCGTCCGGCGCGGCCAGCGGAGGGTCATGATGGCCAGCGGCGGCCCGCCGATCACGACCCCCGCCGCGAACGCCGAGATCAGCCCGCCGGCGGAGGCGAGCGTGATCCGCAGGTCCGCGGCGACCGCCGGCAGCACCCCGGCGAGCAGGAATTCCGCGCTGCCCATCGAGAACAGGCTGAACGACAGCAGGTAGACCCCCAGCGGTAACCTGCCGCGGGCGACCGCCGCCGCCCGTCCGGTGGCCGTGGCGCTCATCGGTCCGCCTCCGCCGCGCGCAGGGCCGAGGTGAGGTACTGGTCCAGGACGTGCCGGGGAGCGGCTCCCGTCCAGGAACCGGCGGGCCGGCCGCCGGCGTACACCACGAAGGCGGGTACGGCTGTGATGCCGTGCCGGGCGGCCAGTCCGGGCTGGTCGTCCAGGTCGGCCCGGACGACGTCCACCTCGCCCGCGCGGTCGGCCGCCAGGCTCTCCACGATCGGGGTGACCATCTGGCACGGACGGCACCAGGCCGCCCAGAACTGGATCAGGACCGGACGTTCCGCCTGGAGGACGCGTTCGGTGAAGTTCTGCTCGGTGACGCTGCGCACCGAGCCGGGAACATGCGCGGGCATGACGAAGTCTCCTTGCGTGCGGGGGGCTAACGAGCCGGGACGGAGGTCGCGCGGCGCCGCTCGACGGCGTCCCGCACCTCTTCGTCCACCAGGTCGGCGTTGACGGCGGACGCGGCGGCCGAACCCATCCCCGCCGCCGTGACGACCTGCGCGCGCGGGTCGACGACGTTGCCCGCCGCCCAGACCCCGGGCACGCTGGTCCGTCCCGTCCGGTCGGTGACGACCCAGCCGGCGTCGTCCTTGTCGCAGCCCAGACGGGTGAGCACCTGGTCCTGCGGCACCATGCGCGGGAACAGGAACACGGCGGCGCGCGGCAGCACCCGCCCGTCGGTGAGCTCGACGCCGCGCAGCCGTCCGTCCTCGACGACGAGGTGGTCGATCGGACCCTCGACGATGCGCACGCCGCGGGCCTCCAGCCGGTCGCGGTCCTCCGGCGTCAGGTCGAGGGTGTGGACCAGGAAGACGACGTCGTCGCTCCACTGGCGCAGCAGCAGGGCCTGGTGGACCGCCCCCGGATGCGTGCCGAGCACCGCCAGCGGCCGGTCGCCGACCTCGTGGCCGTGGCAGTAGGGGCAGTGCAGGACGTCCTTGCCCCACCGCTCGCGCACGCCGGGGATGGCGGGCAGCTCGTCGTACAGGCCGGTGGCGACCAGCAGGCGGCGGGCGCCGAGCACCGGGCCGCCCTCCAGCCGCACCGCGAAGCCCGGTTCGACCTCCTCCACACGACCCCGGACGAACCGCACGCCGTACCGCTCGATCTCGGCCCGGCCGAGCTCCAGCAGGGTCGCGGGCGGCAGGCCGTCGCGGGACAGGAAGCCGTGCATGTGCGCGGCCGGGGCGTTGCGCGGCGCGCCCGCGTCGACCACCACCACCTTGCGCCGCGCGCGCCCGAGAAGCAGGGCCGCGCTCAGTCCGGCCGCCCCCGCGCCGACCACCACAACGTCGTACTCGGTGTCCTTGCTGTTCATCGCCGTAGTCATGGCGATCACCTCCGGCCCCGATGGTGCGATCCGGCACGCGGGGATGACAACTTCTGTTGCCGTTTCTGGGAAATCGGAGGTGGAATGGGCCTCATGGAGC
The DNA here is from genome assembly GCF_040674635.1 of Nonomuraea sp. NPDC049758. Classification (NCBI taxonomy): domain Bacteria; kingdom Bacillati; phylum Actinomycetota; class Actinomycetes; order Streptosporangiales; family Streptosporangiaceae; genus Nonomuraea; species Nonomuraea sp. NPDC049758. The sequence goes on from NZ_JBFAMZ010000002.1 coordinate 403,425, forward strand.
AGCAATCCCGGATCGACGCCACGCTGGCCCAGGTCGGCGCCCGGCTCAGACACCTCCGTACCCAGCGCGGCGTGACCCTGTCGGCCCTGGCCGAGGCCACCGGCATCTCCAAGAGCACGCTCTCGCGGCTGGAGTCGGGGCAGCGCCGGCCCAGCCTGGAGCTGCTGCTGCCGATCGCGGAGGCGCACCAGGTGCCGCTGGACGAGCTGGTCGGCGCGCCGGAGGTCGGCGACCCGCGGGTCCGGCTCAAGCCGGTGGTCCGCAACGGCCGGACCGTGCTGCCCCTGACCGCCCAGCCCGGCCCGCTGCAGGCGTGGAAGTCTGTCATCCCCGCCGACCAGAAGCAGCCACAGCCCGTCACGCACGAGGGTTATGAGTGGATGTACGTGCTCTCGGGGCGCGTCCGCCTGATCGTGGGCGACCACGACCTGGTCATGGGGCCCGGCGAGGCCGCCGAGTTCGACACCCACCTGCCCCACTGGTTCGGCCCCGCGGGCGATCATCCGGTGGAGGTGCTCAACCTGTTCGGACGGCAGGGCGAACGCATGCACATGCGCGCCCAGCCCCGCCCCCGGCAGCCGTCCTAGAGGTCACTGGCTGGTGCAGCGGGTGGGCCGCACCACGATGACCACCCTGCGCTCGGCGTCGCCGACCGGACGTGCGTAGTCGAGGCCGTACCGCCTGGCCAGCACGTCGAAGAAGTCACCCTGGGGGTCGGGTTCGACCCGCTCCACCGTGCCCCGCACCTCCAGGTAGCGGTACGGCTGCTCCGGATCGTTGACCGAGATCGCCACGTGCGGACGGGCGCCGGCGTTGCGCCCCTTCTGCCGGTCGTTCGTGGTGGTGAAGCGCAGGAACTCGCCGTCCCAGATGGTCCACACGGGCGTCACCTGCGGGGTGCCGTCGGGCATCAACGTCGCCAGATGGACGTACAGGGGACGGGTCAGCAGGTCGAGATGGCTCTCCGGAATCACAGACATGCGCGGAACACTATCAAAGCTTTTATATCCATACGAGTTTTGAGCGCCTGCCGACTTGTAGGCTCCAGGCATGGACATGCCCCCGGAGGAGCGGCTCGGCCTCGACGTCAAGCGCGCCGAGCAGCGACTCATGGCGGCCAAGCACGCCGCGGTCAAGACCGCGGGACTGACCGTGCCCCAGTACGCCGCCCTGCTGGCCCTCCACGCCAACCCGGGCATCTCTGCCGCCGCCCTGGCCAGGGAATGCCTGGTCACGCCGCAGGCCATGAACGTCGTACTGAAGAACCTGCTCGAACACGGCCTGATCGAGCGTTCCCCCCATCAGTGGCACCGCACCATGCTGGAAACCCACCTCACGGACGCCGGCCGCGAGGCGCTGCGGGTGGCGGACCAGGCAGCCGTGATCATCGAACGCCGCATCTCCACCGCCTTCACCCCCGAGGAACGCGCCACCCTCCGCACCCTCCTCACCCGCTTCACCGACGCGATCTGACCGGGCGCCGGGCGAGCTCCTCATCCGGCCGGGGAGCCACCGAGGATCAGGTCGGCCATCCGCAGCAGCCGGTCCACGTACGTCCTCGCCTCCCGGCCACGCGCTCGCCGCCGGATCCAGCGCAGGTCGCGGGCGCTGCTGATGAGCCGCTCGCGTAGCTGGTCGGTGAGCGCCTTGCCCTCATTACGGACGTACCAGAACATGACACCCGCGACTCCGTCGTCCGCCAGGACCAGGTCCGCGAACAGGTCCCGATCGGCCAGCCCGGGAAACGGAATGTGCCGATGCTCTTCCCAAAGCACGGACACTTCTTCGAACACCTCTGGCGACACTTTGCCCACGCGCCAAAGATACGGTCACCGCTCCGCAGAGATACGGTCACCGCTCCCTAGAGATACGGTCACCGCTCTACGCGAAGGCTCACCTGTGACCCCAGTTCGCGGAACCCGAGAGCCCGGGCCACCCGCCGCGACGCCTCCGGACGCGCCCGCCACTGCGGCAGCAACCCCGCCCCGAGCGCGTCGGCCACCGCCGCCGACGCCACCGCCCGAGCCAGCCCCTGCCCCCGAAACCCCTCGGCAGTCAGTACGGACAGATGCGCCGCCATGTCCAACCACGTCCGATATCCGGCGGCGGCGACCACATCACCGCCCGCACGAACCACCCAGACCGCCGAACCGACCTCCGACAGCCCGCTCTCGTCGGCGTCCTGCTCGCTCGCCGCAGCCAGCAGCCCGCCGACGTCCCGATCCCCCACCGCCAGCCGTTCGACATCCGCCCCGGCATGGCAAGGGACGAACTCCTCGGCATCGACGTACGCGAGCGTCGCCGGCCCCAGAACCTCCCGGACCTCCACCCGCCCGGACTCCCGCTCAGACAGCCGCCCGGACAGCCGCGCGAGGTCGACGCCGTCCTCGACGAGAGCGCCGCGCAGGGCGTCACGCAGCGGCTCGGCCAACCCGGCGTCAGGCACCGTGACCAGCGCCCCGCCGTCCAGCACGACGATCCCCGTCCATCCGGGCGGGCCCAAAGCCGACCCGGAGGAGACGACCACCGCGACCTCTCCCCGCCCGGGAAACCTGACAGGCACCCGAGCCAGGTCCGCCCACAACCGCCCCACCGCATTTCGCACCACACTCAATGATCTCAGACAGCGTGGGACATGACCCTCCTGTCGCGTAGACGAAGACGGCGTCTCTCCCTACAGGAGGTCTTTCCAACCGGCACCGGCCCGTCAGTTGCTCTCCGGTCGTTGCCGAACGTCCGGACGGCGCAGGAGACCGCACCCATGGCCGTTGATCTGGCGCCGCAGCCCGGTGATCTCGTCCGCCAGGGCCTCGTAATCTTGTCTCAGCTCGGCCTGGAAGGCAGCGAGTTCGGTCATCATCAGAACGATGCTGATCATGGTGAGGTCGTCCGCGGTGCGGGTGCTCGTCTCAAGCGCCTTGACGCGTAGCATCACCTCAAGGATCTGCGCCTCTAGGTTCACGGCTCCTGCCTGTTCCACGCAGGGAAGACGATGCCGCACCGGTGGCCCGGCACGTGCGCTGACGTGAGCACAGTGACAGGTGGAAGGCAAAGAACCGAGCCGCGGCGCAAGGCGAGGTGTGGTTCTTTCTCCCCCCGCCAAACGTCTTTCCTCTCCGGGATGTAGTTTCTCGTCAGCCCCGCCGACCACAAACACGCCCGAACAGGCGGAAAGCGGGATCCTCTGCGGCCCGCTCTACCAGCCAGCGGCCCTCAACCTCGCCGAGCCCCTTCGGGCCGGATCACCCGGACGGAGATCCCCCGCCGCCGGGCCTCGGCCACCACGTCAGCCGTGCCGCCATGGCCTCGGGCCGGCTGCCCGTCCCAGACGGCGAACAACACATCGGCGTCATCCAGCATCCGCTCACTGGCCGCCATGTGGGCCTCCGCGGTGGACTCCACGAACTCCAGCCTGTGAGCCCGGCCTGCCCGGCCCAGCAACTCGTCGTACGCGGCACGGCACTCGCCCGGCAGCCCGTCCCGATACCGCTCGGCCGGGATCACGACCTCCAGCACACCACCGAGATCGAGTACCGCACGAGCGAAGATCTGATCAGCCCCGTCCGACCGAGATCGGGAAGGTACTCCACAAGAGCCTCACGTATCGCCTGATCGACCAGTACAGCGGTCTCTCCCGACAAGCCCCTGTGCCCCGACACAGCGACGCGCACCACGATCACCTCCGGGCGCCGGCAGCCGGTTCCCTACAGGTGGAACCAGTGAATCCGCCGACAAGTGGTACAGACGAAGCAGGTCGCGTCCCGGTTGGCCCAGTCCAGGCCCATGAAACTCATTCCGGTCGTCTGCAGCTTCCACTGACGGGACTCGAAAATCTCGCTCTGGCATGTGTCGCACCTGAGGTTCTGCCCGTGCGGGAGCCTTACGGTGGTGGCCTCGTCCATGTTCACGATGCTATGCGAGACGATCCGCCCCGCGCCTCACCAGAAACAGGTCCGGCACCGGCAGACCGAGATTGTCGGCGCCGGACTCTACGCTTCGCGCCCATGACCAGAGAAGAGTCTCCCGTCGCGCACACGAAGCGGTTTGATGTGGAGGTCGCAGACTGCGGTCAGGTCTATCTCCTGGACGAGGGAGACTACGAGCCCAAAGACAGGCCAGACGACTCACCGACCCATTCGGTCGGGCTCGTCACAACGGAGAGAAGCGGCTTCGCCAGCCTGAACATCGCCACACTTTGGGGGCTGATTCCCTTCACCGTGACGATCGCCGACCGGGATCCGGGCGCTGACCTTGACGGCTATGAGGACATCGTGGAGATCAGTTTCGACTCCCCGTCGGGCCAGGTCTTCCTGGCCGGATGGCTCATAAATTGGGACGACGAAAAGGCGCACGACCTTTCCCCGTTGCTTTCCGGTCCAGGCACATATCGTCTGCGATATCACGTCCGAGGAATGGCTGAAGAGCGCTGCTCCGTAGATGACCACTACCTTCAGATATAGCCTGCGGGACAGCACGATCCCGCCGTACTGAAAATCACGAGCATCCCCTTCCAGCACATGCTGAAAGCCGACAGGGCCGCGGGGTGAGCGAGAGAACGGCGCCCGTGTCTCTCAGGAGAGTGGCACAGTGGGCATCAGTTATCGAGGAGGAGTTGACGGACCATGGGTGACTACTTCGAGCGGATCGTCGATGTCGAGGTGACCGGCCAAGAGGCTGAGTCACTCGCAGAGCGGATGGTCGACTGGATGGTTTCCGAAGGGCTGATCACGCGCGAAAGATCCAGCGACGGCATGTACAGCCTGCAAGTGGACGACGGGTACGAGCCCGGCCCCAACTGGCGACGGGCAGTGGCCGACTCCTCGGACCCGTCGTGGATACCGGGACCGGTGGCGGTCATCGTCGGGCGGGATTACCACGTCGGAGGCCAGGGGACGAGCGAGGCGGACTCCGCGACCTGCCCGCGATGTGACGCGACCACCGTGATCATCGACTACCCGAACGCGTGGGAGGCGGACCAGGCGGCTTGGCAGCCGTTCAGCGACGGCATCGACGCCTGGAAGGAGACCGGTGAAGGAAGTGTCACCTGCTCCTCGTGCGGAGCCTCCGTCCCGGTCACCGAGTGGCTGTTCGGGTCCGGCTTCGACCTCGGAGCGCTCGCCTTCGACTTCTGGGGCTGGCCCCCTCTCAGCGTCAGCTTCCACACGGAGTTGAGCAAGCACCTGGGACACCGCATAGAGGTACAGTCAGGCAAATTCTGACCCCCACCACAAGCACTGAACCGGGTGCCGACGCAAGCAGCCGTGATCGTCCGCGCCCCCGCCCGTCCTGGCACAGATCCGACACGCCCCAGAAGGCCTCACCTCCTTCGATCGATCAGCCGGTGCTGAGGAACAAAGCCTCGGACCGTCGACCCACGGCGCGCCCAACTTCACGAAGCAATGCCTACCTACTCCGTGTCCTTCGGGTGTCGAGGTGATGCATAGATCACCCAGACGGTACGAACGGTGTCATCGATGACATACCGCACCCGCCCACCGCTGGTGATCGATGTGATGCGAGATCGCCACGGAGACGATGTTGTCGATCACGACTGGCACCCGTGCGCGGATCAAGGCGCAGGATCTCATAGCATTCGGGCTCATACGGAAACCTGCACCGGCCCGAAGTCGCCGCTCGTGGCCTTACGAGCCTCGGCGTAGTGGGCAGGATCCGCCTTGATCCTCGCAGTGGCTCGCCAGCCCGCTATGACCTCTTGGCTGGTGGCGTCGACATCCAGTTCAGCCGCATCCGAGAGCGCCTCGACCAATTCCAGCGTGAAGGCACGCAGTTCGGTGGACGACAGGTGGCGAACCCACGGGAAGACCTCTGGCATGGCGATGACGAGGGCGCGTGCGGTGGGATCGTGCTTGATCAACGCAAGGAACAAGCCCGAGGCGGTGGCCAGCGTCCGTTCCCGCTCTTCTTCACGATCAGCTGCGGTGAGGTAGAAGTCCGAAGCGTCTCGATGCGTGACTCGTACCCGTCCAAGACGTGCGGCCCGTTCCGCGACCGCTCGCGGATTCCTCGACAGATCAGAGAAGGTCACTTCGTCGGCATGACTAGTGCTCACTAACTTTGCGGATCGATGCGCGAACCGTCCAGGTGATCGCCGATGGGGTGCTGGTGCGCACCAAGCCGTTCCCGCTGGCCCCGGCGCAGCGCGGACGCTTGCACGGCGTACGGCTGACCAGCACACCTCCAGCCGCTCCTGGCCGCTTCCCGCGGGTGGAGCGGGTGGTGTCCAGCAACGGGAGCCTGAAGGTGGCCGGCTGCAAGGTCCAGGTCGGCCAGGTGCACCGGGGCAAGGTCGTCACCGTTGTCCTGGAGAAGACGCAGTTGCGGGTGCTGTTCGAGGGCGAGCTGCTGTCGGCCCACCCGCGCACCATCGTCAAGGAGGTCAACCGGCTGCGAGCCAGCGGCCACATCGACTACGAGATCTAGGCACGGTGTGAAGCATCAACCGATGCCAAACCGTCAAGCATCAACTGAAGGTTGACAGACGACTCTGTCCCGTGATCGACGCGGGATGTGCCGGGCGATCACGGGCCAGGATCGAGCCATCTCCGCAGGTTGCGCCTCGCCGGAGGTCAGGCCCACCGGACAGGCCACGCCCGTGCCGCAGTAGCCGTTGGGGACTTTGTACAGGTACTGCTGGTGGTAGCGCTTTGCTTCAGGCGGTAGATGCGCGACCTAACGAAGCTTGGACCGGTACTCAGCCCACGTGTCGACCGCCTCTTCAAGGTCAAGAGCGGCAACATCCTCACGCGCCATCCCGACCGTGTAGATCAAGCGGTCTGCGAGCCAGTCTGGAACGGGTTCCCTGGGAGATGCTTTCTCCACCCGAATGTGATCGGCCAGTGCGCCGAGGCGTTCGATCACCTGGCCGAGCTGGACGATCTCGGGACGACCTGCACCCGCCTCCCGGACTCTCGCCGTCGCCTCCTCGTACACTTCGGCGTCGGCACGTTCACCGACAGCCCACACCTCGCAGATCTCCACCGACTTGTCCTCGGTGATGCGGTAGACGACACGCCAGGTGTTGCGACCGACCACCAGCTTCCGGAAACCGGTCAGTTCCCCGCCAAGCGGATAACCAGCTTCAGGGTTGTCCAGCAGGAGAAGGATCTTCTTGAGCACCTTGGGTACCGCGTCTGGGCCGATCCGCCGAAGGTCGTCGACCGCCGGCGCCGTGAAGGCGACGTCGGACACGATTCACTCATCGTCCGGGATGGCGGACAGCGACTCGCGAGTATGCCCGAAAGCAGCAAGCACCTCATCGAGTGAGACCCGCTCCCCCGTGTCCGTAACCGACCGGGCGAGCACCAGCGCCAGATCACGCAGATCAGCCGCCGCCTCCTCCAGCTCATTGAGCCGGCGGATACTCACCACGGCCGCCACTGGCTGACGCCGACGGGTGACCACCAGATCGGTCCCCTGCTCCGCATCAGCCACTAGGCGGGCAACCCCTCGCTGGGCCGCCTCTGTGACGCTCAGCTCAGTAGCGTCGTGCAGAACAGTCATACATGAACTGTATATCTATCTGCACAGAAGTGCGACGCCTGGGCCTGACGTTCGGCTCACGCCTCGCCGGACGTCAGGCCGACCGGGCAGGCGACGCCCGTTCCGCCGATTCCGCAGTAGCCGTTGGGGACTTTGTACAGGTACTGCTGGTGGTAGCGCTTGGCTTCGCGCCACAGATCCAGTTGGGGGACTTCAGCCGGCCCGAAGGGCAGCGACCGCTTCGACGAGGCCCGCCGCCTCCAAAGCGTCGAGCACATCATCAACGGTCTCCGGCGGGCTGGTCCGTGAGTCCGCGATCTGCTGCACACAAGCCCAGACGACCCTTCCGTCCAGGTCGATTTGGTCCAGCACGAAGTCATCGGGTGACTTCACCTCGATATCCCATGGAGCCAAGTAGGCGGCAGGGAAGTCCTTGAGATTCGACGTAACGATGACCTTCGCGCCCACCTTGATCGCCGCAGCCAGCACATGCCTATCATCGGAGTCGGGTAGTTTCAGCCCTTCGATCAGTGGCTCATATCCCTCGACGAGGCAGTCTCGGACAGCGGAGTTCATCAGGCAACGGAGCTTGTCGAGCTTCTCCGCAGGAATGTCGGGCCGGTTGGCGGCGAGGTTGCGCTGCATCTCGTCAAGGATGCCGTTGGTCCACCTGGCTTGCACCCGTCCTGTCATGGCGAGACGAATGAGCAGGTCACGCAGGGTGTTGCCGTACAACACGTTCGCGTCGTAGACCACCACGAATGTCATGGCTCAGATGCCCAACTCTTGCCCCAGCGCAGCGAGTTCGTCGGCCGCGGTCCGGCGCTTGGCGTCATCGCGACGCTTGTACTCCTGGAGATCCTCGTTCTTGATTCGGCGGTGCTTGCCGATCAACCGGAAGGGAATTTCTCCCGTCTCCAGAAGTTTGATGACGTACGGGCGTGAGACGTTCAGCATGTCCGCCGCTTGCTGTGTCGTCAGCTCAGCATGCGATGGAATCACCGTGACTCCGCGCCCTTCCGCTGCTTGGGCAAGGATGAAGGCAAGCAGAGTCACTGCTTCACGAGGCAGGATCAAGGGGTCCTCTCCCCCGTGCTCGCCAACGACCTGCACGGTCGGCTGCTCGGGATACCGCATGAGGTAATCCTTGATCCGGCGGACCGCACGAGCGGCCACCTCGGCATCGATGCTTCCCGGCTGAACTCGCTTGGCCTGCACGTCAGTCATGACGTCACCCCCTCTTCGCAGTATCCGCAACAGACGAAATAAACGCAAGCACGATCGCTAGCAGCCCGGCACCGCCCTGCCCCTGCGATGAAGGCTGTCGCCGAAGACGGCGCTGACCCATGATCTACGCCGGGCGTGCCGGGCGACCATGGGTCAGGATCTAGCTTTCTCTGCAGGTCTACGCCTCGCCGGAAGTCAGGGCGACCGGACAGGCACGCTCGTGCCGCCGATGCCGCAGCAGTAGCCGTTGGTGGCTCTGTACATTGCTCTTGGTAGTGCTCCGCCCCCGGCAACAAGTCCTCAGGACTGGAGGTCGTTGGAGAGGTTGATCCGGATCTCCGTGTTGCGGTACCCGGCGCGCAGGAACGCGGCCGCCATCGGCGCGTTGCCCACGTCGGTGGTGGCTGTGATGCGCGCCTCTCCGTTGGCCGCATGCATGCGGGTGATCTCGGCGAGTACCTCGTCCACGTATCCGCGCCCCCGGAACTCCGGGACCACCCCGAGATATCCGACGTTCACGCTGTACGGCGTCGCCGAGGGGATCGCCATGCCTGCCACCTCGCCCTCGTACGTGTAGGCGATCCGCCACCACTCCCGCTTGCCTGGCGCGCCGAGATAGAAGTCCATCTCTTCGCGCGCGGTCGCGTCCACGCCTTTGGCCGCCACGTTCGTTCGGGTCTGAAAGTCCAGACTGCCCTCGGCGATTCTCCTGAACACCGCCAGGAACTCCTCATCGGACGCCTCGGCGAACCGCAGCGCCCCAGCCACTGGGGGCACCCCGTCGGTCGGCGCCCACTCGAACTGCAGCCGCTCGACCTCCCGGGTGAGGCCGGCCGCGTGTGCTGCCGTTCGCCGCCATTCCACAGCCGCCGAGGTGACCGGATCGTCACGCCAGCCGCCGGACGCCTTGATCGCGTACTGCACCGGCTGCGGGAACACTGCCAGTGCGGCCCTCATCAGTTCGGTGGCGACGACGATGCGCTCACCCACTGCGGGATCCACGTCCAGGCAGTCGAGCGCGACCGGGTACGCGCTGCCCCTCGGCCCCCACCACAGCGCACGTCCCACGACCCGGTCACCGACCTCGGCGATCCACGTCCACTCCGACCGGTACATGTTCTCGGCCAGTTCTGCGAGGTAACGGTCGGCGGAGATCCAACCGACGGGCTCCGTCACGACCCACGAGGTCACACGGTCCAGCTCCGCAGGGACGATCGCACGGCAGGAAATCACCGGAAGAGCTTAGTTGACCTTTTGTCCACCCGTGGGCGACTCAGCATGGGGCAGGTCACGCTGATCACGCCATCGGACGTCAGCCCAACCGGACAGACGCCACCCTTGTCGCCGATGCCGCAGTAGCCGTTGGTGACTGTGTACAGGCACTGCTGTCGATAGCGCTTCGGTGCAGGCGTCGGCGCGTCCTGTGGTGCAAGACCGAAGCGGGCGGCACCCTTGACAGTGCTTCGGCGGCCTCGGCTCGGCAGATCAGCCAGACAATATGCGGCAGATCTGCCAAGAGGTGTGCGGCAAATCTGCCATCAGAGCATGTCGGTGTGGAGTAATCTCCGCTCCGGACACGGACGAACTCACGGTCTTCCTCGTCGCGCGGAGGCCATGGCGATGGAAGCCCTCACCGACACCCATGCAGTGGTGATCAATGGCGCCCGGCATGTCGACAAGAGCACTCTGGTCCAGGCGATCGTGCGTCAGACGGCAGGGGCCGGCGAGAGCCACCTGGATCAGGCAGCCGTATGCGCGGCGGCACGACAGGATCCCGATGGGGTCGTGCATCATGACGGACTTCTTCTCATCGATGCAGGCACCTAGCGTCTAGAGGCTCCTAATCTCGCTGGGCCCCATCAGGCCAGATCACCCGCACAGGCATCTCCCGCCGCCGCGCCTCGGCCACCACGTCAGCAGTCCCGCCATAACCTCGGGCAGGCTGCCCGTCCCAGACGGCGAACAACACATCGGCCTCGTCCAGCATCCGCGCACTGGCCGCCATGTGCGACTCCGAGGTGGACTCCACAAAGTCCAGCCTGTGAGTTCGGACCGCCCGGCCCAGCAACTCGTCGTAAGCAGCCTGGCACTCGCCCGGCAACCCATCCCGATACTCCTTGGCAGGGATCACGGCTTCCAGCACGCCGCCGAGGTCAAGTACCGCGCGAGCGAAGATCTGATCAGCCCCGTCCGCCAGACAGGACAACCCGGCGACTTCAGGACCGTACTCCGCGAGCGCCTGGCGTACCGCCCCGTCGATCAGTACGGCGGTCTCCTCCGGCAAGCCCCGATGGCCGGACACAGCGATGCGAACCATGATCCCCCTAGATCAGAGTGGTGTGAAGACGCTCGTCGAACGAGCGCAAAGCGCTGGACGACGGCCCCGCATACGATCGCCGGAAGTTCTCGGCCCGGTGCAGGAAACGCTCAGAGCCGGAGGTCTTAGCCATAGTGAGCGCATTGGACGCCAGACACCTCACGAGGGGAGCGGGACCACGCTCGATATCCGCTCCCACCTGGTACTGCGGCCCCTCGGTTCCAAGGCCGTCCGAGCCGATTGTCGCTCAGTTAGTCACCCAGGATCGGGCCTGCGGGCTGGGGCTGCTGCCACACGTCGCGGCCGTTGCCCCACAGCTCAGAGGCATGGTAAGCAAACCGATCGAACAGGCCGTCGTCCTGAAACCGCCGCAAGTGCAACATGGGCGAGTCGTGACCGACGAGCTTCGCCAAGTGCGGCGTGACGAGCATTTCCGAGTCGAACCGGAACACGCTCATGGCGATGTGCTCGTCACCGAACCGGGCCTCGACACCGGCAACGTCGCGTAGCTGATCGATTTCCGACAGAGTGATCCGGATGCGCGTGGAGACGGTCAGCGGAACGTTCTCCACGTCCTCGCGGTGGCGCGTCACCTCACTCTCCGGATCTCCGACGAGGAACCGGATCTTGCAGCCCTGCTGCGCCTTCCGCTTGAGCACCTTCGCGAGATTGGGGTGTTCCAGCCACAGGAAGTAGTTGGTGTAACCGGCGAAGACGATCTCGTTGCGCGCCGAGCTGATGAGATTGCGCCAGATTGATTTCGGACATGCGGAGCGATACGGATAGACGGTCAAGACTTCCTTATCCGGCCCAGTTTTCACCGTATTGCGAATTGCATCCGGCCATAGCACGGCTGTCTCAACTCCTAGTGCCTCTGCGGCTGCCCATTGGTGCCGCATGTGCGGAACGCGGGTTTCGTCCTGCAGCCAGCGTTCCACCGTCTTGACGTCCACGCCACACCGGTCGGCCAAGTGCTGGTTCGTGACCTGGGCGTTCAGCATGGCGCTGCGCAGGGGGACGTTGGCCACGGCACACCTCGAACTGGAGGACGTCAGGGACGTTCGGAGCGTAACGCTGTAACGTCCTGGACGTCTTGATAACGCGGTGGGTTTGTCACGCTCAGGTAAGCACGCTGATCGCATGTCCACTCCGGTGATTCTCGAAGACCTCCAAGCGGCATTTCCCGGTTGGTGCATTTGGCGTAGTTCTGCGGGCCGTCTCTGGGCCACCCGGAACGGTCGTCGCCTGTCCCCGCGCGAAGTAGATCACGGCCTGTCCCAGACGATCGACGCGGACGACATCGTCCATCTCGCCGAGCAGCTGAAGGAGCAGGAGACAGCAGAGGAGGCGTTGTGAGCCGCCCTTCGCTCGCACCGGAGACTCACGCCGCCGCCGCCCTGGCCAACGCCCTCGCCGCCCGGGGAGTCTCCGCAGACGTGCACGACGGCTACGGCCTGGCGCTGGTGTCCGTCTGGGTCGGATTGGTCGTCTGGTGTCACGACGGGCGCTACTGGTGGCGATCGGCATGGGATGCGAGACGACAGCGAGTCATCTACGCCTGGCACCCCTCCACCGAACCCGCTCGGGCCGCTCACCGAATCGCTCTCCGCTACGCCCAACTACGGGGGTCTCAGCAAATCTGTACGCCGCTCGCCGGAGCGCACCCGTGCCCATGACCTTGGCGAAGCTGATCGCCCAGTACCCGGCATGGAAGGTTCAGGACATGGCCGCAGGCTGGGTGGCCATTCGGAAGCAGCCCGTGCCCTGTGCAAGCGGACTGTCCAACGTCCGTTGCGGGGCGACGTTGGATGAACTGGCCGCGAACCTACAGGCGGAGACCAGACAGGGGAGGAGGAAGCACCTTCGAAGCGCCTGACACGGCCACGAAACACGCCAGCCTCCACCACAGGGAGCAACCCGGGTAGATCGCTGGCAACCCGACCCGGAGCGCAGGGCCCCCAGGCCCGAGCACCCGAAGCGGGACGGCAGAAACTTGAAGCTCATCGTCGGGGCCGCCGGCCCCGTGGCCGGCGCAGCGAGCCCTTGAACCTGTGAGGAAGGTTGTCGCCGAAGACGGCTCTGGCCCATGATCGACGCCGGACGTGCCGGGCGACCATGGGCCAGATCTAGCTATTTCCGCAGGTCTACGCCTCGCCGGAGGTCAGGCCGACCGGACAGGCCACACCCGTTCCACCGATTCCGCAGTAGCCGTTGGGGACTTTGTACAGGTACTGCTGGTGATAGTCCTCGGCGTAGTAGAAAGGCTTGGCTTGGGCTATTTCGGTGGTTATGGTGCCGTAGCCGGCGTGGGTGAGGACCTGCTGGTAGGCGGCGCGGGACGTCTCCGCCGCCTTCTCCTGCTCCGGCGAGTGGTAGTAGATCGCCGACCGGTACTGCGTGCCGGTGTCGTTGCCCTGCCGCATGCCCTGGGTCGGGTCGTGGTTCTCCCAGAAGACCTTCAGCAGCTCCTCGTACGACACCTGTGCCGGGTCGAACACCACCCGGACGGCCTCGGTGTGCCCGGTGAGGCCGCTGCAGACCTCCTCGTACGTCGGGTTGGGGGTGTAGCCGCCCTGGTAGCCGACGGCTGTCGTCACCACCCCGGGCGTCTGCCAGAACTTGCGCTCGGCCCCCCAGAAGCAGCCCAGCCCGAAGTCGGCCACCTCCAGGCCCGAGGGGTACGGCGGGGCGAGCGGGGCGTCGAGGACCGCGTGCCGCGCGGGCACGGGCATCGCCTCCGAGCGGCCCGGCAGAGCGTCCTCGGGACGGACCATCGATGTCTTGTTACCGCCGAACAGCCAGCCCATCGTGCCACCTCCATCAGGTGTCTCCACCCTACGCAAGCGCCGCGGGCGGCGGCGTGGCGTGGGTGGCGGGATTGCGCCTACACAACGCCCGAACAGTTAAGGACGCCTAAACATTCCCGTATAGTGACACACATTTGTATTTAAGCTGGTAAGGCCCGAAAATGGGTTACATGCCTGACCTTCGGCGCGGTGTACTGTTCGGGATCGCCGCCTACACCATGTGGGGGCTGTTCCCCCTGTACTGGCCGCTGCTCAAACCGTCCGGAGCCGTGGAGATCCTGGCTCATCGGATGGTCTGGTCCCTGGTCGCCGTCGCCGTCGTGCTGGCCGTGCGCCGGCACTGGAGCTGGTTCAGGGAGCTGGCCCGGCAGCCGCGCAAGCTCGTCCTGCTGACGATCGCCGCCATCGTCATCACCGTCAACTGGGGCACCTACATCTACGCGGTCAACACCGGCCACGTGGTCGAGAGCGCCCTCGGGTACTTCATCAACCCGCTGGTCAGCGTGCTGTTCGGGGTGCTGGTGCTGCGGGAGCGGCTGCGTCCGCTGCAGTGGACGGCGGTCGGCTTCGCGGCGCTGGCGGTGGTCGTGCTGACCCTGGACTACGGCAGGCTCCCCTGGATCGCGCTCACGCTCGCCGTCAGCTTCGGCGTGTACGGGCTGGCCAAGAAGCAGGCGAACGTGGCCGCCACCGAGAGCCTGGCCGTCGAGACGCTGGTGCTGCTGCTGCCGGCGCTCGGGTACCTGATCTATCTGGAGTTCGCGGGGCAGGCCACGTTCGGGCAGCAGGGCCTCGGGCACGCGCTGCTGCTGGTGGGGGCCGGGATCATCACGGCCGTGCCGCTGATCTTCTTCGGCGCGGCAGCCATCCGGGTGCCGCTGAGCACCGTCGGGGTGCTGCAGTACATCGCGCCGATCCTGCAGTTCATCGTGGGGGTGACGATCGCCGGCGAGGTCATGCCGCCCAGCCGGTGGATCGGGTTCTCGATCGTGTGGCTGGCCCTGGCCATCTTCACCTACGACAGCCTCCGGGCGGCACGGACGGCCGCCCGGGTCAGGCGGTCAGCCCGAACGCTCGACCACGTAGTCGCAGAGAGCTAGGAACGCCGCCCTGGCCGGGATGTCGGGCAGGGCGGAGAGGTCGACGCGGGCCCGGTCGACCCACGCGGTCAGCTCGGCGCGGGCCCGCTCCATGGCCGGGTGGCCCCGCAGCAGGGTGAGCGCCTCCTCCACGTGCTCCTCCGGCACCGGGCCGGACAGCAGCTCGGTCAGCCGCGACTGCTCGCCGCTGGTGAGCGCGTAGAGGACCGGCAGGGTGTGGACGCCCTCACGCAGGTCGGTGCCGGGGGTCTTGCCCGACTGGGCGCCCGAGGAGGCCACGTCGAGCAGGTCGTCGCCGAGCTGCCAGGCCACGCCGACGGCCTCGCAGGCGCGGCTCAGCCGCTCCTCGACGTCGGCGGGGGCGCCGGACAGCAGCGCGCCGAACCGGCCGGAGGCGGCGATGAGGGAGCCCGTCTTGTCGGCCAGGACGCTCAGGTAGTGGCCGACGGGGTCCTCGCCGTCGCGCGGGCCGATCGTCTCGCGGATCTGCCCCTGGACGAGGCGGGAGAACGTCTGGGCCTGGATGCGGATGAGCTCGGGGCCGAGGTCGGCCAGGAGGTCCGAGGCCTGGGCGAACAGGTAGTCGCCGGTGAGGATCGCCACGGTGTTGTCCCACCGGGCGTTGGCCGAGGGCGAACCCCGGCGCACGGGGGCCTCGTCCATGACGTCGTCGTGGTAGAGCGAGCCCAGGTGGGTCAGCTCGATGACCACCGCGCCGGGCACGACACCCGGCGCGGACGGGTCGCCGAACTGGGCCGCGAGCAGCACCATCAGTGTGCGGAACCGCTTGCCGCCCGCCTCGATGAGGTGCTTGGACGCCTCCGTGACGAAGGCGTCCTCGCTCTCCACCGACGAGCGCAGGAGCTTCTCGACCGCGGCCAATCCGGTGGCCACGTCCTGCGCCAACCGTTCGTCCTCAATGGGAAGGTCAACCACGGGCGGCGCAGACATACGAGATCCCCTTATCTAATGAACAGAGCCGAAGCGGCGTCGTTGGCGACACCGAGGAGGGTCTCCGGGTAGAGCCCCACTCCTACGGTAACCAGCAGGGAAACGGCGATGACGGCCACGGTCCCCATACTGGGCACCGAGATCGCCGGGCCGTCGGCCGCGGGCTCGCTGAAGAACATCAGCACGATCACCCGGACGTAGAAGAACGCGGCGATGGCCGAGGCCACCACGCCCACCACGACCAGGCCGGCCATCCAGCCGCCCATCGAGTCGCCGGGCTGCGTGCCGCTGTTCAGCGCG
The DNA here is from genome assembly GCF_040674635.1 of Nonomuraea sp. NPDC049758. NCBI lineage: Bacteria > Bacillati > Actinomycetota > Actinomycetes > Streptosporangiales > Streptosporangiaceae > Nonomuraea > Nonomuraea sp. NPDC049758. Next base: position 419,627 of record NZ_JBFAMZ010000002.1, read on the forward strand.
GCCGCGAACACGGCGTACTTGCCGAAGAAGCCGCTGGTCAGCGGGATTCCGGCGAAGGCGAGCAGGAAAAAGGCGAACACCCCGGCCAGCACCGGCGAACGCTTGCCGAGCCCGGCCCAGCGCGACAGGTGTCCTGCCTCGCCGCCGGGGTCGCGCACCAGCGTGACCACCGCGAACGCGCCGACCGTGGTGATGCCGTAGACCGCCAGGTAGAACAGGATCGACTTGAGCGACTGGGCGTTCTGCCCGGCCGAGCCGAACGTCGCCATCACGCCGACGAGCAGGAAGCCCGCGTGCGCGATGGAGGAGTAGGCCAGCATGCGCTTGATGTCGGTCTGCGTGATCGCCAGGATCGAGCCGACGATCATCGTCAGGGCCGCGACGGCCCAGATGACCGGCCGCCAGTTCCAGTCCAGGTTGCCCAGACCGACCCAGAACACCCGCAGCAGGGCGCCGACGGCCGCGACGAGCGTGCCGGAGGCCATGAGAGCGGTGATGGGGGTCGGGGCGCCCTGGTAGACGTCGGGCTTCCACGCCTGGAAGGGCGCGGCGCCGATCTTGAACAGCAGGCCGACGCCGAGCAGCGCGAGCCCGGCCATGAGCAGCGGGTCGAGCAGCGCGCCCTTGGCCAGGGCGGCGTTGATCCCGGGCAGCGAGACGGTGCCCGCGTAGCCGTAGATCATGGCGGTGCCGTACAGGAAGAACGCCGAGGAGAACGCGCCGAGCAGGAAGTACTTCATCGAAGCCTCCTGCGACAGCAGGCGGCGCCGGCGGGCCAGGCCGCACAGCAGGTACAGCGGCAGCGACATGACCTCAAGGGCCACGAACATCGTCAGCAGGTCGTGCGAGGCCGGGAAGAGCAGCATGCCGCCGACCGCGAACAGCACCAGCGGGTAGACCTCGGTCTGCCCGGCGCCGTTGTCGGCCGCCTCGGCCTCCTCCTCGTCCGCGCTGCCCGGCACCGCCGCCGCCGAGGCCACGAAGTGGCCCTCGTCGTTGATCAGCAGCACCGTCACGAACGACAGGACGATGATCACGCCCCAGATGAACAGCGCGGGACCGTCCACCGCGACCGCGCCCATGGCGGCGGCCTGGGTGGGCACGCCGCGCATGACCTGGAGGATCACCAGGGCGAACGCGCCGATCAGGCTGAGCAGCGTGAGCGGGACGTGGATGGACTTGCGCAGGTAGCGGGGCGCGAACGCCTCGACGAGCACGCCGATGCAGGCAGCGCCAAAGATGATCAGCAACGGCGCCAGCGTGCCGTACTCGATCGTCGGCGCTGGGATGACGTCGTTCACTGACCTGTCCCCTTCTCAGCGATGGTGGCAGTGGGTACGTGCACGTTGGTCAGCGTCTGCTGCACGGACGGGTTGATCACGTCGAGCAGCGGCTTGGGGAAGAAGCCGAACCCGATGATCAGCGCGACCAGCGGCGCCAGCACCCAGATCTCCCGGGCGTTGAGGTCCTTGAACGCCTTGACCGGCTCGGCGGTCGGGCCGTTCAGCGTGCGCTGGACCATCCACAGGATGTAGACGGCGGCCAGGATCACGGCCACCGCGGAGATGATCGCGGCCACCGTCAGCGCGCCGGAGCCGTGCGCCTCGCTGGAGTACGTGCCGATCATCACCATGAACTCGCTGACGAAGGACGACAGTCCGGGCAGCGAGAGACCGGCCAGACCGGCGACCAGGAAGAAGCCGGCGAGCACCGGGGCGACCTTCTGGACGCCGCCGTAGTCGGCGATGAACGGCGAGCCGCGCCGGGCGATGAGGAACCCGGCGGCGAGGAACAGCGCGCCCGTGGCGAAGCCGTGGTTGACCATGTAGAGGGCCGCACCGGACTGGGCGACCGACGACATGGCGAAGACGCCGAGCACGATGAAGCCGAAGTGCGAGATCGACGTGTAGGCGATGAGCCGCTTCATGTCGGTCTGGCCGATGGCCACGATCGCGCCGTAGATGATGCTGATGACCGCCAGGACGACGATCGGCATCGTGAACGCCTTGGCCGCGTCGGGGAACAGCTCCAGGCAGAAGCGGAGCATGCCGAACGTGCCGACCTTGTCGAGCACGCCCACGAGCAGCACGGCGGCGCCGGCCGGGGCCTGGGCGGCCGCGTCGGGCAGCCAGGTGTGCACCGGCCAGAGCGGCGCCTTGATGGCGAAGGCGATGAAGAAGCCGCCGAACAGCCACTTCTGCGTCGTCGGGTCCTTGATGGCCCCGACGAGCGGCTCGAACATGAACGTGCCCTTGTTCGCCAGCACGTACAGGCCGATGACCGCGACCAGCATGAGCAGGCCGCCGAAGAGCGAGTACAGCAGGAACTTGACGGCCGCGTACGACCGCTGGGCGCCGCCGTACGACCCGATCATGAAGTACATCGGGATCAGCATGGCTTCGAAGAACACGTAGAAGAGGAAGACGTCGGTCGCCGCGAAGACGCCGATCATCATCGTCTCAAGGACGAGCAGCAGCGAGAAGTACGTCTTGACCGACCGCTTGGGCGTGACCAGCGTGCCGTCCGCGGTCCTGACGCCGTCGGCGTCGTGCCAGGAGGCCAGGACGACGATCGGCACCAGCACGACCGACAGGGCGATCAGCACCAGGGCGACGCCGTCGACGCCGACCCCGAACTTCACGCCGAAGCTCGGGATCCAGTCGTACTCCGCCTTGAACTGGAAGCGCTCGCCACCGGGCTTGAACCCGGCGGCCATGACGCCCGTCAGCACCATCGTCAGCAGCGAGACCGCCAGCGTGACCTGCTTGGCCAGCTTGTCGCCGCCCTTGGGAAGCAGGGCCACCACGATGGCGCCCACAACGGGCACCGCCATGATTATCGGGAGCCAGGGTGACATCAGATGTTCCCAACGAGGAGCAGGGCGCCGGTCAGCAGGGCGGCACCGATCAGGATGGACAGCGCGTACGTTCGCGCGAAGCCCGTCTGGAGCCTGCGCAGGCGACCCGAGCTCCCGCCGATGCCTGCCGCCAGACCGTTGACCAGCCCGTCGACGCCGCGGTTGTCGAAGAACACCGCGATGCGGGTCAGCCACTGGCCGGGGCGCATGAACAGGGACTCGTTGAGGGCGTCGCCGTAGAGGTCACGGCGGGCGAACGTGGTGAGGACGGAGCCGCGCGGCTGCACCACCGGCACCTGCGCGCGGCCGTAGCGCATCCACGCGTAGGCCGCGCCGATGGCCACGAGCACGAGCGTCGCCAGACCCACCGTCGTGGTGCTGAACACGTGGAACGCCGGCAGCTTCTCGGGCAGGCCGACGGCCGGCGAGAGGAACTTCATCAGGCGGTTGTCGTTGATGAGGAAGTAGCCGAGGACGACCGAGCCGACCGACAGCAGGATCAGCGGCAGGGTCATCACCGCGGGCGACTCGTGCGGGTGTGCTTCCTTGTCCCAGCGCTTCTCGCCGAAGAACGTCATGAAGATCATGCGCGACATGTAGAAGCCGGTGATGCCCGCGCCCAGGACGGCCAGCCAGCCCATCCAGGCGCCGTGCTCCATGGCCGTCTCGATGATCCCGTCCTTGGTGTAGAAGCCGGACAGGAACGGGAAGCCGATGATGGCGAGGTAGCCCACCATGAACGTGACGAACGTGATCGGCATGAACTTGCGCAGGCCGCCGTACTTCCTCATGTTCACCTCGTCGTTCATGCCGTGCATGACCGATCCGGCGCCGAGGAACATGTCGGCCTTGAAGAAGCCGTGGGCGATGAGGTGCGCGATGGCGAAGGCGTAACCCGCCGGGCCGAGGCCCGCGCCGAGCATCATGTAGCCGATCTGCGACATCGTCGAGCCGGCCAGGCCCTTCTTGATGTCGTCCTTCGCACAACCGATGATCGCACCGGCGAGCAGCGTGGCCACGCCGACGATCGTCACGACCAGCGAGGCGACGTCGGACGCCTCGAAGAACGCGCCGGACCGCACGACCAGGTAGACGCCGGCGGTGACCATGGTCGCCGCGTGGATCAGGGCCGAGACCGGGGTCGGGCCCTCCATGGCGTCCAGGAGCCAGGACTGCAGCGGGAGCTGCGCCGACTTGCCGCACGCGCCGAGGAGCAGCAGCAGTCCGATCGCCGTGAGCGTGCCGTCGCCCTGGCCGGAGACGACCGCGTGCGTCAGCTTGCCGAAGCTCAGCGTGCCGAACGTGGTCCAGATGATGAACATGCCGACCAGCAGGCCGAAGTCACCGACGCGGTTGACGACGAACGCCTTCTTCGCCGCGACCGCCGCCGAGGGCTTGAACTGCCAGAACCCGATCAGCAGGTAGGACGCGAGACCCACGCCCTCCCAGCCGATGAACAACCCGACGTAGTTGTCGGACAGCACCAGCAGGAGCATCGCGGCGACGAACAGGTTCAGGTACGCGAAGAACCTGCGCCGGTGCTCGTCGTGCGACATGTAGCCGATCGAGTAGATGTGGATCAGCGATCCGACACCAGTGATCAGAAGGGCGAAGCTGATCGACAGCGGGTCGATGAGCAGCCCCATGTCGACCATGCCGGGGATGAACTCGTACAGATGCACGGCCTGGCGACGCTGATCGTCCCCGAGTCCGAGGATTTCGAAGAACGCCAGCACAGCCACGACGAACGAGGCGAGGGACATGGCCACGCCCAGCAGGTGGCCCCACCGGTTGGTGAACCGGTTGAACACCAGGAGGATGAACGCCCCCAACAAGGGGAGAGCGATCATCAACCAGGAGACCCCGATCGCGCCACCGGCGGTGTGCTGGACGATCTCAGCAGGAGATTCCACCAGTCACCTCTTAGTACTTCAGCAGGTTGGCGTCGTCGACGGACGCGGACCTGCGGGTTCGGAAGATCGTCACGATGATGGCCAGGCCGACGACGACCTCGGCCGCGGCCACCACCATCACGAAGAACGCGATGATCTGGCCCTCCAGGTTGCCGTTCTGCCTGGCGAAGGTGACGAACGCGAGGTTGCAGGCGTTGAGCATGAGCTCGACGCACATGAACACCACGATCGCGTTGCGCCTGATCAGCACGCCGAGCGCGCCGATCGCGAACAGCACACCCGACAGGATCAGGTAGTGGGTCGTCACTTGGTCACCTCGTTGGTCGTCTCCTCGGCGTCATCCTCGGCCGTGTGCTTGATGGCCTCGGCGAGCTTCGGGTCCTCGGGGAGGTGGCCGTGCTCGACGTCGTAGCGGGCGATGTAGCGGTTGACCGACGACTCCGCGACCGAGCCGTCGGGCAGCAGCGCCGGCATGTCGATGGCGTTGTTCCTGGCGTAGGTGCCGGGGCCGGGCAGCGGCGAGGGACGCTCGCCGAGGAACCGGGCGCGCGAGAGGTCCTTCTGCGTGGCCTTCTCGGTGAACTTCTCCCGGTGCGCCAGGACCATCGCGCCCAGGGCGGCGGTGATCAGCAGGGCCGAGGTGACCTCGAACGCGAAGACGTACTTGGTGAACAGCAGCAGCGCGATCGAGCGGACGTAGCCGCCCTGCGCCGTGGCCTGTGCCAGGCCCGCCTCACCGGAGAAGACCGCGTTGCCGACCGCCAGGATGATCAGGACGGCGAAGCCGAGGGCCGCGAGGGCGCCCCAGAAGCGCTGGCCCCTCAGCGTCTCCACGAAGGAGTCGGAGGAGTCCACGCCCACCAGCATGAGCACGAACAGGAACAGCATCATGATGGCGCCGGTGTAGACGATGATCTGCACCGCGGCGAGGAAGGGCGCGTCCTGGACGGCGTAGAGCACCGCGAGGCAGAGCATCACGGTGCCGAGCATCAGCGCTGAGTAGACGGCCTTCCTGTTGAAGACCATGCCGAGCGCCGCGCCGACGGATACGACGGCGAGAACCCAGAATGTGATGGTCTCACCCATTGGTTCGTCCCAGCCGGTAGTAGTCCTCTTCGGTCTCGCCGAGACGCATCGGGTGGGGCGGCTGCTCCATGCCCGGCGTCAGGTCCGCGAGGAGCATCTCCTTGGTGTAGATGAGGCTCTCGCGGCTGCTGTCGGCGAGCTCGTACTCGTTGGTCATGGTGAGCGCGCGGGTCGGGCAGGCCTCGATGCACAGGCCGCACAGGATGCACCGCAGATAGTTGATCTGGTACGTGCGCCCGTAACGCTCACCCGGCGAGAAGCGCTCCTCGTCGGTGTTGTCCGCGCCCTCGACGTAGATCGCGTCCGCCGGACACGCCCACGCGCACAGCTCGCACCCGACGCACTTCTCCAGCCCGTCCGGCCAGCGGTTGAGCTGGTGACGACCGTGGAAGCGAGGAGCCGTCGGCTTCTTGACCTCCGGGTAGTTGGTCGTGACGGGCTTCTTGAACATCGTGTGGAAGGTGACCCCGAAGCCCTTGACGGGGTTCAGCCAATCAGTTAGTCCCACTGGGAATCTCCTTGTGCTGCACCCCGTGGTAGTGCGGCAGATCGAGCGGCGGCACAGGGAAGCCGCCGGCCGTCGGCTCGTCGGACAGTTGCTCGAACTCGGCCTCCACCTCGGCCTTGCGCGCCTCCTTGCGCCGCTGGTTGACGGTGTCGAACCGCATCCAGATGGCCAGCGCGCCGACCACGATGACCGCGCCGATCACGATGCCGACCGTCTTGTTGCCCTCGTTGACGACCACGTTGCGAGCCGCGGCGACGAGCAGGATCCAGGCCAGGTTCACCGGGATCAGCACCTTCCAGCCCAGGGACATGAGCTGGTCGTAGCGCACGCGCGGCAGCGAGGCACGCACCCACACGATGAAGCTGAAGGTCAGCACGAACTTGATGAAGAACCACAGCACCGGCCACCAGCCCGTGTTGGCGCCGTCCCACAGGGAGATCGGCCACGGGGCCCGCCAGCCGCCCAGGAACAGGGTGACCGCGATGCCCGAGGCGGTGAAGGTGTGCAGGTACTCGCCCATCATGATGAGGGCGAACTTCAGGGACGAGGAGTACTCGGTCTGGAAGCCGCCGACCAGCTCGCCCTCGCCCTCGGGGAGGTCGAACGGGATTCGGGCGGCCTCGCCGAACATGCAGATCACGTAGATCACGAACGACGGGATCAGCAGGAAGACGAACCAGCCCTGCTCGCCCTGCGCCTTGACGATCTCGGAGGTGGACAGCGTCCCGGCGAACAGGAAGATCGCCACGAACGACAGGCCCATCGCGATCTCGTACGAGACCACCTGCGCCGCCGACCGCAGACCGCCCAGCAGCGCGTACGGCGAGCGCGACGACCAGCCGGCCAGCACCACGCCGTAGACCGAGATGGCGCCCATGGCCAGCATGAACAGCACCGCCACCGGCAGGTCGACGAGCTGCAGCGGCGTCTGGACGCCGAACAGGTTGACCATCGGCGCGAACGGCACGATCGAGAAGGCCAGGAACGCCGGCACGACCATGATCACAGGGGCCAGCAGGTAGAGCACCTTGTCCACGGTCCGCGGGAAGATGTCCTCCTTCAGACCCATCTTGATGCCGTCGGCCACCGACTGGAGCAGACCGAACTTGCCGGCCCGGTTGGGGCCGTAGCGGTGCTGCATCCGCGAGATCAGCTTGCGCTCGTACCAGACGCCGAACAGGATGCCCAGCATCAGGAAGGCGAACAGCATCACGGCCTTGATGATGGTGATCCACAGCGGGTCCTTGCCGAAGTCGGCAAGGGTGGGATCGGCCGCGAGAACGTGGGTCATGATGCGCTCCCGATCGTGACGATGTCGCCGGCCAGCGCGCGCAGGTCGCGCGTGACCGAGCAGCCGCCGGAGTTCGCCGGCACCCAGACCACCCGGTCGGGCAGGTCGGCGACGCGGACCGGCAGCGTGACCGCGTTGGGGCCGGGGCCGCCGACGACGAGCTTGTCGCCGTCGATGACGCCGATCTCGGCCGCCGTGGCCGCCGACACCAGCGCCTCGGTGGCGCGGGCGGTGCCGGCCAGGTACGGCTCGCCGTCCTGGAGCCTGCCCTCGTCGAGCAGCAGGTGCCAGGTCGCCAGCAGGGCCTCGCCGGCCGCCGGGGCGGCCTGGGCGCGGGTGGCGGTGCTCGGCGCGGCGACGCGGACCCCGCGCCAGGCGCCGAGGCTGGCCAGCTCGCGCCGGACGGCCTTGGCGTCCGGCAGGCCGAGGTGCACGTCCATGCGGTCGGCGAGGTTGCCGATGACGGCCAGGTCGCTCTGGAGGCCGGGCACGCGCAGCGGCGCCTCGAACGAGCGGCCCCTGCCCTCCCAGTTGACGAACGTGCCGCTCTTCTCCTGCACCGCCGCGACCGGCAGCACCACGTCGGCGCGGTCGGTGACGGCGCTGGCGCGGATCTCCAGGCTGACGATGAACGGCGTGTTCTCCAGCGCCTCCAGCGCGGCGGCCGGGTCGGCCAGGTCGTGCGGGTCGACGCCGGCCACGACCAGCGCGTCGATCTCGCCGGCGCGGGCGGCGGCGATGATGCCGTCGGTGTCGCGGCCGGGCACGGCGGGCAGCGAGCCCACGTTCCAGACCCTGGCGACCTCGGTCCTGGCGGCCTCGTCGTCCACGGGACGGCCGATCGGCAGCAGGTTGGGCAGCGCGCCGGCTTCGAGCGCGCCGCGCTCACCGGCCCTGCGCGGCACCCAGGCCAGCCGGACGCCGGAGCCGGCGCCGAGGCGGACCAGGGCCGACAGCGCGCCCGGCACGGTGGCCAGCCGCTCGCCGGCCAGCACGATCGTGCCCTCGGCCAGCGTGCCGACCAGGTCGCCGATCGCGTCGGCCTCGGCGCCCGGGGCGGTGGCGATGAGCGTGCCGCCCATCTTGGCCAGCCCGGCGGAGGCGAACGGCGCGATCGCGGTGACCTTCAGCCCCTTCTTCTGCCACGCCTTGCGCAGGCGCAGGAAGACGATCGGCGACTCCTCCTCGGGCTCGAACCCGACGAGCAGCACGGCCGGAGCCTTCTCGAGGTCGGTGTAGCTGATCTCGATGCCCTTGCCGGCGACCGCGTGCGCAAGGAACTGCGCCTCCTCGGCGGAGTGCGGACGGGCGCGGAAGTCGATGTCGTTGCTGCCCAGCGCGACCCGGGCGAACTTGCTGTAGGCGTAGGCGTCCTCGACCGTGACCCGGCCGCCGACCAGCACGCCGGCCCTGCCGCGGGCGGCGGCCAGACCTTCGGCGGCGACCGCCAGCGCCTCCGGCCACGAGGCGGGCACGAGCACGCCTTCCTCGTTGCGCACCAGAGGCGTCTTGAGCCGGTCGGGCTGAGTGGCGTAGGAGAAGGCCCAGCGGCCCTTGTCGCAGTTCCACTCCTCGTTCACCTGCGGGTCGTTGCCCGCCAGGCGGCGGGTCACCCGGCCGCGCCGGTGGTCGGTGCGCAGGGAGCAGCCCGACGCGCAGTGCTCGCACGCGCTGGGCGTGGAGACCAGGTCGAACGGGCGCGCCCGGAACCGGTAGGCCGCGCCGGTGAGCGCGCCGACCGGGCAGATCTGCACCGTGTTGCCGGAGAAGTAGGAGTTGAACGGCTTGCCGTCGGCGACCCGGACCTGCTCCTTGGCGCCGCGCTCGAAGAACTCGATGAGCGGGTCGCCGGCGATCTGGTCGGAGAAGCGGATGCAGCGGGCGCACTGGACGCAGCGCTCACGGTCGAGCAGCACCTGCGTGGACAGCGGCAGCGGCTTGGGGAACGTGCGCTTCTGCTCCTGGAACCGCGACTCGCCCTGGCCGTTCGACATGGCCTGGTTCTGCAGGGGGCACTCGCCGCCCTTGTCGCAGACCGGGCAGTCGAGCGGGTGGTTCATCAGCAGCAGCTCCATGGCCCCGCGCTGCGCCTTCTCGGCGACCGGCGAGGTGAGCTGGGTCTGCACGACCATGCCCTCGGCGACCTCGATCGCGCAGGACGGCTGCGGCTTGGGGAAGCCGCGGCCGTTGCCCGCGTCGGGGATGTCGACGAGGCACTGGCGGCAGTTGGCCGCCGGGTCGAGCAGCGGGTGGTCGCAGAACCGGGGGATCTGGATGCCCAGCAGCTCGGCGGCCCTGATGATCAGGGTGCCCTTGGGGACACTGACCTGGAACCCGTCGATGGTGAGGGTCACCAGGGTGGTTTCTGTTTCTACGACGGTCACTGCTCACCCCAGAGAGTGGACTTCTTCGGGTCGAACGGGCAGCCGCCGATCTCGAAGTGCTTGAGGTACTCCTCGCGGAAGTACTTCACCGAGGAGTGGATCGGGCTGGTCGCGCCGTCGCCGAGGGCGCAGAACGAGCGGCCGAGGATGTTGTCCGCGATGTCGGTGATCGTGGACAGGTCCTCCTCGGTGCCCTGGCCCTTCTCCAGGCGCTTGAGCACCTGCTTGAGCCAGTACGTGCCCTCGCGGCACGGCGTGCACTTGCCGCAGGACTCGTGGGCGTAGAACTCGGTCCAGCGCAGCACCGTGCGGACCACGCAGGTGGTCTCGTCGAAGATCTGCAGCGCGCGGGTGCCGAGCATCGAGCCCTTGGCGCCGACGGCCTCGAAGTCGAGCGGCACGTCGAGGTGCTCGTCGGTGAAGATCGGCGTGGACGAGCCGCCCGGGGTCCAGAACTTGATCTGGTGCCCCTCGCGGATGCCGCCGGCCATGTCGAGCAGCTCGCGCAGCGTGATGCCGAGCGGGGCCTCGTACTGGCCGGGCCTGGTGACGTGGCCGCTGAGGGAGAAGATGCCGAAGCCCTTGGACTTCTCGGTGCCCATCGAGGCGAACCAGTCGGCGCCGTTGCTGATGATCGAGGGAACACTGGCGATCGACTCGACGTTGTTCACGACAGTCGGCGAGGCGTACAGGCCCGCCACGGCCGGGAACGGGGGCTTGAGTCGCGGTTGACCTCTGAAGCCCTCCAGCGAGTCGAGCAGCGCCGTCTCCTCGCCGCAGATGTACGCGCCGGCGCCGCTGTGCACGACGAGTTCCAGGTTGTACCCGGAGCCGAAGATGTCCTCGCCCAGGAAGCCCTTCTCGTACGCCTCGCGCACGGCCGCGTGCAGCCGGCGGATGACGTGCAGCACCTCGCCGCGCACGTAGATGAAGGCGTAGTTGGCCCTGATCGCGAACGCGGTGATGATGACGCCCTCGACCAGCGAGTGCGGGTTGGCCATCATCAGCGGGATGTCCTTGCAGGTGCCCGGCTCCGACTCGTCGGCGTTGACGACGAGGTAGTGGGGCTTGCCGTCGCCCTGCGGGATGAATCCCCACTTCATGCCGGTGGGGAAGCCCGCGCCGCCGCGGCCGCGCAGGCCGGAGTCCTTGACCGCCTGGATGACGGCGTCGGGGTCCATGCCCAGCGCCTTCTTGGCCGCCTTGTAGTCACCGCCGTAGCCGTCGAGGGTGAAGGAGTCGGCCTGGTCCCAGTTGGCGGTCAGGACCGGGGTCAGTGTGGTGCTCATGCCTCGGGGGCCTTCCATCCGTTGGCCTTGGCCACCTTCAGGCCCTCCAGCGAGGGGCCGGCGGCCGATGGGCCGTCGCCCGCCTGGTCGTCGGGCAGGCCCGCGAGCACGCGCGAGGCCTCCTTGAAGGTGCAGAGCTTCTTCGGTCCGCGGGTCGGCCGCACGTCCTTGCCGTCACGCAGGTCGTCTACGAGCTGCTTGGCCGAGTCTGGGGTCTGGTTGTCGAAGAACTCCCAGTTGACCATCATGACCGGGGCGAAGTCGCAGGCCGCGTTGCACTCCAGGCGCTCCAGCGAGATCTTGCCGTCGCCGGTGGTCTCCTCGTGGCCGACGCCGACGTGCTCGGACAGCTCGTCCCAGATCTCGTCGCCGCCCATGACGGCGCACAGCGCGTTGATGCAGACGCCGACGTGGTAGTCGCCGGCCGGCTTGCGCTTGTACATCGTGTAGAAGGTGGCCACGCCGGTGACCTCGGCCTTGCTCAGGCCCAGCATCTCGGCGCAGAACTCCTTGCCGTCGTCGGAGACGTAGCCGTCGGCCGACTGCACGAGGTGGAGCAGCGGCAGCAGGGCGGACCGCGTCTTGGGGTAGCGGCCGATGATCTCCTTGGCGTCCTGTTCGAGACGCTCGCGGACTTCCGGTGAGTAAGTCACCGGTCCACACCTCCCATGACGGGGTCGATAGAAGCCACCGCGGCGATCACGTCGGCGACCTGGCCGCCCTCCGCCATGGCGGGGAAGCCCTGCAGGTTGCAGAAGGAAGGCTCGCGGAAGTGCACGCGGTACGGGCGGGTGCCGCCGTCGCTGACGACGTGCGCCCCGAGTTCGCCCTTGGGCGACTCGATGCTCGCGTACGCCTGGCCGGCCGGGACCCGGAAGCCCTCGGTCACCAGCTTGAAGTGGTGGATCAGGGCCTCCATCGAGCTGCCCATGATGTGCGCGATGTGGTCGGGCGAGTTGCCGAAGCCGTCGGGGCCGAGCGCGAGCTGCGCGGGCCAGCCGATCTTCTTGTCCTCGATCATCACCGGGTCGCCCTTGAGCGGGCCGGCGATGCGGTCGAGAGCCTGCTCGATGATCTTGAGCGACTCCTCCATCTCCCGCATGCGCACGAGGTAACGCGAGTAGACGTCGCAGCCGCGCTCGGTGGCGACCTCGAACTCGTACGTCTCGTAGCCGGAGTAGGGCTGCGACTTGCGCAGGTCCCAGGGCAGCCCGGCGGCGCGCAGGATCGGGCCGGTGATGCCGAGCGCCATGCAGCCGGTCAGGTCGAGGTAGCCCACGTCCTTGGTGCGGCGCACGTAGACGGGGTTCTCGTCGAGGAGCTTGCGGATGTCCTTGATCCGCTTGGGCATCTCCTTGAGGAACTCGCCCACCTTGTCGACCGCGCCCGCGGGCAGGTCGACGCTGACGCCGCCCGGCCTGACGTAGGCGTGGTTCATGCGCAGACCCGTGATGTACTCGAACAGGTCCATGATCATTTCACGGTCGCGGTAGCCGAACAGGAACGGCGTGGTCGCGCCCAGCTCCATGCCGAACGTGCCCATCGCGACCAGGTGCGAGGCGATGCGGTTGAGCTCCATCATCATCACGCGGATGGCCTGCGCCCGCTCGGGCACGCGGTCGGTGATGCCGAGCAGCTTCTCCACGCCCATGCAGTACGCGGTCTCGTTGAAGATCGGCGAGAGGTAGTCCATGCGGGTCACGAACGTGGTCCCCTGGGTCCACGTCCGGTACTCCATGTTCTTCTCGATGCCGGTGTGCAGGTAGCCGATGACGCTGCGCGCCTCGGTGACCGTCTCACCGTCGAGCGTCAGGACCAGGCGGAGCACGCCGTGCGTGGACGGGTGCTGCGGGCCCATGTTGACGACCAGGCGCTCTTCCTCGGTGTCGCGCGCGCCGCCGACGACCTCGTCCCAGTCTCCGCCGGTGACCGAGTAGACCTTGCCCTCTGTCGCCTCGTCATAAGCGGTGCTCATGAGTAAGACCTCCTCTGGTCCGGCGAGGGGATGGTGGCGCCCCGGTACTCGACCGGGATGCCGCCGAGCGGGTAGTCCTTGCGCTGCGGGTGACCGTCCCAGTCATCCGGCATCATGATCCGGGTGAGCGACGGATGGCCGTCGAAGACGATTCCGAAGAAGTCGTACGTCTCCCGCTCATGCCAGTCATGACCAGGGTAAACGCCCACGGTCGATGGAATGTGCGGGTCCGTGTCCGGTGCGCTGACCTCCAGGCGCACGCGCCTGTTGTGGGTGATCGAGCACAGGTGGTAGACGGCGTGCAGCTCCTCGCCCTTCAGGTGCGGGTAGTGCACCCCGGAGACGCCGAGCGACAGCTCGAAACGCAGGGCCGGGTCGTCGCGCAGCTTCTGCGAGACCTCCACCAGGCGCTCGCGGCGGACGTGCAGAGTCAGCTCGCCGCGGTCGACCACGACGCGCTCGATGGCGTCGTCGAGGGCGAGGGCGTCGACCAGCTCGTCGAAGTAGCCGCCGTACGGGCGGGGCGTGGAGATCTGCGGCGCCCGGCGGACGACGAGACCGCCGTAGCCGGAGGTGTCGCCGGAGTCGTGCGCGCCGAACATGCCGTGCCGGGCGACGGGCGCCTCGGGGACGGCCGGGACCGAGGCGGCCTCGGGGGCCTCCCCGCTCTCCGGGCTCCCGGGAAGGTGGTCGGGCGAGGTCACTTTCCGGCCCCCTGGTCGATCAGCGGCAGCGTGCGCAGCGCCCGCAGTTCGAGGTCCTCGATCTGCTTGGCGCGGTGAGCGCCGAACTTCATGTTCTGGATCTTGTCGTGCAGCTTCACGATCGCGTCGATCAGCATCTCGGGCCGCGGCGGGCAGCCGGGCAGGTAGATGTCGACCGGCACGACGTGGTCGACGCCCTGCACGATGGCGTAGTTGTTGAACATGCCGCCGCTGGAGGCGCACACGCCCATGGCGATGACCCACTTGGGCTCGGCCATCTGGTCGTAGATCTGCCGCAGGACGGGCGCCATCTTCTGCGACACGCGCCCGGCGACGATCATGAGGTCGGCCTGGCGGGGAGACGCCGAAGCGCGCTCCATGCCGAAGCGCGCCAGGTCGTAGTGGGGGCCACCGGTGGCCATCAGCTCGATGGCGCAACACGCGAGGCCGAACGTGGCCGGCCACACCGAGCTCTTCCGCGCCCATCCTGCGGCGGCTTCGACCGTGCTGAGGATGAACCCGCTGGGGAGTTTCTCTTCAAGTCCCATTTTCAGTCCCAGTCCAGACCCTTGCGGCGCCACACGTACGCGTATGCGACGAGCACGGTGACGATGAACAGCAGCATCTCGACCAGCGCGAACAGCCCGAGGCCGGACGCGATGACGGCGCCCGCGTCGTTCTTCAGCGGCGCGAAGGAGACCGCCCACGGGTAGAGGAAGATGATCTCGATGTCGAACACGATGAAGAGCATCGCGGTGATCATGTATTTGAGCGGGAACCGTCCGCCACCGACCGGCTGGGGCGTCGGCTCGATGCCGCATTCATAGGCGTCAAGCTTGGCGCGGTTCCAGCGCTTGGGTCCGGTGAAGGGAGCGATGGCGACCGAGAAGATCGCGAAGCCCCCCGCGAGAACGGCGAGCACCAGGATGGGCACGTAAAGGTCCATCGCTACGCCTCCTCTGGAGTCGCCGCGCGCGCGGGCGCGCAGCTTGATGTGTCTGTCGTGGGAATCATGCTGGTGGGGCGACCTTCGAGAGAGCGTTGATGATCATGTCGGACGCATCGCCTCGCCGGTCGGTGAGATTACCAAGGAGCTTGAGCGCGAAGCGCATCAGCCTCGGGTGTGGCAGGCCGTGCCTGGTCCCGAAGCTCATCACACCCGGCTTCCCAATCGCCTCGACGAACAACCTCCCTAGTGTGAAGTAGCCGCCGTAGGCGTCCTTCATCACCTGGGGGTAGGTCCTCAGGATCCGCTCACGCTGTGCGGGAGTGGTGTCCTTGAGTGCCTTCGCGATGATCTCGGCGGCGATCTCGCCGGTCTCCATGGCGTAGGCGATGCCCTCGCCGTTGAACGGGTTGATGGACCCGCCGGAGTCACCCACGAGGATAAGACCCCGGGTGTAGTGCGGCTGCCTGTTGAAGGCCATCGGGAGAGCGGCGCCGCGGATGGGGGCCGTCATGTTCTCCTCGGTGAAGCCCCAGTCGGCCGGCATGGCCCTGCACCAGCGCTTCAACAGGTCGCGGTAGTCGATGTTGCCGAACTGGGCGCTGGTGTTGAGCAGCCCGAGCCCGACGTTGGCGGTGCCGTCGCCGACCCCGAACACCCAGCCGTAGCCGGGCAGCAGGGTGTCGCCGTCCCACAGCTCCAGCCAGGTCTCCAGGTAGTCGTCGTCGTGGCGGGGGCTCTCGAAGTAGGTGCGGACGGCCACGCCCATGGGCCGGTCCTCCCGCTTGTGCAGGCCCATGCCGATCGCCAGGCGGGTGCTGTTGCCGTCGGCCGCCACGACCACCCGGCTGCGGTACGTCGCGCCGTCCTTGGTGCGCACGCCGACGATGTGCCCGCTGCGGTCGTCGAGCACCGGCCCGGTCACGGTGACGCCCTCCATGAGGCGCACGCCGTTCTTGACCGCGTTGGCCGCGACGATCTGGTCGAAGTCCTTGCGGGTGCGGACCAGGCCGAAGTCGGGGAAGCGCTCCAACTGCGGCCAGTCGAGCTCGAAGCGGAGGCCGCCGCCGACGACGCGCAGGCCCTTGTTCCTGATCCAGCCGGGCGCGTCGATGTCGACGCCCATGTTGAGCAACTGCTTGACGGCACGTGGCGTCAGGCCGTCGCCGCAGACCTTCTCGCGGGGGAACCTGGTCTTCTCCAGGAGCAGCACGTCGAGACCGGCCTGAGCGAGGTAAAAGGCGGTTGCGGAACCGGCGGGACCGGCGCCGACGACGATGACGTCGGCGTCAGCCTGTATGGCTGGTGGCACGGTCACTGGACTGTCCTGTCCTACACGCTCGAAGGCCTCGGGGTCTTGCGCCTTCGTTCCTTTGTGAACCCCTTCACAAACTTGTCGGCCCGCAGTCTACTGCTTTTCCTGTACATAGTGGCAGTCGGGGTACGGATCCTGGACACAAGAAGGCCCTCCGTCGTCAACGAAGGGCCGGGCACGGGAACGTCAGACTTCGAACTCGGCGATGCGCACTCCGCCCGAGGGGTCTTTCGAGTCACGCGACAGCGCGTCGCCGGTCGCGCTCCGGGCGAACTCGACGCACTCGCCGCCGGCCGCGCTGAGACTGCTCTTGCGCCATCCGTCCGGCGAGACAGTGGGGCCGCTCATCGGACGGACTACCTCCCGAGTCTCATTGGTCTGGACCAATGACGGTAGCCAACAGAAGATCGGCCGGACTTGCAAGACACGCCGCGATAACCATGTCGTTACAGTTGATCTGCCAACGCGCGACGAATTCGCGCGATTCCCCCTCGTCCATGGCGGTGTCCCGAAGCGCCGGCGCGGCACGGCCTCGTCGAGCAGGGTCGAGCAGCGCAGCGGCGGCTGCTCCGTCAGCAGGCGGCGGGGCCCCTTCCGAGAAATCGAGAGATATGCCCACAAAGTGCGATGGCAATCCTCGCCCCTGGTTTCATCCAGGAAAGAGGCCCCGTCGTCACCCCAGCGGGAATTGCACGGGGCTTCCCTCCGATACATCAAAGCCGGAACGGGCGGAAAGGGGGAAAACGATTTCAGGAACTCTCACCATGGCCGCCCGCCCGCGGCTCAGGCGGGCTTGAACGCCCGGTGGACGGCGACGATGCCCATCGTCAGGTTGCGCCAGGCCACCCGCTCCCAGCCGGCGTCGCCGATCGTCCGGGCCAGCGCCCGCTGGTCGGGCCAGTCCCTGATGGACTCGGCCAGGTAGTCGTAGGAGTCGTCGTTGGAGCCGAACACCTTGGCCACCTTGGGCAGGGCCCTCATCAGGTATTCGCGGTAGACCAGGTCGAACGGCCCGAACGTGACGTGCGAGAACTCCAGGATCACCAGCCGGCCGCCCGGCCTGGTCACGCGGAGCATCTCGCGCAGCGCCTGCGAGGTGTCGTGCACGTTGCGCAGCGCCACCGAGATCGTCACCGCGTCGAAGACGTCGTCGGCGAACGGCAGCCGCATCGCGTCGCCGGCCACGAACGGGATGCCGGGCCCGCTCAGCGCGTTGCCGCCGTGCCGCTGCACGCCCGTGCGCAACATGCCGAGGGAGAAGTCGGAGGCCACGGCGCGGGCGCCGAGGCCGGTGAAGCTGTCGGTGGAGGTGCCGGTGCCGGCCCCCAGGTCGAGCACGACCTCGCCGGGCCCCGCGTCGACGGCGGCGGCCACGGCCTTGCGCCAGAGCCTGACCTGCCACAGCGAGGCCACGTCGTTGACCAGGTCGTAGCGCCGGGCGGTGCGATCGAACATCGCGGCGACCTCGTCCGGCTGCTTGTCCAACTGAGCGCGCGTCATGCGGACAAGAGTACTCAGGCGGCCCGTGCGGTATTCGCCGGGCGTTACGGCCTTTGACCAGCCACCACCGGGCCGCCGGCGAGCCCGGCCCTTGCGGCAATTGACGCAAAGTAGCGGCACCGCTACCGAACGTCTGCTAGATGTTGGTGAATGCTTGCCCGTGTCGCCCTTGCGGCGATCATCGCCTCGGCCCCCGTCGCGCACTCCCGCGTGGTCTCGGCCGACCCGGTCGACAACACCCCCCACGTCCTCGACGGCATCGTCAACGCCATCGCGCTGGTCGGTGGCACCGTCGTCGTCGGCGGCTCGTTCAGCGAGGTCAGCGACGCCGGGCGCACGTACACGCTGCGCCGGGCCAACCTGTTCGCCTACGACCTGGCGACCGGCCGCATCCTGCGCGGCTTCGCGCCGTCCGTCGCCGGGCCGGTCTACGGGCTGGCCGCCGGCGACCACGGCACGGTCTACGTGGGCGGCGCCTTCCCCGGCGTCAACAACGTCGGCGCCCGCGCGCTCGCCCGCATCAACGTCGCCGACGGGCAGCTCGTCGACGGCTTCATGCCCCGGATCGACGGGGGCATGGTCACCACCGTGGTCAGGAACGGCTCCAGGCTCTACGTCGGCGGCGACTTCGTCCGGCCGCGCGTCGCCCTGGCCGGGCTCGACGCCGCGACGGGCGTGGCCGACCCCGGCTTCGCCGTCACGCCGGGCGAGCCGCTGACGCCCAGGGTGAAGGTCCAGGCCCTCGCCCTGTCGGGCGGCCGGCTGGCGGTCGACGGCTCGTTCACCACGCTCGGCGGGCGGTCCCGGCCGCAGCTCGGGCTGATCGACGTCAGCGGGCCCGTGGCCAGGGTCGCCGACTGGCGCACCGAGGTCTACGCCCAGCGCTGCGCGGAGGCGTTCCCCTCCTACGTGCGCGGCCTGGACTTCGCCCCCGACGGCCGCTCCTTCGTGGTGGTCACGACCGGTGGCCCGAAGGGCCGCATGTGCGACACGGCCGCCCGGTTCGAGACGTACGCCGCAGGCCCGGACGTCAGGCCGACCTGGACCAACGCCACCGGCGGCGACTCGCTCTACGCGGTGGCGGTCACCGCCTCAGCCGTGTATGTCGGCGGCCACCAGCGCTGGCTGGACAACCCGCAGGGCCGCGACTCGGCCGGCCCGGGAGCGGTGCCCCGCGAGGGCATCGGCGCCATTCATCCGCGTACGGGAAAGGCGCTCGCCTGGAATCCCGGCCGGGAGCGGGGCATCGGCGTGAAGGCATTTCTGGCGCACAAGACCGGCCTACTAGTCGGTAGTGACACAACGCGACTCGGACGGGAGTACCATGCCCGGATTGGCATGTTCCCCCTGCCCTAGTCGTCCTGCGGCTCCGGCCGGTCGATCCGGCCGCTGAGGCGTGCGCTGACGGCGTCACGCTGCCTCGACAGCAGCACGTAGCTGGCTATGCCGCTGATCACGAAAGCGGCTGCGAGCAGGAACAGCGGGTTTTGCAGGCCGACGAGGTACAGAACACCCAGGGTCACGACAAACAGGCCGATCCGCGACGCGGTGTAAACGAGAACGGGATGCACGGGTTCGAGGTTACTCGTCCCTGCGTAGCGGTCGCTCTTCGCATCGGACGCGAGCGCTGCTACTGTTCCCAGTAAGGGTGTTTCGTAAAGAAACACCCACGAGAGCCCCAAAGAGGCTCTATCATATAACAATCGGGCAGTCAGCTGATAACAACCCGTGATCTTTGTCGAAAACCACGGATAAATCAGGCTTCGCTCGACACACTGGTTACCTGTCCGCCCGCTGGCAGGAAGCGGGATGCGAGGGGGAGAGATTGGTGGAGAGTAGCAGCGAGCGTCTGCTGACCCCAGGAGAGGTTGCCGCCCTCTTCCGGGTAGACCCAAAGACGGTTACGCGCTGGGCTGCGGCAGGCCGCATCAGCAGTATCCGCACCCCCGGAGGGCACCGGCGCTTCCGCGAGTCGGAAGTGCACGCCCTTCTTCGAGGCGAGGACGTTCTCACGGCCGACAGGCCAGCAGGTGAGTCCCCGCGCGTCTGACGTTCCGTCTAGTCGGTGATCCTGAGATCCGCCAGGATCACCGCTGGCGGGACCTCAATCCGCCTCACGTCGTGAGGCCGTGGTCGAGCGTGCCTGCGGGCCACACTTCCCGACGGCAGGCACGGGGCGGCGCCAACCGCCGACCGCGGCTGGCGCCGGTCCTTCTCAGGCGTCCTCCTGGCTGGCCTTGAAGGCCAGGAACTCGCGTTCGAGGTCGTCGTTCTCCTCTTCCCAGCGACTGCGGCGCTCGGCCGCCTCCTCCTCGGTCAGCGACTCGGGCAGCCACTTGTCGTAGTCGGGCTCGCCGGGCTGCACGTCCACGTACGCGTTGCCGATCAGACGCCCGTCTTCGCTGGTCAGGCTCTGCGGCACGCGCAGGGTCCCGTCAGCGAGCCGGATGACGTACATGGCTGATCACCTAGATTCCGTAGCGCCGGTTGAAGAAGAGCATGACGTCGAGCGCCATCCGTGTGTCGCCGCCGAGCATGTCGACCAGGGCCGGGCGCTGGCGGGCGGCGATGGCGGCGAAGGCGTCGGCGAAGAACTCCTTGCGGCCCAGGCCGTTGCCCTGGCGGTGGAAGGTCGAGGCCAGCTTGGGGAAGGCGTTGTCGTAGAGCCGGACGAACTCCGGCGAGTCCGACACCCATTCGCCGTGGAAGGAGTCCAGGTCGTCGATGGCGTGGCCGACCTCGTGCATCATCACGTCCGGCGTGGGTGAGGGGCGGTCGCCCACCACGATCTTGCGGTCGCCGTACGCGCCGGCGCAGATGTCCCAGGTGGCCCGGCCGGACGGGAGCGGCGCGCCGCGTAAGTAGCCCATGTCGTCGAGGTCGGGGACGCCGCCGGGGCCGACGTAGATGCCTTCGAGACCGGCGGCCAGCAGCTCCTTCAGCCGGTCGGGCAGCCGGGCCAGGCTCTCCACTGCGCGTACGGCGTCCTTGGAGGGCGGGCCGTGCCGGGCGTCCCACTGGCGGTGGAGGATCTTCTCCAGCTTGCCGCAGTGGCGCAGTCCGTCGCCGATGGAGGGGGCCTCCGGCCTGTTGGGCTGGGCCCTCGGCGGCGTGTCGTCGAGCTCGAAGTCGTACCAGGTGTAGCGGGGGCGTTCGGCGACGGCGGCGGGCAGGCGTGGCGCGCGCTCGCGCAGCGAGAGGCCGTCCCAGGTGACCTCGCGCCGCTGGGGGCCGCCGGGACGGGCGAACCGCTCCGGCTGCTGCTCCCTGCGCCGCTCGGCGCCCTTGAACTGCTCTCTCGGGGCCTCCGGGCGGCTCTCCTTCCGCCGGGACCAGAAGGAACGATCCGCGTCCGGAGGAGCCTCGTCACGCCGCGAGAACAGGTACGACCCGCGGCGCCACCAACGGCCGCGCCGATGTCGGCCCTTGTCGTGAGAAAAGGCCATCGCACCCCTTCACGCCGCGTCCATGGCGAACCGGGTTCCACGGTACGACGCCGATCTTCCCGAGTCATCCGAAACGGGACATCGTCCGACACGATCACGTCGCGGATGGCTTACAGTTCGGGCATGGCAGGTGTTCTGATCGGCCTGGCGTTGCTGGCCTTCTGGCTCTTCTCGCTCTTCGACGTCATCACCGCACCCGAGGAAGAGGTCAGGAACGTACCAAAGGCGCTGTGGGTGCTCATCGTCGTGCTGGTCCCGCTGCTCGGCGGCGTGATCTGGATGCTGCGCGGGCGGCCCAGGGCCGAGCGCGACCCGTGGCCGGTGCCGCCGGGCCCGGGCGCGCCGAAGGGCCCGGACGACGACCCCGACTTCCTGAGAGATCTCGACCGGCGGATGCGCGGCGAGGACTAACCGCTGACGTCGGCGTAGCTGTGCAGGCCGGAGATGAAGATGTTGACGCCGACCAGGTTGAAGATCAGGCACCCGAACGCCAGCAGCTGCACGATCATGGCGGCCCTGCCCCGCCAGCCGGCCGTCACCCTGGCGTGCAGGTAGGCCGCGTACGCCACCCAAGTGATGAACGACCAGACCTCCTTGGGGTCCCAGCCCCAGTAGCGGCCCCAGGCGCGGTCGGCCCAGAGCGCGCCGGCGATGACGGCGAACGTCCACAGCGGGAAGGCCAGCACGATCGCGCGGTGGGCCACCCGCTCCAGGTCGTCGCGGCTGGGCAGGCGCGAGAGCCCCTCGCCGCGCACCAGGAACAGCACGCCCGACACGCCGGCCAGCGTGAACAGCCCGCTGGCCAGGATCGCCGCGGTGACGTGGATCGCGATCCAGTACGAGTTCAGCGCCGGCACCACGGGCCCGGCCGCCGTGTAGAGCACCTTGACCGCGAACCCGAGCCCGAGCGTGGCGGCGATCATGACGAACGCGCCCAGGAACCGCACGTTCTGGCGGACCTGGGTGAACAGGAACGCGGTCACGGCGGCGAAGCAGATGGCCACCACGAACTCGTACATGTTGCCCCACGGCCACCGGCCGACCGCCAGGCCGCGGGTGATGATGGCGCCGAGGTTGGCGGCCCACCCGATCCAGGCCAGCACGAGTGCGACCCGCCCGGCCCTGGCCCCGCCCGCCATGACGGGCGCGGGATCGGCGACGGGCGCCTCGGCCTCGGGCCCGGCGTCGCCTTCCGAGGGGGCGCCGACCGTGACGGGCTGCCGGGCGGCCCGTTTCACGGCCGCCTTGCCCAGGACGGCCCTTCCGAAGGCCAGCTCCATCGCGAAGCCCACCATGGCGATGATGTAGAGCAGGACGGCGCCGACGACGAAGTTGTCGCTCAGCCCGGCCAATTGCTCAGCGGACATGCTGTTCTCCTGCTGATAGAGCCTTGACGATCTCGGCGAACTCCTCGGCGAAGCCCGCCGCGGAGCCCTCGGTACGGGTCAGGCCGCCCACGTCGACCCGCCCTTCCCTGACCCGCACCCAGACGCGCCGGCGGCGGATCATCAACGACAGCGCGATGGCGACCACCGCGACGGCCGCGGCGATCAGCGCGGGCACGCGCCCGGGGTCGTAGGCGGTCTGGAGCGTGATCCACTCCTTGACGCCGGTGAACTCCAGCTTCCCCGCCCCGCCGGGCAGCTCGGTGGACTCCCCCACCGACAGCGGCTTGGTCGCGAACGATCCCCGCACGACGGGCACGACCTTGCCGTCGAGCTCGTCCGGCAGGATCTTGTAGACCGACTGCGGCTTGCCCGACCGCATGCCGAGGTCGCCCACGTAACCGCCGAGGAGCTGCACCTGCGGCTGGAGCTCGCCGGGGAAGGCCGAGGCGTAGTTGCCGTCGGTCAGCGGCACGCTGGTGGGCAGGAAACGCAGCAGGAACCCCAGCTGGGACGGCTGCGCGTCGGGCGCCTTGACGACGCACGACGAGGTCAGCGTGGCCTTCTGGTCGATCAGGCAGGCCACGGGCCCTTCGTAGGCGACCTGGCCCTTGCCGTCGGTGACCTTGAAGACGGGCGCGTAGCCGTGGCCGATCAGGTACGTCTGCGTCCCGTCGACCTCCAGCGGGTCGTTGACCTTGAGCTCGTAGTCGCGGGCGGGCGCGCCCGGCTCGTCGTGCACCTTCAGGTAGGCGGAGTAGTCGAGCTCCTGGCCCTTCTTGTCGCCCTCGACCTGGTAGGTGGCCTTGAAGTCGGCCAGCTCGAACGAGAACGGCTGGAGCGACTCGGCCGAGACCCGGCTGCCGGGGATGAACCTGTCGTAGGCGGCCACGGTGTTGGCGAAGCCGTCGCCCTCGACGACCAGGACGTTGCCGCGGTAGCCGTACAGGGAGCCGAAGCCGACCGCGAGCAGGATGCCGATCAGCGCGACGTGGAAGAACAGGTTGCCGGTCTCGCGCAGATAGCCCTTCTCTGCGGCCACCCAGCCGTCGCCGGTGACGACGCGGAAACGCATCTTGCGCAGCCGCCCGGCGGCCTCCTCCACGGTGAGGTCGCCCTCGAAGGAGTCGGAGTGGGGCAGCCGGGACAGGTTCTTGGGCGCGGCGGGCGGCTTGCGGCGCAGCTCGCGCAGGTAGGTGGCGGTGCGCGGGATGATGCAGCCGACGAGCGAGGTGAACAGCAGCAGGTAGACGGCGGCGAACCAGACCGAGGTGAACACCTCGAAGAGCTGGAAGCGGTCGTACCACTCGGCCAGGGTGGGGTTCTGCTGGTAGAGCTGGGCCACCTTGTCGGGTTCGACGCTGCGCTGGGGCACCAGCGAGCCCGGGATCGAGCCGAGCGCCAGCAGGAAGAGCAGGATCAGCGCGGTCTTCATCGAGGTGAGGGTGCGCCAGCCCCACCGGAGCCAGCCGACCGGCCCCATGCCGGCCTGCCGGGGCTCGCGCTCCTCGCGCACCAGCTCGTCGACGCTCATCAGATCACCGGCTCGAACGCGCCGATGAGCCCCTGCATGGCCGCGATCATCGCACCCCACAGTCCGGTGACGAGCAGCAGCCCGACGGCCACCATCATGCCCCCGCCGATCCTGGTGATCAGCCGGGTGTGCTTGCGCACGGCCTGGAACGTGCGCAGGGCCTTGCTGTAGGCCAGGGCGGCGGCCACGAACGGCAGCCCGAGGCCCAGCGCGTAGGCCACGGCCAGCAGCGCGCCGCGCGAGGCGCTGCCCTCGTTGAGCCCGAGCGTGAGCACGACGGCCAGCGTGGGGCCGATGCACGGCGTCCAGCCGAGGCCGAACACCACGCCGAGCAGCGGCGCGCCGGCCAGGCCCGCGGCCGGCAGCTTGTGGATGCGCACGTCGCGCATCAGGCCGGGCAGCACGCCGAGGAAGGCCAGCCCGAGCAGGATCGTCAGGACGCCGAGCACCCGCGTGATGACCTGGGCGTTGCCCAGCATGATCGAGCCGAGCCCGCCGAACAGCGCGCCGCTGAGCACGAACACCAGCGCGAACCCGGCCACGAACAGCACCGTGCCGAGCACCAGCCGCCCCCGCTTGGGGTCGGCGCTCATGCCCGTCACGTACGACAGATAGCCCGGCACCAGCGGCAGCACGCACGGCGACAGGAACGACACCACCCCGGCCAGCAGCGCGATCGGCACCGCGAGCAGCAACGAGCCCGAGGCGACGACGTCACTCATCGCGCACCTTGGTCACCGTGTTCATCAGGTCGGTGTACTTGACCGCCCCGAGCGCCCTGGCCGCGATGCGGCCCTGCTTGTCGATGACCAGCGTGGACGGGATCGCCGCGGGCGGCACGGTGCCCTGGAAGGACAGCGCGACCTTGCCGGGCTGGTCGAAGATGTGGGAGTAGCCGGTCTGCTCGGTGCGCTCGAAGGCGAGGGCGTCGGCCTGGCGGTCCTTGAAGTCGATGCCGATGAACTGCACGTCGCCCTTGGTCTTGGCGGCGACCTCCTTGAGCACCGGCGCCTCGGCCCGGCACGGGCCGCACCACGAGGCCCAGAAGTTGATCACCACGACCTTGCCCTTGTGGGCGGCCAGCGAGGCCGTGCCGCCGTCGAGCGTGGGGCCCTCGACCGGCGGGGCCGCCTTGCGGTCGGCGGCGTCGAAGACCTGCATCTTGCCGTCGCCCGCGACGAACCGGGTGTCGCCCACCTGGGGCTGCCCGCTCTGGTTTGCCGCGCAGCCCGCGGCCAGCGCGGCCAGGAGAACGAGGGAGATGGACGTCGCGCGCACGGAGGATGATCTCCTTGTACTACAACCGGTAGAGCTTGCAACTCTACCGGCGGGCAGACACGGCCCGGACATCAGGCCCCTGGTATCGACGGCCCCGAACTCAGCGACCCGGCCGGCTCGCTGTAGCCGACGCTGACCAGGCGGTCGCCCTCGAAGGTGAAGGTGGTGAGGCTGGCCAGCGCGCACTGCCTGCGGCGCGGGTCGTGCCAGAGCCGGCGGCCCTCGGCGGCCATCCTGATCGTCCAGATCGGGAGCTGGTGGCTGACCAGCACGGCCTCGTGCCCGCGCGCCGCCGCCCTGGCGTCGTCGACGGCCGCCTTCATGCGCGCCACGATCGCCGGGTACGCCTCGCCCCACGACGGGCGCAACGGGTTCCAGAAATATCGGTAGTTGCGCGGGTTGCGAAGGATGGCCAGCCCCTGGCCGACCGGACGGCCCTGCAGCATGTTCGCCGCTTCGAGCAGGCGGTCGTCCTTGGTCACGTCGAGGCCGAGCTTGTCGGCGAGCGGGGCCGCGGTCTCCAGCGCGCGTTCGAGCGGCGAGCTGTGGACGGCGACGATGTCGCGGCCGCCGACGGCCTTGGCGACCGTCTCGGCCATGAGCCTGCCGGTGTCGGACAGGTGGTAGCCGGGCAGCCTGCCGTACAGGATGCCGCCGGGATTGTGCACCTCACCGTGGCGCAAAAGGTGGACGACGGTGGTTTCAGCCATGGTGTGCCACAGCCTATCCGTTTCGATGCCGGTCATAGTCAGGGGCTGCCTGGTCCGGCATTTCGCGCGGAGGTATGGTCGGGACGACTGCGCCTAGGGTTCCGCGTCCGGTCCGCCTCCCCCGTCACACAACCAGGGCCGGAAGACAGGTCCGAGCGGCGCCGCGGCCCGCCGGGCCGTACAGCTGACGGGACAAAAGCCTGGAGGCTCCTCTCCGTCACCCCTGGAAGGAGTCGCCCGGATGAGCCCTTGGGCGCTGGTCCTCATTCTCGTCGCCGCCGTCGCGCACGCCACCTGGAACCTGCTGAGCAAGAAGGCGGCCCAGGCCGACGGCCTCGTCTTCCTCTGGCTGATCGGGGTCGTGGCCACGGTGGTGTGGAGCCCGCTGTTCGCCGGGTTCCTGCTGGTCACGGGCGCCCGGCTGTCGTGGGGCGACCTGGCGGTGATCTGCGGCAGCACGGCCCTGCACCTGGGCTACTTCGTGCTGCTCCAGCGCGGCTACGGCGCGGGCGACCTGTCGCTGGTCTACCCCGTCGCCCGCGGGACGGGGCCGATGCTGGCCAGCCTGGTCGCCGTGTTGTTCCTGGACGAGCACCCGGCGCCGGCCGGCGTGGCCGGGATCGTGCTCGTCGGGGTCGGGGTGTTCATGATGAGCGGCGGCGCGGCCGGGCGGGGCGACCTGCGGGGGCTGGTGTCGGGGCTGGTCGTGGGGCTGTTCATCGCCGGGTACACGGTGTGGGACTCGCAGGTGGTCAGCGCGTTCGCGGTGGCGCCGATCATGCTCAACTACCTCGGCGAGGTCGGGCGGGCGCTGGCGCTCACGCCGTTCGTCGCCGGGGCCAGGCGGCGGCTGGTCGGGTCCGTGTGGCGGGAGCACCGGTCGCGGATCGTGGGGGCGGCGTTCCTGATCTTCCTGTCGTACCTGCTGGTCCTGATCGCGTTCACGATGGCGCCGGTGAGCGTGGTGGCGCCGGCGCGCGAGGTGAGCGTGCTGATCGCGGTGCTGCTCGGCGGGCGGCTGCTGGCCGAGGGCGACCTGCGGCGGCGGCTGCTGGCGGCGGGCGTGATCCTCGGCGGCGTGGTGGCGATCGCGCTCAGCTGAGCGCGGCCCGGCCGGGTGCGCGGCCGGATGCTCAGCTGACCGCCCAGGCGTTCTCCTGCTCGCGGCTGACGCCGATCAGGGCCTCGACCGTGGCCCTGATCGCCGGACGGCGGGCCGCGTCGGTGCGCCACACCGCGTAGATGCGGCGCGTCTGCCGCGGCATGATCGGGACCAGCCGCACGCCTTCGGGCACGCAGTCGCGGCCCAGGCGCGGCACGATCGCGCAGCCGAGCCCGGCGGCGACCAGCGCGAGCTGGGTGGGGTACTCGTCGGCCATGCACGCGATCTCCGGCTCCAGCGAGGCGTTGCGCAGCGTGAAGACCAGCCAGTCGTGGCAGACCGTGCCGGGCGACGAGCTGATCCACCGCTCGCCGTGCAGCTCGGCCAGCCCCACCTCCCTGCGCCCGGCCAGCGGATGGTCGGCGGGGATGGCGACGTCGGCCACGTCGTCGAGCAGCGTGGCCCTGGACAGGCCCTCGGGCATGGCGATGGGCCGGTTGAGCCAGTCCTGCATCACGCCCAGGTCCAGCTCGCCCCTGGCCACCTCGCGCAGCACCCGCTCGGGCTCGCGCTCGTAGAGCTGCACGTGCAGGTCGGGGTGGTGCCTCTTGAGCTGGACGAGCGCGCCGGGCATCAGGCCGCGGGTCGCGGTGGCGAAGGCGGCGATGCTGAGCCGGCCGACGACCTCGCCGCGCAGCGCCTCGAAGTCCGCCTCCGCGGTCTCGACCAGGGCCAGGATGCGCTCGGCGTGCTCGGCGAGCAGGCCGGCGGCGTCGGTCAGCCGCACGCCCCGGCCGCTGCGCTCCATGAGCCGGGCGCCCGTCTCCCGCTCCAGCTTGGCGATCTGCTGGCTGACGGCCGACGGCGTGACCATGAGCGCGTCGGCCGCGGCGCCGACCGACCCGTACACGTGCACGGCGTGAAGTGCCTTGAGCCGGTTCAGGTCCAACATGTAAGCCAGACTAAAGGGTTTAGCGTAGAAAGTCTCGCTTGTCCTTGTATCTGAAGCAGATGAAAATATATGCATGCGAATCATTAAGAGCAGGAAGCCCGAGACCCGTTCCACCTCGTACCTGAAGGTCCTCGCCGAGCAGGCTCGCGAGCAGCGCAACAGGTACCAGAAGACCCGCTCTGCGTGAGCCCCCGCCACCTCGCCCTCGCCGTCGGCCTCGCGGCCGTGTGGGGCTTCAACTTCGTCGTCATGCAGGTCGGCCTGAAGCACTTCCCTCCCCTGCTGTACGCGGGGATCAGGTTCACCCTGGCGGCGTTCCCCGCCCTGCTGATCGCGGGGCGGCCGGGAGTCCCGTGGCGCTGGGTCGCCGGGGTGGCGGCCACTCTCGGAGTGGGTCAGTTCGGCCTGTTGCTGGTGGGCATGCGAGCGGGCATGCCGGCCGGACTGACCTCTCTCGTCCTGCAGATGCAGGCGTTGTTCACCGTGCTGTTCGCGGTGACGCTGCTCGGCGAGCGGCTCACCGCCCGCCGCGTCCTCGGCCTGGCGGTCGCCTTCGGCGGCCTGGCCCTGGTCGCGTTCGACTTCGGGGTGTCCGGCCCGCTGGGCGCCTTCGCCCTGTGCGTGGCTGCCGCCGCGGCCTGGGGGCTCGGCAACGTGGTGCAGCGCAGGGCCGCGCCGCCGGACTCGCTGCGGTTCATGGTGTGGGTGAGCGCCTTCTCCGCGCCGCCCCTCCTGCTGCTGTCGCTGCTGGTCGAGGGGCCGCCCGTGCTGACGGCCCCCGCCGAGGGCTGGTTGTCGCTGGCCTACGTGGCCTTCGTCTCGACGCTCGGCGGGTTCGGCGTGTGGGGCTGGCTGCTGCGCCGGTACGACGCCTCGACCGTGGCGCCGTACACGCTGCTGGTGCCGGTGTTCGGCATGTCGTCGGCCGCGCTGGTGGCCGGCGAGCCCCTCTCCTGGACCGAGGTCCTGGCCGCGGCCCTCATCGTCGCCGGCGTGCTGTACGCCGGCACCAGGCCGCGCCGGGCTACAGAACCGCCGCGGCCGCCTTCGCCGCTGCCGGCAGGGCCTCGGCGATCCGGTTGAGCGCCTCGTCGTCGTGCGAGGCCGACAGGAACCACGCCTCGTACGCCGACGGCGGCAGGTAGACGCCCTGGTCGAGCATCGCGTGGAAGAACGCGGTGAAGGCCGCCGTGTTCTGGGCCTTGGCCTGGTCGAAGTCGCGCACCTCGCCCTCGGCGAAGAAGATCGAGAACAGGCTGCCGGCACGCTGCAACCTGTGGGGCACGCCCGCCTTCGCCAGCGCCTCGGCCGCCGCGTCGCCCACCGCGAGCGCCGCGGCGTCGATGCGCGCGTAGGCGTCGGCGTCGAGGGCGCGCAGGGTCGCCAGGCCGGCGGCGCACGCCAGCGGATTGCCGGACAGCGTGCCCGCCTGGTAGACCGGGCCCTCCGGAGCCAGGAAGGCCATCACGTCGGCCCGGCCGCCGAACGCCGCCGCGGGCAGGCCGCCGCCCATGACCTTGCCGAACGTCATCAGATCGGCGTCGACCGGGTCGAGGCCGTACCAGCCGGCGGACGAGACGCGGAAGCCGGTCAGCACCTCGTCGACGATGAGCAGCGCGCCGTTGGCCGTGCACAGCTCGCGCAGCCGGGCGTTGAACCCGTCGCGCGGCGGGACGACCCCCATGTTCGCCGGGCACGCCTCGGTGATCACGCAGGCCACCTCGGCGGCCGCGAACGCCTCCGCCACCGCCTGGATGTCGTTGTACGGCAGCACGATCGTGTCGGCCGCCGACGCCCCGGTCACCCCGGGCGTGTCCGGCAGCCCGAACGTCACCACCCCTGACCCGGCCGAGGCCAGCAGGGCGTCGACGTGCCCGTGGTAGCAGCCGGCGAACTTGATCACCTTGGACCGCCCGGTGAAGCCGCGCGCCAGGCGCACCGCGCTCATCGTCGCCTCGGTGCCGGAGCTGACCAGGCGCACCTTCTCGACCGGCGCCATCCGGGAGACGATCTCCTCGGCCAGCTCGACCTCGCCCGGCGTGGCGGTGCCGTAGGAGAAGCCGTGGGCGACCGCGCCGGAGACGGCCTCGACGACCGCGGGATGCCGGTGGCCGAGGATCATCGGGCCCCAGGAGCAGACCAGGTCGACGTAGCGGTTGCCGTCGACGTCGGTGATGTACGGCCCCTGGCCCGAGGCCATGAAACGCGGCGTGCCGCCCACCGCGCCGAACGCGCGCACAGGCGAGTTGACGCCGCCGGGCACCACTTCCCTGGCGCGGGTGAAAAGACCTTCGGAGTTCTGTGTACGGCTCACCCGACCCAGGTTAGTCCCGCAGGTCCGTGCCCCCGCCGCGGGGCGTGCTCAGTCGGCGAGCCATTCCAGGATGCGCAGGGGGTCGGGCAGCGGACGGCCGTCCGGGGGCCGCAGCCAGGAGACCGGCTGGCCCGAGGGCAGCATGGAGGGCGGCGCGAGCACGTAGCTGTCGCGGCAGTGCCAGCGCAGGCCCGGCGTGTCGTCGATGGTGGCCGGGTCGCAGTCGAGCTGGCAGGACCACCACTCGTCCTCGTCCTCGGGGTTGCCGCGGGTGGCCACATAAAACAAGACCCGGTCGCCTTGAGCGGCGACCGGGCCTGGGTGGGCTCCGGCGGCGTCGATCCTGGTGAGGGCCGACAGGCCGGAGGCGAGCGGTACGTCGAACACGTCGAACACGCGCCCTGTGGGCAGGATCACGTTGGCCTCCGGCTCGCTCTCCCACCAGCGGGTCAGCAGCGTCGTGTCCGTCGTGGCCTGCAGGTGCCAGGCGGGCGAGAGCGGATGGGCGCCGGGATCGGGACAGCCGACGCGGTCGCACGAACACGCGCGCGGGCCCTGACGCAGCGGAAAGGCACCCGGCACGACGGGCCAGCCCAGGGACGCGTACTCCAGCACGGAATCGATGCGTGTCGGCCGCGACCGCTTTCTGGTACGCCGAGCCAGTGGTACCCCCACCATGGTGTCTCCCGTCGAGTCAGCGCCTGAGGAGGTCCCGGCTCCGGGCCGTTCGCACACCGCGGGACACACCAGCACTTGTCATCGCACTCTAACGCACACGCCTCAGGAGTTGACGGGAAACCCCTTGGTTAGAGCTGTCGCGCCACTTCCGTCGCCCAGTACGTGAGGATCATGTCGGCGCCGGCGCGCTTGATGGCGACCAGCGATTCCATGATCGTCCGGTCGCGGTCGATCCAGCCGTTGGCCGCCGCCGCCTCGACCATCGCGTACTCGCCGCTCACCTGGTAGGCCGCCACCGGCACGTCGACCGCGTCGCGCACCCGGGTGATGACGTCGAGGTAGGCCAGCGCCGGCTTGACCATGACGGCGTCGGCGCCCTCCGCCAGGTCGAGCCTGACCTCGCGCAGCGCCTCCTCCAGCGGACCGGCCGGGTCCTGCTGGTGGGTGCTGCGGTCGCCGAACTGCGGCGCGCACTCGGCGGCCTCGCGGAACGGGCCGAAGAAGGCGGAGGCGTACTTGACGGAGTAGGACAGGATCGGGACGTCGGCGTGGCCGGCCCCGTCGAGCGCGGCGCGGATGGCGCCGACCTGGCCGTCCATCATGCCGCTCGGCGCGATCATCTGGGAGCCGGCGGCGGCCTGGGCCAGCGCGATGGAGGCGTAACGCTCCAGCGTGGCGTCGTTGTCCACCTCGCCGGACGGGGTCAGGATCCCGCAGTGGCCGTGGTCGGTGAACTCGTCGAGGCAGGTGT
Organism: Nonomuraea sp. NPDC049758; assembly: GCF_040674635.1. Lineage (NCBI taxonomy): Bacteria > Bacillati > Actinomycetota > Actinomycetes > Streptosporangiales > Streptosporangiaceae > Nonomuraea > Nonomuraea sp. NPDC049758. Next base: position 451,545 of record NZ_JBFAMZ010000002.1, read on the forward strand.
CGGCCATGACCACGAGGGCGTCGCCGACCTCGGCGGTCACCTCGCGCAGCGCGACCTGGAGGATGCCGTCGGGGTCGTCGGCCGCCGAGCCGGTCGCGTCCTTGACCGCGGGGATGCCGAACAGGATCAGGCCGCCCACGCCCGCCTCGGCCGCGTCGTGCGCGGCCTTGCGCAGCGAGTCGCGGGTGTGCTGGAAGACGCCCGGCATGGACGACACCGGCTGCGGCGCGTCGATGCCCTCCTTGAGGAACAGCGGCAGGATCAGGTCCGCGGCGTGCAGCCGCGTGCCCGACACTATCCGGCGCAGCGCCTGGCTGCGACGCAGACGCCGGGGACGTGCGACGGGGAACTGGGCGCTCACTTGGCTCTCCTCCTGGCGCCACGGCGGTTCTGGGAGGGCCTGCGCGGGCTGTCACCCGCGGCCACGGCCGCCTGGCGCTGCTTGGCACCGAACTCGGCCAGCGCTGCGGCCAGGGCCGATGCGGATGGCTTGTCGGACATGACGTCGACCCGGAGCCCGAACTCCTCGGCCGTCTTGGCCGTCTGCGGCCCGATCACCGCGATCACGGTGACGTTGTGCGGCTTGCCCGCGATGCCGACCAGGTTGCGCACGGTGGAGGACGAGGTGAACAGCACGGCGTCGAAGCCGCCGCCCTTGATCGCCTCGCGGATGGGCGCGGGCGGCGGCGCGGCGCGCACCGTCCGGTACGCCGTCACGTCGTCGCACTCCCAGCCCAGCTCGGTGAGCCCGGCCACCAGCGTGTCGGTCGAGATGTCGGCCCGGGGCAGCAGCACCCGGTTGATCGGGTCGAGCATCGAGTCGTAGGGCGGCCACTCGGCCACGAGCCCTTCGGAGGACTGCTCCCCCGAGGGCAGCAGGTCGGGCTTGACGCCGAACTCGACCAGGGCCCGCGAGGTGGCCTCGCCCACGGCGGCCACCTTGAGCCCGGCGAAGGCCCGCGCGTCGAGCCCGTACTCCTCGAACTTCTCGCGCACCGCCTTGACGGCGTTGGCGCTGGTGAAGGCCACCCACTCGTAGCGGCCGGTGACCAGGCCCTTGATGGCGCGGTCCATCTGCTGCGGCGTGCGCGGCGGCTCGACCGAGATGGTCGGCACCTCCTCGGGCACCGCGCCGTAGGCCACGAGCTGCTCGGACAGGCTGCGGGACTGCTCCTTCGTCCGCGGCACCAGCACCCGCCACCCGAACAGCGGCTTGGTCTCGAACCACGACAGCCGCTCGCGCTGCCCCACGGCCTCGCCGACCACGATCAGCGCGGGCTCGGTGAACCCGGCGTGCTTCAGGTCGGCCTGCAGCCGGCCGAGCGAGGACACGACGGTGTACTGCTCGGTGGTGGTGCCGCCGCTGCTGACGGCGACCGGCGTGGTGTCGGGCTTGCCGCCGGCGATCAGCGCCTTGCCGATGGCGACGGCCTCGGTGATGCCGTTGTAGATCACCAGCGTGCCGCGGGTGGCGGCGTGGGACGACCAGTCCTGCTCCTGAGCGGCGTCGACGACGCGGAACTCGGGCACGGCCGTGGCCGCCGGGATGCCGGCGTAGGTGAGCACCGCGGTCGCGGGCGGCACGCCGGGCACGATCTCGAAGTCCACCTCCGCCGCCACGCAGGCCGCGACCTCGTCGTCGATCGAGGAGAACAACATGGGGTCGCCCGCGCACAGGCGCACCACGAGCTGCCCGGCCTTGGCCCGCTGGACGTAGTCGCCCTCGGCGACCTCGACGCCCTCGCGGCAGTGCTTGAGCAGCGGGCCGGACTGCTCGTCGTCGAGCACGACGGCGTCCGCCTTGCCGAGAAGTTCGGCGGCGCGGAGCGTCAGCAGGTTGGGGTCACCGGGACCCGCCCCCACGAAGGCGACGAAACCGGAGGTTGGACTATCGGAGCTCAATGGGATTGCTCCCCCATCAATCTGTCGGCCCCTTCGGCGATCATCTCGGCCGCCAGGAGGCGGCCCAGCTGTGCAGCCTCCGAAGGAGAACCGGCGGCGGACTTGCGGACCGCTTCGCGGCCGTCGATGGAGACGACCACTGCGGTCAGGTTCAGAGTGTGCCCGTGATCGGCCGCGAAAGCACCCACGGGTGCGGCGCAGCCCGCTTCCAGGGCGGACAGCACGGCGCGTTCGGCGGTCACCGCGCTGCGCGTGCGCGGGTCGTCGAGCACGGACAGGGTCTCGATCAGGTCGGTGCGCGCGGCCAGGCACTCCACGGCCAGCGCGCCCTGGCCGGGGGCCGGCAGCAGCTCCTCGACCTCGAAGATCTGCGCGATCTCGCCGCCGCGGCCGAGCCTGGTGAGCCCGGCGCTGGCCAGCACGACGGCGTCGAGCTCGCCCGCGGCGATCTTGCCGATGCGCGTGTCGGCGTTGCCGCGGATCGGGACGTACTCCAGGTCGGGGCGGAGCGCGCTCAGCATGGCGACGCGGCGCGGCGAGCCCGTGCCGACCCTGGCCCCGGCGGGCAGGTCGGCGAACTTGTGCGAGCCGACCAGCGCGTCGCGGTGGTCGTGGCGCTCGGGGAGCGCGGCCAGCGTGAAGCGCGGGTCCTGCTTGGTCGGCAGGTCCTTCAGCGAGTGGACGGCGAAGTCGATCTCGCCCTCGACCAGCTTGTCGCGCAGCGCGCTGACGAACACGCCGGTGCCGCCGAGCTGCGCCAGGTGCGCCTTGGTCACGTCGCCGAAGGTCGTCACGCCCACCAGCTCGACCGGGTGCCCGGTGCGCGCGGTGAGGGCGTCGGCCACCATCTGGGACTGCGTGGTCGCCAGCATGCTGCGGCGGGTGCCCAACCGCAGGTTCACAGCTCCACCTCCCTCACGGCCGCGGGCATCTTCGGATCGAGATTGAACAACTCACGCAGGGCTTCCGCATAATGATCGCCCCCTGGACCGGCGGCGAGCTGCTTGACACGCACAGTCGGCTCGTGAAGCAGTTTGTCAACGACCCTCTGCACGGTCATGGCGATTTCGTCCCTGGCCTTGTCGTCGAGATCGGGCATGCGCATCATCAGTCGGCCCAGCTCGGACTCCACCACGCCCGCCGCCTTGCTGCGCAGCGCCACCACGGTCGGGGTGACGCGGGCGGCGCGGGCGGCGTCGAGGTAGGCGCTCAGCTCCTCGGCCACGAGCGCGCGGACGGACTCGACGGCGTCGCCGCCGCGCGAGCCGACGCCGGACTCCTGGATCGTCTCCAGGTCGACCAGCGTGACGCCGGGCACCTCGCGCACGGCCGGGTCGATGTCGTGCGGCAGCGCCAGGTCGAGCAGGAACACGCCCCTGGTCAGCATGTCGGAGGTGATGACGTGCCGCCCGGCGCCGGTGCAGGTGATCACGATGTCGGCGCCGGCCAGCTCCTCGCGCACGGCGGCGAACGCGACGGCCCGGCCGCCGACCGACTCGGCCAGCCGCGCGCCCCGCTCGTACGTGCGGTTGGCCACGACGATGTCGGTGACCCCGGCGCGCTGCAGCGTGACGGCGGCCAGCGAACTCATCGAGCCCGCGCCCACCACCAGCGCCCGCCGCCCGGCCAGGTCGCCGGCGAGCGCGAGGCCCGCCGAGACCAGCGAGGGGCCGGCCTGGTCGATGCCGGTGTCGGTGTGGGCGCGCTTGCCGACGCGCAGCGCCTGCTGCGTCAGCTCGTTGAGGGTCGCGCCGACCGTGCCGTGCTTCTGGGCGAGCTTGAGCGCCTGGCGGACCTGGCCCAGGATCTGGCCCTCGCCGACGGCCATGGAGTCGAGGCCGCACACCATCGAGAACAGGTGCTCGACGGCCCGCTCCTCGTAGTGCACGTAGAGATGCGGGGTCAGCTCGTCGGCCGGCACGCCGGAGTGGACGGCCAGCAGCCCGCTGATCGAGGTGACCGCGGCGTGGAAGCGGTCGACCGTGACGTAGATCTCGACCCTGTTGCAGGTCGAGATCACCATGGCCTCCGCGACGCTGGTGTCCTGCTGCACGTCGTGCAGCAGCTTGACCAGCGCGTCACCGGTCACCGAGACGCGTTCGAGAAGCGCCACCGGAGCCGTCCGGTGGCTGAGTCCGATCGCCAGAACACTCATTGACCGTCCACCGCCATGAGTGGCCCCCCAGCCTTGCGTTGCTCGTGGAACGCGAGAATCTGCAGTTCGATTGATAGGTCGACCTTCCGGACGTCGACGGTGTCCGGAACGGTGAGAACGACTGGGGCGAAGTTCAGGATGCTGGTCACGCCCACGGCGACAACACGATCGCACACTTCCTGCGCCGCTGCCGCCGGTGTCGCCAGTACCACGATCGAGACTCCACGCCGCTTGATGACGGCTTCCAGTTCGTCGATGTGCTCCACATTCAACCCCGCGATGGTGTCGCCCACGACTTCGGGGTCGGCGTCGAAGAGCGCGGCCACGCGGAAGCCCCTGGAGACGAAGCCGCCGTAGTTCGCCAGGGCGCGGCCGAGGTTGCCGACCCCGACGATCGCGACCGCCCAGTCCTGGGTCAGGCCGAGTTCGCGGGAGATCTGGTAGACGAGGTACTCCACCTCGTAGCCTACGCCGCGGGTGCCGTACGAGCCGAGGTGCGAGAGGTCCTTGCGGAGCTTGGCCGAGTTCACGCCCGCGGCCACGGCCAGGTCCTCCGAGCTCACGGTCGCGACCCCGCGCTCCGCCATCCCGTGCAGCGCCCGCAGGTACAACGGAAGCCTGGCGACCGTCGCCTCGGGGATGCCGCGGTCACGGGACTGGGACGGGCTCTTCACGTGCCGGAGCTCCAGGGAACGGGCGGTGGGGACCGCTGAACGGATTAGAACCGTCTTTCAGGTTAATCCCTTTGTGAACCGATGCACAAAGTAGGGGCGCTACGGTTGGGGACATGCATCGCATCACCTTGCTCGGCAAACCCGGCTGCCACCTCTGTGACGACGCCCGCGCGGTCATCGCCAGGGTGGCCGGAGAGCTGGGCGTGCCGTGGGAGGAGGTCAGCATCGACTCCTCCGAGGAGCTCAGGGAGAAGTACTGGGAGATGATCCCGGTGACGCTGATCGACGGCGTGCAGCACGACTTCTGGCGGGTCGACGAGGCCCGCCTGCGCGCCGCCCTGACCTAGAACATGACAGTCAGAACATGACGGTGGGCAGCGGCACCACCTTCGCGGCGTTGACGTTGAGCTCGATGACGTTGGTGGCCAGCACCATCGCCTGACGCTCGTTGAGGAACCGCTCGACGTGCGGCTGGCGCTGGTGGTCGCGGTAGGCGACCTCGTCGCGGTAGAGCTCGTAGACGATGCGCTGCAGGGGCGCCGACTTGACGGCGTGGCAGGCGTAGACGAGCGTGTCGGGCTCGCCGCGGCGCACGGCCTCGACCGTGGCCTCGGCCAGGCGGTCGAACGCGTCGCCGGCGCCGTCCATGATGGTGAAGACGGTGAGCAGGCCGTAGATGCTGGGCGAGGGCCGGCCGCCCGCCTGCTGGGGCTGCGACGGGGTGAACAGCTCGGCGCCCGGGTAGGCCACGCCGGTGCCGGGCATCGAGTAGTCGGGCCGGGAGGGCTGGGCGTCCATGCGCGGGGAGGTGTCCATGCGCGGGGGCGGGGAGCCGTTCATGATGTAGCCGGTCGCGGGGCCCGAGTCGGGTGCGGCCCCCATCCGGGCGGCGTAGTCGACCTGCTGGTCGCCCGCCCGGTACTCGGCCACCAGGTCGCCCAGGCCGGGTGAGCGGCGCGGAGGCGCCACGGGAGGCGGCTCGGCGGCCGGCACCGGCACGGGCTCGGGCGCGGGCGCGGGCGCGACCCGGCGGCCCGGCCGGCGCTCCACGTCGTCGTGCGGCGTCTCCAGGTCGTCCTCGTCGTCCTCGTACGGCGCCAGCGGGCGCAGCACGGTGTACCAGATCGCCGCCGCGCCCACCGCGAGCAGCGCGGTGGTGAACAGCGGCGGCACCGAGAACCGCATGGCCCCCACCAGGGCGATGCTCGACGGCGCGATGACCAGGACCGCGTGGAGGTTGTCGGTGTCGTACTCGTCGCCGCCGCGCCACTTGAGCCCGGCCACCACCACGCACGCCAGCAGGACGAGCACGTCGATGGCGTGCACGCCGATGAGCAGCTTGTCGGGGATGAGCTGCCACATGGCCGACCCGGGCGGCAGCGCCTTGCCGAAGTCGGTGGACTTGAGCGGGTCGAAGACGAGGATCGCGACGGAGACGACCGTGAGCGCGATGCCGAACAACCACGCGAGGAACCTCGGCGGCACCTTGTCGGCCAGGAGCTGGATCAGGCCCACGGCCAGCCAGAGCGGCGCGAGCAGCGACCCCGTCACCTGGTAGACGCGGAACGTGGCCGGCCCGAACCCCAGGACGGACCCGACGCCGATCGCGGCCAGCGACAGGCACAGGGCTCCAGCTGCAACGGTCCAGGCGATCAACCACCCCTCGGGCTCGTCGCGCAGCCGGCGGATCAGGGCTCCGGTCGCGACCGCGGCGAGGAGCGCACCGGCAAGGGCTATGACAGCAACGAGGATCTCCATGGTGACTCCAATGCTGCCGGACGATGCCTCCCGGCCGGTAGCCGAAGAGGAAACAGGCGCTCCATGAGGGGCTTCGCCGCAGGCTGTGGGGTATGCGCCTATACGGTATAGGGCGATTACTCGTAGCCAGGCCAGCAGGCGCGGATTGTGGAATTTCCAGTTGATTTCTAGAGTATTCGAGCACGCCGCACCCCTTACCCCTAGGGATACCGGATGCCTGATTCGTGGCCGTTCGCCGGGCTGCTTGCTCCAGCGGTCGCTGGACCTGCCCGGACGGGCGAGCTTGGCGTGCGCGAAGAAGTGCCCGACGACATCCGCACGCTGGTGCTGCACGCCAAGAACGGATGCACGGACTCCTTTGGCACGCTCTACGACCGCTATGTGGACCTCGTCTACCGCTACATCTACTTCCGGGTCGGCTCCCACCAGCTCGCCGAGGACCTGACCAGCGAGACCTTCCTGCGCGCGCTGCGCAGGATCGGCGACTTCACCTGGCAGGGGCGCGACTTCGGCGCCTGGCTCGTCACCATCGCCAGGAACCTGGTGGCCGACCACTTCAAGTCCGGCCGCTACCGACTGGAGATCCCGACGGGAGAGCTGATCGACGTGCCGCTCGAAGGCGCGCACATCCCGGAGAACGCGGTGGTCACGGCCATCATGAACGACCGGGTGCTGCGCGCCGTCCGCGATCTCAATCCCGACCAGCAGGAATGCGTGGTGCTGCGCTTCCTGCACGGCCTCTCGCTCGCGGAAACCGCGTTGATCATGGGGAAGAAGAGTGGAGCGATCAAAGCGCTGCAGTTTCGGGCCATTCGAACGCTCGCCAGGGCACTCAAGCACGACCTGGCGTAACCTCTCCCACCCGCACCTCGTTAGGCCAGTTGGCACGGCTGGATCCCTCAGGGAGCTGTCATGAGTAGGGCGCGCAGGCGGCGGGAGCTCGTCATCGAGCGTCTCACGGAGCTGCGCGGCCCGTCTCTGGGCGGCGGGCCCGAGGCGGCGTTCCGCGAGCGCCTGCGCGAGGACCTGGTCTCCGGCCGCCTGCTGCTGACGGCCCCCGACGAGGAGCGCGCGCCGGGCCCGGCCGTCCCGTCCGTACGCCGCCGACGCCGTCCGCTGCTGTCCCAGGTCGCCACACTGGGCCTGGCGGGGGCCATGATGGTGGCGTCCTTCGCCACGTACCAGGCGGTCCCGGGCGACACGCTCTACCCGCTCAAGAGGGCCGCGGAGAGCACCCTCGTGCACCTGAGCACCGACGACGCCCAACGCGGCGAGCGTGAGCTGGCCTCGGCCGAGACCCGGGCCAAGGAGGTCGCGAGCCTGCTCGGCTCGTCCACCGACAGCCCGCTGGTCGGCCAGACGCTCAAGGACATGGAGGACTCCACCCGTTCCGGGATCAGCCGGTTGACGCGGACGCAGCCCCGCTCGTCCAAGATCAAGAAGTTCGCCCAGAAGCAGCGGGAGACGGTCGAGCCGATGCTGGACCACCTCAACGAGGCACAGAAGGGACAGGCCGCCGGCTACCTCGACTACATCGAGGGGCTCGTGGCACCGGCTAGGTAAGCTGAACCGCATGTGGCGGCTAATGCGACGACGACACGAGGTTGGGGCCGAGGCCGCCGGCGAGGCCGCGGCGCGGGCGGCGGTCACCGTCGCGCCTACCGAGCCGGTCGAGCCGGACCTGGAGGCGGCGGCCTTCTTCGACGTCGACAACACCATGATGCGCGGCGCGTCCATCTACCACTTCGCCCGCGGGCTGGCCACGCGCGGCATGTTCACCACATCCGATCTGCTGAAGTTCGCCGTCGGCCAGGCCGTGTTCCGGCTGCGCGGCAACGAGAACCCGGAGCACATCGCGGTCGCCCGGGAGACCGCGCTCGCCTTCGTCGCGGGCGCCAAGGTCGACGACGTCGTCCGCCTCGGCGAGGAGATCTACGACGAGGTCATGGCCGACCGCATCTGGGGCGGCACCCGCGCGCTTGCGCAGAGCCACCTCGACGCCGGCCAGCGCGTCTGGCTCGTCACGGCCACGCCCGTCGAGCTGGCCCGGGTCATCGCCCAGCGGCTCGGCCTCACCGGCGCGCTCGGCACGGTCGCCGAGACCGCCGGCGGCGTCTACACCGGCCACCTGGTGGGCGACCTGCTGCACGGCCCGGCCAAGGCGGAGGCGGTGCGCGCGCTGGCCCGCCGCGAAGGGCTCGACCTGACCCGCTGCACGGCCTACAGCGACTCGGCCAACGACCTGCCGATGTTGTCGCTGGTCGGCAGCGCGGTGGCGATCAACCCCGACAGCGAGCTGCGCGAGCACGCCAGGAAGCACGACTGGCCGGTGAAGGACTTCCGCACCGGCCGCAAGGCCACCATGACCGCCCTGCCGATCGCGGCCGGGGTCGGCGCGATCGCGGGCGGCGTCGCGGCCGGCATCGCCCTGCGCAGGCACTACCGCTCCCACTGACCGCCCGCGGACGAGGCCGCCGGCGCGGCCCGGCGGCGTGGACGGCTCCTTGACGTCCACGGCCGGGCGCGCGCCGGCGCCGGTCATCTCAGGCGTTCGAACAGCTTCTGGGCGTCCGGCTGCCGCCACTCGATCCGGTTGGGGTCGTCCTGGGCCGGTTTCCACGGCACGGTGACGAACGCCACCTGCGTCGCGGACGTGGCCCTGGCCAGCTCGACCATGGCCTCCAGACTCAGGTCCGTCTTGACCGACTTGCGCACCTCGCCGAGGAAGCCGCGCAGCCGGGCCGGGTCGGCGGCGGCGCTCCTCGCCTTCTTCAGCATCGCCAGCAGCAGGATCTGCTGCCGCTTGATCCGCTGGACGTCCGAGCCGTCGCCGTAGCGGCGCAGGCGGGCGTAGCCGAGGGCGCTCTCCCCGTTGAGCATGACCTTGCCCGCGGGCAGTTTCAGCTTCGACGCCTTGTCGTCCACGGGCGACCTGAGCGTGATCTGCACGCCGCCGAGCGCGTCCACCATGCCCTTGAAGCCGGTGAAGTCGACCTCGACCGTGTGGTCGATGCGGACGTCGGTGAGCTTCTCCAGCGTCTTGACCAGACAGCCCGCTCCCCCGGTGTTGTACGCCGAGTTGATCATGTCCTTCCGCGCCGGGTCGGACCCGCACGACGGGATCTGCACGATCGAGTCGCGCGGCACGCTGACCCCGACGGCCTGGCCGCGGTCGGCGGGCACGTGCACGAGCAGGATGGTGTCGGAGCGCCTGCCGCCCTTGTCGGGCGTCCTGGCCATGGCGGGGCCGTAGTCGGCGTTGCCCGGCCCGCCGCGCGTGTCGGAGCCGATCACCAGGATGTTGCGGGCGCCGGTGATGTCGACCGGCCGCACGCCCGTCGACGGAGCGGCCACGATGTTGCCGTTGACCAGCATGGTCGGCACCGCGACGGCCGCCGCCGTGCCCACGGCGACCAGGCCGGCCGTCCAGTAGGCGTTCCATCTGCGGCGCGGGCGCTCCCGCAGCAGGCGGTCGCGCTGGCGGACGAGCGTCGGTGGCGGCTCGTGCTCCAGTTCCCCGCCGAAGTCGCGGAGCATCCGCAGGTCGTCCATGGTCACTCCTCCGCCAGCATGGGGTTGGTGTCGCCGAGCGCGGCCCGCACCTTCCGCCTGCCCCTGTTGAGGCGGGAGCGCACGGTTCCGATCGGGATGCCGAGCGCCCGGGCGACCTCTTCGTAGGTGAGGTCGCCCCAGGCGATCAGCAGCAGGACGTCCCGGTCCTTGGCGGGCAGCGCGGCCAGCGCGCCCGCCAGGCGGGGACGGGCGGCCTGCGCCGTGACCCCCGCGGCGACGCGGTCGGCGGGCGACTCCACGTCCTGGTCGAGAGGGGCACGCAGGAACGCCCGGTACCGCGCCGCCTCCTTGCGGTGGTGGCGGGAGATGAGCTTGGTGAGGATGCCGAAGAGCCACGGCCTGGCGTCGGGGCAGGACAGGTCGTAGCTCTTGCGGCGGGAGAACGCGACGAGGAACGTCTCGCCGACGAGGTCCTCGGCGGGCTCAGGGCCGAGGCGTTTGGAGACGTACCGGTAGAGCATGGCGGAGTAGCGGTCGAACAACTCGGCGAACGCCTCCGGCTCGGTCAGGGAGGCGCTCACGAGCTCCGAGTCCGCCCCCCTGGTGGCGGGTTGCGTGATCATCTCCGCCCTTCTGTGGAGAATCGGTCACGGATGTCTTGCCACAACCCGCCGAAAGGGTTCAGATCTCCTTCAGGAACCCGCCGTCCACGGCGATGTCGGCGCCGGTGGTGCTGCCCGAGCGCGGCGAGACCAGCAGGGCGACCATGTCGGCGATCTCCTGCGGGCTCACCAGGCGTCCGGTGGCCAGCTTCATCATGCCGGGGGCGACCTGGGCGATGACATCCTCCTTCGAGGCCCCGGCCATCCCGGCGATGACGTCGGCGGCGCCGCCGTCCTTGGTCCACCAGTCGGTCAGCACCGGGCCGGGCGAGATCGTGTTCACCCGGACGCCCTGCGGGCCGTACTCCTCCGAGACGGCCTTGCTCACGTGGTTCATGGCGGCCTTGGCCGCGCCGTAGTCCACGTTCATGGCCCCGGGCTGGCGGGCCGAGCCGGAGGAGATGTTCACGATCGAGCCGCCGCCGCGCTCCACCATGAGGGGCACGGCCGCGCGGATCATGCGTACGGCCGCGAACAGGTTGAACTCGAACATGGCCTGCCAGTCGTCGTCGCCCGGCGCCATGAACCCGATCCGGGGCAGCGTCACGCCGGGGGGCGGCCCGCCGGCGTTGTTGACCAGGATGTCCACCCCGCCGAACTCCTCGACGGCTCGGGCGATCACCGGGGCGGGCGCCTGCGGGTCCATCAGGTCCACCGCGACGTGCGTCACCTTGGCGTCGGGCGCGGTCCGCGAGGCCGCCACGACGTGCACGCCCTCCTCCGCCAGGGTGCGCGCGACGGCCAGGCCGATGCCCTTGGACGCGCCGGTGACGACGGCCACACGGCCGGAAAGCTGGAGATCCATGGAAGAGGTTCCTCTCGGGTGTCAGTGACTACACCCGCAGAACACCGGCCGGGCGCGGCCGGTTGCACCCTTCACAGGAACGGTGGGAAGGCCGGCCCCCTGCGCAGCCGCAACTCGTTGAGCATCTGCTGGACGACCTCGCGCACGTGGTCGGTCAGGTTGAACACCAGCATCGGGTCGTCGGCCGCGGCGGGCTCGTACTCGTCGGTGCGGATCGGCTCGCCGAACTCGATCATCCACTTGGACGGCAGCGGCACCAGCCCGAGCGGCCCGAGCAGCGGGAAGAACGGCGTGATCGGCAGGTAGGGGACGCCGAGGATGCGGGCCAGGAACTTCAGGTCGCCGATCTTCGGATAGATCTCCTCGGCCCCCACGATGGCCGTGGGCACGATCGGCACGCCCGCGCGGATCGCCGAGGCCACGAACCCGCCCCGGCCGAACCGCTGCAGCTTGTAGCGCTCGGAGAACGGCTTGCCGACGCCCTTGAAGCCCTCGGGGAACACGCCGACCAGCTCGCCCTTGCGCAACAGCCGGTCGGCGTCCTCGGGGCAGGCCAGCGTGTGGCCGGTCTTGCGGGACAGGTGACCGAGCAGCGGGAGCTGGTAGACCAGGTCGGCCCCGAGCAGGCGGACGGCCCGGCCCGCCTCGTCGTGCAGGGCGACCTGCATCATGAGCGCGTCGATCGGCAGCGTGCCGGAGTGGTTGGCCACCACCAGCGCGCCGCCCTCGGCGGGCACGTTCTTCAGCTCGGCCGTCTCGACCCTGAACCAGCGGTGGTAGAGCGGCCTGATCAGCTCAAGGAGCACCTTGTCGGTCAGCTCGGGGTCGTAGCCGAACTCGTCGACCTCGTACTCGCCGGTGATGCGCCGGCGGACGAACGCCAGCAGCCGGGCCAGCGGGTCGGGCTCCTCGTAGGACGGCGCGGCGCTGATCGGGATCACCCGGCCTTCCTCCTCGTGCGGCACGCTCACGGACGCACACCTCCGAACGGATGCATACCCCGTGAACGCACGAAGTCGTCGAAGGCCGCCGCGGTGGTGTACTTGGGCCGCCAGCCCAGCTCGGCCTCCAGCCTGGCGGTGTCGACCGCCCGGCCGTAGCTCATCAGCCGCAGCTGCTCGGGCGAGTACTCGACGAGGCCGAGCCTGCGCACGGTGTTGCCGAGCGTGCGGAAGACGGGCGCGAGCAGCGGCAACGACGCCCGCCCGGCCCGGCGCGCGCACTGCGACAGCAGCAACACGCCTGCCCCGGCCACGTTGAACGTGCCGGGGTGGTCTTCGTTCGCCATCCTGCGCAGCACCTCGACCGCGTCGTCCTCGTGGACGAACTGCAACCGCGGGTCGAAGCCGAACACCGTCGGCAGGACGGGCTGGGTGAAGTACCGCGTGAGCGGCGAGTCGACGCCCGGACCCATGAAGTTGGCGAAGCGCAGCAGCGACACCGTCACGTCGGGGCGGCGGCGCGCGAAACCGCGCACGTAGCCCTCGACCTCCGCCGCGTCCTTGGCGTAGCCGTGGACCGGACCGACGTGCGGCTCCAGGTCCTCGGTGAACACCGCGGGATCGCGCGGGGACGAGCCGTAGACGGCGGTGGTGGAGCGCACCACCACGCGCCGCACGGTCGACGACCGCTGGCAGGCACCGAGCAGTTGCATGGTGCCGATGACGTTGTGCTCCTTCATGGCGGCCCTGCCATCGCCCTTGGACGGGGCGCTGACCAGGCTCATGTGCACAACGGTGTCGATGTCCGCGGCCGCGATCACCTCGGCGATGTCGGGGCTGCGCAGATCGACCCGGACGAACTCCGTCCGGCCCAGAGTGATGCCGCCGTCCCGCGTCAGCGAGGGGGGCGGCACGGTGTCCACTCCGATGACGCGGCTGATCTCCGGGTCAGCCGCGAGGACGCTCGCCACCCGGGCGCCTATGTGGCGCGAGACCCCGGTGACAAGCACGGTGTGGGTCATCAGCGCCTCGCAGCTGCGTCGGTTACTTCTTGTTACGCCGCTGGATGCGCGTCTTCTTGAGCAGCTTGCGGTGCTTCTTCTTGGCCATCCGCTTGCGGCGCTTCTTGATCACAGAGCCCACGGGACCCCCAGGTACTGATAGCAAGTCTGAATCGATGTGCGAGCGCACACCGGGTGACAGACTACCGGCGATCGGGGGTGGATCGCCCCTTGGGGGGTGAAAGCCCGGCCTCGTGGTGCGCAGGCCGGGCTTCTCCCGCGACCGAATTCACGGCGCGTTCGGGCGCGCCGCTACTTCAACCTGCCTCGATGTAGGCCTCCCGCAGATAGTCGTGGACCGCCTGCTCGGGCACTCTGAACGACCGGCCGACTCGGATGGCCGGCAGCTCCCCTGAGTGGACGAGCCGGTACACCGTCATCTTGGACACCCTCATGACCGTCGCGACTTCAGCCACGGTCAGGAACTTCACCTCGCTGAGAGGTCTTTCGCCTGCACCCATCGGACGCCTCTTCCGCACGTGTTTCCGGGTTATCCCCACTGGTGCCATTGCTCACGCACGTGTACTGCCGTCAGCGTAAGTCGGGACTCCGGGTGCGCAAACCCCCTATTTTCTCAGTCCGCGGAGCCACCTGTCAGCCGGACCAGTAAAGTCGCTGGTTAGCAGCCAGGCCGAGCACCTCGCCTGGACCTTGGAACTGTCCAAGTTGCCACACATAAGAGTCGCCCAAGCCCCATCAAAAGTTGGCAAAGGGACAGCGAGCCTCTTGGAATGCAGGCGCGAAAAGACGGTATGGGGAGGGCCGTTTTCGACTCAAAGGGCTCGTGAGACCAGAGTGACCAATCGCTCGGTCAGCGGAGCGTAATAGCGGGGTAGCACATTGTCGTCGAGTGGCACGACGACGTCGATCTTTCCCTCGGCCTCGCCGAGGAACAGGCCGGGGTCGTTGCTGTCGGCGAAGGCCACCGTCGGCACGCCCGCCTCGCCCGCCGCCCCCGCCCAGCCGTGGTCGGCGATCACCAGGTCGGGCAATCCGCCTTCGAGCTCGTCGAGCATGTGCCGCATCGGGGCCGAGTCGTGGGTGTGCACGAAGCCGCCGCGGTCGTCGAGCATGGCGACGTCCTGGAGGTAGCGGATGCGGCGCGGACGGCCGAAGCCGGAGCCGGCGTACGTCCAGCCCTCGGCCGGGGTGAGCAGGGTCGCGCCGCGCTCGACGGCGAACCTGGCCAGCGGCAGGTGGACGGCGAGCAGCCCGGTCGGGTGGCCGGTGGCGAACAGCACCCGCGGGGACGGCCGCGACAACACCGACGCGATGCGCGCCGCCATGGCGTCGATCGCGTCGATCGTCAGGTCGGGGTCGATGGTGTCCTGGCCGCGGCGGTGGCCGGGATCGGCGACCACGCCGGCCGACTTGGCCATCAGGTCGAGGACGTCCCGGAAGGTCCACGGCTGCTCGAACGTCAGGCCGAGCATGTAGTACGGGTCGCGGTTGGCCAGCGAGCTGTAGTGGTCGAGGTTGTTCTCGCGCGACGTCGCGACGTCACCGGCGATGCGGCTGTGGATCAGGTGTCGGCGGAATTCGTCGCGGCTCAGCACAGGTCTTCCTCATCAGGGGCATCGAGGACGTCGAGCGTCGTCGGGGCGGTCGTCAGGGCATCGGGTCGAGGCCGTGCAGAGGGAACACCGCCTGCCGGGTCGCCATGACCGCACGGTCGATGGGGTCCGCTGGGTCATAACCGCCGGAGATGTCATGAAATTCCGGGTTACGTCCGTCGGTCATGGTCAGCGGGGGCGCCTCGCCGGTGCGCTCCCTGACGTACCGGCGCCAGGCGTCGGGGGTGGGCGTGGCCGGATCGACGGGATGGCCGGCGGCCTCGGCGATGAGGTGCGTCCAGATGCGCGGCACGACCTGGACGAGCTCGTAACCGCCGCCGCCCACTGCGATCCACCGGCCGCCCGCCGTCTCGTGCGCCAGGTCGTGCAGGGCGGCGTAGGCGGCGCGCTGGCCGTCGATGCTGAGCATGAGGTTGGCGAGGGGGTCGAGCGCGTGGCTGTCGCAGCCGTGCTGGGTGACCAGGATCTCCGGGCCGAACTCGCGCAGCAGCGGCGGCACGACCGCGTGGAAGGCGCGCAGCCAGCCGGAGTCGCCGCAGCCGGCCGGGAGCGCCACGTTGACGGCCGTGCCCTCCGCGCCGGTCTCGTGCGGGAAGCCGGTGCCCGGGAACAGCGTGCGCGGGCTCTCGTGCAGGCTGATCGTCAGCACCCGGGGGTCGTCGTAGAAGACGGCCTGCACGCCGTCGCCGTGGTGCACGTCGACGTCGACGTAGGCCACCCGCGTGGCTCCCTGCTCCAGGAGCCAGGCGATGGCCAGGGCCGGGTCGTTGTAGACGCAGAAGCCGCTGGCCGCGGCCGGCATGGCGTGGTGGAGCCCGCCCGCGACGTTGACCGCGTGCTCGGCCGCGCCCTCCCAGACCGCGCGCGCCGCCGCCAGGGACGCCCCCGCGATCAGCGCCGACGCCTCGTGCACGCCCTTGAAGGCCGGATTGTCGGTGGTGCCGAGCCCCGCCCGCAGGTCGGGCACGCCGGCCACGGAGACGCCCTTGACCGCCTCGATGTAGCCGCGGTCGTGCACCATGGCCAGCTCGTCGTCGCCGGCGGGCGCGCACCCGGCCATCTCGACCTTGTCGAGGACGCCGAGCGCGCGGGCGAGCGCGATCGTCAGCTCGACCCTGATGGGCGCCAGCGGGTGGCTCGGGCCGAAGTTGTAGGAGGTGAGAGCGTCGTCCCAGATGACTCGTGCCGTTCGGCTCATGCCCCGCCCTCCGCGCGTCCCTCACCTTGCGCCGACGTTACCGCAGCGCCCTGTTCTGGTTGTAGCCCGGGTGATCGTCGGGGATGGCCTCGGTCGCATCAGAAATTTCGTGACTTAGTGTTTTATGGTGCGCTGGGCGCGACCTTTCCGCAGAATCTTCCATTTCTTCCGACGTCCCCGGGTTTTCGACACCACGATCGTGGTCGTGCTCGCCCTGTTCGCGGGCCTCGGGGCGATCGTGTCGTCCGTCCAGACGGGGGCCGAGGGGGCGCTGGGGTCGGCGCACTTCCTGCTGACCAGCGTGCTGCTGCTGGTCCGCCGGAGCAGGCCGGTGCTGGTGGCCGGGGCCGTCACGGCGTTCGACGTGGTCGGCATCGCGGCCGGACTCGTGACGTCGGCCACCATCCCGGAGGGCATCGCCTTCTACAGCCTGGCGCGTCACTCCTCCGGCCGCCCGTCGCTGGTCATGACGGTCGCGGGGATCATGGCCTACGGCACGGTGATGGAGATCAGGGGGCCGGGCATCGGGCAGTTCCTGGCCGGCGCCTTCGTCGTCGCGATCCCGGCCGGCATCGGCGCGCTGGTCAAGGCCAGGGCGGAGCTGAACGAGCGCGGCAGGCTGGAGGCCGCCGACGCCGCCGTACAGGCCGAGCGGCGGCGGATCGCGAGGGAGCTGCACGACGTCGTCGCGCACCACATCACGGTGATCAACGCCCTGGTCGGCGGCGCGCGGGCGACGCTCGCGCCCGAGCAGGAGGTCACCCGCGAGGCGCTGGAGAGCGCCCAGCAGACCGCCCGCCAGGCGATGTCGGAGATGCGCCGGCTGCTGCACGTCCTGCGGGCCGACGGCAACGACGGCCCGGACGCCGCGACCGGCGTGGGGGCCGACCGGCTGCCCGCGCTCATCGGCGAGGCCAGGAGCGCCGGGCTGCCCGCCAGCCTGACCGTCACGGGCGAGCCGGTGACGCTGCCCTCGGCCGTGGACCACGCCGTCTACCGGATCGTGCAGGAGGCGCTGACCAACACCCGCAAGCACGCGGCCGGCGCCAGGGCCAGCGTGCGCCTGACCTACGGGTCCGAGGCGGTGGAGGTCGAGGTGCTCGACGACGGCGTGCCGCAGCAGGGCGGCGCGCCGGGGTTCGGGCTGGGCGGCATGGCCGAGCGGGTCGCGTTGTGCGGCGGCCGGCTTTCGACCGGCCCGCGTCCCGGGGGAGGATTCCGGGTGCACGCCCGCATCCCCTTGGAGGCAACATGATCACGGTGCTGCTGGTCGACGACCACGAGCTGGTCCGCAAGGGGTTCCGGCTGATGCTCGACGCGCAGCCCGACCTGTCCGTGGTGGGCGAGGCCGGCGACGGCGAGCGGGCCGTCGAGCTGAGCCGGCGGCTGCGTCCCGACGTGGTGCTGATGGACCTGCACATGCCGGGGCTCGACGGCGTGCGGGCGACCGAGCTGATCACCTCGGAGCTGCCGGGCGTGCGGGTGCTCGCGCTGAGCACGTTCGACCTGGACGAGAACGTGGTCGCGGCACTGCGGGCGGGCGCCGACGGCTTCCTGCCCAAGGACGTCTCCCCCGAGGAGCTGATCGAGGGCGTGCGCGTGGTGCACCGGGGCGAGTCGGCGGTCGCGCCGCGGCTGCTGACCCGGCTGATCGGCACGTTCGTGCGGGCGTCGAGGCCGCCGGCCGCGCCCGCGCCGCCCGTGCTGGACGCGCTGACCGAGCGCGAGCGGGAGATCCTCGTGCTGATCGCCAGAGGCCGGTCGAACACCGAGATCGCCGGGCAGCTGGCCGTCTCCCCCTCGACCGTCAAGAACCACGTGACCAGCCTGTTCGCCAAGATCGGGGTCAGGGACCGGGCGCAGGCCGTGATCGTCGCCTACGAGGCGGCGCTGATCAAACCTGGAGACTAGGACCAGGCTCCCAGGCCGCGCCCGGCAAGAACGTCCTCACGGCCGAAGAGAACGGCAGGCCCCGGGCGGCACGCTTGGTGGCATGACGGCGATTCGCGCAACCAACCTGAGCAAACGCTACGGCGCCACCCATGCCGTCGCGGACCTGTCGTTCGACGTCGAGCCCGGCCAGGTGACCGGGTTCCTCGGGCCCAACGGCGCCGGCAAGTCCACGACCATGCGGATGATCCTCGGCCTCGACCGGCCGTCGGGCGGGTCCGTGCTGGTGGACGGGCGGCCGTACCAGGAGCATCGGCACCCGCTGCGCAAGGTGGGCGCGCTGCTGGACGCCAAGGCCGTGCACGGCGGCCGCAGCGCCCGCAACCACCTGCTGGCCATCGCCCAGAGCAACGGCATCCCGGCGGGCCGGGTGAACGAGGTGCTGGAGGCCGTCGGCCTGCGCGAGGTGGCGCGGCGGCGGATCGGCGGCTTCTCGCTCGGCATGTCGCAGCGCCTGGGCATCGCGGCCGCGCTGCTCGGCGACCCCGAGATCCTGCTCTTCGACGAGCCGGTCAACGGGCTCGACCCCGAGGGCATCCTGTGGATCCGCACGTTCATGCGCAAGCTGGCCGCCGAAGGGCGGACGGTGTTCGTCTCCAGCCACCTCATGAGCGAGATGGCCCAGACGGCCGACCACCTGATCGTCATCGGCCGGGGCCGGCTGATCGCCGACACGAGCGTGCAGGAGTTCATCGGGCGCAGCTCGCAGGGCTACGTACGGGTGCGCTCCCCGCGCCTGGCCGAGGTCGCCGACCTGGTCAAGGTGGGCGACCTGTACCCCGACCACCTGCGCGTCACCGCGATGAGCACGCTGGAGATCGGCACCCTGACCGCTCGGGCCGGGATCCCCCTGGAGGAGCTGACGTTCGTGCAGCCTTCGCTCGAAGCGGCGTACATGGAGCTCACCAAGGACAGTGTGGAGTACTCGTCATGACCGACATCCTGAGGTCCGAATGGACCAAGATCCGTTCGGTGCGTTCGACGGTGTGGACGCTCGCCGTCACCGCCGTGCTCCTGATCGGCCTGGGCGGGCTGCTGTCGGTCGCGTCCAAGGCCACGGCCGACGGGCAGCCCATCACCGGTGACCAGGCCGTCATGACGAGCCTGACCGGCATCATGTTCGCCGCGCTGTCCATGGCCACGCTGGGCGTGCTGGTGATCTCCAGCGAGTACCGGACCGGCGGCATCCGCACGTCGCTGCTGGCCGTGCCGAGGCGGCTGAAGCTGCTCACCGGCAAGATCGTGGTGTTCACCGTGACGGCGCTGGTCGTCTCCACCGTCGCGGCGGCCGCCGCGGTGGCCGTCGGCGTGGCGATCCTCCGGCCGGGCTCGGTCGACGTGGGCACCGCGGCGCAGTCGGTGTTCGGGGCCGGGCTCTACCTCACCGCCTGCGGCCTGTTCGGGCTGGGGCTCGGCACGCTGATCCGGCACACGCCGGGCGCGATCGTCTCGGCCATCGCGCTGATGATGGTGCTGCCGCAGCTCACCAGCGCGCTGCCCGGCGAGTGGGGCAAGGCCGTCTCCGACCACTTCACCACCAACGCCGGCATGGAGATCGTGCTGGACCAGCCAGGGAACCCGCTGGGGCCGTGGAGCGGGCTCGGCGTCTACGCGCTGTGGGTCGCCGTCGCGGTGGTGGCGGGGGCCGTGCTCCTGCAGCGGCGGGACGCCTGAGCCGCACCCGGCGGCCGGGCTCCCCCGCCGCCGGTCAGCCCGAGGCGAGCTGGCGCCCCCGGTCGCGGGCGGCCTCGATGGCGGCCAGGAAGGCGGCGCGCACGCTGTGGCGCTCCAACTCGGCGATGGCCGCGATGGTGGTGCCGCCCGGCGAGGTGACGGCCTCCCGCAGGATCACCGGGTGCTCCCCGGAGTCGCGCAGCATCACGGCCGCACCGACGATCGACTGGGTGACCATGTCGAGCGCGGCGGCCCGCGGCATGCCGAGCAGGATGCCCGCGTCGACCATGGCCTCGACCAGGTAGAAGAAGTAGGCGGGGCCGCTGCCGGACAGCGCGGTCGCGGCGTCCTGCTGGGACTCGGGGATGCGCAGCACCTTGCCGACCGGCTTGAGCAGGCCCTCGGTGAGCTTGAGGTGCTCCTCGCCGGCGTGCGCGCCCGCCGAGATCACGCTCATCGCCTCGTCGAACTTGATCGGCGTGTTGGACATGACCCGGACCACCGGCACCTCGACGCCGAGCCGCTGCTCGACGAACGCGGTGGTGATGCCGGCCGCCGCCGTGATGACCAGGCGGTCGGCCGGGACGTAGGGGGCGATCTCCGCCAGCAGGGTCGCCATGTCCTGGGGCTTGACGGCCAGGATCAGGGTGTCGGCCGACTTGGCCGCCTCGGCGTTGTCGACCGTGCGCACGCCGTACGTCTCGCGCAGCGCCTGCGCCCGCTCCGGACGGCGGCTGGTCGCCATGATGTCGCCCGGCTTGAACCCGGCGCGCAGCAGCCCGGACAGCAGGGCCTCGCCCATCTTGCCGGTGCCCAGAATCGCGATCATCTCGACCTCTCGAAGGGGAACGGACGCCGGCCCAGCCTACTAGCCCCGCGACAGCAGCGATCTGAGAAAGAACGCCAGGTTGCGGGGGCGTTCGGCCAGGCGGCGCATGAGGTAGGCGTACCAGTCGGCGCCGTACGGGACGTACACGCGCACCTGGCCGCCGAGCCCGGCCAGACGGCGCTGCTCGCCGGGGCGCACGCCGTACAACATCTGGTACTCGAAGCCGTTGACGTCACGGCCGTCGAGCACGGCCAGCGTGGAGGCGATCTGGATCATCCTGGGGTCGTGCGTGGCGATCATGGGGTAGCCGGTGCCCGCCATGAGGATCTTGAGGCAGCGCACGAACGAGCGGTCCACGTCGGCCGGCCTGCTGTAGGCGCCGGGGGCGGTGTAGGCGCCCTTGCAGAGCCGCACGCGGGCGCCGGCCAGCTTCTCGCAGCGTTCGAGCGCGTCGGGCAGGTAAGCCTGGACCACGATCCCGACGTCGGGGTGCTCCTTGCGCAGGGTGGCGTGCACGAAGTGCAGGCCGCCGATCGTGTCGTGCTCCTCGGCGTCGAGCGTGACCGTGATGCCGCGCGCCGCCGCCACCTCGCAGATGGTGGCCGCGTTGTCGAGCGCGACCTGCTCCGACAGCCGCAGCCCGAGCGCGGTCAGCTTGACCGAGGCGTCGCTGCCCGGCGGCAGCCGGTCGAGCAGCGACAGGTACTCGCGCACGGCCGCCTCGGCCTGTCTCCTGTCGGTCACCTCTTCGCCCAGGTGGTCGACGGTCACGAGCAGGCCCTCGTGGGCCAGCCCGCGGATGACCTCGCCGACGTCGTCGGCGACGTATCGCTTGACCACGTCCCTGGTCAGCGGCGATGTGGTGATGACGCGTTCGGCGCGTTCGCTCTTGGAGACGGCGAGCATTGCCTGACGGAGCACGTGACCCACACTAACCGCCCACTTCCCGGGTATATCGCTGAACCGCGGACCTGCCCTTTTCGTCTTATGGATATGCGCACAATGACGACAGCGACTCTTCTCGCCGGTTCTCTGGTGCTCGCGACGAGTTGTGCCACATCGCCGCCGGCCGCCCGTCCGCTGCCGCAGACGCCCGCCGAGCACGTCGTGACACCGGTCACCACCGCCCCCAGCAAGGCCCCCGAGCCGGTCAAGCCCACCGGCGACGCCATCAACGTGCACAAGGTCCGCTGGACCAAGGCCACGGCCCTCTCACGCGGCAAGCAGGTCAGGCTCACCTGGTGGTCGGGCGTGGAGCCGTGCACCGTGCTGGACAAGGTCAAGGTCAAGGAGACCGCCAAGAAGGTCACCATCACCCTGTACGAGGGCACGTCGCCCAAGGCCAAGAACGTCTCCTGCATCATGCTGGCCGTGGAGAAGACCACGACCGTCAAGCTCAAGCACGCCCTCGGCAAGCGCAAGCTCGTGGACGGCGCGAAGCCCTAGCGTCCGAAGCTCCGGCACCTCGGGAACGGCCGGGCGCACGTCGGTCCAGCCGTTCCCGGCAGGCACGTCACGTCCCCCGCGGCCCCGGCCTTGGGCAGGGTGGGCGAACTGGCCGAGGCCGTACGTCAGGAACTGCTCGAACGACCACTCGGAGCCCAGCTCGCGGTTGCGGGCGTGCAGCTCTCCTCCCCGCCGTGCAGCGCCGCGACGTCCTCCGGCGCCCTCATGGACTCCGGGCTCGCTGCTGATCGGGTGGAACCACCGAGCGCCCGTCCCCGTTACGCGGGTTGTGGCGAATCCCGGTTTGGTGCCCGATTGTCGGGAATGCTGGCACGCTCACAGGGGTTGAGTCGGGTAGGCTCAAGTCGTTTGACAAAGACGACACGAATCCGTAGCTTGAGTCCAACCGACTCAACTTTGACTACAAGGACGTACTCATGGCACGTGCGGTAGGTATCGACCTTGGGACGACCAACTCCGTCGTCTCGATCCTCGAGGGCGGTGAGCCCACCGTCATCGCCAACGCGCAGGGCTCGCGGACCACGCCGTCCGTGGTCGCCTTCGCGAAGAACGGCGAGGTCCTGGTGGGCGAGGTCGCCAAGCGGCAGGCCGTCACCAACGTTGACCGGACGATCCGCTCGGTCAAGCGCGAGATGGGCACCAACTGGTCCCAGGAGATCGACGGCAAGAAGTTCTCCCCCCAGCAGATCAGCGCCTTCGTGCTGCAGAAGCTGAAGCAGGACGCCGAGGCGTACCTGGGCGAGAAGATCACCGACGCGGTGGTCACCGTCCCGGCGTACTTCAACGACGCCCAGCGCCAGGCCACCAAGGAGGCCGGCACGGTCGCGGGCCTCAACGTTCTGCGCATCATCAACGAGCCGACCGCCGCGGCCCTCGCCTACGGGCTCGACAAGGAGCAGGACCAGACGATCCTGGTCTTCGACCTCGGCGGCGGCACCTTCGACGTCTCGCTGCTCGACGTCGGCCAGGAGGACGGCCACGGCTTCGTCGAGGTCAAGGCCACCTCCGGCGACAACCACCTCGGTGGCGACGACTGGGACCAGCGCGTCGTCGACGAGCTGGTCAAGCGCTTCCAGAACGCCCACGGCGTCGACCTCGCCAAGGACAAGATGGCCCTCCAGCGCCTGCGTGAGGCCGCGGAGAAGGCCAAGATCGAGCTGTCCAGCCAGGCCGAGACCAACATCAACCTGCCCTACATCACCGCCTCCTCCGAGGGCCCGCTGCACCTCGACGAGAAGCTGACCAGGGCCGAGTTCCAGCGCCTGACGGCCGACCTGCTCGAGCGGACCAAGGGCCCGTTCCACCAGGTCATCAAGGACGCCGGCATCAAGGTCTCCGACATCGCGCACGTGGTGCTCGTCGGCGGCTCGACCCGCATGCCCGCCGTCACCGAGCTCGTCCGCGAGCTGACCGGCGGCAAGGAGCCCAACAAGGGCGTCAACCCCGACGAGGTCGTCGCCATCGGCGCCGCTCTCCAGGCCGGCGTGCTCAAGGGCGAGGTCAAGGACGTCCTCCTGCTCGACGTGACCCCGCTGTCGCTGGGCATCGAGACCAAGGGCGGCATCTTCACCAAGATCATCGAGCGCAACACGACGATCCCGACCAAGCGCTCGGAGGTCTTCACCACGGCCGAGGACAACCAGCCGTCGGTGCAGATCCAGGTCTACCAGGGCGAGCGCGAGATCGCCTCGTACAACAAGAAGCTGGCCACCTTCGAGCTGACCGGCATCGCCCCGGCGCCGCGCGGCATCCCGCAGATCGAGGTCACCTTCGACATCGACGCCAACGGCATCGTCAATGTCTCCGCCAAGGACCTGGGCACGGGCAAGGAGCAGACGATGACCATCACCGGCGGCTCCGCGCTGCCGAAGGACGACATCGAGCGCATGATGCGCGAGGCCGAGTCGTACGCCGAGGAGGACAAGAAGCGCCGCGAGGAGGCCGAGGTCCGCAACAACGCGGACGGTCTGGCCTACCAGACGGAGAAGTTCCTCCGCGAGAACGACGACAAGGTCCCCGGCGACATCAAGACCGAGGTCAACGACGCCCTGGCGGAGCTGAAGAAGGCTCTTGAGGGCACCGACACCGACGTCATCCGCACCTCCGCGGAGAAGCTCGCCACGGTCAGCCAGAAGATGGGCTCGGCCATCTACGCCGCGAGCCAGGGCCAGCAGGCCGGCCCCGAGGGCGCTCCGCAGGACGCCTCGGCCGGTCAGGGCGCCAAGGCCGACGACGACGTGGTCGAGGCCGAGATCGTCGACGAAGACCAGCCGAAGAAGGACCAGTGATGCCGGCGCGCGACAACGGGCACGAGGAGCCGGTGATCCGCGACAAGCGCAAGATCGACCCGGAGACGGGCGAGGTTCGGGAGACCTCGGGCGAGCAGCCCGAGGCGCCCGCCGAGCAGGCGCCGGCGGCGGCCCACGACGGTGAGCTGGCGGCCCAGCTCGCCGAGCGGACCGCCGACCTCCAGCGCCTCCAGGCGGAGTACACGAACTACCGCAGAAGGGTCGAGCGCGACAGGGTCGCGGTCCGCGAGCAGGCCGTCGCCGGCGCGCTGACCGAGCTCCTCCCTGTGCTCGACGACATCGGACGGGCCCGTGACCACGGCGAGCTGACCGGTGGCTTCGCGAAGGTGGCGGAGTCGCTGGAGTCGGTGCTCACCAAGCTGGGCCTCAGCGCCTACGGCCAGAAGGGCGACCCGTTCGACCCGACGGTCCACGAGGCGCTGATGCACAGCTACTCGCCCGACGTGACCGAGCCCACCGCGATCGAGGTGCTGCAGCCCGGTTACCGGATGGGCGAGCGGGTGCTGCGCCCGGCGCGGGTGGCGGTGGCCGAGCCCGAGGACGCTCCTCCCGCGTCCAATGACGACGAAGCAAACTGACAAAGGACGAAGGGCCGTAGATGAGCACCAAGGACTACCTGGAAAAGGACTACTACGCCGTCCTTGGTGTGCCCAAGACCGCCACCGCCGACGAGATCAAGAAGGCGTACCGGAAGCTGGCCAGGCAGTACCACCCGGACACCAACCAGGGCGACGCCGCCAAGGAGACCAAGTTCAAGGAGGTCTCGGAGGCGTACGACATCCTGTCCGACAGCAAGCGCCGCAAGGAGTACGACGAGGCGCGCACGCTGTTCGGGTCCGGGGTGGGCGGACAGCGCCCCGGCGGTGGCGGTTTCCCGTTCGACTTCGGCGACCTGTTCGGCGGCACCGCCGGCCAGCAGGGCGGGGGCGCCGGTGAGCGGCTCGGCGACCTGTTCGGCGGGCTGTTCAACCGCGGTGGGGCGGGGGGCTCCGCCCGCACGACGAGCGCGACCAGACCGCGCCGCGGCCAGGACGTCGAGTCCGAGGTCACGCTCTCGTTCACCGAGGCCGTCGAGGGCACCACGGTCTCGCTCAGGCTGACCAGCTCGGCCGCCTGCACCGCGTGCAGCGGCACCGGCGCCAAGGCGGGCACGACCCCCCGGGTCTGTCCCACCTGCGAGGGCACCGGCGCGGCCAGCCGCAACCTGGGCAACTTCGCCTTCTCCGAGCCCTGCCGCGACTGCAAGGGCCGCGGGCTGCTCGTGGACGACCCCTGCCCCGTGTGCGAGGGCAACGGCCGGGCCAAGAGCACCCGCACGATCCAGGCCAGGATCCCCGCCGGCGTGGCCGACGGGCAGCGGGTCAAGCTCAAGGGCAAGGGCGCGCCGGGCGAGAACGGCGGCCCGGCCGGCGACCTCTACATCCTGACGCACGTCAAGCCGCACCACGTGTTCGGCCGGACGGGCGACAACCTCACGATCACGGTTCCCGTGACGTTCTCGGAGGCCGCGCTGGGCGCCGAGATCAAGGTGCCGATCCTCAAGGGCATGCCGGTGACCCTGCGCGTCCCGGCGGGCACGCCCAACGGCCGCACGTTCCGCGTGCGGGGCAGGGGCGTCACCCGCAAGGACGGCACCAAGGGTGACCTGCTCGCCAGCGTCGAGGTGCTCGTGCCGAAGACGCTCGACGACAAGTCGCGCGAGCTCCTCACCGAGTTCAACACCGCGACCGCGGGCGACGACCCGCGCGCCGATCTCATTCAGCGAGCCAGAAGCGAGTAGCCGATGGACGCCAACTACTTCGACCTGTCCGACGACACGCCTGTTTATGTGATTTCGGTGGCCGCGCAGCTCTCCGGGCTCCATCCGCAGACGCTGCGCCAGTACGACCGGCTCGGCCTGGTCAGCCCGGGCCGCACCGCCGGGCGCGGCCGCCTCTACTCCACAAGAGACATCATCCAGCTCCGCGAGGTCCAGCGGCTCTCCCAGGAGGAGGGCATCAACCTCGCGGGCATCAAGCGGATCCTCGAGCTCGAGAACGAAGCTCTGCGGCTGCGTGAGGAGGTTCACCGCCTGCGCGCCGAGATGCGGATGGTCAGGGCGCTGATCCGCTACGAGCTGCCACCGGGGGCCTAGGTTATGGACTACAAGCTCACCCAGAAGAGCCAGGAAGCTCTCTCGGGTGCCATGCGGCGCGCCGCCGCCGAGGGCAACCCGGAGATCTCTCCGGCCCATCTGCTCTCCACGCTGCTCTCCCAGACGGGCGGCACGGCCGTGCCGCTGCTCGAAGCGGTCGGCGCCGACTGGCGCACGCTGCGGGCGCGCGTCGAGGAGCAGCTCGCGGCGCTGCCGAAGGCTCAGGGCGCGACAGTGGGCGCGCCGTCGAGCTCGCGGCAGCTGCTCACCGTCATGAACACCGCCGCCCAGCACGCCAACCGCCTCGAAGACCTCTATGTCTCGACCGAGCACCTGCTCGTCGGCCTGGCGGCCGACGGCGGCCCGATGGCCGAGCTGCTCAAGGCGCAGGGCGCGACCCCGCAGGCGCTGCTCGACGCCTTCGAGAAGGTACGCGGCCACGCCCGCGTCACCAGCGAGACGCCCGAGGACACCTACCAGGCGCTGGAGAAGTACGGCGTCGACCTGACCGAGCGGGCCCGCGGCGGCGGCCTCGACCCGGTGATCGGCCGCGACTCGGAGATCCGCCGCGTGGTCCAGGTGCTCAGCCGCCGCACCAAGAACAACCCGGTGCTGATCGGCGAGCCCGGCGTCGGCAAGACCGCCGTCGTCGAGGGCCTGGCCCAGCGCATCGTGGCCGGTGACGTGCCCGAGTCGCTGCGCAACAAGCGGCTGATCTCGCTCGACCTGGGCGCGATGGTGGCCGGCGCGAAGTACCGCGGCGAGTTCGAGGAGCGTCTCAAGGCCGTCCTCTCCGAGATCAAGGAGAGCAACGGGCAGATCGTGACGTTCATCGACGAGCTGCACACCGTCGTCGGCGCGGGGGCCGCCGAGGGCGCCATGGACGCCGGCAACATGCTCAAGCCCATGCTGGCCCGCGGCGAGCTGCGCATGATCGGCGCGACCACGCTCGACGAATACCGCGAGCGCATCGAGAAGGACCCCGCGCTGGAGCGCCGCTTCCAGCAGGTCTACGTGGGCGAGCCCACGGTCGAGGACACGATCGCGATCCTGCGCGGGCTCAAGGGCCGCTACGAGGCGCACCACCAGGTGCAGATCGCCGACGGCGCGCTGGTCGCCGCCGCCGCCCTGTCCGACCGCTACATCACCAACCGCTTCCTTCCCGACAAGGCCATCGACCTGGTCGACGAGGCCGCCTCGCGGCTGCGCATGGAGATCGACTCCCGTCCCGTGGAGATCGACCAGCTCCAGCGGAGCGTCGACCGCATGAAGATGGAGGAGCTGGCCCTGACGAAGGAGACCGACGAGGCGTCGGTCCAGCGGCTCGACCGCCTGCGCCAGGAGCTGGCCGACCGCCAGGAGGAGCTCAACGCCCTCGTCGGCCGCTGGGAGCACGAGAAGGCCGGGCTCAACAAGGTCGGCGAGCTGAAGAAGCAGCTCGACGAGGCCAGGGGCGCGGCCGAGCGGGCCCAGCGCGACGGCGACTTCGAGGCCGCCTCCCGGCTCATGTACGCCGAGGTGCCCCGGCTGGAGCAGGCCCTCCAGGCCGCCTCCGACGCCGCGCCGCCGGACAACGCCATGGTCAAGGAGGAGGTCGGCGCCGACGACATCGCCGAGGTCATCTCCTCCTGGACGGGCATCCCCGCCGGCCGCCTGCTGGAGGCGGAGACGGCCAAACTGCTGCGGATGGAGGAGGAGCTGGGCCGGCGGCTCATCGGCCAGCAGCAGGCCGTACAGGCCGTCTCCGACGCCGTGCGCCGCAGCCGGGCCGGCATCGCCGACCCCGACCGTCCCACGGGCTCGTTCCTGTTCCTCGGGCCCACCGGTGTGGGCAAGACCGAGCTGGCCAAGGCGCTGGCGGAGTTCCTGTTCGACGACGAGCGGGCGATGACCCGCATCGACATGAGCGAATACTCCGAGAAGCACAGCGTGGCCAGGCTCGTCGGCGCGCCTCCCGGCTACGTCGGCTACGAGGAGGGCGGCCAGCTCACCGAGGCCGTCCGGCGGCGGCCGTACACGGTGGTGCTGCTGGACGAGGTGGAGAAGGCGCACCCGGAGGTGTTCGACATCCTCCTCCAGGTGCTCGACGACGGCCGGCTGACCGACGGCCAGGGCCGCACGGTCGACTTCCGCAACACGATCCTGATCCTGACCTCCAACATCGGCTCGCAGTTCCTGGTCGATCCGAAGCTGGAGAACGACGCCAAGCGCGAGGCCGTCATGGGGGCGGTGCGCGGCTCGTTCAAGCCGGAGTTCCTCAACCGGCTCGACGACGTCATCCTCTTCGACGCGCTCGGCTCCGAGGAGCTGGCCCAGATCGTCGACCTCCAGGTCGACCGCCTGGCCCAGCGTCTGGCCGACCGCCGCCTGACGCTGGAGGTCAGCCCCGCCGCCCGCGAATGGCTCTCGCTGACCGGCTACGACCCCCTGTACGGCGCCCGCCCGCTGCGCCGCCTGGTCCAGTCGGCCATCGGCGACAAGCTGGCCAAGGCCGTGCTGTCCGGCGAGATCGCCGACGGCGACAAGGTCAGGGTGGAGCTCGGCGACGACGAGCTGCTCATCCAGCGCGGCTGAGGCGGTGCCATCGAGCCCGGAGATCCCCGCGGATCTCCGGGCTCCGGCATGTCATGCCAGGGTCATATCCCGTCGCCGCGGGGTAAGGTTCCCGCCACCCTTCGGACAAGCCGCACGCGCCCGGCCGGACACATGGCTAGCTTCGGCGTTCGTCAGATCACCGATTCCGATCAGAGGGACGTGCGGTGTCATCTCGTAAGATCCGAAGCATCCTCACGGTGGCCGTTCTGACCGTGGGCGTCACCTGGCCGGTCGCCGGTCCTGCGGTGGCCGACACCTGCCGGCCGCGATCCGAGGCGGTCGCCTCGTACTGCGACGGCCACGCCAAGCTCCAGCTCAACGAGGGCAGGACGAACGGCCACCGGGTCGTCACCGAGGAGGTCGGCAAGCTGGCCATGGCCGCCGGTGACATGGCCAGGCGGCTCGGCCTGACGGGTCTGGCGGCCGCCAGGTCCGCCATGGGCCCGCTGGCCGACCTCGGCGGCGTCGGGGCCACGTGGGGCATGCCGTCGCTGAACAGCGCCTCGCCCGCGCTGTTCCCCGCGGCCTCCGGCAACAGCGGGATGCGTGATCTGGCCACGACGCTTCAGGTGCCCGCGCTGCCCGCCCTCCCCGCGCTGCCGCAGACGCCCGTCGCGGCCCGGGTGCCGGCCGAGACGACGCTCGGCGAGAGGCCGACCACCCCCGCCTCGGCCCGCGCCGCGAAGTCGCCGGGCCGGGCGCGGCAGCCGGTGCGGGAGGTCGGCGGCGATCTGATCTCGAACCTGCTGCCCAGGGCCGTGGAGAGCATCGAGGGCGCGTCGGCGCTGCCCGGCGGCTACCCCGCGATCGACGGCTTCAGCCGCCTGCTGCCCGGTCTCGACCTGCACTGAGCCAATGTGTCCGGGCGCGGGTCGTGCCTGCCGCGCCCGGCTTCCTCAACCGGAGGGGCCGTGGCCGCGCACTGTCGCGGCCCCTCCGGCCCGGCTTCGCGGGCACGCGACAAGCCGGGCCCCGCGCGGGGGCCCGCCGGCCGGCCCCCGCGACTACGAGACGAGCTCGTCGAGCTCGTCCTCCGGAAGGCCGAGGTCGACCCTGATCCGGTATCGCGTCCGCAGCAGCGCCACCTGCTCGGGGTCGCCCTCCTCGCAGCCCAGCACGGCCTGGGTGGCCCATTCGAGGCCGCCCCGCAGATCGCCGTAGGCGACCAGGGTCTCCGCGATGGTGTGGGCCGTCGCCGTGGAGACGTCGCCCTCCGCGCGGATGGTCTCGATGAGCTCCCGGGCCTCGTCGGGCCGTTCGAGCTCGAAGAGGGTGTCGGCGATGCCCGCGCGCGGGTCGAAGCCCGCGTCGCCGCCGTCCTCCACGGCGCGCTGGAAACACTCCATCGCGCGTGCGGGCTGTCCCGCCGCTCGCCACTCCTCGGCGGCGAGGACGAGGATGGACGCCCTGGAGACGTCGCCGGACGAATAACCGAGCGCGACGTCGTAAAGCCGACTGGCCAAGGAACTGTGGTCGTCGGCCAGCAGGGCCTGCTCCAGCAGACGATCAAGGTGCTCTCGGGTCACATGCGCCACACCCGCGAGACTACCGAGCCGCCAGGCGGTTTGCCCGGTCAATGCGCATCGCCGGTCACATGCAAATTCGGCAACGTCTCGTCCAAGGCTGGTCACGCTGCGCGTGTATGTGCAGGTCAGCGGGCATATACGGCATGCTTTGCGGTACGCGGGCGGAGGGGGCTGTAATGGGCATGTCCAGGCAGATGACCTTCACGCTGGCTTGCGCCGTCGTTCTCTCGGCCCTCGGGCCCGGCGTGGCGGGGTATCTGTCGGCCCGGTTGGAGGCGATCCGCACGGCCGAACGCAACCTGCACGCGCTGCAGGCCAGGCTCGACGTCCGGCAGGCCCGGGACGTCCGGCCGGTGTCGTTCCCCCTGCCCTGCCTGCGTACGCCGGTGACGCCGCGCATCCAGCAGGTGCCCGAGGCGCGGCAGCGGGCCGCGCCCGGCGCCCGGCGGCCGGTCATCGCCGGTACGGCCCGGTGATCCGGCCGGCGACCACGGACCGCACGGCCCGGGCGAGCCCGAGCGCGACGCGGACCGGCCCACGCCTGTGGCGGGGGTCGAAGGGGGCACTGCGCTTGAAGGCGGACGGCGGAAGATCGTTCATCTTCACCTCCGGAAGACCCGTGACGGACAGTGACGATCGCTCGTCGCTGTCATGCCCAGATCTCGGTCAGCGTCCCACCTCGCCCTCGGTCAGCACGTGCGGCGACCACGACTTGAGCTGACGCGACAGGAACCCCCGCATCAGGTGCTTGGCGGCGTCGATGATGTCGGGCGCGCCGGCGGGGTCGCGCCGGAAGGCCAGCTTGAGCACCGCGTCGCCGGCCTCGACCGCGACCAGCACGGCCAGGTCGAGCGTCTCGCTGTCGGCCAGGCCGAACTCCTTGAGCAGCAGGCCGCGCAGCCTGCCCGCGATGACCGTGTTGTTCTCGGAGTCGGAGTCGAGCAGGTTGAGGTCGACGACGTCGCCGAAGTGCAGGCTCCGGAAGCCGGGGACCGTGCGGTGCATGTCGACGTACTCGTCGATGATCGCGTCGACGGCCTCCCACCAGCCGCGGTACTCCTCCTCCATGAACCGAAGCCCCACCCGCGCCACGAACTGCTCGACGTTGCGCCGGGTGAGCTCCTGGGTGATGGCCCGCTTGTCGGGGAAGAACTGGTAGACCGAACCGATCGCGACGCCTGCCCGCTCGGCTATGCGGGTGGTGGACAGGGCCTCGTAGCCGGTCTCGTCGAGGAGTTCGGCGCAGGCGTCGAGCATGCGCTCGACGCGCCGGGCGCTGCGGCGTTGGGCCGGCTGCCGCCGGAGAGCTTTGGGGTGGACGCAGTCATCATCCATTTGCGGCGAAGACACGGATTCATCTTCTCTCGTCTGCACGATCGTTACCTACTCATTTGCGGGATTTCTCGGATGACTGTCCGCCGCGTCGTCCGTGGCGAAATCCACGGGCCGGCATAACCGAATTTCCGTACTGGTCGGCGCGCCGAATCCGGCCCGGCCCGCGACCCGCGGCCCAGCGCGTACGGCTGACGGCCCGGCGCGGCCGACTGGGGATGCGGCCCTGGATAACACCCCGCCGATGATATGTTCGATAAACGTTCCCCGATGGGGACCGTCATATTGTTCGGCACAATCCCGGCACACTATATTGCGAGACGATATTTCGCGAATAATCTTCAATTCGAGCGATATCAGCGCCGCCGCGCCGCGCCGATGTGCCAGGAACGGGCGAGCCGCCCGAGCACGTCGCGCCGCCCGCCGTGCCGCATGAAGTGGGACATCTGCCGCATGGCGACCTCCTATTGGACGGGCTGTCCAGAGGATGGATCGATCATGGCCGCGCGGCCAGCCCCGAGCACGTGCGCAGCGCCTTCCAGTCGTTCACGGCCTGGGTCCTGGCCGTGCCCGTCATGGGGATGGGGATGCCGCCCTGGATCGTGGCCGGGGTCCAC
Organism: Nonomuraea sp. NPDC049758; assembly: GCF_040674635.1. NCBI lineage: Bacteria > Bacillati > Actinomycetota > Actinomycetes > Streptosporangiales > Streptosporangiaceae > Nonomuraea > Nonomuraea sp. NPDC049758. The sequence goes on from NZ_JBFAMZ010000002.1 coordinate 484,221, forward strand.
TGGTCCTTGAGCACCTTGCGGCCGTTGATCGTCAACGTCAGCACGCCCGTCCTGCCCGTGGTGCCCGGGGTGGAGTTGTAGAAGACGAAGTTGCCCATGCCGTAGCTGACGTAGGCGTTGTCCAGGTACCCGGCGCCGAGCAGGATGTGCGCGTGCCCGCCGACCACGACGTCGGCGCCCGCCGCGACCAGCTTGGGGGCGAGCGAGCGCTGGGCCTCGTTGGGGCACTTCTGCATCTCGGTGCCCCAGTGCAGGTGCACGATGACGGTGTCGGAGTTCTTGCGCGCCTGGCGTACCGCCTTCAGCAGGCTCGCCTCGTCCTTGGCCGAGGCCAGTCCGCCCTTGTCGGCCGTGGCCGTCCACGACTGGATGAACTCGGCGTCGAGCACCTGCGTCGCGCCGATGATCGCCACCCGGTTGCCGTTCACCGTCTTGCGGAAGGGTCTGTAGGCCTGCGCGGCGTTCGCCCCGATGCCCACGATCGGGAACTTGCTGCGCTTGATGGCCGCCAGCGAGTCGGCCAGGCCGCTCTCCATGTAGTCCATGCCGTGGTTGTTGGCCATGGAGGCGACGTCCACCCCGGCCGCCTTGAGCGCGTTGAACGCGGTCGCCGGCGCGCGGAAGGTGAACTGCTTGCCGGGCGCGGGCGTCCCGGCCGTGGTGATGGCGGTCTCCAGGTTGACCATCGTCAGGTCGGCCTTGCGCAGCACGTTCGCGATGGGCCCGAGGGCGGTGCCCGGGTTGGCGAGCCTGCCGCGCAGCACGCCCTCGAAGTGCACGTCGCCGCCGAAGGAGATGGTGAACGGCCGCCGCGCGGGCTTCGGCTTCGAGCTCGGCGACCCGGCCGCCTGCTGCTCGACCTGCTTGCTCTGCGGCTCTTTGTCAGGTGCCGACGAGCATGCCGCGAGGGAGGCGGCGACGACCAGCACCGGTAGGACACGGGGGAGTCTCATCTACCGCCATTTCCGCTCGATCCAGACTTTTACGGATCGAGCATTCTATGGGCGGCAGATTAGGACTTGGTACCCATCAACCAGGTCAAAGCGGACCTGGTGGCGTCGTCCTTGGGGCTGTAGACGATGAGCCGCGTCTCCGGGGTGGCGGAGACGTTCAGGCTGGTCGTGCTGAAGCGGAGGTCACCGGCGACCTCGTGCTTGAAGACCTTCACGCGGGGGCCCGGCTCGGCAACGTCCTGCCTGGCCCACATGCGGGCGAACTCGGCGCTCTCCGCGCTCAGCCGCCGCACGAAGTCCTGCCAGCAGGGGTCGTCGGCGTGCCGGCTGTAGGCGCCCCTGAAGACCGCGACCGCGCGCGGCAGCTCCGACTCGCGGTTGACGAGGGTGGTCGCGGCCCGCGTGTTGACGAACGTCTGCCACAACGAGTTCCGCTCGCCGTCCGGGGCCCCGACGACGTGCGGGAACAGGGTGGCGTAGGCGGCGTTCCAGGCCAGCACGTCAGAACGGCTGTTGGTGACGGACGCGGGCATGTCGCCGAGCTGGTCGAGGATGCCCTGCATCTCGGGCGGCATGCGGCTGGCGTCGGCGACGGCGGGGGGCTCGGCCTGGCCGGTGAGCCGGTAGAGGTGCTGACGCTCGGCGTTGTCCAGCATGAGCGTACGGGCGACGGCGTCGATCACCTGGCCGCTGACGTTGATCGGCCGGCCCTGCTCCAGCCACGTGTACCAGGTGACGCCCACCCCGGCGAGCTGGGCGACCTCCTCGCGGCGCAGCCCCGGCGTACGCCTGCGGGGGCCCGGCGCCAGGTTCACCATCTCGGGCGTGATGCGCGCCCGGCGGGTCCGGAGGAACGCCGCCAGATCCGTACGTCTTGCCTCGGTCACGGTCACACCTCCACTATGGGGGCATCCGCGCACACTTATCCAGGTGCCGCCAATACCAGTATAAAGGGACTCTCGTTACTGGTATCGGATTCGCACAATAATGAAACACATGACCGAATCCGCCACTGTCACCTCTCCTGTCCAGGTCACCCCACCGGACAGGGCCAAGGCCAGCGGTCTGCTCCTCGCAGTGATCCTCGTCGGGCAGTTCCTGGCCATCCTCAACGTCAACATCGTCAACGTGGCCACCCCGACCATCGAGGCGGACCTGCACTCCTCCGGCGCGGGGCTGCAGATGATCGTCGCCGGTTACACCATTGTCTATGCCGTCCTCTTGATCACCGGCGCCCGGATCGGCGACCTCTTCGGTTATCGCAACGCCTTCCTCGGCGGTCTGGCCGTGTTCACCCTCACCACGCTCGGCGCCGGCCTCGCGCCCTCGACGGGCTGGCTGATCGGCTTCCGCCTCGCCCAGGGCGCCGGCGCGGCCCTGATGATGCCGCAGGTGCTGACCCTGATCCAGCGCAACTACCAGGGCGCGGCCCGCGGACGGGCGATCGGGCTCTGGTCACTGGTGATCAGCGGCGGCATCGTCGTGGGCCAGGCGCTCGGCGGCATCCTGCTCGGTTTCGGCGCCGGCTGGCGGGTGGTGTTCCTGGTGCTCGTGCCGGTCGGGGCGGTGCTGCTCGGCATCGGGTTCCGCGCCCTGCCCGCCGACGAGGGCGGCGGCAGGACCGGGCTCGACCCGTGGGGCCTGGTGACCCTGTCGGCGGCCGTGCTGCTGTTCGTGGTGCCGCTGGTGCTCGGACGTGACCTGGGCTGGCCCGTCTGGGGCTGGGTGTCCATGGGGCTCAGTGTCGTGATGTTCGTGACGTTCGTCCGGGTCGAGCGCTGGGTGACCGGCCGGGGCGGGCGCCCGCTGGTGGACGCCAAGGTGCTGGCCGCGCCGGGCATGCGTCCCGGCCTGGCGATCCTGCTCTTCGGCCCGGCGACGTGGGGCGCCTTCCTGTTCACCTCGGCCTTGCACCTCCAGGGCGACCTGCACCTGTCCCCGCTCGGCTCGGGCATGATGCTGGTGCCGTGCGCGCTCGCCTTCGGCATCGTCGGCCTGCTGTGGCCGCGGCTGCCCGCGGGGCTGCAGCGCCCGCTCGTCCCGGTCGGCTACGTGGTGGCCGCGCCCGCCTACCTCGGCCTCGGCCTCGCCGCCGACGGCGGCGTCCTGTACGCCGTCATGAGCGCCCTCATCGGCGCCGGGCTCGGCGTGCAGGTGGCGGTGACCAACATGGCGACCGAGCAGGTGGACGGCGCGTACGCGGCGGACGCGAGCGGCGCGCTGCTCACCGTGATGCAGCTCGGCCAGGTCATCGGCGTCTCGACCGTGGGCACCCTGTTCATCTCGCTGAGCCAGGGCCACGGCACCGTCTCGGCCTCCCTCATGGCCGCCGTCGCGATGGCGGGCCTGGCCGTCCTGGCAGGCCTGAGCAGCCTCTTCCTGATCCGCCGCCGGGCCACGCGCTGACCGTCGGACCGGTGCACGGGCGTACGCGAGGCTTCGGGGAGGGAGGGGCCCTGGGGCTCGGCGGCGCAAGGGCCAGGGACGTTCGTCACCCCGGGCGGGCGCAGACCTTGATCACCCGGGTGATCCTCATGCGATGATGCAGGCGTCTTCACTGCTCACAAGCTGGGCGACCGAAGTACGGTCGCGGCCGTCTCGGCCTCGTCCGGAGCGGCCCTGGGCTAGAGGTTGTGCCACCAACGCGCCAGGGCCGCTTTTCACGCGCTGGCGGCCAGGGAGTCCAGATCGAACTCACCGTCGCGCACGCCGGCCGTGAAGGCGGCCCACTCGGACGGCGTGAAGACGAGCACCGGGCCGTCCTGCACCTTGCTGTCCCGCAGGGCGACGTTGCCGTCGCCCAGAGGTGCGACCTCGACGCAAGAAGACGCTCCGTTGCAGAAGCTGCTCTTCCGCCAGGCCCGGATCGTAGTAGTGGTGTGCATTTTCTCCCCAAAAGGTATAGGCAGGCCCCATTGCCCGCCTACTGGGACCGCGCGCTCTAGCGTCGCCACAACATGGCTTTGCGTTGGATGAGTACGCGGGATTCGTCCTCGTCGAGTGCCTCTGCCCACATGTGGTCAAAAGCGTTCTCATAGCCGGCGACTCGTTCGAGGTCCTCTACGAAGTGAGCAGTGTACAAGTGCTCCAAATAGACGACATCGTCGAAACCGGTGAACTTCAGGTGAATGAACGCCCCGGTATTGACCGGATGGAGCGAGTCCAGCGGCAACACCCGGACGTTGACGTGCGGCAACAGGGAGACCTCGATGAGGTGTTCCATCTGCTCCCGCATGACCGAGGGCTCCCCGAAGCGCCGCATCAGCACCGCTTCGTCGAGCACCACGTTGAGGTGGCATGGATCGGGCCGGTGCAGAACCCGTTGCTGCCGGTCGAGGCGGGCCTCGACGCGACTGCGCACGCCGCTGTGCGTGATCCGGACGATTCCGCGCGCGGAGAGGATGACCTCTCGCGCGTAGTCCTCGGTCTGGAGGAGACCGGACACCAACTGGGGTTCCCAGTTGCGCTGAACCGTCGCCTCCGCCTCCAGCCCGAGAAGCCTGATGTACTCCTCGGGAAGGGAGTCTTCATAATCTTCCCACCACCCACGCTGCTCCGCATCTCGCAGGAGGCCGAAGAGTTCGTCAAGTCTGTCGCCGTCGAGGCTGTAGAGCTCACCCAACGCCTTGATGTCGGCGGCGCTGGGCATGGTCTTCGCGGCTTCGATGCGGCTGACCTTGCTGGCCGACCAGCCGAGCTCGCGCGCCGCCCGGGCCCCGGTGAACTTCCGTCGTTCGCGAAGGAGGCGCAACTCCTGGCCTAGGCGGAGCCTGCGCACTGTCGGACTGCCCTGCTGCGATGGCACCGTCCACTCTCCTTGTCGGGAATGAAGGTGTGGCGGGAACGGATCGTTTGGCAACCCGGTTTGTGGGCCGTTCACTCAATCTTACACTGCAACTTGCACGAACTCTGCCGCATGGGGTTGCCCGAAGGCTTTCACGGAGAGAGCGTGGGAGCAAGACAAGGCTTCACGTAGGTATAGAGGTCAGGGGGAGGATTTACGGCCGTCCCGAAGGTCTCCTGCGCCCTGACAGAACGCATGCAACTTGCACAGCAACTGGAACGGCAATCTGCGAAGAAACTTAATTCTTCCCTTGCTCGATGTATTGCAGCATCACCGAACGCGGAGGACGATCGAGCCAGGAGGGTTCTCGACCGACGAGGGGAGGCCGGGATGACGAAACGGCCCCGCACGTCGGGCTCTCCGCTCACGATCGGGCGCCCGCGCGAGGGCCGCCTCACCGGCAACGGAGCCGTCCCGGATACGAATGTCCACCCAAGGGAGGCCGCTTGCCGGAAGGACCGTCCCATCGCCTGAAAAGCGTGTCGCTCATCGGAGCACGAAGAAATTGCCGGGCCGAGACCGGATCCGCGTTCGCCGCATATGGGCTGCCACCCTGCGGCGGGACGGGACCCGACCTGCGACCCGGCGAAGAAGCCACCTCTGGAAATGCCGCGAAAGGGGTCTTCTATGTACTCACAAGGTACCAAGGGGCTCGGCCGAATCAAGTCCCGGATCCGGGATCTGATCGCATGGACGGACCGCGAGATCTGCATGGAGCCGGACGAGTTCGCCATCTACCGGGGCTGGACGGTCACCAGGACGGGCTTCGGCGCCCGCGCCTACCGCGACCCGCGTTTCGACCAGCTCACGGTGGCGTCACGGGTGCCCGAGGAGGTGTCCTGACGTGTCGAGGAACCCGCGCAACCAGATCTACCCGGCCGTCGAGGACCTCCCGGGCGCGGGCGGCGGGGGCCCGCTGACGCGGATCTGGCGCGTCCGCAGCGAGCTCATGGTGCTCGGCGGGCTGGGGCTGTTGGTCCTGGCTCTGCTGGGCGCCGCGCGGGGCGGCCACTGGGTGCCGTTCGTCCTGCTGAGCAGCGCCGTCTCCGTGCCCGCCGCCACCAGGACCGGCCGCAACCGGGCCCTCGCCCACTTCTGGTGTGTGGTCTCCCGCCACCGCCTGCAGCGGGTCTGCCTGGAGACGACCATGCACACCCGGTCGGGACGCATCCCGCTGGTGCTCTGGATCACGCCGTCGACCAGGGGCGAGAAGGCGCTGGTCATGACGCGGGCGAGCATCTCGGCCGAGGAGTTCGACGCGTACGCCGAGGAGATCGCGGCGGCCTGCTGGGCCAGGAGCGCGACCGTCCACAGGCACCGCGACCGGGCCCACCTGCTGCTGGTGGAGATCGTCCGGCGGGACGAGCTGCCCGGCGCGACCGCTCCCGGCCTGGAGCGCCTGTACGGCCGCCGCTCCTGGACGCCGCTGCGGTCCGACCTTGAGGAGCCGCACGATCCGCGCACGCCGCTGGCGTTGCCGCAGGTCGTCCGATGACCTAGGGAAAGCGGGACATCTCCCTAGGAACGGCCCCGGGGACCGCGGGGGCTCCCGGGGCTTTCCCATGCGCACGGGACGGGCCAAGATGAGTTCACCTGGCGAACTCAGGAGTCGCGATGACCTCGACCGTCCACCGCACCTGTCCCCTCTGCGAGGCCGTCTGCGGCCTGACGCTCACCCTCGACGACGGCGGCCACGTCACCGGCGTCCGCGGCGACCGGGACGACCCTTTCAGCAAGGGGTTCATCTGCCCCAAGGGCGCCAGCCTGGGCCGCCTCGACGAGGACCCCGACCGCCTGCGCATGCCGCTGATCCGCGAGGGCGACCAGTGGCGCGAGGCGAGCTGGGAGGAGGCGTTCGAGGCCGTCCGGCAGGGGCTGGCCCGCGTCACCGAGCGGTACGGACGCCGGTCGGTGGCGGTCTACCTGGGCAACCCCAACGCTCACACGATGGCCGGCGGCCTCTACGCCGGGCCGCTGGTCAAGGCGCTCGGCACCCGGAACGTCTTCACCGCCGCCACCGCCGACCAGATGCCCAAGCACGTCGCCAGCGGCCTGATGTTCGGCCACCCGCTGGCCGTCCCGGTCCCCGACCTGGACCGGACCGACTTCCTGCTGATGCTGGGCGCCAACCCGCTGGAGTCGAACGGCTCGCTGTGCACCGCCCCCGACTTCCCCGGCCGGCTCAAGGCCCTGCGCCGGCGCGGCGGCAGGCTCGTCGTGGTGGACCCGCGCCGGACCAGGACGGCGGCGCTGGCCGACGAGCACGTCTTCGTCCGGCCGGGCTCGGATGCGTACCTGTTGTTCGGGATCGTGCACACGCTGTTCGCCGAGGACCTGGCCAGGCCGTGGCACGAGGTCAACGGGCTGGCCGAGGTGCGCGAGGCGGCCAAGCACTTCCCGCCGGAGGCGGTCTCCCGGCGTACCGGCGTGCCGGCCGCGACGATCGTCCGGCTGGCCAGGGAGCTGGCCGGCGCGCGTACGGCCGCCGTGTACGCCCGGATGGGCACGTGCACGACCGAGTTCGGCACGCTGGCCCAGTGGCTCGTGGACGTGCTCAACGTGCTCACCGGCAACCTCGACCGGCCGGGCGGGGCCATGTTCCCCAAGCCGGCGACCGAGTTCGGGGCGCGGCGGCGGCCGTACGCGGTGGGCCGGTGGCGCAGCCGGGTGCGGGGGCTGCCCGAGGCCAACGGCGAGCTGCCCGTGGCCACGCTGGCCGACGAGATCGAGACGCCGGGCGAGGGCCAGGTCAGGATGCTGGTCACGATCGCGGGCAACCCGGTGTTGTCCGCGCCGCACGGCGACCGGCTGGAGGCGGCCTTCGCCGGGCTCGACTTCATGGTGAGCGTCGATCCGTACCTGAACGAGACCACCCGGCACGCGCACGTGATCCTGCCGCCGCCGCGCGTGCTGCAGTCGGGCCACTACGACTTCGCGCTGCTCGGGTTCGCCGTACGCAACTACGCCCGTTACTCGCGCCCCGCGCTGCCGCTGGACGGACGGCCCAGCGAGGCCCGGATCCTGGCCAGGCTGGCCGTGATCGCGTCCGGCCTGGAAGGGCCGGCAGCGGACCTGGACGAGTTCCTGATCGGCAAGATGCTGCGCAAGGCCGTGCAGACGCCCGGCTCCGGCGTCGAGGGGCACGACGTGGCCGCGCTGCGGGCCGCGCTGGAGGGCGAGACGGGCGCCGAGCGCAGGCTGGACCTCATGCTCAGGCTCGGCCCGTACGGCGAGTGGGCCGGCAAGGGCGACCTGTCGCTGCGCAAGCTGCTCGACCACCCGCACGGCCTGGACCTCGGCGCGCTGGAGCCCCGGCTGCCGGAAGTGCTGAAGACCGCCTCCGGCGTGATCGAGCTGGCCCCGCCGCAGCTCCTCGACGACGTCGAGCGCCTGCGCGGCGGGCTGGCGGCGGAGCCGCCGGACATCGTGCTGATCGGGCGGCGGCACCTGCGCTCCAACAACAGCTGGCTGCACAACGTGGGCCCGCTGGTCGGCGGCACCAACACCTGCACGCTGCAGATCAACCCCGCCGACGTGGCCAGACTGGGCCTGACCGGCCAGGCCGTGGTCACCTCGGCCGCCGGAAGTCTCACGGTGACGCTGGAGCCCACCGACACGATCATGCCCGGCGTGGTGAGCCTCCCGCACGGCTGGGGGCACGCGGGCAGCACGCAGCAGGTGGCGGCCCAACACGCCGGTGTCAACACGAACGTGCTGACGGACGAATCCGCCCTGGATATCCCAAGTGGTAACGCAGTGTTCAACGGAGTTCCGGTCACGATTTCACCAACCGGGGTGATCACCGCACATTAGGGTGTCGCGCGTGACTATCGCGCCAGAAGAGGACCGCCTGTACGCCCAGATCGCGTTCGCCGTCGAGATCGACAAGTTGAAGCGGATCATCCGCCGCAACCATCTGATCGACGGGTCGCGGCGGGAGAACTCCGCCGAGCACTCCTGGTACGTGGGCACGCTGGCGATGGTCCTCGGCGAGCACGCCCCGCCCGGAACGGACCTCCAGCGGGTGGTGGCGATGTTACTCGTGCACGACTTGGTCGAGATCGACGCCGGCGACACCTTCGTCTACGACCACGTGGCGGTCGCCGCCCAGGCCGCCGCAGAGACCGCCGCGGCCGACCGCATCTTCGGCCTGCTCCCCGCGGAGCAGGGCGCCCGGCTTCGGGAGCTCTGGGACGAGTTCGAGGCCAGGCAGACGCCGGAGGCCAGGTTCGCCAAGGCGCTCGACCGGTTCGCACCGATCCTGGCCAACCACCACACCGAGGGCGGCACGTGGCCGCTGTTCAAGGTGACGGCCGGCGAGGTCAGGGAGAAGGTGCGGATCATCCAGGAGGGATCGGCCTCCCTCGGCGCGTACGCGCTGGAGCTGGTAGAACTCTCCGTGGCCAGGGGACACCTCTCCGAGTGATCCCGTCAAGGCCGGGGTAGGGGACTTGTCGTGAAAGAGACAGTGCGAGCGAGACGTCGGCAATTGCGGGGTTTCGTCGGTCCGGTTGACCTCGCCGATCGACTTGAGAAGTCGAAGGCGATGGACAAACCGATCCGGGGGCTGGCCAAGGTCGTCCGCGAGCGCCTGCGTCAGGGCACTCTGCGCGACCTGCTGCACGGCGTGCCCACGGGGAAACCGCTGCACCCGCCGCTGGCCACGGTCACCCTCGGCTGCTGGCTGTCGGCCGCCGTGCTCGACCTGGCCCACGCCGACCCCAGGGCGAGCAGGTTGCTCCTCGCCACGGGCATCGCCAACGCGCTGCCCACGGCGGCGGCCGGGCTGACCGACTGGTCCTCGCTCCACCGCGAGCAGCAGCGCGTGGGCTTCGTGCACATGGCCGCCAACATGACCGCCCTGGGCCTGATGTCGGCCTCGCTGGCGGCCCGGCTGCGCGGCGCCGAGCGGGCCGGGCGCGTGTTGTCCTACGTCGGGCTCGGGCTGGGCGGGCTGGGCGGCTACCTCGGCGGCCACATGGCCTACCGCCAGGCCGCGGGGGCCAACCACGCGCCGCAGGTCGCCCATCTCGTACCGCTGGGCTGGCACGACCTGTGCCCGCTCAAGGACCTGCCCGACGGCAGGCCGGTCGCGCGCCGGCTCGGCTACATCCAGCTCTTCGTGCTGCGCCAGGGCGACGGGGTGACCGTGCTGGCCGACCGCTGCCCGCACCTGGCCGGCCCGCTGCACCAGGGCCGCCTGGTCATGGAGGACGGCGAGGCGTGCGTGGTCTGCCCGTGGCACAGCAGCACGTTCCGGCTGGCCGACGGCTCGGTCAAGCACGGTCCCGCGACCGCGCCCGCGCCCATGTTCGAGACCCGCATCCGCCGCGACGGCACGATCCAGGTACGGCCGGGATTGACCTGAACTTAACTTGAGGTCCTACCGTCGGGGCCATGAGCAAAATTCTGGTGACCGGCGCGACCGGCAATGTGGGCAAACATGTGGTCTCCCAGCTCGCGGAGGCGGGCCTGGACGTGCGGGCCCTGGTCAGGAACCCCGACAAGGCCCGGCTCCCCGAGGGCGTGGAGGCCGTGCGCGGCGACCTGACCGTGCCCGAGACCCTTGAACCGGCGCTGCGGGACGTCGAGAGCGTCTTCCTGCTGTGGCCCGGCTACTCCGAGGCGGCGACCGCGGGCGCGGTGACGGCCATCGCCAGGCACGCCCGCCGCGTGGTCTACCTGTCCGCCGACGTCGAGGACCTGGCCGACGGCGAGGAGCCGACGCTGTTCCACCAGAGTGTCGAGCGGCTGATCCGGCATTCCGGCCTGGCCTGGACGTTCCTGCGGCCCGGCGGCTTCGCCGCCAACACGCTGGGCTGGGCCGCCCAGATCCGGCAGGGGGTCGTGCGCTGGCCGTTCGGGCAGGCGGTCAGGGCGCTGATCCACGAGAAGGACATCGCCGCGGTGGCCACGCACGTGCTCACCTCGGCCGGCCACGCGGGCGGCAAGTACGTGCTCTCCGGCCCCGAGCAGCTCACCCAGGCCGAGCAGGTGCGGATCATCGGCGAGGTGGCCGGGCACGAGGTGCGCTGGGAGGAGCAGCCGCTGGACGAGGCCCGCGAGCACCTGACGGCCGCCTGGGGCGATCCCGGCTTCGTGGAGGCCGCGCTGAAGGGCTGGGGGGCGGCGGTGCACAACCCCGAGCGGGTGACCGGCACGGTGGAGCGGCTGCTCGGCCGGCCCGCGCTGACCTTCCGCCAGTGGGCCGAGGACCACGTGGCGGACTTCCGCTAGTCGTCCCCCGCGGCCTCGTCGGCCGGATGCTCCACGAGGGCGAGGATCCGGCTGGACATGAAGCGGGCCGTGCGCACCGGCGTGCCGCTCCGGGTGACCTCGCTCACCTCCACCAGCCCGCGCCGGTTGGCCACCTCGACGCGCCGGCCCGCGCGGGTGGCCGTGACCTCGTAGGTTCGCGGGGAGCCGCCCGCGTCGATGACGATCTCCACCCGATCACCCTTCATGTACTGATTTATACCCACTTAGGCCGGTATTTATCCGCACATGTGTTTGAGTTATCCCTCGGGGTTCTTCGGCGCGGGCGGGGCGAACAGCCCGCCCAGCCCTTCCAGCACCTTGCCCATCTCCGAGGGCACGATCCAGACCTTGTTGGCGTCGCCCTTGGCGATCTCAGGCAGGGTCTGGAGGTACTGGTAGGCCAGAAGTCGCTGGTCGGGCTTCCCGTCGTGGATGGCCTTGAAGACCATGCCGATCGCGTCCGCCTGGCCCTTGGCGCGCATGGCCTGCGCCTCGGCGTCCGCCTGCGCCCGCAGCACGGCCGCCTCCGCCTCGCCCCTGGCGCGCAGCACGGCGGCCTGCTTGTCGCCCTCGGCGGCCAGGATCGCCGCCTGACGCTGGCCCTCGGCGGCCAGCACGGCGGCGCGCTTGTCCCGGTCGGCGCGCATCTGCTTCTCCATCGAGTCCTGGATGGAGACGGGCGGGTCGATGGCCTTCAGCTCGACCCTGTTGACCCGGATGCCCCACTTGCCGGTGGCCTCGTCGAGGCTGCCGCGCAGCTCGGTGTTGATCTCCTCGCGCGAGGTCAGCGTGCGTTCCAGGTCCATGCCGCCGACCACGTTGCGCAGCGTGGTGACGGTGAGCTGCTCGACGCCGATCAGGAAGTTCGCGATCTCGTACGTGGCCGCCTTGGGGTTGGTGACCTGGAAGTAGATCACCGTGTCGATCGACACCACCAGGTTGTCGGACGTGATCACCGGCTGCGGCGGGAACGAGACCACCTGTTCCCGCAGGTCGATCAGGTCCTTGATGCGGTCGACGAACGGGACCACCATGTTGAGCCCGGGCGTCAGCGTGCGGTGGTAGCGGCCCAGCCGTTCGATGATGGCGGCCGTGGCCTGCGGGATGATGCGGATGCTGCGGGCCACCACGAAACCCATCGCCGCGACCACGACGAGGGCGACGATGAGCTGCTCGGTCGACATGGCGAAGCTCCGGAGTCGAGGGGACCGACTCGGTGCATGATATTTCGTTTCACCTTTAGGCGACCGATATCCGCATAAATGGTGATCCAGTGAGGTCAGTGTGCCCTGGCGTACCAGCGGCCCTCGGCACTCCGGTCGAGCGTCAGCGGCACCCCGAACGTACGGGACAGGTTGTCGGCCGTCATCACGTGGTCGAGCGGCCCCTGCGCCACCACGGACCCGTGCCGCAGCAGCAGGCCGTGCGTGAACCCGCTCGGCACCTCCTCGACGTGATGCGTCACCAGCACCAGCGTCGGCGAGCGGTAGTCGCCGGCCAGCGCCGACAGCCGGCGCACCAGGTCTTCCCGGCCGCCCAGGTCGAGGCCGGCGGCCGGCTCGTCGAGCAGCAGCATCTCGGGGTCGGGCATGAGCGCGCGGGCGATCTGCACCCGCTTGCGCTCGCCCTCCGACAGGGTGCCGAAGCGCCGCCTGATCAGGTGGGCCGCGCCCATCATGTCGATCAGCTCGACGGCCCTGGTCACGTCGTTGGAGTCGTACTCCTCCGTCCAGCGGCCCATGATGGCGTACGAGGCGGTCAGGACGAGGTCGATGACCTTCTCCTCCGGCGGGATGCGCTCGGCCAGCGCGGCGCTCGCCAGCCCGATGCGCGGCCGCAGGTCGAACACGTCGGTCTGCCCCAGCCGCTCCCCCAGCACCTCGACCACGCCCTCGGTCGGATAGAGCAGCGTCGCGGCGACCTGCAACAACGTGGTCTTGCCCGCGCCGTTGGGACCGATGACGACCCAGCGCTCGTCCTCGTTGACCGTCCAGTCGATGCCGCGCAGCAGGGCCGCTCCGTCGCGCCTGACGGCGACGTCCTGGAGCCGCAGCACCTGACCACCCATCCCCGTTCCCTCCTTTGGAGTCACCCTGGAGACCTTTGGAGTCACCCTGGGGACAAACCTATTGCAGGGCGAGCGCTTATCGTGGATCGGTGCACCCTGAATCACCTGTCTGTCCCTCGCTCGTCGCCTGGGGCAACGCGTGGCTCTCCGGTCACGTCGGCCTCGACGAGGCGGCTGACCACGTGGAAGCCGTCGCGGGGCCCGTCGTCGCCGGTGACGTGCCGCTGCGTAAATACCTCGCAAACCTGCGATCCGACGGCCTGCACGAGTTCCGGCTCGCCCTTCCCGCGCCCGGCGACCCGCTGGGGCTGTCCGGGCCGGCGACGTTCAACTCCTCCGCCGTCGACGCCGGGCAGGCCGCGGTCGCCGTGCTGCGCGACCGGCGGCTCGGACTGGTGCCCGTCCCCGACCGGCGCGGCTCCTCGTACGTGGGGACCCGCCTGGAGGTGCACGACGCCGGGCCCGTACGCCAGGACCTGCCCTCGCTGGCCGAGGCCGAGCACGAGCTGTCGTCGGCCATGCGCGCCGCCACCGAGGCGCTGACCGGCGTCGAAGGGCCGGCCCAGGCCCGGCCCGACCGGCCCCAGCGCGGCGGCGAGCTGGCCCCCGGCTACCCGGCCCGCGCCCACCGCGTCTCCACGCTGGCCACCCGGCTGGCCGCCGTCCTCGTCCTGGCCGACGACCGCGGGCTCACCTCGACGCAGGTCGCGGCCAGGGCCACGGCCCTGCGGGAGCTCGACCGGGCCGTCCGCCGCGCCCTGGTGGCCGCCCATCACGCCATCTTCGAGCCGGTACGCCACTCGTAGGCGGCTCAGGACCCGGCCTCCTCCTTCGGCTTCCAGACGCGGATGACCTTGTCCTTGCCGGCCGACACGACGACCGGCCCGCCGTCCGAGGGGACGATCCCGACCGCGTACACGCCGCGCTTGTGGGCCTTGACCGGTTTGCCCAGAGGCTTGTGTGTGTCGGGGTCCCAGAGGCGGATGGTCCCGTCGGTCGAGCCGGACAGCAGGACCGTGCGGCCGCCCAGCGTGCCGAAGGACAAGGAGTAGATGATCTTCTTGTGACCCGACAGGGGCGAGCCGATGGTCTTGCCGGTCTTCGGGTCCCAGATCCGGATCTTCCGGTCCTTGCCGCCGGACGCGACCACCGTCCGGTCTCCGAGCCTGCCGGTGGTCACCGCGTACACGCCCTTCGCATGCCCCTTGTACGTCTTTCCGTACGGCTTGTGGCGGGCCACGTCCCACAGGCGCAGGGTCGCGTCCTCGCCGGCCGAGACGACGATCGCGCGGTCGCCGAGATGGGTGGCGTTGAGCCAGTTCACGGACGTGCGATGGGCCTTGACGGCCCTGCCGGTGGCCTTGCGCTTCTTCAGGTCCCAGAAACGCAGCCAGCCGTTGGCGTCCCCGGTCACGGCGATCCACTTGCCGCGCGCCTTGGTCAGCGCGACCGAGTAGACGGCGTCACCGTGCCAGCCGAGGACCTTGCCCTTGTGCGTCTTGAGGTTCCACAGGCGGACGCTGCCGTCGTAGCCGCCGGACACCGCCATGGGGGTCTTGCCCATCATGACGGCGGCCACGGCGTACACCTCCTCGCTGTGGCCCCTCATGGTGGCCAGCGGCTTGTGCCTGCCCAGGTCCCACAGGCGGACGCGGCCGTCCTGGCCACCGGACACCAGCCAGGTCCTGCCGTCGCCCAGGGACAGGGCGGAGATCGTCTGGACGCCCTTGGTGTGGCCCTTGAGCGACTTGCCGTCCTGCTTGCCGAGGGCGGCGACGGTCTGCGGCGGCGGGACCGTCTGTGTGGGCACGGGGGTGACGGTGGGGCTCGGGACCGGCGTGGACGGCGGGGTGGCGGTGGCGGGCAGCGTCGCCGTGGGCCGGACGGTGGGCAGACCGGGGCTCGGGGCCAGAGACGTGGTGGCCTCGGCCGCCGCGCCCGGGCTCGGCGGGGTTTCCTGGCCGAACATCCTCGGCCCCAGGAACAGCACGCCGCCGGCCAGCGCGAGGGCCACGGCGAGAGCACTGGACACCATGATCGCGCGCCTGCGCCTGGCCTTGACCTCACCGGGCGGCTCGACGGCGGGGGCGTGCCTGAAGAACGCGTCGTTGCCGCTCCCGGCCGGCGCCTGCCGCGGCCCCATGGGGTACGGCGGCGGAAGCCGCGGCGGCTGCCCGTAGGGTCCGGCAGGCGCCTGCCGGACGTTTCGCGTGACCCCCTCCTGCCCGCCACCCGCCCCAGGCCCTCCGAACGGCACCCCGGGACCGGCCGGCCCTCCCTCGGCCCCACCCGCCCCCGGCCCTCCGAACGGCGCCTGCTGACCCGGCGGCGCTCCCCCGGCCCCACCCGCCCCAGGCGGGCCCTGGAGCGCCGGGCGGGCGGCGGGCGGCGGCGGGGCGTAGGACGCACCGGACGGATTGGCCCAGCCGGTCGGCGCGGGCGCCCCCTGCGGCCCCCGAGCCCCTACCGGCCCCGGATCCCTCACCCCGCCGGCGGGCGCGGGCCCGGACGGCCCGGCGCCCGAGGGCCGGGAACCCGAAGGCGGCGGACCCGAAGGCGGCGGGCCCGAAAGGCCGGGGCCGTCGGCGGCGGGGTGAGGGTGGGGGTGGTCGGCGGCGAGCTGGGAGCCGGTGTTGAGGGCGACCTCGGCGTCCCGCTGGGCCGCCGCCCCCTGGTTCTCCAGCAGGGCGAACAGCGCGTCCGCCGCCGTGGGCCGCTCCTCGGCGCGCTTGCTCAGGCACGCCTGCACCAACGGCCGCAGCTCGCCGGGCAGCGCCGACAGGTCGGGCTCCTCGTTCATCACCCGGTAGATGACCGCGGGCAGGCTGTCCTGGCCGAACGCGGGCCGCCCGGTGGCGGCGTACAGCATGGTGAGCGCCCAGCTGAACATGTCGCCGGCGGGCCCCACACGCTCGCCCGAGATCTGCTCGGGCGACATGTACGCCGGCGTCCCGACCACCCCGCTGCTGATCGTCATCGCCGAGTCCAGCGCCCTGGCGATGCCGAAGTCGATCACGCGCGGCCCGTCCGGCCCCAGCAGCACGTTGCTCGGCTTGAAGTCCCTGTGGACGATCCCGGCCCGGTGGATGGCGGCCAGCGCGGTGACGGTGCCGACGGCCAGCCGGTACAGCGCCCCGCCCTGGCGCGGCCCCTCCCGCTGCACCACGACCTGGAGGGACACCCCGTCGACCAGCTCGCTCACGATGTACGGCTGCTCGCCGTCCAGGTTGGCCCCCAGCACCTGCGCGGTGCAGAACTGGGCGACCCGGCGCGCGGCGGCGACCTCGCGCAGGAACCGCTCCCCATCGAGTCCGGGCCGGTCGAGCAGCGTGTTCAGCAGCTTGATAGCGACGAGCCGCCCGTCGGGCCCCGCCGCCTTGAAGACGACCCCCTGGGCCCCCTTGCCGAGGCGCTCCAGCAGCCGGTAGGCGCCCAGAGATCGCGGATCGCCGGGCTGTAATGGGTGCGTCTCCGGCACCTGGTCCTCCCCCTTGCGCTGAGACCCCCGATCGAAGCGTGATGAACCATGCGAAAAGCCCGCAAGCCATCCCAAGTCACGAAAGATCATCGCTCTTTGCGAAAAATTTGCCCTACGCAATAATCACGGAGAAGATCGGGGATTTCCAGCACCGTACGGGGAGCCGTCACATGCGCAAGAGCTTCAGCCTGTTCTTAGTCAGCGGCCTGGCCGCCGTGCCGTTGGTGGCCCCGGCCCAGGCGGAGGCCATGACGACCGCGACAACCGCGACGACGCGGGCCGTCGCCGCCACGGCCAAGCCGTTCTCGAGCTTCCAGATCTCCGTTAAGTACAACAACCGCACCAGAAGCGGCGGAAAGATCACTTACTACCTCAAAGCGAAGAATCTGGGGCCGTACTACGCCGACTATTACTGGATCGGCGGACAGGTGCCCAAGGGCGTGGTGCCCACGCTGCGCTGGGGGGCGTCGAAGGGCACGAAGTGCACCTGGGAGGGCCGCTGGTTCTGGTGCTGGGGCAAATTCGTCCTGCCGAAGGGCAAGACGGACTGGCTGAACTTCCAGGTCACCATGAAGAAGGGCACCAGGGGCGTGGCCGTCGCCAAGCTCGGCGTCATCGCGTACGACGTCGACCAGGGCATGGAGAACATCGACAAGGAAGAGCTCAAGCGCCTCGGCATCAAGGGCTACTCCTGGCTCAAGACGGCCAAGACCAGGATCGTGGTCCCGCCGCGCAAGCCCACCAAGCGCTGGACGCCGCCGCCGCCCGTCAAGGAGTACAACCCGCCGGCCAGCCACGAGGAGTCCAACCAGAAGAAGGACACCTGACCGGCTGATCAGGCCAGGCCGTGCCGCACGGCGTACAGCGCGGCCTGGGTCCGGTCCTGGACGCCCAGCTTCATCAGCACGTTCGACACGTGGGTCTTGACCGTCTTCTCCGCGACGGCGAGGCTGCGCGCGATCTCCCTGTTGGACCGCCCGGCCGCGATCAGGGCGAGCACCTCGCGCTCGCGCTCGGTCAGCGGCGCCGGCCCCGGCACGGCGGCCACGGGCGCCGGGGCGGACAACATCGCCTCGGCCGCCTCCGGCGCGAGCAGCACCTGACCGTTGTGCACCGCCCGCACGGCCTGGACCAGCGCGGACGGATCGACGTCCTTGTAGAGGAAGCCCGCGGCCCCCGCCCGCATCGCCGGGCCCACGTCGGACCGGTCGCTCACGGACGTCAGCACCACCACCCGCGTGGCCGAGCCGGCCAGCCGCTCCAGCGCGCCGAGCCCGTCGAGCACCGGCATCTTCAGGTCGAGCAGCAGCACGTCGGGCGTCAGCTCGCCGACCAGCTCGACGGCCTGCGCGCCGTCGGCCGCCTCGCCGACGACGGTGATGTCGTCCTGGAGGTCGAGGAACGTCCGCAGCCCCTGCCGGACCACCGGATGATCGTCGGCGATCAGCACCCGGATCACACGCCCACCTCCACGCGTACGGTGGTCCCCTGGCCGGGGGCCGAGGAGACCGTCATCGCCCCGCCGACCGACTCCGCCCGGTCGCGCATCGACACCAGGCCGAGGCCGCGCGACTCGCCCTGCTCGAAGCCGTCGCCGTCGTCGTGGACAGTCAGCGCCAGCGTCCCCCCGTCGAGGACCAGGCGGACGGACACCCGCAAGGCCCCGGAGTGCCTGAGCGCGTTGTGCAGCGCCTCCTGGGCCACCCGCAGCACGGCCACCTCCACCGCCGAGTCGAGCGGCGGCAGCTCGTCGCACTCGAAGGTGACCAGCGAGGGGTGGAGCCGGTCGAGCATGCGCACGTGCTTGCGCAACGTCTCGGCGAGCCCGTGGCGGTCGAGCTCGGCCGGGCGCAGCTCGACGATCACCGCCCGCAGCTCCGACAGCGCCTCCCCGGCCAGCCGCTGGACGCGTTCGAGCTCGGCGTGCGCCTTGTCGGGGGCCTTGTCCAGCATGGTGGCGGCGGCCTGGGCGGTCAGCCGGAGCGAGAACAGCTTCTGGGTGACCGCGTCGTGCAGCTCGCGGGCCACCCGGTTGCGCTCCTCCAGCATGGCCAGCTCGCGCCCGCGCTCGTAGAGCCGGGCGTTGGTGAGCGCGATGGCGGCGTGCGCGGCGAACAGCGTCAGCAGCTCCTGGTCCTCCTGCGTGAACCCGCCGGGGGTGCGCTTGTTGGCCAGGAAGATGATGCCGATCACCTGGTCGGCGTCGCGGATCGGGACGCCGAGGAAGTCCTTCATCACCGGGTGCGCCTTCGGCCACCACTCGAACCGCGGGTCCTCCCGCAGGTCGGGCAGCCGGGCCGGGGTGCCTTCGCGGAGCATCGCGCCTAGCATGCCGTGCTGCCTGGGCATCGGGCCGATGGCCTCCCACTGCTTGTCGGTGATGCCCTCTGCGACGAACTCGGCGAACGAGCCGTCGTCGTCGGGCACGCCGAGCGCGGCGTAGCGGGCGTCGAGGAGACGCTGAGCCGACCGTACGATGACCTGGAGCACCTCGCGGACCGACAGATGGCGGGTGACCGCGAGCACGGCGGAACTCACCGCCTGCAGGATCTCGTCTCGGTCCGGTGAGCTCACGGACCCACTCTAGGGTCCCGCTCCAGGGGCGGAGTCCTAGGACGATGTGCCCAGGGGGGAGCGGGCCCTGCGCCCGATGCCGGCGCGGCGCGCCGATCCTAGCGTCGATGTCATGACGAACACCGCTCTCATCACCGGCGCCTCCCGCGGCCTCGGCCTCGCCCTGGCGAGGTCCCTGGCGGAGGCGGGCTGGACCCTCGTGCTCACCGCCCGCGGCGCCGACGAGCTGCGCCGGATCGCCGACGAGCTGGGCGCCACCGCGATCCCCGGCGACGTGACCGACCCCGAGCACATCGCCCGGCTGGGACGGGCCGTGCCCGAGCTGGACCTCCTGGTCAACAACGCCAGCGACCTCGGGGTGACCCCGCTGCCGCCGCTGGCGGGCTACCCGCTGGAGGCGTTCCGGGTCCTGCTGGAGACGAACGTGACCGCGCCGCTCGCGCTCATCCAGGCCACGCTGCCCGCCCTGCGCGCGGCCGGCGGGGCCGTGGTCAACATCACCTCCGACGCCGCCACCGGCGCCTACGCGGGCTGGGGCGGCTACGGCGCGACCAAGGCCGCCCTGGAGCAGCTGTCGAACGTGCTGGCCGCCGAGGAGCCCGGCCTGCGGGTCTGGTGGGCCGATCCCGGCGAGATGAACACCCGCATGCTCGCCGACGCCGTCGGGGCGGAGGAGGCGTCGTCGGCCACCGACCCCGCCAAGGTGGCCGCTGCGCTGCGCGACCTGGTCACGTCCCGGCCGGCCGGTGGGAAGGTGAGCCTGCAATGACGGCGCTGCTGGACTTCGCGCTGCCCGACGACCTGTCGGCCCACGAGCCGCCCGAGGCGCGCGGGCTGACCAGGGACGCGGTGCGCCTGATGGTCTCGCGCGGCGAGGCCGAGCCCGCCCACCACCGGTTCGGCGACCTGCCCGGACTGCTCGACCCCGGCGACCTCATCGTGGTCAACAACTCGGCGACGCTGCCCGCGGCGGTCCGGCTCGACCGGCTCGCGGTGCACTTCTCCACCGCCCGGGAGGACGGCACCTGGCTGGTCGAGCTGCGCCGCAGGACGGCCAAGGCGTCCGAGCCGTACGGGGGCGGGGAGCCGGGCGAGTGGCTGCCGCTGCCCGGCCGGGCCACGCTGCGGCTGATCGAACGGGAGACGCCGCGGCTGTGGCGGGCGCGGCTGGACCGGGACGTGCTGCCGTACCTGCGCGAGCACGGCCGTCCGATCCGCTACTCGTACGTGCCGGCCGACTGGCCCATCGACGCCTACCAGACGGTGTTCGCCACCGTGCCGGGCAGCGCCGAGATGCCGAGCGCGGCCCGGCCGTTCACCTCCGAGCTGGTCACCGCGCTGGTCTCGCGGGGCGTGACGATCGCGCCCGTCACGCTGCACACCGGCGTGGCCTCGCCGGAGAAGGACGAGCGGCCCTACGCCGAGCGGTACGAGGTGCCCGCCGCCACCGCCCGGCTGGTCAACCTGACCCGGCGGAACGGCGGCCGGGTGATCGCCGCGGGGACGACCGTCGTGCGCGCCCTGGAGACCGCCGTGGGTCCGGACGGCCAGGTCGGCGCCGCCTCCGGCTGGACCGGCCACGTCGTCACCCCGGCCGCCGGCGTACGGGCGGTCACCGGGCTCATCACCGGCCTGCACGAACCTCGCTCCAGCCACCTGCTCATGCTGACGGCGATCGCCGGCGAGAAGGCGCTGGCCCGCGCGTACGAAGAGGCGCTGCGGAAGGGATATCTGTGGCACGAGTTCGGCGACACGCACCTGATTCTGGATAAATAAGCTTTACACACATTTTGCCGTCGTGATAGGAACAGCCGACATTTACGGGGGCTTGTTCAAGCGCGTCCCCGTGCCACTTCCTCTCCGGAGACGTTAATGCGCAACTCCCTCACTAAGGTCGCCTCGCTGGCTTTGCTGGCCGGTGCGCTGATTGTTCCGGCGGTGCCCGCGTCCGCCACGACGACCACCGCCCACACCGCCACGGCCGCCAAGGCCGACGACGCCTTCGCGGTCTTCGACATCAAGTTGAAGGCGTCCAAGACGGCCAAGGCCGGCGGCCAGATCAAGTACAGCCTCCAGGCGACCAACACCGGCCCCTACTCGGCCGACGCCTGGTTCGTCGGCGGCCAGTTCCCGAAGGGCGTGGACCTCCGGAAGATCCGCTACCGCGCCCCCAAGGGCACCGTCTGCGCCCTCGACGGCCGCGCCCTGTACTGCAGCGTCCCCTACGTCATGGAGAAGGACGACTGGGTCCGCCTCGACTTCTACGCCCAGCTGAAGAAGAGCGCCACGGGCACGCAGAAGGCGACCCTCGGCGTGGTCACCTACGACGTCCAGCAGGGCATGTGGGACCAGGAGAAGGGCACGTGGTCACTGGCCCAGGAAGAGCTCGAGCGCCTCGGCATCCCCGAGCACGGCTACGCCAAGTCCGCCACGACGAAGATCGTCCGCTAGTCCCGCGGCCGCTGCGCCCGTGTCCGAATGGCGAGCCTGCTGCGCGGGCACCGGACCGGGCGCAGTACCGTGGCTGGATGTGGACCAGCGCACCCTCCTGATCACCCTGACCGGCCCCGACCGGCCCGGTGTCACCTCCAGGCTCTTCTCCGTGCTGTCCGGGTTCCCGGTGACGGTCGCGGACATCGAACAGGTCGTCATCCGCGGCAGACTCACGCTCGGCGTGCTCGTCGCGTACGCCGGCGGCCCGTCCACCGGCACGGGCACCACCCTCGGCGCGATGTGGACCGCCGTCGAACGGGTGGCCGAAGACCTCGGGATGGAGGTCGAGCTCTCCACCGGCTCCCAGGCCAAGGAACAGCGCCGCCGCGGCCGCCTGTCGGTCAGCGTGCTGGGCGCCACCCTCCAGCCCGCCGCCATCGCGGGCATCGCCGGCCGCATCGCCGCCGCCGGCGCCAACATCGACCGCATCGAACGCCTCGCCCAGTGGCCCGTCACCTGCATCGAGCTGTCGGTCTCCGGCGCCAACCCGACCGCCCTGCGCGTCGAGCTGGCCGCCGAGGCCGCCGCCCAGGAGGTCGACGTCGCCGTCCAGCGCACCGGCCTGTCCCGCCGGGCCAAGCGGCTCATCGTCATGGACGTCGACTCCACCCTCATCCAGGGCGAGGTCATCGAACTGCTGGCCGCGCACGCCGGCTGCCTCGACGAGGTCGCCCGGGTCACCGAGCAGGCCATGCGCGGCGAGCTCGACTTCGCCGAGTCGCTGCGCCGCCGGGTCGCGCTGCTCGAAGGGCTGCCGGCCGAGGTGTTCGAGCAGGTGCGCCAGGAGGTCGTGCTCACCCCGGGCGCCCGCACCCTCGTCCGCACGCTCAAGCGCCTCGACTACCGCTTCGCCATCGTCAGCGGCGGCTTCACCCAGATCACCGACGCCCTGGTCGAGGAGCTGGGCATCGACTACTCGGCGGCCAACGTCCTGGAGGTCATCGACGGCAAGCTCACCGGGCGGGTCGTCGGCGAGATCGTCGACCGGCCGGGCAAGGCCCGCGCGCTCGAGCGGTTCGCCAGGGAGGCCAGGCTGCCCATCTCCCAGACGGTGGCCATCGGCGACGGCGCCAACGACCTCGACATGATCGCCGCGGCCGGGCTGGGCATCGCCTTCAACGCCAAGCCCGTCGTCCGGCAGGCGGCCGACACCGCGGTCAACACGCCCTACCTCGACTCGATCCTCTACCTCCTGGGCATCTCCAGGGACGAGGTCGAGGCCGCCGACGCCGAGGACGGCGTGCTCACGTCCTGAACCGGGCGGTGACCTCGGCGGCCAGGTCGAGCGCGTCCTTGCAGAGCGACCTGAGCGCCGGGTGGGCGGTCACCGCGTCCAGCACGCCGGCGGTCGCGTCCGAGCCGGGTTCGGCCCCGCGCAGCACGGCGCCGAGCAGGATCGCGTCGTCCCTGAGCTTCCGGGCCAGCGTCAGCGCGGCCCGCAGCTCGGCCGGGGCCCTGCCGCCCGGCTCCTTGTCCAGCTTGTCCAGCGACTCGCGCAGCCGGTCGGCCGCCGTCCCGGCCGACTCCGTACGGTCGGGCAGCCGGTCCAGGTCGCCTTCGGCCAGCGCGCGGACGAGGCAGGCGTGCTCGCGCAGCAGCTCGGCGGCCAGGCCGCGGAGCCGTCCCGCCTGGCCGCGCGGCCACAGCAGCCGGGCCGCCGCCAGCGCCAGCACGCCGCCGCCCGCGGTGAGCGCCAGCCTAATCCCCGCCGCCTCCCAGTCGAGCCGGGTCGAGAAGTCGGTGAGCATCATGGCCAGCGGCGTCGCGAAGATCGACCAGTAGCCGTAGCTGACCTCGCGCAGGGCGAACCCGAGCGTGCCGAACACCAGCACCGTCCCCACGATCGTGTACGGCCCCGGCACCGCCGCCAGGATCAGCGCCGCCCCCGCGGCCCCCGCCACGGTGCCGGCCACCCGCAGCACCACCCGCTCGACGGTGTCCCCGTAGGTCGGCCGCACCGCCAGCAGCACGGTGAACACGAACCATTTGCCGTACTGCTCGTGCACCCCCAGCATCAGCGCCATCGCCACGGCGGCGGTGAGCCCCAGCCGCCCGGCGTGCTCAGGCCCCGAACCGCCCGGCGGCGGCTTCCACGGCAGCCGGGCGAACAGCCGGCGCCCCGCCACAGGCTTCCCAGGCAGCCCGGGCAGCAGCCCGCGGCCGGCTGGGGGCACGTGCCGGGCGGCCAGGAGGCCGACCGTGCGCACTCCCACCGCGATCCGGTCCAGGCAGCGCCGGGCCTGCCCGAGCACCGCGCCGCTGCGCAGCGCCGCCGGGTCGGCGCCCGGCTCGCGCGCGCCCAGGCGCTCGGCGTAGTCGGCGGTGACGGCCAGCGCCTCCACCACCCCGGCCCGCCGCCCGTCCGCGGCCTCCCGCAGGTCCGCGGCCAGCGTCGTGGCCACGTCGTCGATCCCGTCCTGCTCGTCCGGGGCCGCCGCGCGCAAAGCGCGCAGCGCCACCGTCTCGTGGAAGAGCCGGACCAGCGCCTCGACGTACGCGGCGGCGGACCGGCCGGCCGGCCGCGTCCATGCTCTCGAACGACGCCGACGCCGTGGCCGCGGTCTCCAGGGCCTTGGACGCGCGTTCCCTGCGGTCGTCCCAGTCGTCGCAGGCGAGCCCGTCGAGCAGCCCGGCCACGGCGCGGACGGCCTCGCCCAGCACCGTCGCCAACGGGTCGAACCGGCGCAACGGCCACAGGGCCAGGGCGAGCACGGCGTACAGGAGGCCCGCCGAGCACCATCAGCTCGGGCGGCCCGAATCCCGCGGGCACCGCCAGGTAGAACCCGGTGACCAGGGCGAACGCGGGCGGCGTCCCGACCGTGCGCCACCGGCCGCCCGCCGCGGCGACCGCTCCGAGCGCCAGCACCGCCCACCAGGGCCGGTCCGCCAGGTACAGGCCCAGCCAGCACCCGCCGGCAATCAGCACGATCTTGATGGCCATGGACCGCGCCCGCGCCGCGTACGGCTGCCCGTACATGTCCCCGAACGCCGTCAGGTAGGCCCCGAGGGCCAGGAACGCCCCCGACTGCGGCCGGCCCGCCAGCACCCCGGCCAGCAGCGGCCCGGCCACCGCGAGCCCGCACAGCAGCCCGTACCCCCAGGGCGGGCGCGGGCAGCGAGAAGCCGTCACGCAGCGCTCTGGCGGCCCCCCGCATAGGCGTCGTCCCCGGTCAGTGCTCCTTGGGATCCCAGTGCGTGACCAGGCGTCCCTCCCCCGGCCACAGGTCTACCCACGCCGCCTCCACCCGGATCACCGCGAACGCCCCCGGCCGGAAGCCGTAGTCGCCGCCGCCCAGTTGCAGGGCCAGCTCGTGCACCGCGGGATTGTGCCCGCACAACACGACCGTGCCCAGCTCCGGGTCGGTCCTGCGGAGCAGTTCGAGCAGCTCTTCGGGATAGGCCTGGTAGATGTCGCGTTCGTAGCTGATCTCCATGCCCGGGAAGGCCAGCTCGGCGGTGCGCCTGGTCCGCAGCGCCGGTGAGCAGAGCACCGCGTCGGGGGTCAGCCCGGCCGCCCTGATCTCGTCGCCGGCCCGGCCGGCGTCCCGCTCGCCGCGCTCGGTCAGCGGACGTTCGCGGTCGGCCAGACCGGGCACCTGCGCGGCCTTGGCATGGCGGAGCAGTATCAGGGTCCGCATCACGTCTTCACCTCGGCACGTCATCCCCTCGACACGTCATCACCCGGCATGTCGTCACCCGACACGCCATCACCCGACACGCCATCACCCGGCACGTCATCCCTTCGACGCCCAGATCCCGAGCCCAATGATCACGCCCAGGATGACCAGCATCGCCAGCAGGATCAGGCCCAGCGTCTTCCCGCCCGAGGGCCGGTTGTCCTCTTCCACCCGCCCAGTTTCCCACCGCGCCCCCGCCGTCCCCCGCGCCACCCACCCGCATGCGAAGACGCCCGCCCCTGGCCGGGACGGGCGTCTCGTCGATCGGTCGTTACGAGGCCACGGGCTCGTGCTCGCGGTCGTTGTTGGCCGGCTCGCTCGTCACCGACCTGCGCTTGGAGACAATGATGGCCGCCACGACCACCGCCACCGCCACCACCGTGATGCCGACCCGCAGCGGGGCGTTGCCCGCGTACAGGACGACGGCCGGCGCGACCAGCAGCGCCACCAGGTTCATCACCTTGATCAGCGGGTTGATGGCCGGGCCCGCGGTGTCCTTGAACGGGTCGCCTACCGTGTCGCCGATGACCGTGGCGGCGTGGGCCTCGGAGCCCTTGCCGCCGTAGTGCCCGTCCTCGACCAGCTTCTTGGCGTTGTCCCAGGCGCCACCGGAGTTGGCCAGGAAGACGGCCATCAGGGTGCCGCAGGCGATCGCGCCGGCCAGGAACGCGCCGAGCGGCGCGTAGCCGAGCGCGAACCCGACCGCGATCGGGGTCATCACCGCCAGCAGGCCGGGCGTGGCCAGCTCGCGGAGCGAGTCGCGGGTGCAGATGTCCACGACGCGGCCGTACTCGGGCTTCTCGGTGCCGTCCATGATGCCCGGCTTGTTGCGGAACTGGTCGCGTACTTCGAAGACCACCCGCATGGCCGCGCGGCCGACCGCCGAGATCGCCAGGCCGGAGAACAGGAACACCACCGCGGCGCCGACGATCAGCCCCACCAGCACGTTCGGCTGGTCGATGCTGAGGCTGAAGGTGGAGAAGGCGCCGAGCGCCGCCTTTATGTCCTGGCCGGCCTTGGAGAGCTGGTCCTCCACCGCCGTGCGGAACGCGCCGAACAGCGCCGTCGCCGCCAGCACGGCCGTGGCGATGGCGATGCCCTTGGTGATGGCCTTGGTGGTGTTGCCGACGGCGTCGAGGCTGGTGAGCACCCGCGCGCCCTCGCCCTCGACGTCGCCGGACATCTCGGCGATGCCCTGGGCGTTGTCGGAGACCGGGCCGAAGGTGTCCATGGAGACGATGACGCCGACCGTGGTCAGCAGGCCGGTGCCGGCCAGGGCCACCGCGAACAGCGCGATCGTGACGTTCCCGAACCCGAGCAGGAACGCCCCGTAGACCGCGCCGCCGATGATCAGCGCCGAGTAGACGGCCGACTCCAGGCCGACGCTGATGCCGGCGAGGATGACGGTGGCCGGCCCGGTGGCCGAGCTCTCGCCGATCTCGCGCACCGGACGGCGGTTGGTCTCGGTGAAGTAGCCGGTCAGCAGCTGGATGGCGCTGGCCAGGACCAGGCCGATCAGCACCGCGCCCACCGCGATCAGGCGCGGGTCGGCGTCGGAGGTGACGGTCGAGCCCGACAGGGCGCCGAAGCTGCTGGGCAGATACCAGAAGGCCGCCGCGGCGACCAGCACCGCCGAGATCCCGGCCGAGATGAAGAAGCTGCGGTTGATCGCCGCCATGCCGCTGCGGTCGCGGTCGCGCAGCCCGGTGACGAAGATGCCGATGATCGCCGTCAGCACGCCGATCATGGGCACGATCAGCGGGAAGATCAGGCCCTGCTCGCCGAAGGCCACCTTGCCCAGGATGAGGCTGGCGACCAGCATGACCGCGTACGACTCGAACAGGTCGGCCGCCATGCCCGCGCAGTCGCCGACGTTGTCACCGACGTTGTCGGCGATCGTCGCGGCGTTGCGCGGGTCGTCCTCGGGGATGCCCTGCTCGACCTTGCCCACCAGGTCGGCGCCGACGTCGGCGGCCTTGGTGAAGATGCCGCCGCCGACTCGCATGAACATCGCCAGCAGCGCCGCCCCGAACCCGAAGCCTTCGAGAACGTGGGGCGCCTCGCCCTGGTAGATGAAGACGACCACGGCCGCACCGAGCAGCCCGAGGCCGACGGTGAACATGCCGGCGACGCCGCCGGTGCGGAAGGCGACGCGCATGGCGCGCTTCTCGCCCGACTCGTTGGCCGCGGCGGCGACGCGCACGTTTCCGCGCACCGCCAACCACATGCCCATGAATCCGGTCAATGCGGAGAACACCGCACCGACCACGAAGAAGATCGAGCGACCGACGCGTACGTCCATTTCGCCCGGCAGCAAGAGCAACAGGAAGGGAATGACGATCACGAAGACCGCCAGTGTGCGGAATTGGCGCGTGAGATAGGCAGCCGCGCCTTCCTGCACGGCTCGCGCGATGTTCTGCATGCGTTCGGTGCCCTGGCCGGCGGACAGCACCTCGCGTACGAGGCCGCCGGCGACGGCTAGCGCGATCAGCGCGACCGCGGCGACCACGATCACGATGGTGAGATTGTTACCGCTCAGGGACAGATTGGGCGCTGGCGCCAATGCCAGCATGTGCCTGCTCATCGTTCTCCTCGGCAAGACCGGTCGTCCTGCCCGAACGGTGCTGCGAATTTCTCGGCGGGCGGGTGCGGCACCATCCGGGTTGTGGGTGCCGCTTCCGGTTGAATCCGCGGTTCCGCCGGATCACCTTGGCCGGTGCCGGGAGTCTACGCAGGCACTGAACGGATATGAAGGCTCTCGGGGCGGCTATTTGCGCGGGCGTTCAGTAATCCCCTGACAGCGGGCCGGTTTGAGATCTGACAGGCGAAATTTCCTCAGGTTTACGGGCATGACAACCCCACAAATCGGACCGCCCGAAACCCAGATTTAATCCCGCACGACACGCCGACCCACCCCACCACACACCCGCCCCGGCTCCCCACCGGCCATCCGAGCCCCACCACCATCCCGGCACCACCGCTTGACAGCACCTCCAGGCGCGCCCCCCAGGCGCGCCCCCCAGCCGCGACGGCCGGGTGCGACGGCCGGGTGCCACCTCCCCGCTACTTCCGCGCCACCTCCGCGCGCCACCTCCCCGCTACCTCCGCGCGCCACCTCCGCAAGATGCGGCGGAGCGCCACGACCGGCGGACGCGCCCCAGTAACACGGCCCGCCAAACGCGCCCCGACCGACGCGGCCCGATGACACGGCCTCGTAGGGACACCCGGCCAATGCAGCCCCATGAGATGGCCCGCCGGAGCTGCCCGGCCGCCGCGCCTCCCGCGACACGCCCTGCCGGACGCGGCCAACCGGCGCGGCCGCAACGACCCGGCCACCCACCGTCTCCTGGAGACTCCTGGAGCCGTGCGCCGTCCCTTACCTCCGGCCGGGCGCCACTCGGACCCCTGGCCGACACCGCCACGCCCCTCCAGACCACCTCCACGACAGCCCGGCGCCTCCCAGCGCCGTACGCCACCCTTGACCTCCCGGTAGGGCACCACTCGGACCCCTGGCCGACACAGCCCCGCCCCTCCAGGCCACCTCCACGACAGCCCACAGCTCTCGCGTCGGCCCCGGAGGGGCTACACCGCCTCAAAGCCCCTACAGCGGCCGGGAAGCTACGCCGGCCCAATAGCCTCAATCTCGGCCTGGAGCTCCCACGCGGCCCTCCGGATATCGGTCCTGACAGCCCCATGCGCAGCCGCCATACCTTCCTTGCAGCAGTCGCCGCCAGTCACCCACCTCAACCCCATGCCCCTGCCGCCCCACGGCGAGACCTTCCGGCGACCCGGCCGACTATCCCCCGCCCATCCACAGCCTGTGGATAACTCTCATCGGCTTCCAACAGACACCACTGGGGGAGCAAGATCCTATGGCGCAGTCGCGTCACTCCACCAGAACGCGCCCCAAGCAGGCCCAAGCCGTACTTCGCCGCCCTGGCCTTCGACCCTCAGTCGCGACCGCGCCATGCGGAGCCTTTGCAGCGACTGAGCCTTCAGCCCCAGCTCCGGCACTCGCCGCACTGACCTTTGTCCTTTAGCTTCCAGCGTGCGCCGCCGTAGACCTGGGCCCCCAGCCGTTGACCCCCGCCATGCGGAGCCGCCTGCACGGCCGGCCCCCAGTCCGTCGCCTGAGCAACCGTCCGACCGGAACCTGGGCGTCTCGCCGCACGACACAGCGGTTTGAACGTGCGAAGCCGGGCTCTGGCCTGCCCTGAGGCCGAAGCTCCGTAAGCGTGCGGTGTAGAAGCGTCAGGCGTAGAGGCGTGCGCCCCTCACACTGCTTCGACGCCATGCCAGACCCCGCGCCAGACCGCAGGATTCGGCCGCGCCCCGTGCGAAGCTCGGCGAGGTCCGGTGCAGGGGCCCGGTGCCGCAGGCACTCGGCGTGTACCGGCCGAAGCAGCTCAGGGCGGGCCGGGCCTCCGACGTCCGTGCGCACACGCGCTGCCGCTTGCCGCAGAGCGGCGCAGGCCGTCCGGGCATGCCAGCAGGACGAGGCACTCAGCGGCCTCGTCAGGACACGCAGAAATGTGGTGCGACTCGACAGGGAGGAAGGCATGCCACAACCGGACATCCCCTCATCCCCGTCTATCGCCCCTAAAACCACACCCGACCAGCTCGAACACGCCCCCAGGGAGACAAGGGACCGATCCAAGCGATGTCAGGTCAGGAACCCGCCCCGTTGGAGGCGGGCCAGCTCATCCGGATGTTCGTCCCCTTGGGGCTGGGGAAGACCTCGACGTCATCGGCCAGACCCGAGATGACGGCGATGCCGAAGCCTGACATGAACGAGTCAGAGAGCATGCCCAGATCGAGCGGCTGCTCCTGCTTGATCTCGTCACTGGGGGCCAGATCGCTGACCGTGACCTCGAAACGCCCGGAGTCGTCACGTAGCTCGATGCGGATGGGCTCGCCCGGGCAGTGAAGTCGATGCGCCTCGACCGCCCGGGAGCATGCCTCACCCACGGCGAGCCTGACTTCGTCCAGCAGCGATTCCTCCACGCCGGTACGACGGGCGATCGCCGTGGCCACCAGCCGCGCGGTCCGCACATGCGCGGGGAGAGCGCTGAACGTCAGTTCGACGGTAGCCATGCTACTTGTCTTTGCCGTGAGCTTCCTTGGCCTCGTCGACGGAAGCGTAAATCCCGAAGACCTTGGTCAGACCGGTGATGCGGAAGATCTTGAGGATGCGCTCCTGGGTGCACACCAGCTCAAGCGAGCCGTCGTGCGCCCGGACCCTCTTGAGCCCTCCGACGAGCACTCCCAACCCCGTGGAGTCGAGGAAGTCGACCTTCTCCATGTTCACCAGAAGGTGGAAGTTGCCCTTGTTCACCAGGTCGATGAGGAGCTCACGCAATCTCGGCGCCGTGTAGACATCGATCTCACCCTCGACCTCCACGATGGTGAGTCGGTCTTCGGTGCGGTGATCCAACTTCAGATCCACAGATCCTCCAGCGCCTCGCCTGCGAAAGTACTCTTGCGGGCCTGGCAATCTGGAGCGTGGCCCCAGACTGTCCGACCCTGACGCGCGGCATTCAACCACGCGTCTGGCTTGTGTCTATACGAAATCACGATTCCCGGCGACTTTGCCCATCGATGCAAGACTGGAAACAGTGACTTCCTCGGCATCCTCCCCACAACAGGCAGGTCCACTCCTCGCCCACCTGCTCGGAGTTCCCGCACGTCATGAGCGTGTCACCCATGTGGAGCATGTTCCAGCACGTCAGGCGGGTCAAGCCCGTTGGCCGGACTGGGCTCCGGAAGTCCTGGTTACGCGCTTGGCGAACCGTGGAGTTACAGGACTCTGGCCCCACCAGTACGAAGCCGCCGACCTGGCTTTCCGTGGCCGAAACGTGATCATCAGTACGGGAACGGCCTCGGGCAAGTCCCTGGCGTACCTCACGCCGGCGGTCGCCTCCTGCCTCGACGGCGGCACCGTCCTGTACCTGACGCCGACGAAGGCCCTGGCCGCCGACCAGCTCCGCGGCCTGCGCGAACTACGCATTACACAGGTGCGCGCCGCCTGCTTCGACGGCGACACCCCCTTCGAGGAACGTACGTGGGTCCGCCAGCACGCCAACTACGTCCTGACCAATCCGGACATGCTCCACCGCGGCGTCCTGCCCCGGCACGCGCAGTGGTCCTCGTTCTTCCGCC
Source organism: Nonomuraea sp. NPDC049758 (assembly GCF_040674635.1). Taxonomy (NCBI): domain Bacteria; kingdom Bacillati; phylum Actinomycetota; class Actinomycetes; order Streptosporangiales; family Streptosporangiaceae; genus Nonomuraea; species Nonomuraea sp. NPDC049758. The sequence continues at coordinate 515,725 of NZ_JBFAMZ010000002.1, forward strand.
GCCTCCGCATGGTCGTTGTGGACGAGTGCCATGGATACCGCGGCGTCTTCGGCTCGCACGTGGCCCAGATCCTGCGCCGCCTGCGCCGGGTCTGCGCCCGGTACGGCTCGCGCCCCACGTTCGTGCTCGCCTCGGCCACGGCGAGCGAGCCCGGCGTGTTCGCCATGAGGCTGACGGGGCTTGAGATGGACGAGGTGACCAAGGATGCCTCGCCGAAGGGTTCCACGACCATCGCGCTCTGGGAACCGCCCCTGACGGATCTGCGGGGCGAGGGAGGGGCTCCTGTGCGCCGCACGGCCACCGCGGAGACCGCCGACCTCCTCGCGGACCTGGTCCTGGCGAACGTACGGACGCTCGCGTTCGTGCGTTCACGACGCGGCGCGGAGACGGTCGCCCTGTCCGCCCGCGCCAAACTCGCCGACGTCGCCTTCTCCGTCACCGCGCCCTGGCCTCCCCAAGCCACCCCCGAAACCGCGCCCTGGCCTGCGCACACCACACCCGAAGCCGCGCCCGCGGACTTCTCGCCCAGCGCCGAGCCCTCGCCGCTCGCCTCCCCCTCCACCCCTCAGGACTCCGCCTCACCCTTCGGAAGCGCCACCTCCGACGCCCAGGACCCGCGCCATCCCATCCCCGCGAGCCCGCTCACCTGGGCCATCCCCGACGACGTCCAAGATCTGGCCGCCCTCCCCGACAAGGTCGCCGCCTACCGCGCCGGCTACCTCGCCGAGGACCGCCGCCTCCTGGAGAAGGCCCTGCGCGCTGGCACCCTCATGGGCCTGGCCACCACGAACGCCCTCGAACTCGGCGTGGACGTCTCGGGCCTGGACGCCGTACTGATCGCCGGCTGGCCCGGCACCCGCGCCTCCCTCTGGCAGCAGGCCGGCCGGGCGGGCCGCGACGGCCAGGACGCCCTCGCCGTGCTCATCGCCAGGGACGATCCCCTGGACACCTACCTCGTCCACCACCCGCAGGCCCTGTTCGGACGGCCGGTGGAGGCGATCGTCCTGGACCCGGACAACCCGTACGTCCTGGGCCCCCACCTGTGCGCCGCCGCCGCCGAGATCCCGCTGACGGACGACGACCTGCCCGTCTTCGGCACCACCACCCCCGACGTCCTGGAAGACCTGGTCGCCCGGAACCTCCTGAGACGCCGTCCCGCGGGCTGGTTCTGGACCCGTCGCGAACGCGCCACCGACCTCGCCGACATCAGAGGCGGCGGCGGCGCCCCGATCCAGGTGGTCGAGTCCTCGACCGGCCGCCTGCTCGGCAGCGTGGACGAGCCGTCCGCCCACACCACGGTTCACACCGGCGCGGTCTACATCCACCAGGGCGAGACCTTCCTCGTGGAGACCCTCGACCTGGACGCCGGAGTCGCCCTGGTCGAGGCCGCCAACCCCGACTACTCCACGTTCGCCCGCGACATCACCGACATCTCCATCCTGGCCACCCAGCGCTCCCGCCCCCTCGGCCCGGGAACGCTGCACTTCGGCGAGGTGGAGGTGACCAGGCAGGTGGTCTCGTACCTGAAAAGGCGCCTGCAGTCAGGCGAGATGCTCGGCGACGAACCCCTCGACCTGCCGCCCCGCACCCTCCGCACCCGTGCGGTCTGGTGGACCCTCCCCGCCACGGCGGTCGCGCCGCTCGCGGCGGCGGACATCGACCTCGGCGGCGCCGCACACGCCGCCGAGCACGCCTCGATCGGCCTGCTCCCCCTGTTCGCCACCTGCGACCGGTGGGACATCGGCGGCGTCTCCACCGAGCTGCACGCCGACACCGGCCTGCTCACCGTCTTCGTGTACGACGGCCACGAAGGCGGCGCGGGCTTCGCCGAACGCGGCTACGCGCGGGCCACCGACTGGCTGACGGCCACGCGTGAGGCGATCGCGTCCTGCGAGTGCGAGCGCGGGTGCCCGTCCTGCATCCAGTCCCCGAAGTGCGGCAACGGCAACGAGCCCCTGCACAAACGCGGCGCGCTCCAGCTCCTGGACATCCTCCTCACCCCCGCCCCCCTGTCCTGACTGTCACCTTTCTCCGGCCGACGCCCCCGCTCTTCTTCGTTGTGGTCATCGTCTTCGTCGGAGGCCCAGAAGTCGCCGGCGCCCGGCAGCGGACGCTCCCAGAAGCCGCTGTCCTCCATGCACCTGGGCAAGGGGGCAGGTGGTCGTCCCATCGCTACTCCAGGGGGGTGGCGGGTGGGACAGCGGGCCGGGCTCGGGAACGTCCGTGACAGCCGGGCTGGGCAATGCGATGCGCGGCGGCTCCTGCCGCGCATCCCGCCCTGTCTCCCCCGCCGTTTCCCGGCCCGCTTCCGGCCGAGCCCCATGACGGGCTGACTCCTGTACTTCCTGGGCCGCGCATAAGTCCTGCACGCTCAGATGGATCAGCAGAACAACCGGCACCTGCCCCGACACCTCCGCCACCCCGGGCTCCGCCTCGCCCCTGCAGCTTGTGCCACACGGCCTTCACTGATTCGCTCGCCTGACGATCTATCGGCTCAATCGCGGAACAAGGTGCCGGTTCTTCAAGGTCACTCGTACAGATTTCCACGCCCGGCCGCGTACCTGCCCCGACGCGGCGAATCGTGCACCGAGAAACGACTATGCACCATCGTCACCATCGCGCAGCCCATGAATCATGCTCTGCAAAATCCGGAACGCGTCCGACTGCTCGGCCTCGGTCATGCCGGCCAGCATTCTGACCTCGACGGACCGGACCGCCGCGCTCGCCTTCTCCAGACTCCGTCGTCCGCGAGGCGTGAGCCGGGCCGGAAGGGCCTTGCCGACGGGCGCCTCCGCGGGCCTGGTCACGTAGCCGTCTCGTTCCAGGGTCTGGAGCAGCACGTTCATCGACTGCCGGGTCACGAACGCGCCACGCGCCAGCTCGGAGTTCGACAAGCCCGGCCGTTGAGCCAGCAACTCCAGGCAGGAGTAGTGCGTCACGGTCATCCCGAGTGGCCGCAGCACCTCCTCCATGGCTGCACGCAAGGCGCTCGAAGCCTCTTTCAGCAGGTAGCCCAGCGATCTGTCCAGGTCGACGCCGGCACCGTTTTGACTCATGTCAGTATTCTGACATACATTGCCACGTGTCAGCTAACTGACATGAGGACAAGGAGCATCACCATGCCCGTCACCGGCCCCGACTTCATCTCGCTGCAAGCGCGCGACCTCGACGCTTCGCAGGCGTTCTACGAGCAGTACCTCGGCCTCGTCCGCTCGCAGGCCGGCCCTCCGCACGCCGTCGTCTTCGAGACGAAGCCGATCGCGTTCGCACTCCGCGAGGTCGTTCCCGGCACCGATCTCGCCTCCGTCGCCCAGCCCGGCATCGGTGCCGCCATCTGGCTCCACGCCACCGACGTCCAGGCCATCCACGACGCACTCGTCGCCGACGGTCACACCATCGTCTCCGCACCGATCGACGGCCCCTTCGGCCGCACCTTCACCTTCGCCGACCCCGACGGCTACCAGATCACCCTCCATGACCGCGCCTGAGGCGAGCACCCTGGTCTTCGGGGCCACCGGGGCACTCGGTCGCCACGTCCTGGACGCGCTGGTCGCTCGGGGGAATAGGCCCGAAACGATCACAGCAGCCGGTCGGAACCAAGCACGCCTCGGGGAACTTGCTGCCGCCGGGTTCAGCACCGCCGCCGTCGACCTGTCGGATTCGGCCAGCGTCGCAGCGCTGGTTGCCAGGCACTCCGACGTCGTGTTGATCTCGGGCAGAGACCCGAACCGCCTTGCTCAGCACGAGTCGGTCGTCAAGGCGGCGAAGAACGCCAAGGTCCGACACGTCTACTACACCAGCGGAGTCCGGGCCGACGACGACCGGTTCGAGATCAACGCCGACCACAGAGCGACAGAGGACGCTCTCACCGCTTCCGGCGTGACGTACACGATCCTGCGGAACACCTGGTACATCGAGAACTACATCCAGGCGCTGGCAGGCCCCCGCTTCTCCGGCGCTCTGGCCGCCGCGACCGGCAACGCCGTCGTTGCCCCAGCCAGCCGGAAGGACCTGGCCGAGGCATTGGCCACCGTCGTCACCACAGACGGGCACGACAACGTGACTTACAGCCTCTCCGGCGACACGAACTTCACCTACGCCGACATAGCCAAAGCAATGTCGGTCGTCCTGAAGCGCGAGGTCACCTACCGGCCTGTCACTCCCGAAGAATTGCAGGCAGCGCTCATCAACGCGGGGATGGACAGCGAGCTGGCCGGCTTCTTGGCACGTCTCGATGAGACCATCGCCGCCGGGGTCTTCGCTCGGGTCGGTGACGATCTTCCTCGACTCCTCGGCAGGCCAACTACCGGCCTGGTCGCGGGACTGACAGCAGAGTGAACACCGGGGCTGGCGCAGGCGAGTCGACATCTCGGCTCGCGCCGCCCCTTCTCCCGATCAGCGCGTCTGGAGCAACGCCGTCAGTTTGGATCACGTCGAAGCGGGCGGCCACGGAGGCTGCACGCAGGTGGGCCACGGCGCCGGAACGCGTTTCTCAGCCTGAAGAGCCGATCGCCGGACTCGCGCGACACGTCCCCAGGCTTGCACATGTCGCGGTCGGTCACGCGCCCCCAAGGCCCAGGACGGTGGCCTGACAACCGACTGCTGCAACCAGCTGCTACCCAGGTGACATCGTGACCGGCCCCGCGCGAGACCTGCCTGTAAGGGTGTGTGCCCCGGCGATCGGCAAGGTGATCGACAAAGAGGTCCGGACATCCGCGATCTCTCCCGTGATCTCACAAGCCGCCAGCCGGACGCCGTTCCTTCTGGCCAGCGCGGCCGCCCTGCCGCAAGCGCCCTCCGGGTCGACGATCGCCGCTCTGGCCGCGGCCAGAGCGCTCAGATCGGCCGCGCTGTCAACCCGATGTCGAGCCACGCGAACCGCCCCCACGGAGGCCAACCCTCCGGCAACCGCCATCAGGAGCCCCATGAGGGCCACTCCCCATAAGGTCGCCGACCCTCGTTCCTTGTGCTTGATCATCCTTGTCCTCGGAGTGATTGATCGGTGAAAGCTCGTCGCTTCGCCCAGCTTTGAGACGCTTCTATGTCTCCCGCGCGGACGATCTCCGTGCCGCGTTGCGGAGTTGTTGTCTCTTCTTGTGGGTAGAAGACGCCGTAGGGGTTGGAGATTTCGCCCCCCGACTGCCAGGAGGACACGAGGGCTCATGTCCTCCTGGCAGATCTCATTTCGACAGGCACCTGCGTGACGTCATGGTTCTGTGGCGGCTGTCGCCGCGGCCGACACGGGGACGGCCGGCAGCGAAACGCCCCAAGCTGGTCGTACATCTACTGCGATCTCTACGTGGGTGAATTCCGCGTCGCGGGTGATCTCTACGTGGGCGTCTGGGCGAGTGGCCGAGCGGGCGAGCTCGCGGACCTGGTCCAGCGGCTCACCTCGGGCTGCGGCGCGCACTGCCGCTCGGGCTGCGTCTACGCATTCCAGTTGGACGTTCACCGCTTGTATGGCCCAGAGCGCGGCTGCCAGGACGATCATGAGCGCGGGCAGCATGGCGGCGGTCTCGGCCGTCACCGAGCCGCGTGATGCCGACCGTTGCCTGGTGGCGGCGTTCCGCGTCTGGCGGAGGGTCATCCGGTCATCTTGAGCGCTCGGTCTATGAGGGACTTCAGCATCTCCTGAACCTCTGGGCTGCTGACCACCTTGAACAGGAGCGCAGCGAAGGCGCAGGCCGCGATGGTGCCGACTGCGTATTCGGCTGTGGACATGCCGCGCTCTCTGTTCGCGACAGCGCAGGTGATCCACTTGCCCGGGTACCAGCGTGAGCCCTGCCCGGCGGGCCCGCCGGGAGGTGCGGAGGTGGTCGAGGAAGCGCGGCCGGCTTCCGTCTCGACGTTGGAGGAGTCGTCGGCTTCGAGGGGCGGCGCGGGGGTGGCCGGCTCGGCGCAGGCGGTGGGCCGGGGTGAAGCGGTGGGCCGGGGTGAAGTGGCGTACGCGTGAGCTGGAGTGGGGCTGAGGGTGCCTGGCATGGTGGCGGGACCTTGCATGGTGCCTCCAGGTGATCGGAGCCGGGTCTTGTCCGGCGGGAGTCCAAGATTCGCCGAGAAGGCCCAGCCGCCGTCAGGCCGAACGGCGTTCTGGGGATTGTCCAGCGGGGTCGGCCCTCAGGCTGTGGACAACCCCGCCGTCGGGACGTCACGGCAGGACGATCGTGGAGGCGAGGCCGGCGATCACCGGGATGATGCCCAGCAGGACGAAGGCCGGCAGGAAGCACAGGCCCAGCGGGGCGACCGCTTTCACGCCCACGGTCCGGGCGGCGGCGAGTGAGGCGGCTCTGGCTGTGTCTCTCGCGTCGTCGGCCAGGCGGGTCAGGACGTCCGCCAGCGGGGCGCCGGTCTGCGCGGCCCGGCTCATGGCTCTCGACAGCTGGCTCAGAGCCGGGTCCTTCGCCAGGGTTGCCCAGGTCGGCTCGGGGTCGGCGCCCAGGCGGAGTTGGCTGCCCACCCATGCCAGACGCTGACCGAGGGGGCCGCCGATCGTGGTCGCGGCCAGGTCGGCGGCGGCGGTCACCGGCTGTCCGGCGAGAAGGCAGGCGGTCATCAGGTCGGCGGCGAAGGGGAGATCGGCGGTGATCTGCTCGCGCTCCTGGCGGGACCGCGGGGGTTCCTTCCTGTGCAGGATCAGGGCGGTGACCGGGGTCAGCAGCAGGGCCACCGCGATTCCTGGGAGGCCGCCGACCAGGAGGGCGGTGATCACGCCGGTGATGGCGGCGGCGGTGACGGTTCTGCGGGTCGGGGGGCGGTGGTGGGGGTCCTTCTTGTCAAGCCAGTCGGGCTGGGCGGGGGTGTCCGTCGGAGAGATGGCGGGGCTCGACGGCGGGTCGGGTGAGGGCAGGAGGCGGGTGAGGCGGTCTACGGGGGTGCGTGGGGCCGACCACAAGAAGGCGGCAAGGGCTGCGCAGAAGGCGGACAGCAAAGGGAGCATCGGGCGGATCCAGTGGTTCAGGCGGGCGTGGATGAGGACGACTCGGACGGGCGGGGATGAGCGCGGCTCAGGGAGGACGACTCGCCGGAATAGGGCCTACAGGCTTCCCTGGAGTGCTGGCCTACAGGACTCGCATGAGTACTGAGCCTTAGGACTCGCCGGAGCCCTGGCCTACAGGTGTTCGGGGACGGGGCGGGTCAGGGTTGGGCCTTGGTGGCCATGCGGTGGGTCCACCACAGGCCGCAGGCGTCGAGGGCGGTGCCGGACAGGAGGCAGAGCAGGCCCGGCAAGGTGCCGAACAGGAAGCTCAGCGGGTGCATGTTGAGCGCTCCCGCCATGACCAGGCCGAGAACGGGCAGGGCCGCGAGCATCCGGGCTGTCGTGCGGGGGCCGGCCAGTTGGGCGGCGACGTCCTGGCGGTGGGCCTGGGCGGCGCGGAGCGTGCCGCCGACTCGTTCGACCAGTCCGGACATGCCGGCGCCCACGGTGAGGCTGACGTCCCAGCAGGCCGCGAGCCGGCGGAGGCCCTCGCCGCCCTGAGCCGGCGCCGCTGCCGTGAGGGCAGCGGAGACGTCGCCGCCGTCTCGTGCGGCGGCCAGGGCCGGGCGCAGGGCTTCCGGGTCGGGGAAGTCGACTGCCGCGATGGCCCGGGTCAGGGCTTCACCGGGGGTGCGGCCCGCGGCGAGCTCGGCCGAGAGCGACTGGCACAGCTCTATGGAGGCCCGGCGCCAGGAGTCGGCGCGGCGGGTGGGGCCGGGGCGGGTGAGGGTGGCCCGGAGCAGGTGCTGCCATGGGAGACGGCGGTGGCGAGCGGTCAGGAGCGCGTGCAGGCGGAGGGCGGGCGTGGCGGGGCCGGTCCACAGCCAGATGGCACAGGCTGTGGACAGCGCCGAGATGATCGCGGCGGTCATCGGCCGGGGGCCTTCATGATGTCCTGCGCAACAGGGATTCGTAGCCGGGGCCGGTGTGGGAGGAGCCGTTCGGGGCGAAGGTGAGGGCGGGGACCGACTCGACGAGGCCGGCCGGGGTTCTGGAGAGCAGGCAGATCTCGGCGACGCGCCTTCGGCCGTCGGTGCGGGCGCGGGTCAGGTGGACGACCACGTCGAGGGCAGCGGCCAGCTGGCTGTGCACGGCCTCCCTGGTCAGGCCGGCCGCGCAGCCGAGGGCTTCCAGGCGGGGTGGCACGTCGGCTGCGGCGTTGGCGTGCAGCGTGCCGCAGCCGCCCTCGTGGCCGGTGTTCAGGGCGGCGAGCAGGTCGACGACCTCCGCTCCCCTGACCTCGCCCACCACGAGCCGGTCGGGACGCATGCGCAGCGCCTGGCGCACCAGGTCGCGCAGGCCCACTCCGCCCGCTCCTTCGAGGTTGGCCGGGCGGGTCTCCAGTCGGACCACGTGGGGGTGCAACGGGCGTAGCTCGGCGGAGTCCTCCACCAGCAGGAGGCGTTCGGCCGGGTCGGCCTGGGACAGGAGGGCCGACAAAAGCGTGGTCTTGCCCGTGCCGGTGCCGCCCGTGACGAGGAAGGCGAGCCGGGCGTCGACCATCGCCGTCAGCACCGTGACGGCCGCCGGGGCGATCGTGCCGGCCGACACCAGGTCGGACAGGGTGAAGGTGCGGCGCGGCGGCAGGCGCAGCGACACGCAGGTGCCACCGGACGCGATCGGCGGCAGGACGGCGTGCAGCCGGACGCCGCCGGCCAGCCGCGCGTCCACATAAGGCGATGCGTCGTCGAGCCGGCGACCGGCGGCGGCCGCGAGGCGCTGGGCCAGCCTGCGGACCGCTCCGTCGTCGGTGAAGGTGACGGAGGTGCGGCGCAGGCCGCCGCCGTCGTCGATCCAGACCTCGCGTGGGCCGTTGACCAGGACGTCGGTGACGTCGGGACGGGCCAGGAGCGGCTCCAGCGGGCCGGCACCGATCAGGTCGGCGCACAGGGCGCGGGCGACCGCCAGGATCTCGGCGTCTCCGTAGACCGAGCGTTCGGCCCGGAGCGCCACGGCCACCTGGGCCGCCGTCGGCTCCACACCGGCGCGCGCCAGCCGGACGCGGACGGCCTCCACGAGCTCCGGTGAGACCTCCTCCGCGGCGCTCATGCCGGAAGCAGGTCGCGGAGGAGGGCGGCGCAGAGGGTGCCGAGAACCGTGCGCGGGCCGAGCCTGGGCAGCTCGCCGCGGTTGAGGGTGGCGGTGAGCCTCGGATGGTCGGGCAGGTGGGCGGCGACGGGGATGCCGAGGGACGCCGCGGCCGTCTCCTCGTCGAGGACGCCGGGACGGAGGACGGCCCGCACGTCGGAGGTGTGTTTGCGCAGCTCGCCCAGGACCTGGACGGTGGACAGGATGCCGCGCAGGTCCGCCGTGGTGACCGTCAGGGTCGTGGTCGCCCTGGTGAGGGCTTCCACGGCGGCCGGGTCGAGATGGCGCGGCAGGTCGACGACGATCAGGTCGAAGCCGCGCCGGCCCGCTTCCAGGACCGAGCGCATGGCCTGGGGCGGGATCGCGGCCACCTCACCGCGGTGGAAGGACAGGACGGCGAGGTCGCCGAACGACGGGAGCGCCGCCTGCAGGGCGCTGGAGCTGATCCTTCCCTCCCTCGCCACGAGGTCGCCCCAGCGGGCGCCCGCCGACTCCTCGTGGCCGAGCAGCGCGTCGATGCCGCCGCCCAGCGGGTCGGCGTCGATCAGCAGCGTACGGAGGCGGTCGCCCGAGGCGCGCAGGGCCAGGCAGGCGGCGACCACGCTCGCGCCCGCCCCGCCGTGGCCGCCGATGACGCAGGTCACCGCGCCGGACCGGGGTTCGGGCTCCATGGCGTCGGCGAAGCGTTCCACGAGGTGGCGTTCGTCGCCCGGGAGGCGTACGACGGCCTGGGCTCCCACCGCCACGCATTTTCGCCAGGTGTCGGGGTCGTCGGGGGCGCGGGTCACCAGGAGCACCTGGTCGCGGGCGGGAGGCGAGGTGGCGGAGAGGGCGTCGGCCTGGTCGGGGCCGACGGCGACCACGGGGGCGAGGTTCCAGTAGGGGCGCGCGCCGGCGGGGGTGTGGGCCACGTCGAGCTGGGCGCCGGCGGCGGCCGCGATGCGGACCAGGTCGTCGAGGAGGTCGTGGTCCTCGGTGATGACCAGGGGGCGGTGCACGGGGTCCTCCTCTTGCGGGGGCGTGGGAGGCCAACCCTGCCGGGGAGGACGGACGTCGCGAGAAGGCGAACGGGATTCTGGGGACGGCGGCGCGGAGGCGCGGGCCGCCTGTGGACAACCGGTGGGCCCAGCACGACTTGGGGCGGAAAAAGGGCGACCCCCGCCGGGGGGGAGAGCGGGGGTCGCCTGATCGGTCCGGCTCCGGGGGGGTAGAGCCGGTCCCGTTTCAGAAGAAAGCTTTCATCACTTCACCGGAGCATGGCAAGAGACTTGCAAAGCAATCCCTCACACAGCCGCTCCAGTTTCGGGCGATACCACCGTATGCTGCCCGATCCACTCGAGTTTCGTCGAGCAGTAATCTGGCATTTTCGCCAAGTTTTTTCGCCACCCCATAACAATCACATAAAGGCGATCACTGTCTGTAATCGTCACAGGTAGATAACGGGTTGGCGTTCGCGGGTGCCGCAACGGGACCCTCCCGGCCGCTCCACGGCTCGGTAAAGGTCTTGCCCCAAGGGGTTCCCATCAGGGGGGATCCGACGTAGAAAGGTGTTACGGACCACTTGTCCGGGTGCATCAGCCGGGCACCCACGCGCGACCAGCCGCGGGAGGCGCGTCGTGACGGGCTTGACCCGCTCCGACGGATTGAGGTGCACGCTTGGTAACCCGGTGTGATGCACCGGCGGACGGCGTCTCGGACGAGACGCCGTCAGCTATGTGACCAGCCCGTCCGTCAGCCCCGCTGCATCGCTTCGCAGATCGCGGTCGTCTCCCGTACCCCCAGGCTTACCGCCGAGGCACAGTGTTGTACCCACTGGCCGACGCCCTCCGGCGTCCCGGTCAGGTACGCCCGCAGCGCCTCCGCGTACGGCAGCTCCAGGTGCCCGATCTCCACGACGACCAGCGATTTCGGGTCGAGCCCGTACTCGACCAGGGTCAGCCGCTCCGCGGAGCGCGCCACGACGCCGTCGCACGTACCGAACGGACGCAGCACCGCCAGCTCGGCGTGCACCACGGCGGCCAGCACGATCGCGGGCGCCTTGCCCGCGCCCTCCAGCAGCCGGAGCAGGGCCTCCATCCGCGTCGCGGTCTCCGCGGCCCCCGGCGCGGGGCCGAGCCCGAGCGGGTCGGGGGCGGAGTCGTCCGTACGGGGACGTCCCAATGCGGGCTGGTCGGCGAGCCCCGCGGCGGCGACGGTGTGCAGGCGGGCCAGCACCTGCCTCGGCGCCTTCCGCCAGGTGGCACCGAGCCGGCCCATCTCCGCGGACGCCCGCAGCGCCCCCTGGACCAGCGGGTCGTGCACCTCGTCGCGGCGCAGCGCGTCCAGCGGCACGTCGGCGCCCTCGATCGCGGCCGAGGCCCGCGCGCCGCGCAGGGACGACTCGGTGGACACCGCCGGGCTCGCCCGGCGCAGGACGCGATGCCGATAGAGCCTGTCGACGGCCTGCCGCGCCTCGTCAACCGCCTCGGACACGCCTGGGAACCGCGCGATGACGGCCAATGGGTCACTCACGGAAACCGACCTTACCGGCGGGTACACCATGCCCCGCCATGGGCCACACCGCCGCCGGAAAAGGCACCACGCCGGGCCCCGCCGGACACCGCTCCGCCGCCGCACAAGGCACCGCGGGAGCGCGACATAAGGTCCTACACCGCCCCCGCCATGGACCGGACCGCCGCCGGATTAGGCGCTACGGCGACCCCCGCTTTTTCCCGCCACGCCGAACCGCATATTCTCCTGATTTCAGGATGACAACAGTTCAATTGCGTTTGTCATGCGAGCTGATAATCATGCGGCCACCCACGCGAATCGGTACAGACCTGTCTAGACCTCTTGTGTGGGGAGGCCGTGAGCTGGTGAAGTGGGACCCGACCTATCCCACCTGGCCATAGAAGGAGCACGAAGTGGCCCCGGAGACCCCTGGCAACGAGACCCAGGCGCTGTCCAACCTGCTGCAGGAGAACCGCCGGTTCGCACCACCGGCTGAGCTGGCCGCGGCCGCGAACGTGACCGCCGCCGCCTACGCCGAGGCCGACGCCGACCGTCTCGCCTTCTGGGAGCGCGCGGCCGAGCGGCTGACCTGGGCCAGGCGGTGGGACACGACGCTGGAGTGGAACGCCCCGTTCGCCAAGTGGTTCGTCGGCGGCGAGCTCAACGTCGCCTACAACTGCGTCGACCGGCACGTCGAGGAGGGACGCGGCGACAAGGTCGCCTACCACTGGGAGGGCGAGCCCGAGGGCGACAGCCGCACGCTCACCTACAACGACCTCAAGACCGAGGTCAGCAAGGCCGCCAACGCCCTGCAGGAGCTCGGCGTGGGCAAGGGCGACCGGGTGGCCATCTACATGCCGATGATCCCCGAGCTGCCGATCGCGATGCTGGCCTGCGCCCGCATCGGCGCGATCCACTCGGTGGTGTTCGGCGGCTTCTCCGCCGGCGCGCTCAAGAGCCGCATCGACGACGCCGACGCCAAGCTCGTGATCACGGCCGACGGCGGCTACCGCCGCGGCAAGCCGAGCGCCCTCAAGCCCACCGTGGACGAGGCCGTCGCCGAGTGCCCGCAGGTGGAGAACGTGCTCGTCGTACGGCGTACCGGCCAGGACGTCGCGGTGGGCGAGAAGGACGTGTGGTGGCACGACCTGGTCGAGCGCCAGAGCGACCAGCACACCGCCGAGCCCCACGACGCCGAGGACCCGCTGTACATCCTCTACACCAGCGGCACCACCGGTAAGCCCAAGGGCATCCTGCACACGACCGGCGGCTACCTCACCCAGACGGCCTGGACGCACCACGCGGTCTTCGACCTCAAGCCCGAGACCGACATCTACTGGTGCACGGCCGACATCGGCTGGGTCACCGGCCACTCCTACATCGTCTACGGCCCCCTCGCCAACGGCGCGACCAGCGTCATCTACGAGGGCACCCCGGACACCCCGCACCGCGGCCGGTTCTGGGAGATCGTGCAGAAGTACAAGGTCACGATCCTCTACACCGCTCCCACGGCGATCCGGACGTTCATGAAGTGGGGCGACGACATCCCCGCCAAGTTCGACATGTCCAGCCTGCGCGTCCTGGGCTCGGTCGGCGAGCCGATCAACCCCGAGGCCTACGTCTGGTACCGGGAGAACATCGGCCACGACCGCTGCCCGGTCGTGGACACCTGGTGGCAGACGGAGACCGGCGCGATCATGATCAGCCCGCTGCCGGGCGTCACCTCGGCCAAGCCGGGCGCGGCGATGCGGCCGCTGCCGGGCATCAACGCCGACGTGGTCGACGACCAGGGCAACAGCGTGCCGAACGGCGGCGGCGGCTTCCTCGTGGTGCGCGAGCCGTGGCCCGCCATGCTCCGCACGATCTGGGGCGACGACCAGCGCTACATCGACACGTACTGGTCGCGGTTCGAGGGCATGTACTTCCCCGGCGACGGCGCGAAGAAGGACGAGGACGGCGACCTGTGGCTGCTCGGCCGCGTCGACGACGTCATGCTCGTCTCCGGCCACAACATCTCCACCACCGAGGTGGAGAGCGCGCTGGTCAGCCACCCCAAGGTCGCCGAGGCGGCCGTGGTCGGCGCCACCGACCCGGTGACCGGCCAGGCCATCGTGTCGTTCGTGATCCTGCGCGGCAGCGTGGAGGAGAGCGACGACATCGCCGCCGAGCTGCGCGACCACGTGGCCAGGACGCTGGGCCCGATCGCCAAGCCGCGGCAGATCCTGGTCGTGCCCGAGCTGCCGAAGACCCGCTCCGGCAAGATCATGCGCCGCCTCCTGCGCGACGTGGCCGAGAACCGCAGCATCGGCGACGTCACCACGCTGGCCGACAGCACCGTGATGAACCTCATCTCCGAGAAGCTGCCCGCGGCCAAGTCCGAGGACTGATCAGGCCGCAAGTCAGCTGAGGCGCATGCCCGAACCGGGCATGCGCCTCAGCTGTCTCCACCGGACGGCGTTATCGTGGGCGATCGGGTAGTTCTGTGAGTAGCAGCGTCCTCGGCGTGTTCGGTGGCGCCCAGCCGTCCGTACGGGATGTTTGACACGGCCACCAGGCCTCGATAGGAGACGTTCATGCCGCAGACTCCCGAGGAAGAATCCCTGGGCTCGCTGGTCGCCCAGGCCAGCAGCCATATCTCCGACCTCGTCCGCTCCGAGATCGAGCTGGCCAAGGCCGAGTTCAAGTTCGACGCCAAGCGGGTGGGCATGGCCGCTGGCCTGTTCGCCGCCGCCGCGTTCATGGCGCACCTGTGCCTGATCCTGGCCTCGTTCACCATCGCGTACGTACTGGCCCAGTGGCTGCCCAACTGGCTGGCCTTCCTCATCGTGACCGTCTTCTACCTGGTGGCCGCGGGCCTGCTGGTGCTGGTCGGCGTGCGCAGGCTGAAGGGTCTGGCCGGGATGAAGCGCACCGCCAGGTCGATCAAGGGCCTCAAGGAGATCGCGACGCCGGAGGAGCAGCCGCTTCCCGTGCCCAGCCCCGAGGGCCAGCCGGTGAGTCGTGATGGCACCTGACGAGTCGGTCGTCCAGATCGACGGCCCGTGGACACACCGGGCCGTGCACGCCGGCGGCACCCGCTTCCACGTCGTGGAGGCCGGTGAGGGGCCGCTGGTCCTGCTCCTGCACGGGTTCCCGCAGTTCTGGTGGACCTGGCGCAACCAGCTCACCTCCCTCGCCCAGGCCGGTTTCCGGGCGGTCGCCGCCGACCTGCGCGGCTACGGCGGCAGCGACAAGCCGCCGCGCGGCTACGACCTGCCCGCCCTGGCAGCCGACGCCACCGGGCTGATCCGCGCGCTGGGCGAGACCGGCGCGGTCGTCGTCGGGCACGACTGGGGCGGCCTGCTGGCCTGGACGATGGCCGTGCTCGACCCCAAGTGCGTGCGCCGGCTGGTCGTGGTCTCGGCGCCGCACCCACTGCGGCTGCGCAACGCGCTGGTGACCGACCCCGCCCAGTTCAAAGCCGGCCGGCACGCGCTCGGCTACCAGCTCCCGCTGCTCCCCGAACGCCGGCTCACCCGGCACGACGCCGCCCTGGTCGGCCGGATCCTGGCGGGCTGGTCGGCGCCCGGCTGGCCCGACGCCGAGACCGCGCGCACCTACCGGGAGGCGTTCCGGATCCCCGCCGTGGCCCACTCGGCGCTGGAGTACCACCGCTGGTTCGGCCGTTCCCAGCTCCGGCCCGACGGCCGCCGCTACGCCAGGGTCATGCGTACCGAGATCGAGGCGCCGACGCTGCACCTGCACGGCGCGCTCGACCCGTGCGTGCTCCCGCGCACCGCCCAAGGCTCCAGCCGGTACGTCGCCGCCCCCTACCGCTGGCGGCTGTTCGAGGGCGCGGGCCATTTCCCCCACGAAGAGATCCCCGACGTGTTCGACACCGAGCTGCTCGGCTGGCTGGCCGACCCCGAGCCCGACCGATAGGAAGCCCCGCGAGCGATGAGAGACCGCGACCCCCAGGGCAAGCCGCGCAACGCCAGGCCACGCGACGCGTACGGCAGACCGCTCCCCTACGGCTCGCCCGGCGTCGACCGGGTCCCCGACGACTACGCCCCCACCGCCGACCAGGCGCTCGCCGACGCGCGGCGCTTCCTGGCCGAGGGGCTGCCGTTCAACGCGCACGAGGTCTTCGAGGGCCGCTGGAAGTGCGCGCCCGAGGAGGAGCGCGAGCTGTGGCAGGGGCTCGCGCAGATCTGCGTCGGCCTGACGCATCTCCAGCGCGGCAACGGCCGCGGCGCGGTCACCCTGTTCAGCCGCGGCGCGGCCAGGGCGCAGGCGTACGGCGGCGACTACGACGCGGTCGGCAGGGCGGCCACCGGCCTGACCCAGGACAGCGACCCCGTCGAGGCGATCGCCCTGATCCTGGGCGAGCTGCCCGGCTAGTCGCACTCCTGGGTGCTGGCCGCGGTGGTGTCGTTCCTGCCCTGGCCGGCGTCGGGCGCGACCTCCTCGGCGGTCAGCACGTAACCGGTGTCCTTCTCGCTGACCGCGGCGGCGAAGATCACGCCGTAGACGCGGCCGTCGACGGTGAGCAGCGGGCCGCCGGAGTTGCCCGGCAGCACCTTGCCGCGGATGGCGTAGACCTTCCGCCGGACGTTGCTGCCGTGGTAGATGTCGGGGCCCTCGGCGTCGAGGCGGCCGCCGATGCGGGCCGGCTCCGCGGTGAAGCCCTTGCCCCTGGGGAAGCCGGCGATGATCGCGTTGGCGCCGCGCTTGCCGTCGGCCTCGAAGCTGAGCTGCGGCAGGTCGAGGCCGGGCACGTAGAGGATCGCGATGTCGCGCTGGGGGTTGTAGCGCACGACCTTGGCCGGGTGGCGCACGTTCTTGTAGTCGATGACCTCAAGGTCGCGGGTGACGCCGGCGACGACGTGGGCGTTCGTCATGATCCGGCCGTCGGCGTAGACGAAGCCGGTGCCCTCGATGTGCTTGTTGCAGCTCTCGGCGTTGCCCTGGACCTTGACGATGGCCCGCTGGGCCCGGCCCAGCTTGGCGCCCTGGAGGATGCTCTGCGCGGGCGGCGGCACGTCGATCAGCGTGTCGGCGCCGATCGCGTCGAAGACGGGCGGGAACTCCGACCTGTCCACGAACTTCTTGAACGGCTGCTGCCAGTTGCGCGCGGCCTGCGGGATCGCGTCGTCGACGGTGGTCAGCAGCGCGGAGTTCTTGACCTGGTCGACCAGCGGGGTGAACGTCGTGGAGACGATCAGCGACCCGATCAGCCAGGCGATCACCAGCACGGACAGCGCGCTGGCGAACGTGCCGCCCACCGCGTCGGCCATCTTGGCCGGCTCCCACGTCACGTGGCTGCGCACGACGGCGCCGACCGTGGAGGAGGCGAACTGGCCGATCGTGGCGGCCAGGAAGACGATCACGATCGCGAGCAGCGCCTGCGGGGTGTCGCCGTCGACGACGGCCTTGGCGACCGGCGGAGCGATGAAGATGCCGAGCACGGCGCCGCCCACGAACCCCACGAAGCTCATCGCGCCGATGATGAAGCCCTGTCGGTAGCCGGATACGCCGAAGGCGATCACGAGGCCGATCAATATGAGGTCAAGCAGATCACCGCGCACGCTTCAAAGGTAACCAGCGATACGGTCAAGTGTGCACGTCTTCCGCCAGGACGGCGTCACCCGCCTGGCTATCTTGAGCGGTATGCCGC
The DNA here is from genome assembly GCF_040674635.1 of Nonomuraea sp. NPDC049758. Classification (NCBI taxonomy): domain Bacteria; kingdom Bacillati; phylum Actinomycetota; class Actinomycetes; order Streptosporangiales; family Streptosporangiaceae; genus Nonomuraea; species Nonomuraea sp. NPDC049758. The sequence goes on from NZ_JBFAMZ010000002.1 coordinate 532,935, forward strand.
CGGCCGAGGGAACAGTGCGCGATCTCATCCAGGCAGCTCTCAGCGACACCGATCCGGACGGCCCGCTGCGCTGGCACGTGATCTGCCAGCTGCGCCAGCGGGCCGACCTGGAGTCGTTCATCGAGGCACGCCGCCTGTGCGCTGCGGACAACGTGGCCGAGCGCCTGCTCGGGGTGGACATCATGGGCATGTTGCGGCCGTTCGTGGACCGTACGCTGCCGGTGCTGCGCTACCTGGCCGCCAGCGAGGACGACGCCATGGTCCTGTACTCGGTGCTGATCGCCTTCGGCCACCTGGCCGACCCCCGCTCGCTGCCTTCGGTGATCGACCTGGCCTGTCACGGCGACGCGAGGGTGCGGTACGGGGCGGCGTACGCGCTGCAGCACGTGCTCGGCGATCCGCCCGACCGGGCCGGCATGGAGATGCTGCGCACCCTGGCCGCCGACGACGACGCCGACGTGGCCAACTGGGCCTCCCTGGGCGTCTCGCTCAGAGCCCCGGAATGACGCGGGCGTCCTGCGTCAGGGCGCCGGAGTGGTCCGCTCGCGCAGGCCCAGCCGGACGACCTCGGCCGGCAGGTCCTCCAGCCGCGCCTGGTCCCAGGGACGTTCGAGGCCGCCCTCGCGCAGCACGGCGTCGAGCACCATCGCGGTGAACCCCCACACCAGCATGCCCCGGACGTGGAAGGCCGGGCCGGCGAGCCCGCTGGGATGCCGCAACATGACCCGGTTGCCCGGATCGACCAGCTCGGCGATCGGCACCCGCTCCACGGACTCCACCTCGTCGGGCGAGGCCGCGTGCACGGCGGACGGCGTGTGCCACCAGCCGAACACCGGGGTGACCCGGTTGTCGCTGTGGTCGAGGTAGAGCTCGGGCATCGTGCCGAGGACGCGGACGCCGCGCGGATCGACGCCGGTCTCCTCCTCCGCCTCGCGCAGGGCCGCGCCGACCGGGCCGCCGTCGCCGGGATCGACGCCGCCGCCGGGGAAGGCGGGCTGGCCCGCGTGCCTGCGTCCGCGTGAGCTGCGCTGGATGAGCAGCACGTCGGGGCCGAGCGGACCCTCGCCGAACAACATCAGCACCGCGGCCAGGCGCCCGCCGTCGGCCGGGGGACGCAGGTATCGGGGGACCGTGATGCGCGCGGCCTGCGCCGCCAGCCGTTCGAGCCAGTCGGGCACTTCTGTCACGCCAACCTCCAACACGGCACGGCCTGGATCACTTCCCGCGACTCGGGGATCAGGAGAAGGGGCCGGGCCTGACCAGCTTCTCGGCCTCCGCCTCGCCGGTGGGCCCGGTGCCGAAGGAGGGGCACAGGTTCGCCAGCGGGCACACGCCGCAGGCCGGGCGGCGGGCGTGGCAGATGCGGCGGCCGTGCCAGATCACCCGGTGGGAGAAGATCGTCCACTCGCGGCGGGGCAACAGCTCGGCCACGATGTGCTCGATCTTGACGGGGTCGGTCTCCTCGGTCCAGCCGAAGCGGCGCACGAGCCGCTGGAAGTGCGTGTCGACGGTCAGCCCCGGCACGCCGAACGCGTTGCCGAGCACCACGTTCGCGGTCTTGCGGCCCACGCCGGGCAGGGTGACCAGGTCTTTGAGCCGGCCGGGCACCTCGCCGCGGTAACGCTCGCACACGGCCTGGGCCATGCCGATGATGCTGTTGGTCTTCGCGCGGAAGAAGCCGGTCGAGCGGATGATGTCTTCCATCTCGGCGCGGTCTGCGGCGGCGTAGTCCTCGACGGTGGGGTATTTGGCGAACAGGGTGGGGGTCACCATGTTCACCCGCTTGTCGGTGCACTGGGCCGACAGGATGGTGGCGACCAGGAGCTCCAGCGGGTTGCGGAAGTCGAGCTCACAGTGGGCGTCGGGGTAGGTCTCGGCGAGGACGCGGTTCATCTTGCGTGCCCGCCGTACCAGGGCGAGCTGGGTCTCCGGCTTGCGCCCCGCCGCGTTCGTGGCCATGCCGCAAGACTATGGGAACGGTTGAACCTTCTACGCCGCGTTCGCGTACAACCTGGCGGCTTGGAGGGCGGCGACCATGGGCGATCGGCACAAGGGCGAGTCACTGACCGAGTTCGTCCGCGCGGGCGGACCGTTGCGCGGCGCGGCGCTGCACCGGCTGGCGCTGGGCAGCGCGGCCGCCATGGCCAGGATGCACGCCCATGGCGTGACCGGCCTGCGGCTCACTCCGGACAACGTCGCGCTCGGCACGCGCGGCCAGGTGCTGGTGGGCGTGCAGGGCTCGCCCGGCCGCGGCGGCCAGGCCGCCGACGTGCGGGACTGGGCCGAGCTGGTGAGGTTCGCGAGCGGGTCCGGCGTGCTGCCGCAGCCGCTGCGCGGCGTCGTCGAGCGGTGCCGCCGTCCGGAGCCGGCCGGCCGCCCTTCGGCGGCCCATGTCGTACGCGTCCTGCTGGGCCACACGATGGCGACGGCGGTCGCCTCCGTGGACGACCTCCTGCGGAAGTAAGCAGGTCACCCGATTTGTTCATACACTTCAGTGCGCAACACAACAGGGCAATCCCGGGCTAACCCGGGCATTCCCATAGCCTGTGTGTGCCGCCCGGAGTGGGGTGAGTCACAATGGCAGCAGAGGAGGCAGAGTGAACACCGAAGATGTGCTGGGCAAGGCCCCCCTGTTCGCCGCGCTCGACCGCGAGAGCGCCGCGGCGCTGCGGACGAGCATCACCGAGGTCCAGCTGTCCAAGGGACAGACCCTCTTCCACGAGAACGAGACCGGCGACCGGCTCTACGTCGTGCTCGAAGGCAAGATCAAGCTTTCCCGCACCTCGCCCGACGGCCGCGAGAACCTGCTGAGCGTGCTCGGCCCGAGCGAGATGTTCGGCGAGCTGTCGCTGTTCGACCCGCGTCCGCGCACCGCCACGGCGACGGCGCTGACCGACGTGCGCCTGGCCGGGCTGGGCCACGACGACCTGCGCCCGTGGCTGACCGGCCGCCCCGAGGTGGCGCTGCACCTGCTGCGCGCGCTGGCCCAGCGGCTGCGCCGCACCAACGACGTGCTGGCCGACCTGGTCTTCACCGACGTGCCCGGCCGGGTCGCCAAGCAGCTCCTCGACCTGGCCGAGCGGTTCGGCACCAAGACCGACGACGGCATGCGCGTGCACCACGACCTCACCCAGGAGGAGCTGGCCCAGCTCGTCGGGGCCTCGCGCGAGACGGTGAACAAGGCCCTGGCCGACTTCGCCCAGCGCGGCTGGCTGCGCATCGAGGCCAAGGCCGTGGTCATCCTCGACATGGACCGGCTCTACAACCGTTCCAGGTAGTCGAGCTGGGCCCGCACGGAGACCTCCGCCGCGGGCCAGAGCGACCTGTCGACGTCGGCGTACACGATCTCGACGACCTCCCGCGGCGTGCGCGCGCCCTGCGCCTGCGCCGTTCTGATCTGGTCGAGCCGCTGCCGCCGGTGGGCGATGTAGCCGTCGAGGGCCGCGATCGGGTCGGGCAGCACCGGGCCGTGGCCGGGCAGCAGCGCCCGCGCCCCCAGGCCCTCGGCCGCCGCCCGCAGCCGGTCGAGGCTGCGCAGGTAGTCGCCGAGGCCGCCGTCCTGGGCGATGATCGTGGTCCCCCGGCCGAGGACGGTGTCGCCGGTCAGCATGGCCCGGTCCTGGGGCAGCCAGAAGCACAGCGAGTCGAACGAGTGGCCGGGCGTGGCGTAGACGTGCAGCTCCAGGCCGTCGACCGTGATCACGTCGCCGTCGCCGAGCCCTTCGTCGCCGAGCCGGTGGCGCGGGTCGAGGGCGCGTACGGGGGCGTCGACCAGCTCGGCGAACCGTTTGGCGCCGCCGCTGTGGTCGGCGTGGCCGTGCGTGAGCAGGATCTGGGTGACCCGCCGCTCGCCCAGATGGTCGCGTACGCGCAGCAGGTGCGCCTCGTCGTCGGGCCCGGGATCGACCACGACCGCGTCGCGGGTGCCGATGACCCAGGTGTTGGTGCCGTCGAGCGTCATGGCGGACGGGTTGGGCGCCAGCAGGTTCTCGGCGTGCTCGGTACGGGAGCCGTCGGGCGTGCCGAGCGGGATGTGCAGGCCGCTCACGGCGTCATCAACCTCATCTCCCCCTCGACCTCCACGGCCGTCGGCAAAATCGCGGTGATCCGCCGCTCCTCGGCCAGCACGGACGCCACGCTGTCGTGCCCGGCCAGCTCGTTGAGCGTGTGGGAGGTGGGCGGCATCAGGAAGATCTCACCCGCGCGCCACAGCTCGATCGCCTCGGCCGGCCGCCGCCACACCACGTGGTCGGCCTCGCCCCCGACGTCGCGCGTGCGCTGGCCCTCGGGCAGCACCGCCACGAAGAACCGGGTGTCGAACCTGCGCTGCTCGATCTCCGGCGTGATCCAGTGGGCCCACGGCTTGAGCAGGTCGGACCGCAGCACCAGGCCCCGCTTGGCCAGGAAGTCGGCGAAGGCCAGGCTGCGGTCGATCAGCGCCAGCCGGTCGGCCTCCCAGTCGTCGCCCGTGGTGTCCTCGACCACGCTGTCCGGCCCCGGCCCCGCCAGCAGCACCCCGGACTCCTCGAACGTCTCCCGCACGGCCGCGCACACCAGCCCGCGCGCCACGTTCTCACTGGCGTGGAAGACCTCGCCCCACTCCTTGGGGGACGGCCCGGCCCAGGCCACCGCCTGGTCGGTGTCGCGGGGATCGACGGAGCCGCCGGGGAAGACGTAGGCGCCCGCCGCGAAGGCCATCGTGGACTTCCGCCGGAGCAGGTAGACCTCGGGCCCGCCGCGCGGGCCCGAGCCGCGCAGGATCACCACCGTGGCGGCGTCGCGCGCCGGGACGGGGGCGAGCCGCCCGGCGATGATCTCTCTGGCTCGCGCGGCGAGCTCGTCGGGAAGGGGAAGACCGGCCACCTGACCTCCTACTAGAACATCACTCGGTCATGGTGACACATCCTGATGGTCAGGAGACCTCCGCGATCAGCTCCACTTCCACGGGGGCGTCCAGCGGCAGCGCGGCCACGCCCACGGCGCTGCGGGCGTGCTTGCCCGCCTCGCCGAACACCTCGGCCAGGAAGTCGCTGGCGCCGTTGGCCACCTGGGGCTGCTCGGTGAAGCTCGGCGCGCTGGCCACGAAGACCACGACCTTGACGATCCGCCGCACCCGGGACAGCTCGCCCAGCTCGGCCTTGAGCGCGGCCAGCGCGTTGAGCACGCAGATGCGCGCCTGCGCCTTGCCCTCGTCGACGCCGAGGTCGACGCCGAGCTTGCCGGTCTGGTGCAGCTTGCCCTCCAGCATGGGCACCTGGCCGGAGGTGTAGACGAGGTCACCGGTACGAACGGTCGGCACGTACGCGGCCAGCGGCGTCACCGGCTGGGGCAGCTCGTACCCGAGCTCGGCGATCCGCTCCTCGGGGCTCACGCCTTCTCCCGCTTGAAGTAGGCGACGAGCTGCTCGGGCGAGGCGCCCTGGACGATCTGGACGAGCTCCCAGCCGTCGGACCCGAAGTTGTCGAGGATCATCTTCGTGTTGTGGATCAGCACCGGAGCGGTGAGGTACTCCCATTTCTTCATGGCATGACGATCTCATGGAAAGCCGCTTCCCGGCCTGTCACCCCACCCATACGGGGGGCGGTGACCACAATGTGAGCAATCAAACGGTGGCCGTCGGGTTTCGACAAGTAACCGTTCGGTAGCCTCGAAACGTGGACTCTCCGGACACGGATTGGGGCGACGTGCGGCTGCACGTCGTCACCGGCAAGGGCGGCACCGGCAAGACGACCGTCGCCGCCGCCCTCGCCCTCGCACTGGCCGCGGGCGGGCGCAAGGTGCTGCTCGTCGAGGTGGAGGGCAGGCAGGGCATCGCCCAGATCTTCGACCTGCCGCCGCTGCCCTACGAGGAGCGCAAGATCGCCGTCGCGCCCTCCGGCGGCGACGTGTACGCGCTGGCCATCGATCCCGAAGAGGCCATGCTCGAATACATGGAGATGTTCTACGGCATGCGCAGGGCCGGACGCGCGCTGACCAAGATGGGCATCGTCGACTTCGCCACCACCGTGGCCCCCGGGTTCCGCGACGTCCTGGTCACTGGCAAGACGACCGAGGCCGTGCGCAGGCGGGGCAAGAACGGGCGCCGGGTCTATGACGCCGTCGTCCTCGACGCGCCGCCCACCGGCCGCATCACGCGCTTCCTGAACGTCACCCAGGAGGTCGCCGGCCTGGCCAAGGTCGGACCGATCAAGAACCACTCGGAACTCGTGAACGGCGTCGTGAAGTCCAGGGAGACGATGGTGCACTTCGTCACCCTCCTGGAGGAGATGCCGGTGCAGGAGACCCTCGACGGGGTCGCCGAATTGCGCTCGGCCGGGCTTCCCACAGGTTGCGTTTTCATCAACATGGTCCGTGAATCACTGCTTCCACCGGCCGCTCTTGACATGGCTGTCAAGGGCCGATTCGACGTGGGCGAGCTGGCGCTCGGGCTCAAGGCGGCCGGCCTCGCCGACACCTCCGACGCCGCCGCGATGGCCGAGGCGCTCGCCGAGGAGGTCGTCGAGCACGCCCGCCGCACCGAGCTGGAGCACTCCGAGCGCGAGTCGCTGGCCGAGGCCGGCCTGCCGCGCGTCGAGCTGCCGCTGCTGGCCGACGGCGTCGACCTGGCCGGCCTGTACGAGCTGGCCGAAGTCCTCCGCACCCACCGGGGAGCAGTGTGAAGAAGCCCATCCCCCTCGACGTCGACGCGATCCTCGACGACAAGGGCACCCGGATCATCGTCTGCTGCGGCTCCGGCGGCGTCGGCAAGACCACGACCGCCGCGGCCCTCGGCCTGCGCGCGGCCGAACGCGGCCGGTGCGCGGTGGTGCTGACCGTCGACCCGGCGCGCCGCCTGGCCCAGTCGATGGGCCTGACCGAGCTGGACAACACCCCGCGCCTGGTCAGCTCGCCCGAGGGCGGCGGCCAGCTCTTCGCCATGATGCTCGACATGAAGCGCACGTTCGACGAGATCATCGAGGCGCACGCGGACCCCGAGCGGGCCCGCCAGATCCTGTCGAACCCCTTCTACCAGTCGCTGTCCTCCAGCTTCTCGGGCACGCAGGAGTACATGGCGATGGAGAAGCTCGGCCAGCTCCGCCGCTCCGACGAGTGGGATCTGATCATCGTGGACACGCCGCCCTCGCGGTCGGCGCTGGACTTCCTGGACGCGCCGGAGCGGCTCGGCCGTTTCCTCGACGGGCGGTTCATCCGGCTGCTCACCGCCCCCGCCAAGGCGGGCGGGCGCAGCGCGTTCCGGCTGCTCAACGCCGGGTTCGGGTTGATGGCCGGAGCGATGACCAAGCTGCTCGGCGCGCAGGTGATCAAGGACTTGCAGACGTTCGTGTCCGCCCTGGACGCCGTGTTCGGCGGGTTCAGGCAGCGGGCCGAGATGACGTACCAGCTGTTGCAGGCGCCGGGCACGGCCTTCCTCGTGGTGGCCGCGCCGGAACGCGACGCGATGAGGGAGGCGTCGTACTTCGTGGAACGGCTCGCCGAGGAGCGCATGCCCCTCGCCGGGCTCGTGGTGAACCGGGTGCACGTGTCGCCCGGCTCGGCGCTCTCGGCGGCACGCAGCGCCGCCGCGGCCGAGGACCTGGAGTCGAGGGGCGAACACGAGTTGACGGCCGCTGTGCTGCGGCTGCACACCGGCCGGATGCAACTCGCCACTCGCGAGAGCCGCGAGCAGGAGCATTTCGTCTCGGCTCATCCCACGGTGCCCGTGGCACAGGTACGTGCGATGTCCGGAGATGTCCACGATCTAGCCGGACTGCGGCAGATCGGGAACCTGTTGGCGAGCGCGTAGAGAAAGCACGGCCGACGGGCGGCGCCGGCCGTGCTCTCCCGCCGCGGGCCAGATCAGCCCGCGATCAGCTCATTGGTCCGTTCGTACTCTTCCTTCGCGGACTCGAGCAGGTCGCGCCACGAGTCCACGTCGGGCCGGCGCCTGAGCAGCGCACGGCGTTCGCGTTCGGTCATACCGCCCCACACCCCGAACTCGATGCGGTTGTCCAGCGCATCGGCGAGGCATTCGGTACGGACCGGGCATCCTCGACAGATCAGCTTCGCCCTGTTCTGTGCGGCGCCCTGGACGAACAGCGCGTCCGGGTCCGCACCCTTACAGGCGGCACGGGAGGTCCAATCCGTGATCCACATTTTTCGACCCCACTCCCCTTAGGTGGTCAGTCGTCATTTGGGGCCGACGGGCGCGGGCGCCGAGCCTCCGTATTCAGTTGCCGCAGAGGATGAACGTACGCAACTTCACGTTCGGGCCGACAGACCCCAGAGGACCAATTTCTCGCCGGACTGTTGACCGGGAATGACTAGTCACCCCTCCCAGTCAAGGCGAAATGGTGTCGTGTTACCGATAAGGACAGTGTTTCGACGTACCCTTGGGAGCGTGCAAGCGAAGGGCAAAGACCGCTCCCACCCGCTCCTCAGCGTCCTGCGTCTGATCATCGCCGGGACGGCGGCGGGTGTGCTGGCGGCGGCGGTGGCGCTGCCGGCGGTCGGCGGGGCGGGCGTGTCGGCCAAGACCGCCATGGACGGACTCGAACTCAAGCCCAGGGAACTCGACGAACCCCCGCTGCCGGAACGCACGAAGCTGGTCGACGCCAACGGCAAGCAGATCGCCCAGTTCTACTACGAGAACCGGCAGTCCGTGACCCTCGACAAGGTCGCGCCCATCATGCAGACCGCGCTGATCGCGATCGAGGACTTCCGCTTCTTCGAGCACGGCCCGATCGACGTCGAGGGCACCGCCCGCGCCCTGGTGAAGAACCTCACCGGCGGCGGCGTCATGCAGGGCGGCTCCTCGATCACCCAGCAGTACGTCAAGCAGGTGCTGGTCAACAAGGCCGAGACGCCGGAGGAGCAGCAGGCGGCCATCGCCCCGACGATGTCCCGCAAGCTCCAGGAGCTGCGGTACGCCATGGCGATCGAGCGCAAGTACAGCAAGCAGCAGATCCTGGAGAAGTACCTCAACATCGCCTACTTCGGCGCGGGCGCGCACGGCATCCAGGCCGCGGCCAGGCGCTTCTTCGACAAGCCCGCCGCCGAGCTCGACCTGTCGGAGGCCGCCACGCTGGCCGGCGCCGTCCAGAACCCGGCCCGCACCGACCCCAACGTCGGCCCCGAGTCGCGCGAACGGCTGCTGATGCGCCGCAACACCGTGCTCGACCGGATGGCCGAGATCCACAAGATCACGCGGGCGGAGGCCGACGCGGCCAAGGCCGAGAAGCTCGGCTACAAGGACGTCAAGTTCCCCGGCGGCTGCGAGGCCAGCAAGTTCCCGTACTTCTGCCTCTACGTCCAGTACGAGATCCTCAACAACGACGACTTCGGCAAGAACCAGGACGAGCGCAGGAAGCTGCTCCAGCGCGGCGGCATGACGATCAAGACCACGCTCGATCCCAAGATGCAGAAGGCCGCCGAGAAGGCCATCAAGAAGTACGTCAGCCCCAAGGACAAGCCCGTGGCCGCGCAGGCCATGGTCGTGCCCGGCACCGGCGAGATCAAGGCGATGGCGGCCTCGCGCAAGTTCGGCGGCAGCAAGAAGAAGAACGAGATGAGCTACAACGTCGTCGCCGACGCCGCGCACGGCGGCGGGCGCGGGTTGCAGCAGGGCTCGACGGCCAAGGCGTACACGCTGGCCACCGCCCTGGAGGAGGGCCTGAAGTACGGCGACGGCTTCCCCTCGCCGGCCGGGTTCACCGCGAGCGGCTACAACTCGTTCAAGGACTGCAAGGGCGACAACGTCGGCGACCCCTCGCACACCGCGCACAACTCCAGCGAGGGCGGCGGCGGTTTCAAGACCCTGCAGACCGGCACGTGGGGCTCGGTGAACACGTTCTTCCTCAGGCTGGAGCAGGAGGTCGGGCTCTGCAAGGTCGTCAAGCTCGCCAAGCGCCTCGGCGTCAAGCGGGCCGACGGCGGCAAGCTGCGCGAGGTCGAGACGTTCACGCTGGGCGTCAACGAGGTCGACCCCGTGACGATCGCCAACTCCTACGCCGTGTTCGCCTCGCGCGGCCAGTACTGCAAGCCGCTGGCCATCACCGAGATCAAGGACAGGAACGGCGCCGCCAAGCAGTACAAGCCGAAGTGCTCGCAGGTCATGGAGGAGGAGGTCGCCGACGCGGTCAGCGGCATCCTGTCGGGCGTGTTCACCAAGGGCACGATGAGCGGCGTGGGCGGCATCGGTCGTGACGCGGCCGGCAAGACCGGAACGACCGACGACTACATGTCCGCCTGGTTCGCCGGTTACACCCCGAACCTGTCCTCGGCCGTGAGCCTCGGCGACCCGCGCGGCGCCTCCACCCACAAGCTGATCGGGGTCACGATCGGGGGCCAGTACTTCCCGTACGTGTACGGCGCCTCGATCTCCGGGCCCATCTGGAAGCAGGCGATGATGCAGGCGCTCAAGGGGGTGGAGCCGGCGGAGTTCACGCCGGTGGACCACTCCCGGTTCGGTGGCTGCTCCGACAAGTGCGCGCCGAAGCCCAAGAAGAAGAAGCGCGGCGGCGACGAGGGGCCCGGGGACGGCGATCCGTTCGACAACTTCTTCGGCGACCACAACGACCGCGGCGACGGCGGCGGGGACGGGCGCGGGCCGGGCGACTGGCAGCGGCCGGGCAACGGGTTCGGCGGCGGGGGGCCCGGCGACGGGCTCGGCGACGGGCTCGGCGGCCAGGCCAACCTCGGGCCCACAGCCCCGGCGGCCCGAACCCGGCGCTGAGAGACACTGGGCGGCCCCGAACGGCCTTCGCCACCGATTGCCCTTCACGGCCGCCCAGCCCCTCGCACAACGCCTCCAGAGGCTCCGTGAGGACGGCCCTCGCTCAGCCGCCCCCGGCCACCTCCCACAACACCCCTCAGCCAGACGCCGCAGCCCGGTCGCCGCGGCCGCCCGGGCGAACCGGCACCGCCGCTCCCTCGGACCGCCGCCGCCATATAGGACCGCCAGCGCCACGTCGGACCGTCGCCGCCACCGCGGACCACTTCCGTCGTCCTGTGGGGCCGCTACCGCTCCCAAGGCTGGTGTCCCGAGGGAGGTGTCCCGAGGCTCGGGGCGGCGTTCCGAGTGAGGGTGTCCCGCGCGAGTGTGGCGATCGGTGGGGGCCGGGGTCAGGCGGTGAGGCGGGCGCGGACGGCGGCGGCGACGCGGCCGCCTTCGGCCCTGCCCGCGACCTTGGGGTTGACCACCTTCATGACCTGCCCCATGGCCTGCGGCCCCGACGCGCCGGTCTCGGCCACGGCCGCGTCGACGATCTGGGCCAGCTCCTCGTCGGAGAGCTGCGCCGGCAGGTACTCCTCCAGCACCGCCTGCTCGTCCAGCTCGGCCTGGGCCTGCTCGGTGCGTCCGGCGTTCTGGAACGCCTCGGCGGCCTCGCGCCGCTTCTTGGCCTCCTTGGTCAGCACCTTGATGACCTCGTCATCGCTGAGCTCCCTGGCCGTCTTGCCCGCCACCTCCTCGACGTTCACGGCCGCCAGAGCCATGCGAATCGTCCGGAGACGGACTTCGTCCCGGCTCTTCATCGAGGCCGTGAGATCGGCCTTCAGCTTGTCCTTCATTGCGCTCATGCGGTCCATCTTGCCGTCTGCCGGGACGGCTCGTGCCCGTTGTCAGGCATCATGAGTACGTGAGGAAAGCCGTCGCAGTGCCCCTGTCCATGATCGGTCTCGGCCTGGCCGGGCTGGGCTACGCCTCCGTCGTGGAGCGCAACTGGTTCCGCCTGCGCCGCTTCGACGTGCCGGTGCTGGAGCGCGGGCGGCGTCCCGTACGCGTGCTGCACCTGTCCGACCTGCACCTGACCCCCAGGCGCACGATGCTCATCAACTGGGTGCGCTCCCTGGGCGCCCTGGAGCCCGACCTGGTGGTCAACACCGGCGACTCGATCGCCCACCCCGAAGCGGTCCCCGCGCTCCTGCACGCCCTGGAGCCGCTGCTGTCCCGTCCCGGTCTGTTCGTCTACGGGTCCAACGACCTCTACGCCCCCCAGCCGAAGAACCCGGCCCGCTACCTCTGGCGTACCTCGAAGAACGACCGCCGCCAGCACATCCCCAACCTCCCGTGGGAGGAACTGGGCGCCGGCATGGCCGCCGAGGGCTGGCTGGACATGAACAACACCACCGCCCGCGTCAAGATCGGTGACCTCGACGTCGCGGTGGCGGGCATCCACGACTCCCACATCTCCCGCGACCGCTACGACCTGGTCGCCGGCCCGGCCCCCGCCGACGCCGACCTCCGTCTCGGCGTCATGCACTCCCCCGAGCCCCGCAACATGACCCGCTTCGCCGAAGACGGCTACCAGCTCCTGCTCGCCGGTCACACCCACGGCGGCCAGCTCTGCGTCCCGTTCTACGGCGCCCTGGTCACCAACTGCGGCATCGACCGTGCCCGCGTGAAGGGCCTGAGCCGGCACGAGAACGCCTGGCTGCACGTGTCGGCCGGCCTCGGCACCTCGCCGTACGCACCGGCCCGTTTCGCGTGCTTCCCGGAGGCGACGTTGCTCACGCTGGTTCCGCGACGCTGAGGCGGTCACGAGTACCCGCGAAGTCCGCTAGACTTTCTCAAGCACGCGCAAGACGGGCGTGCACCGGGGTGTAGCGCAGCTTGGCAGCGCGCTTCGTTCGGGACGAAGAGGTCGTGGGTTCAAATCCCGCCACCCCGACACAGTTTGACCAGGCAGAGGGTCTGATCCGCTAAGCGGATCGGGCCCTTTTCCATTTCCGGAAGTCGACGGAAGCCATCTCATTGGCGTGCTTACGAGGTTCAGCCTCGCCGCGCCACCGAGACGGCACCGAGTCCCGCCTAGCAGTGGAAATTCAGCGAACTGCCCGTCATCGGGCGATTTGGGCCTCTCGCTACGATACGCGGCGTGAGTGATGACTCTTCCGTGATGAGCACCGGGCGCCTGGAGGCGTTCAGCGACGGCGTTTTCGCCATCGCAATCACGCTGCTGGTGCTTGAGATCCGGCTGCCCGAAGGCTGGGAAGAGGACCTCGGGGGCGCCCTGATCGGCCTGTGGCCGTCCTACCTCGCCTACATGGTGACGTTCCTGCTGGTGGGGATGATCTGGATGAACCACCATCGGATGTTCCACTTCATCCAGAGGACTGACGGCCTGCTGCTGGCCCTCAACGTGCTCCTCCTGATGGATGTCGCCTTCTTGCCGTTTCCCACGCATGTGCTGGCCGAGTCGCTGCACGCCGACCACGGCACCCAGATGGCCGCCGTCTTCTATGGCATCGTGCTGGTGATCGGCGGCATCTTCTACAACGCCGTGTGGTGGTACGCCTCGTCAGGGCACCGCCACCTCGGCGGGCACATCACTCCGGCCGAGGCGCGCTCGTTGCGCTTTCGCTGGGGCATGGGGCCGGTGCTCTATCTCGTCGCGACCGTCATCGGCGCCCTCAGCGCGATTGGCGCGCTCGTGTTCTACGTGTTGCTGCTCATCTTCTACATGTTCGACATGCGCCCCAGGCGACTGACTGCGTAGCACCTCTCGGAACGATCCGGCCGTCCGCCCTGCGCAGCAAGGGCGAAGGCACGCCTTCGCGGCCCACGCGGGCCTGATCTCCATTTCGCAGCACGTTGGGCACGCTGGTGCGGAAGAGAAGTGAGGGAGGGCGATCAGGTTTGTCCGGGGTGGCGGATGGGGGTGCCGGACAATTCTCCGGCGGCCGAGACTGAGGGTCGTGAGAGCGCCGGCCCGTGGCGCGGCGCTCGCTGCGCAGCCCGCGTCCGGGCGGCTTCCCGCGCATCCCCTTCCTCCAGAAAGGCCGCCGCCATGCCCCTGAGCATCCCGCGCCCCGCGCCGCGGCCGGGCCGATGAGTCCGTCCTCGCGGTGGCGGCGGTGGCTGGCCTTCGCGGGCGTGCTGGCCACGGTCGCCGCCGGCTCGGGGGCCGCGGTCCCGACGGCGGCCTTCACCGCTCCTCGTGATCCCACGCCGCAGGAAGAGGCACTGTTGCACGACGCGGAAGAGCTCCTCATCCAGCGATGCATGCGACAAGGAGGTTTCGCCTACTGGGTCGTCGAGTACGCGCCACCCCCCGCGTTCCCCTACGTCGTGGACGACGTGAGCATGGCCGGCGCCCGAGGCTACGACACCGGCGGAGCGCGTGGCGGCTCACCCCATCCCAACCAGGTCCACGGGATGAGCCTCCCGCCGGAGCGGCGGCACGCCTGGCTCCTCGCCATCCACGGCAGCCTGACGGACGAGCAGTTCGAGGCGAGTCTGCCGTCGGGCGGACGCGTACGTCACAGCTCGCGCGGCTGCACGTCCCAGGCCCAGCAGCAGCTGTACGGCGACGCCCGGACGTGGTTCCGCGTCAAGGAGATCAGGACGAGCCTGCGGGCGGTCCGGTACGAGGCCGTCAGCGGCGATCCGGCCTTCGCCACGGCCATGGCCGGGTGGGCGGGCTGCATGCGCGGCCAGGGGCAGCCGTTCGGATCCCCCGGGGAGATCCGGGTCGCCCTCGACAACACCCGCCAGAACGGGACGGAGGCCCAGTGGCGCCGGACCGCCGCCGCCGAGGCCACCTGCGCCCTGCGGACGGGCTTCGCCGCCACCGCGCACCGCCTGGACCGGCACTACGAGCAGCGTATCCACGCCCGACACCGCGAGGAGCTGGCAACCTGGCGCCGCCTGGCGCTCTCCGCGCTTCCGCGAGCCCGAACCCTCATCGAGTCCCCCTGACTGCCCGTCTTCCGGCAGCCCCGAGAAAGGATCACCATGCGCACCGTCATCTCCGTGGCCGCGGGACTGGCCATCGCCGGCCTGGCCGCCGTCCTGCCGGCCGGCCAGGCCGTGGCCGACGACACCGCCCCCGCCGCGACCACCTCGCCCACCTCGCCCACCTCGCCCACCGCTCCCGCCGACGGCGCGGCGGAGGAGGCCACGCCCGCGAACCTCCTGATCCCTGACGGGTTCTTCTACGCAGCCGAGCATCCGAACGGGGTGGGCAAATACTGCAGGTGGATCATCTACGACGCCTCCTGGGCCGACTGCCTGAACGGCGAGAACCAGACCATCAGCATGGAGAACCAGGCTTCCCAGATGTTCAACAACGGGTTCCCGGGCAGTTACAGCATCGTCAAGCTCTACTGGGGCCGCAACTTCACCGGCGCCTGGCGCTGCCTGGCGAGCGGCAACCACTGGGACAACCTCTCGCTGGGACGCGAGACCTTCAACCGCGGCGCCGGCCTGTCCGGCTACGGGCAGTCCCTCAACGACAACGTCGCCTCGCACAAGTGGGTCGACGCCTGCTAGGACGTTCGCGAAGGGTCCGCCGCGGCCCTGAGCCGGGCCGTCCAGGCGAGCGGCTCCACTCGCGCGTCCGGCGAGAACTCCTCATCGGGAGTCACGGCCACAGGTGGGTTGGAAGGGGTAGCCCGGGAAGTAGGCGGCCCAGCTCTCCGGTGTGAGGCCTCCGCCTGCCCGTTGGCAGACGCCGGCGGCCGCGGCCGCCGGCGTGAGGTCGTAGCGCAGGAGGGGGGCGCGCACGCCGGCCACGTACAGATTCTCGTTGTCCACCCTCAGCGCCAGGACCGAGCCGGCCGGGGTGCGGATGGGTGCTCCGATCGCCTGCCGTTCGGCCATGTCCCACAGTTGCACGTCACCGTTGAGCCTGCCGGCGGCGAGGACCCGCCCATCCGGGGAGAACGCGAGCGCGGTGACGGACCCCGAGGCCAGGGCAGGGATGAGCGTGCCGAGTTGGCGTCGCACATCGCCGTCCCACAGGTCGATCCGACCCGCCGCGTCGCCCACGGCGAGGAGGCGTGCGTCGCCGCTGAAGGCCAGGGCCGTGCCCGGGCCGGGACCGGTGGTGCGCGGGATCACCCGGCCCGTGGCCAGATCGGCGACGTTGCCCTTCGAGGTGACGAGGACGCGTTCGCGTGGATCGACGATGATGACGTCCCCCGCGAGGCCGGGCGTGTTCACGGCCGCCGTGCCGGCGCCGATGTTCCACGAGGTGAACGTCATGAAAGGTGCGGTCGGGGCGTCACTGACGAGGAGAGTGCCACCTCCGCCGGCGAATGCGAAGCCGCCTGCGGAACGGATGGCCGGAGAGGTGGCGGTGACGCGCTGTTGCGTGAGATCCCATACCTTCGCCCTGAACGGCTGGCCGAAGCGGTCGCCGTAGGCGAGGGCCTGGCCGTCGCGGCGGAATCCGGCGATCATCCAGCAGCGAGGAATGAAGAACGTGCCTCCCGCGCAGGGCACCCCGGGCGGTCCTGGCAGGCGTCGTCCGGACTTGACGTCGCGCAGCTCGACCCGGTCCCGGTACACGGTGGCCAGCTTGTCGCCCGCAGGGCTGAAGATGGCTGACGCCGGCCTCTCGTCGTTCTGGGGGGCGTCCGGAGCGGTGCTCAGCTGAAGTGTGCGCACGGTCGCCGGCCATCCGATCCCGCCGCGCGCGCCGACGATGAAGCGGACGCGGTTGGCAGCCGGGTCGAGGTACAGGCTCGCGGTATCGGCGCCGCTGTTGGGGTAACGGAAGAGCGGACTGTCGAGCTGGCTCGTCCTCAGTACTACGTACCCATCGACACCGGTGGCCAGCAGGTAGGCCCCGTCGGCGCTGAAGCTGACGTCGTGCACGGCCAGCTCGTCCACGTAGGGCTCCTCCTTGCCCGACGGCAGTTCCCACTGGCGGATCTTGGTGTCGGTGATCAGCAGCAGCCGCCGTCCGTCCGGCGCGAGGCTCACCCGTTCGTCCCGGCACTGCTGCCCTGAGAGGACGGGGGCTCCTGGCAGATCGTGTCTGCGTCCTGAGGGCAGATCCCACAGTTGCAGCGGCGCACCGGGCACACAGAGCGCGAGGGTCCGGTCGTCGGCGCTGAGCGTGGCGTCGGGAGTGTCTCTCTCGCTCCCATGACGACCGGAATGCTTCTCACGCGCGATGGCCAAGCCATTGACGAAGGTCTGCTTCCGCGCGGCGGGCTCGTCTCTCCTCGGTGTACTCACCCGCAGGACGAGTCGCCGGGTGTCCGGGTCCCACACGCTGACCCGGTAGCGGGAGCCGGCGGCGTGGTAGGTGATCAGGTAGTGGCCGCTCGAGGTGATCTCGCTGCCCTGGTTGGCGGTGTCCAGCGGGCGTAGGTCGTGGCGGCCGTTCACCAGGTCCCACAGGGTCACCTGGGCGGTGGCTCGGTCGATGACAGGCAGCCGGCGAGCGTCGCCGCTGCCCGTCCCTGTGTTCGGCAGCAGCGCGCCGAGCCCGGGCGCGACGGACAGACGCTCATGCCTGTCCAGGTCCCAGCGGGTGACCTGGGTGGCGCCGACGCTGATCAGTGTGCGGCCGTCGGCGCTCAGCCAGCGCATTGTCTCCTCCGCCTGGTCGGGGTCGGTGAAGGTGTCCTGCTCGGGTTGCATGCCGGCCGTACGCAGTGCCGCGCGGGTCTCGGGGAGGTCGGCCAGGCGCCAGGCGGCCAGCCCGAGCTGCATCGCCAGGCGCGGGTCGGACTGGCGCAGGCTCTCGGCGGTGCCGAGCATCTGGCGAGCGTACGCCTCACGCTGCTGCCGGCTGCTGACCGTGTTCTGCTGCCAGGCCAGTGACGCGGCCACCAGTGCCAGCGTCGCCACGACCGACAGGACCAAGATGCGCAGACGGCTCCGTCGGCGTGCGCCGTGGTGGGCGGCCGTGCTGGCCTGAAGAAACGCTCGCTCGTCGGGGGTGAGCGTGTCGAGGTGGTCGGTGAGGTGTTCGCGGGCGGTGGCGAGCTGGAGTCCGCGGTAGAGGGAGCCCGTGTCGCGGGCGTGACCGTTCCAGACGGTGGCCGCTTCGGTCAGGCGGCGGTGGACGCGCAGCCGTTCCCGGTCTTCGTCCACCCAATCGCGCAGGCGGGGCCAGGCGGTCAGCAGCGCCTCGTGGGCCAGGTCGGCGGTGTCGTCGTCCAAGGTGATCAGGCGGGCGACGGCCAGTCGTTCCAGCAGGACCGGGCCCGGGTCGTCCGGGTCGCCGGTGAGCAGTTCGGCGCGCCGCACCGGGCGGCGGGTGTCCTGCGCGCCGGCCTCGGCCGGCGTGACCAGGCGCAGCAGCAGCTCGCGTAAGCGCAGCCGCTCGACGGCGGTGAGATCGGCGTAGAGGTTCTCGGCGGTGTGGGCGACGGCGCCGTGGATGCCGCCGGTGGCCTCGTAGTCGGTCAGGGTGAGTGCCTTGCCGTGGTGGCGTCGCCAGGTCTCCAGCAGGGCGTGCGACATCAGCGGCAGCCCGCCGGGCTCGCCCGCCACCTCCTCGATGACGGTGGCGGTCAGTTCACGCTGGACGATCAGACCGGCGGCCGCCGCCGGTCGGATGATCGCCTCACGCAATTCCGGCCGGCTCATCGGGCCGACCGGGACCGTGGAGTCCCGGACGGCCTCCATCAGAACGGGGTGGCGTGCGCAGTGGTCGAAGAAGTCCGCGCGTACGGCCAGCACCACCCGGCCGCCCTGATCATCCCTGCTCCTGGCGACCAGGGCGTCGATGAACGCCTGCCGCTCGTCCGGGTCCTGGCACAGGGTGAACGTCTCCTCGAACTGGTCGACCACGATCACCTCATCCGCGGCGGCCTCCGG
Source organism: Nonomuraea sp. NPDC049758 (assembly GCF_040674635.1). Taxonomy (NCBI): domain Bacteria; kingdom Bacillati; phylum Actinomycetota; class Actinomycetes; order Streptosporangiales; family Streptosporangiaceae; genus Nonomuraea; species Nonomuraea sp. NPDC049758. The sequence goes on from NZ_JBFAMZ010000002.1 coordinate 551,473, forward strand.
CAGCGCCGACCGCGGGTGGGCGCCCGGCGTCACCACCCACACCTCGCGCGGCCGCAGCTTCGGCACCAGCCCCGCACGTAGCAGCGAGGACTTGCCGCAGCCCGACGGGCCCACCACCACGACCAGGCGATGCGCCTCCACCAGCTCGGCCACCCGCTCGACCAGCGCGGCCCGGCCAAAGAAGTACGCCTGATCGGCCGTCTCGAACCTGGCCAGCCCCCGATACGGCGACCGTGCCGCATCCCCGCCCGAGCCGGTGGCTCCACGGGCGGCGGTGAGGGCCTCCTCCCATCGGGCCCGCCACCGCTCCGCGTCGCCGCCGCATGCCTGCACGTAGGCCAGGGTGACCGGCAGGGTCGGCAGTCTGTCCCCTGCGGCGGCCTGCGCCAGCGTGGTGGCCGAACACGGCACCCGAGCGGCCATCGCGCGATACGACGGCCCGCCCGCCTCCTGCCGAAGCTTGCGCAGCTCCACGGCGAAGGCGGCTACCGGCCCGTCCGCCGGATCGATCGGTCGTTCACGGCGTCCCACACGATCCCCCATATCCCCGAATACGGGCAAACCAGCACAACGTACCCAGCTCTGCAGAGATGATCAAGACGTGTTCAAGTGGCGAATCGGGCAGCCACCAGGCCGACCGTCCTCAGCCGGACAGGCCACGCCCTGCCGCCGCACGCCGTTCCAGGCGGCGCCCGCCTGGCCCGCGACCTGGCGATCCGTCGGCATCGGATCGAACCCGCGGCTGAACGCGTCCCGTACTGCAACGATGCCGTAGGGGCCGCCTACTGGTTCGCGGGTCGGTAGCCGGGCGGCGGGCCGTTCCTGATGTGCCAGGTCATGCCGGTGGCCAGGTCGAGGAAGAAGTTCTTGCGCTCGTCGTCCACCGCGTCCCGGTGGACCTGGAACGGGCCCTTGTTCGACCAGCCGGTGCCCGAATCGATCGGGTCCCCGTCGGGGAGTCGGGGGCGTACGCGATGGATACGCTCGCCGGTGGTGACGTCATAGGTCTCGACGAGGTTCCCGTCGTCGCTGATGATCAGGAGCCGGCTTCCGTCCGGTTTGAGGAAGGCGGTGCGGGACCGCAGGAGCCCGTCGGGGACGGCGGTGCTCAGAAGCTGCTTGCCGCGGTGGTCGTAGGCGATCACGCTGGAGGCCGTCCTGACCACCGTCCCCGCCGAATTGACTTCGAGCACCTTCAGCACGCCGGGAAGCGTGATCCCGCTCCACGTCCTGGTGTCGATGACGCGGGTGCCGTTCCTGGTCAGGGCGACGTACCTGCCGCGTTCGCTGATGCTCACCTCGCCATTTCCGCTCGCTGATCTCGATGTCCCTCAGGGCCAGGTCGATGTCGTCGAGCTGCGACGCGGCCGTCTGCTCCGCCAGCGCGCGCTGCTCGGTGAGCAGGGAAGAGATCATCCCGAAGAGCTCGTCGCGGACCGCCGGGTCGTCGACTTTCCGGCTGACGACCTCCTGGACATCCTGCAGTTGTTCCTGCGGATAGACAACGCGAATGCGGTCGATGATGGTTCGCTTTCGCTCCAGCAATATGGGCAGGGCGCCGATCGAGACCGTCGCCTCCGCACCGGTCTTGGCGATTATCGCGCCGGCCGATGCGCTGATCTTCAGCGCCAGAGTGCCGAACTGCGACGGGTTCGCGATTGCCCGGTTCGCCCGGTCGAGGGAATCCTTCAGCTCAGTCAATGACTGCTGCTCGATCTGCTGCTGGCCGAGCCCCATGAGCTGCATCTGGGGCTCGTAATAAGCCCGCGCAGTCTCCACGTAACTCGCCAGTTGTGAAACCGGGACGATGGGCGTTCGGCTCATGACCGGAAACCCTGACCGGACCGGCACCTGACGGCGGCGGAAATCCGGGACTGGCGTTACCGACGATAATGATGGGATGATCCGACAACCGATTGTCGATTTCAGCAGAAAGGGTTGTCGAATGAGTCCTTCTTCCCGGGCGCTGCCGATGGCGGGGTTCATGTTCTCCGCCGTCGGGGTGGGCGGCGTGGTTCTGCAGATGTTGAGCGTGGCCTATCCCGACGGCGATCCGGCGAAGGCGCGGGCGGCCGCGGAGTTGTTGCGGCAACTGGCCGGACGCGTGGACGCCAGTCTTGACGACGTGGAGGAGGTCGCGGCCCGGGTCTGGCTGCCACCGAATTCCGGTGCGGGCATCGACGCGTTCCGGACGTATTTCAACCAGGAGATCGCGCCCTATCCGCCGCGCGTCTCCGCCTACATCCGCGGACTGGCGGACGCGGTCGAGGATTACGCGGAATTGCTGGAACGCACGCAGCACACGTTGCGCACGATGGCCATGATCCAGTGGATCGAACTGCTGATGTTCTTCTGCTGGCCGGCGATCGACAAGAAGGTCCAGGTGATGATCAACTGGGCGATGCGCAGGTCGCAGGCGCGGCTGCTGCTCAAGATGTTCGAGAACGCCGTGGGGAAGCGGTTCATCTACGCCGTCGGGGGCAGCCTGGCCTACACCGTTCTCGACCAGGCGGTCGTCGACGGGCTCAAGCTGGCGCGCGGCGAGGACACCGGCTCCTGGGGGGACCGCGGCGAGTACATGCTGAAGAACTTCGCGGCGGCCATGGTCTTCTACCACGTGGACCCGGCCAACTTCGGCAAGGCCGCGAACGTGCTGCCGAAGAACCCGGCGGCGCGTAACGCGGTCGTGTTCCTGACCGGGTCCACCATCTTCAGCACCACCGCCAACGCGCTCAACCGGCCGGGCGACGTCGTGGACGACCCGGTCAGCCTGTTGCCGACCTGGCAGCAGATGCTCGCCAAGCTGGGGGTCGCCGCGGGCCAGGACCAGTTCAGGCGGTGGCGCCGGTACTGAGTGCCGGTCACGTCGTCAGTCCCGGGTGAAGCGACGGACCTCGTCGGCGAAAGGGGTCAGACCGGTCGTCATCAGGCCGGTCATCTGGGCGGCGAGGTCCTCGGCGGCGGCGTTCGCGGCGGCCAGGACGGCCTCGGCCAGGGCGTCCGCGCCCAGTCGCATGGCCCGCGGATCGATGCGCAGGCCGCCGAGCGCGCCGGTCGGCAGCACCTCCGCCCGCACCTGGCCGTCGGCGGCCTCGCCACGGCCGCGGACGGCGTCGAGGCTCTCCTGCAACTCCTCCAGCGGGCGGATGTCGGCCTGGAACTGGCCGAGGAGCCGGCGCATCTCGTCGTCGTAGTAGGGGGTGGGGTCTTCGGGGGTGGTCATCGGGGGCTCCAGGGGTGTCAGGCGAACTGTCCGTCGGGGGCGAGCTTGGGCGGGTCGGACACTTCGGGCAGGGATGCGATGGTGGCCCAGTTGGCGACGTCGAAGCTGGTCCGCATGTCGGCCAGGCGGTCGGCCACCGCCGGATAGACGTCGCGCAGGGCGTCGACGTAGGTCTCGGCCTTCTCCAGGGCCGTCGAATAGTTCTTCTTGAAGGTGTTCGCGGTCTCGTCGGTGCCGGCGAAGTCGCCCAGCGCGTCGAGGGCGTCGAGGATGCGGCGGGTGTCGGTCGCGAATGTGGTGCGCTCGGCGGCAAAGGCGTCGGCGGCCTTGGTGAAGGTGGTGCCGTACACCTCGGTGGTCGGCATCCCGGAGCCCTGGGGGGCGGGCACGGCCGGGGCGGGGGCCGAGGGGGTGGCGCTCGGGGTCGGGGTCCCGGTCGGGGTCGGGGTCGCGGTGGGCGACGGGGTTGCCGTGGAGGTCGGGGTGGGGGTGGGGTACGGGGTCGTGGGGCTGGGGGTCGGGGGCTCGCTGGGGGTCGGGGGCGTGGGGCTCGGGGCGGGGGTACCGGTCGGGGTGGGGGTGGGCGGCTCGTAGGTGGGCATGGCGGTTCTCCTGTCGGTACGTGGCCGCCGGCGGCGCACGAGAGTTGTCCACAATACCGACAGGAATAAAGGGCAGGGGCTACGGCTCGTATACGGGGGCTAGATCGGCGAAGATGCGGTAGTTCGAGATCAGGCCGTCGTCCCGGGTGTGCCAGATCGACACGGCCACCGCCGCGGCCTCCTTGCCGTCGAGCCGCCGATACGTCACCTCGGTCTCGGCGATCGTGTCGGCCCCCACCTGCCAGTCCCGGACGATCCGGTGCCGCAGGCCGCCGATGGTCGAGTAGAACGTCCGCAGGCCGGCGGCGACGGCGTCGCGTCCCACCATGGGCTCGGCGTTGCCGAACACCAGGGTGGCGTCCTCGGCCAGCAGCTCGGCGAACTTGTCAGGGTCGAACGAGTCGACCACCTGGAAAACGCGTCGTACCACATCGTGGGACATGTTGATCATTCCTCACGTGGACGGGGTCGCTGCTGCGGACGATACGGGACGACGCGTTCCCGTGCGACAGGCCGGCGCGTCCGGCGCTTCCGGCACACAGCCGGGCGTTCCGGCGGGTGCTCAGGCGGGCGAGGCCCCGCCGGGACCGGGCGGCGACTCGAAGGTGATCGACACGATGGCGCTGATGGCCAGGTTGTGCTCTCGTACGCCGGAGGTCCGCTCCGAGGACTCGACGGTGACGACGGAGTCGCCCCGGCGGGTGACGTGGCCGGTGAAGCAGTCGCCGCTCAGCAGGCGTACCGAGATGACCCGGTTCTCGTGGCGGGCGTTGTCGAGGAGCGCGATCCAGGAGGTGATGAGCCCGGTTCCGGGGGGTTCGAAGGGGTCTTGGGTCATGAGCACCCTCCTGCCCCGAACGAAGGGAAGGGAACGGCCGGACCGGGGACCTCACCGGCAGGCAAGGAACCGGGACGGGCTCAGCCCGTGCAGCCCTCGCCCGACAGGGAGCCGTTCCAGGAGAAGGCCGTGCGGCACAGGTACGTGCCGGGGTCGGGGCCGGCCGTGATCGTGACGTGGACGTTCACGTAGCCGACGCCCTCGCAGTCCCGGCCGGAGATCGTGCCGTGGTCGATCCGGCCGAGGAAGCAGGTGTAGGCGCCGTCGGCGCGGGCGGCCTGCGCGGGCAGCAGCGAGCAGATGAGCGCGGCCGCCGCGGCGACGGCCGTACGCCGGATGAGGGTCACGGCTCCACGGTAGGAAGCCCCCCGAAGCCCGCCTAGTACGACATGTCACCAACCGTCGTTAAATTTCGTGGGATGTCGTGTGACGAATTCACGCGCCCTTCAACGGCAGGACATCCAGCGCGGATACCTTTCGACCCTTATCTGTAGATTTGCTGCCAAGGGAAGCGTCATGTCTCGTTCGTTCATCGCCATGCTGGCCGTCGGCGCGGCCCTCGCCACCACCGTCGCCGCGCCCGCCGACGCCGCCTCGGGACGGCAGCCGCGCGTCCTGTCCGACGTGACGCTGCCCGCCCCCGACCTGGCCGCCTTCGAGCCGGACATCGTCAAGGACTCCCGTGGCGTCAAGCTCGGCGGCCTCGGCAGCGGCCTGTTCCCGGCCAGGCGCGCGGGCGAGTACTGGATGGTCACCGACCGCGGCCCGAACGGCGAGCCCAAGATCAACGGCGAGAAGCGGCGCACGTTCCCGGTGCCGGAGTTCGCGCCGGCGATCGTCCGCGTGGCCGTGCGGCACGACACGGCGCGCATCGTGGAGAGCATCCCGCTGAAGACCTCCGACGGCACCCCGATCACCGGCCTGTCCAACCAGTCCGGCCACGACGAGGCCCCCTACACCTGGGACGGCCTGACGCAGCTGCCCTACGACCCGAACGGCCTGGACACCGAGGACATCGTCACCGACGGCCGCGGCGGCTTCTGGCTGGTGGACGAGTACTCCCCCTCGCTGCTGCACGTGGCGAGCGACGGCCGCGTCCTGGCCAGGTACGTCCCCAAGGGCCTGAAGCTCACGGGCGCCGGCTACCCGGTCCACGAGACACTGCCCGCGATCCTGGCGACCCGGCAGCAGAACCGCGGCATCGAGGCGCTCGGCGTCTCGCAGGCCGAGCGCGCCCTGTACCTGGCCGTGCAGAGCCCGCTCGCCAACCCCGACAAGAAGACCGGCAAGGCGTCGAGCACGGCCCGCATCCTGCGGGTGGACCTGCGTACCGGCCGCCCGACCGGCGAGTGGGCCTACACCATGGAGAACGTGGCCACCTTCGACCCGGCGGCCGAGCAGGGCGACATGAAGATCTCCGCCCTGAACGTGCTGAGCCCCGGCCGCCTGCTGCTCCAGGAGCGCACCGACGCCGTGGCCCGCCTCTACACCGTCGACCTGCGCCGGGCGACGAACCTGCTCGGCGGCCGGCACGACGACCCGGCCACCACGCCCTCGCTGGAGGCGTCGCTGCCGTCGAACGTCACCGTCGCCACCAAGGCACTGGCCGTGGACCTGGCCGCGATCCCCGGCCTGCCCGGCAAGATCGAGGGCGTCGCCCTGCTCGACCCGGTGACGCTCGCCGTGGCCAACGACAACGACTTCGGCCTCGGCACCTTCGACGCCGACGGCCGCCTGGTGGACTCGGGCGTGACCAGCCGGATCCTGACGATCCGGCTGGCCAAGCCGCTCTTCTGAGCCGTCCCGTCAGGACAACGTGCTCGCGTACGGGTCCCAGCCGGCGGGCAGGGGCTCGGGGGCCGTCACGGCCGAGGTGATCGGGCGGAACTCGGCGCGTTCGCCCGACTCGGTGATGGCCGTCATGAGCTCCAGCACGTGCAGCGTCAGCTCGCCCGAGGCCCGGTGCGGCGTGCCCGCGCGCAGCGACCGGGCCAGGTCGAGCACGCCGATGCCGCGCCCGGCCTGGTCGGCGGCGACCGGCAGCTCCCGCCAGTCGGGGTCGTGCGGGCCGCGGACCAGCAGCGGGCCGCCGAAGGTGTTGGGGTCGGGCAGCAGCAGGGCTCCTTCCGTGCCGATCACCTCGATCAGCTTGCGGCTGACGGGCGAGTCGAAGCTGAAGGTCGCGGTGGCGGTGGCCGTGCCGGGGAAGTCCAGCAGGGCGTTGACGTGGGTGGGCACGTCCACGGGGAACAGGGTGCCGGCCTTGGGGCCCGAGCCGACGACCCGCTCGGCGCGGGCCCTGCGCGTGCCGCCCGCGACCCGGGCGACCGGGCCGAGCAGGGAGACCAGCGCGGTCAGGTAGTAGGGGCCCATGTCGAACAGCGGGCCGCCGCCGGGCCGGTAGTAGAACTCGGGATCGGGGTGCCAGGACTCCGGGCCCAGGTTCTGGAAGGCGACGGTGATCCCGACCGGCTCGCCGATCAGGCCGGAGCGCAGGGCGTGCGCCGCGGCCTGGAGACCGGGGCCGAGGAAGGTGTCGGGGGCGCCGCCGACGCGCAGGCCCAGGTTGGCGGCCTCGGCCATGACCTTGGCCGCCTGGTCCATGTCCAGGGCGAGCGGCTTCTCGCCGTACACGTGCTTGCCGGCGCGCAGGGACTCCAGCGCGACGGTCGCGTGCGCGGCCGGGACCGTCAGGTTGACCACGATCTCGACCTCGGGCAGGGCGAGGATCTCGGCCAGGCCGCCCGAGGCGGGCACGCCGTGCTCGCGGGCCGCCGCGGCGGCCCGGCCGGTGTCGAGGTCGGCCACGCCGAGCACCCGCACGTCGGGGAAGGCGGTGAGGTTGCGCAGGTACTGGGCGCTGATCACTCCGGCGCCGACGACCGCGACGCCGACCGGCCCGCCGCTCATGAGCCCTCCAGGCCGGTGAGGTGGGCGTGGCTGTCGGCCAGGGCGGTGAACAGGTCGGTCGCGCACGTGTCGAGCTCGACGATCCGCCAGGCGTCCGGCGCGGCGGCCAGGATCTCGGGCACCGGCATCGCGCCCGCCCCCACCGCCGTGTGCGGCTCGCCCTTCACCACCGGCCCGTCCTTGACGTGCAGCGCGAGCGTGCGCCCGGCCAGGCGGCCGAGCAGGGCGGGCACGTCGGCGCCGCCCACGGCCGCCCAGTACGTGTCGATCTCCAGGAACACCTCGGGGGCGAGCAGGTCGGCCAGCGCCTCGATGGCGTGCCGGCCGTCGATCCTGGGCTCGATCTCCCACCAGTGGTTGTGGTAGCCGATGCGCATGCCGTGCCCGGCCGCCTGCTCGGCCAGGCCGTTCAGCAGGTCGGCGGTGCGCGAGAGGCCGTCGCGGGTGGTGAACTCGGCCTCGGGGACGCCGCCGGGGATGATCACCAGGTCGGCGCCGACCGTGGCGACGGCGTCGAAGACCTCGGCGGGCTCCTGGCTGAGCAGCGCGTACGCGTGCGTGCTGCTCACCGCGAGCCCCAGGTCGTCGATCACCTGGCGGAAGCCCTTGGGGTCGGCGGTCGGGTCGAAGGGCTCGACGGCGCCGTAACCGATGCCGGCGATGCGCTCAAGGGTGCCGTCGCGGTCGGCGGCGAGCTGTTCCCTGACGGTGTAGAGCTGGACGCTGAGCGGCCTGGTCATCCACGGACCCCCATGAGGTGTTCGAGGGCGAGCTGGTTGAGCCGGGTGAAGTGGAAGCCGCGCCGGGCCGCCGCCTCGGGGTCGAAGTCGTCGGCGGCCAGGTCCTGCCAGGTCTCGCCCGCGGCGAGGGTGGGCCGGGCCAGCTCGTCCACGCGGGAGGCGCGCAGGGCCTCCTGGACCTCGGGGTCGGCGCGGAAGGCGCGCGACTTCTCCTTCAGGATCAGGTACGTGCGCATGTTCGCGGCGGCCGAGTCCCACACGTCGTCGGCGTCCTCGGTGCGCAGCGGCTTGTAGTCGAAGTGGCGGGGGCCGTCGTAGCCGCCGTTCTCCAGCAGGTCGACCAGGAAGAAGGCGCTCTTGAGGTCGCCGTGGCCGAAGATCAGGTCCTGGTCGTACTTGGGGCCGTGCTGGCCGTTGAGGTCGATGTGGAACAGCTTGCCGTGCCACAGCGCCTGGGCGATGCCGTGGACGAAGTTGAGCCCCGCCATCTGCTCGTGACCGACCTCGGGGTTGAGGCCCACCATCTCCGGGTGCTCCAGGTCGTTGATGAGCGCCAGGGCGTGGCCGATGGTCGGCAGCAGGATGTCGCCGCGCGGCTCGTTGGGCTTGGGCTCCAGGGCGAAGCGCAGGTCGTAGCCGCGGTCGAGGACGTACTGGCAGAGCAGGTCCAGGCCCTCCTTGTAGCGGTCGAGGGCCGCCTTGACGTCCTTGGCCGCGTCGGACTCGGCGCCCTCGCGGCCGCCCCAGCACACGTACGTGGTCGCGCCGAGCGAGGCGGCCAGGTCGATGTTGCGCATGACCTTGCGCAGGGCGTACCGGCGCACGTCGCGGTCGTTGCTGGTGAACGCGCCGTCCTTGAACACCGGGTGGGTGAACAGGTTCGTGGTGGCCATCGGGACCTTCATCCCGGTCTCGTCCAGGGCCTTGCGGAAGGCGGCGATCGCCTTGTCCCGGTCGGGCTCGACGGCCAGCAGGTCGTCGTCGTGGAAGGTGACGCCGTACGCGCCGAGCTCGGCCAGCCGGTGCACGCTCTCGACGGGGTCGAGCGCGGGACGGCTCGCGTCGCCGAACGGGTCACGGGCCTGCCAGCCCACGGTCCAGAGTCCGAAGGTGAAGCGATCGGCGGGTGTCGGAGTGAAGGATGACATTTGCTGACGTCCCCTACCTTTAGTCCATAATCTGTACATAATCCTGAGGAGGCATGCATGGTGGCGTCAAGGGGGGTCCGGCATGATTCCATGCGTGCCCGCAATCTGGCCGTGGTACTCCAGGCCGTCCACGCGCACGGCCCACTCACCAGGGCGGCGCTGGCCGAGCTCACCGGGCTGACCAAGACCACCGTGTCCAGCCTGGTCGCGGCCCTGTTGGAGGCCGGCGCGGTGAGCGAGTCGGGCGCGGTGCGCGACGGCGAGCGCGGGCGGCCCGGCGTGGCCGTGCGGCTGAGCGGGCACCGGGTGGCCGCGCTCGGGCTGGAGGTCAACATCGACTATCTGGCCGCCTGTGTGGTCGACCTGACCCGGTCCGTACGCCTGCGCCGCATCCGTCCGGCCGACAACCGCGGCTCCGACCCGGCCGACGTGCTGCAACTGCTGCGCGACCTGGTGAAGGAGGTCACCGCGGAGGCCGAGGCGGCCGGGCTGCGGGTCATCGGCGCCGCCCTGGCCGTGCCCGGCACGGTCGAGGACGGCCTGCTGCGCAACGCCCCCCACCTGGGCTGGCGGGACGTACGGGTGGCCGACCTGCTCGACCTGCCGTGCGCGGTCGACAACGAGGCGAACCTGGCGGCGCTGGGCGAGTTGTGGTTCGGCTCGCGGGCGACGGACTTCCTCTACGTCTCCGGCGAGATCGGCGTCGGCGCCGGGCTGGTCGTGGACGGGACCGTGTTCCGGGGGACGTACGGGCTGGCCGGCGAGCTGGGCCATGTCGTCGTGACCCCCGACGGCCCCGCCTGCCGCTGCGGCGGCCGCGGCTGCCTGGAGGTGTACGCGGGCCAGGACGCCCTGCTCGGCGACCTGGACTCGGTCGCCGCCCTGGCCGACGCGCTGGCCGCGGGCGACCGGCGCGCGCTGGCCGCCTGCGCGCGGGCCGGGGAGGCGCTCGGGGTGGCGCTCACGTCGGCCGTGCACCTGCTGGACCCCGGCCGGATCGTGCTCGGCGGCGTCTTCGCCCCGCTGTTCCCGTGGCTGGAGACCCCGGCCCGGGACGTGCTGGCGGCCCGGCTGGGGCAGATGCGCGGCACGCCGCCCGCCCTGGTCGTCTCGGCCAACGGCGCCGACGCGGCGGTGCTGGGGGCGGCCGGGCTGATCATCCAGCGGATCGTCGCCGACCCGGCGGACGTGCTGGGCGTGTGAAGGGTCAGTAGTAGCCCTTGTTCCCGTCGACCAGCTCTCTGACGATGTCGAGGTGGCCGGCGTGCCTGGCGGTCTCCTCGACCATGTGGATCAGCACCCAGCGCAGCGAGGACGCCGCCGACCGGAAGTCGGGGTGCTTGCCGACGTCGTCGAGCGAGTGGGCGGCGACGATCTCGTTGGAGCGCTCGCACTGCTTGGCGTAGTCGTCGAGGAGCTGGGCCAGCGTGACGCCCTCGACCAGCATGTCGGCGTCTTCGGGCTCCTCGAGGAACTGCGGGTTGCCCTCGGCGCTGCCGCCCAGGAAGAGCACCTCGAACCAGCAGTGCTCGGTCCAGCGCATGTGGGCGACCAGACCGGCCATCGTCATCAGGGGCGAGGTCGGCAGGACCGGCCGGTGGGCGTCGGCCTCGGACAGCCCCTCGCACTTCCAGTGGACGATCGAGCGCTGCATGTCCAGCCAGCCGACGAGCTGGGTACGTTCGTCGGCCACGAAGGGCGGACGTACACGGGGTGGCGTCATGCGCGGGAGGCTACTGCAGGGCTCATCGGCAACGCACCGGATTTTCGGCTGGTTCGCGCATGACCCGGGCGAGCCGCGACAATGGCTCGATGGCGGAAAGTGCAGAGGCCGACTGGGTCTCCAGGTTCGCGGACGAGGTGATCTCCGAGGCGGAGCGTCGTGCCCCGGGCAAACCGATCGTCTGCGCCTCCGGGCTCAGCCCCTCGGGCCCCATCCACCTGGGCAACCTGCGCGAGGTCATGACCCCCCACCTCGTCGCCGACGAGATCAGGCGGCGCGGCCTCGACTGCGTCCACCTGCTGTCCTGGGACGACTACGACCGTTTCCGCAGGGTGCCCGCGGGCGTCGACCCGTCCTGGGCCGAGCACATCGGCAAACCGCTGACCTCGGTGCCCGCCCCGCCGGGCAGCCCGCACGCCAACTGGGCCGAGCACTTCAAGGCGCCGATGACCGCCGCGCTGACCGAGCTGGGCGTCGACTACCGGGGCATCAGCCAGACCGAGCAGTACACCTCGGGCGCCTACCGGGAGCAGATCCTGCTGGCCGTGCGCGAGCGGTCGCGGATCGACGCGATCCTGGCGGCGTACCGGACCAAGGACGGCGGCCGGGAGGTGGCCGACTACTTCCCGTACAAGCCGTACTGCGAGCTGTGCGAGCGCGACCTCACGAAGGTCACCGCGTACGACGACGAGACGACCGAGCTGGCCTACACCTGCGAGTGCGGGTTCGGCGAGACCGTGCGGCTGGCCGAGCACGACCGCGGCAAGCTGGTGTGGAAGGTCGACTGGCCGATGCGGTGGGCGTACGAGGGCGTGGTCTTCGAGCCGTCGGGCGTCGACCACCACTCCCCCGGCTCGGCCTGGGTCGTCGGCGGCCAGATCGTCGGCGAGGTGTTCGGCGGCGAGCAGCCGATCGGCCCGATGTACGCCTTCGTCGGCATCACCGGCATGGCCAAGATGAGCAGCTCCAAGGGCGACGTGCCGACCCCGGCCGACGCGCTGGGGATCATGGAGGCGCCCGTGCTGCGCTGGCTGTACGCCCGCCGCAAGCCCGCCCAGTCCTTCAAGATCGCCTTCGACCAGGAGATCCAGCGCCTCTACGACGAGTGGGACGCCCTGGCCCGCAAGGTCGACTCCGGCCAGGCCCAGCCCGCCGAGCTGGCCGCCCACGCCCGCGCCGTGGGCACCGCCGCCGGGCCGCTGCCGGCCACGCCGGTCCCGGTGCCCTACCGCACGCTGGCCTCGATCCTCGACATCACCACCGGCCACGACGAGCAGGCGCTGCGCATCCTGCGCGACCTCGACGCCGTCGACCGGCTCGACCAGGCCCGCCCCCGGCTCGACCGGGCGCAGCGCTGGGTGGCCGACCACCTGCCCGCCGACCAGCGCACCCACGTGCGCGAGACGCCCGACCAGGACCTGCTCGACTCGCTCGGCCAGACCGAGCGCGAGTCGTTGCGGCTGCTGGCCGACGGCCTCGACGACTGGACGCTCGACGGCCTCACCAGCCTGGTCTACGGCGTGCCGAAGCTCCAGGCCGGCCTCGACGCCGACGCCAAGCCCACGCCGGAGCTGAAGGCGGCCCAGCGCGCGTTCTTCGTCCTGCTCTACCGGCTGCTGGTGGGCCGCGACACCGGGCCGCGGCTGCCCACGCTGCTCATGGCGGTGGGCGCCGACCGGGTGCGGAAGCTGGTCGGCGGATGAGGGGCGGCCGCGGGTGAACGGCGTCGTCCTGGTCACCGGGATCTCGGCCGCCGGCAAGTCCACGGTCGCCCAGGCGCTGGCCGAGCGCCTGCCGCGGTCGGCCCACGTCCGGGGCGACACCTTCCGTCGCATGGTCGTGGGCGGCCGGGCCGAGATGACGCCCGGGTCGGAGGAGGAGGCGGCGCGCCAGTTGCAGCTGCGCTACCGGCTCGCGGCCCAGACGGCGGACTTGTATTTCGAAGCCGGATTTACAGCAATTGTGCAAGATGTGGTCCTTGGAGAGGACTTGGAGCGGTTCACCGGGTGGATCCGTACCCGTCCGCTCCGGGTGGTCGTGCTCGCCCCCGACGCCGCCGCCGTCGAGCGCCGCGAGCGCGAACGCGCCAAGACCGGCTACGGCGCCTGGACGATCGCCCAGCTCGACGCCGCCCTGCGGGCCGAAACGCCGCGCATCGGCCTGTGGCTGGACACCTCCGCCCAGTCCCCCGCAGAGACCGTCGAGGAGATCCTCGCGCGGGCGGACGAGGCATTGGTCGGCGGAGATCGCATATAAGTAGGATCACTGCAAGGCAGTGTCAAGTGGGCTGCATGTGTGCAGGTGCACCTTGTACCCATGAACAAGCAGCCCTTCGCCGCCAGTGTCAGTGTCATCGTCCCCGCGATGAACGAAGCCGAGAACCTTCCCCACGTCTTCGCCACGCTGCCCGACTGGATCGACGAGGTGATCCTGGTCGACGGCAACTCGACCGACGACACCGTCGCCGTCGCGCGCAGGCTGCGCCCCGACCTCCGGGTCGTCGTGCAGAGCCGGCGGGGCAAGGGCAACGCCCTCATCGAGGGCTTCCAGGCCGCCCGGGGCGACATCATCGTCATGATCGACGCCGACGGTTCCACCGACGGCAAGGAGATCCGCTCGTTCGTCGAGACCCTGATCGACGGCGCCGACTTCGCCAAGGGCTCCCGGTACGCCCCCGGCGGCGGCTCCGACGACCTCAGCCCCATCCGGTCGCTGGGCAACAAGTTCCTCACCGGCCTGACCAACATGCTGTACGGCACCCGCTTCACCGACCTGTGCTACGGCTACAACGCCTTCTGGCGCGACCACCTGGACGTCATGGAGCTCGACTGCGACGGCTTCGAGATCGAGACCCTCATGAACGTCCGGGCCGCCCAGGCCGGCCTGGTCATCCACGAGGTGCCCAGCCACGAGCGCTCCCGGATCCACGGCGCGAGCAACCTGCACGCGGTGCGCGACGGCTGGCGCGTGCTGAAGACGATCATGCGCGAGCGTACGCGCGGGACCGCCCTGATGCCGCAGACCGAGGTGGCGCTCGCGAAGTAAGAAGTGACATTCTCGGACAATGCGCTACATAGTGATCGGAGCAGGAGCAGTCGGCGGCACCATCGGCGCCCGCCTCCACCAGGGCGGGCACGAGGTCGTGCTCGTCGCGAGAGGCGCGCACCACGAGGCGCTCAAGCGTGACGGACTCCGCCTGATCACCCCCGACTCCGACGAGACCCTGCGCATCCCCACGGCCTCCGGCCCGATCCCCACCCGCGACGACGACGTGCTGATCCTGGCCACCAAGTCCCAGGACACCCTGGCCGCCCTCGATCCCTGGCCGACGGACCTGCCGGTCGTGTGCGCGCAGAACGGCGTGGCCAACGAGCGCACCGTCCTGCGCAGGTCCGAGCGGGTCTACGGCATGTGCGTGTGGCTGCCGTCCCAGCACCTCGAACCCGGCGTCGTGGCCGCCTACGGCCGGCCGTACTCGGGCCTGCTGCACGTCGGGCGCTACCCCCAGGGTGTGGACGACCTCGCCGGGCGGATCGCCGACGATCTCGGCAAACACGGGCTGCTCGCCCGCGCCACCCCCGACGTCATGCGCTGGAAGCACGGCAAGCTGCTCAACAACCTCGGCAACGCCGTCGAGGCCCTCGTCGGGCACGCCGACGGCATGGCCGAGCTCGTCGACCGGGCCCGCGCCGAGGCCGTCAGCGTGTTCGAGCACGCGGGCATCCCCTACTCCACCGCCGAGGACGAGCGCCGGGTCCGCGGCCACCAGGTGGACGTCGTGCCGATCGAGGGCGTCCGGCGTGGCGGCGGATCGTCCTGGCAGAGCCTGGCCAGGGGCAGCGGCTCGATCGAGGCCGACTACCTCAACGGCGAGATCGTCCTGCTCGGCCGCGAGCACGGCGTGCCCACGCCGGTCAACGAAGTGCTGCGCCGCGAGGCCAACCGGGTCGCCCGCGAGAAGCTGCCGCCCGCCTCGATGCCGGTGGCCGAGCTGACCGCGCTCATCGACGCGCGTTCCGCAGCCTGATCCCGCTGAACTCCATGCTGCTGCCGGTCACCTCGTGCCAGAACGGCCACAGGTTGTCCAGCACGCGCAGCTGGATCCCGGCCTGCTCGTGCAGCTCGAACAGGTCGCCCACCGGCTCGGGCGGTCCGATCGGGACGACCGGCTCCCTCGACACCACGGCGTGCGGCGGGTCGCCGATCGGCGCGAACCCGGCCGCGGGCAGGCGGTAGGCGTACAGGCGCACGTCCATAATGGCCTTGAGCCAGGCGTACTCGACGGCGTGCACGCGGTCGCCGCAGCCCGCGCCGGCGATCCTGGCCACGTCCTCGTCGGTGGTGTCCGGCCCGCGCCAGGCCATCGCCCGCGGGCAGGCGCGCGGGAACCAGTGGTCGGGGCAGCGGTCGTGGCCGACCGCCCACACGTACGGCTCGCCGAGCGAGGACGTCACCGCGACCTGGGGCACGAACCGCTCGATGGTCGGGTCCTCGGAGAAGTGCAGCACCTGGCCGGGCTCGGGTCTCATACCCGCCATCATGCGCATACCCCGTCTCCGTCAGGGCAGAAGAAACGCGCTCTGACGACAAGGGGTGAGTTCGGATGGTCTTATTGGGTCTGATCCTGGTCCTGCTCGCCGGCGGCGCCGTCGCCTTGGTGGTGACGGAGGAGAGCTCCAGGTACATCCTGTTCGGCAACACCTACCAGCTCGACCACGTCCAGATGTTCCTCGCCGGAGCGGTCGTCGCGGCCGCCCTGCTGGCGGGGATCTGGCTGATCGGCGCCGGGTCGCGCAGGACCGCCAGGAAGCGCCGCAGGCTGCGGGCCGTCCGCGCCGAGGCGTCCGACCGGGTCTCCCGCCTGGAGGACGAGAAGCGCGACCTCGAACGGCGGCTCGAACGCGACCGCAACCGCGCCGCGCACGACGGCGGAACGGACGGCCGCGTCGCGCACGAACGGGTCGCGAGCGAGCGAGCCGCGCACGAACCGGTGGACGGCGACCGGCTGGTGGCCGGCGGCCGCCCCGACGACACCAGGCCGTGAGCTCATGGGCGCGAGGGCAGCAGCTTGCCCTCGCGCCAGAGCGCGAACCCCGTGACCAGCGCTCCCACGCCTTCCCAGAGCCCCACGCCGAAGAACTCGCCCGGCGCCGCCCCCGTCAGCACCAGCGTCGTGAACACCGCGAACGTCACCAGCCGGAACGGCACGGTCCACCGGAAGAACGGCGTGTAGTCGGCGGATGCCGCGAAAACGTAATAGACCCCCATGTTCACCGCCGCCATCGACGAAGCCGCCATGTAGACCAGCGTGTAGTCGCCGGACGGGCGTACGTCGAGCACCTCGAAACCCAGCAGGACCAGCAGGGAGTCCGGCGACAGCAGCCCGACGAGCCCGAGCGCGAAGGCGAGCACGCCGAAGACGCCGATGGTCCAACCGGCGGCGGAACGCGGAAGACGCACAGAAATCCTTCCAAAAGGGGGTGTAATCTGCGAGGCGATCTCATCATGCACCCGGAGGTCGCATGCCCCCCACGCGTGGCCGTCCCATTGCTCTGAAGCTCCTGATCCTCCTGCTCGTGCCGCTGCTGTCCCTGGTCGGGCTGTGGGCGTTCGCGGCGGGCCTGACCGGCGGCGACGGCCTGCGCCTGCTGGAGATCAACAAGCTCGCCTCCAACCTGGCCACGCCGTCGGAGCGGATCAACGCCGAGCTCCAGGACGAGCGGCTGGCCTCGGTCGAGTTCCTGGCCACCCACCGCGGCGCGGACAAGCTGGCCAGGCAGCGCGGGCAGACCGACCGGGCCGTGGCGGCCTTCCGCAAGCTGGCCAAGGACCAGCGCGGGATGTCGCCCGAGATGCGCACGCAGCTCGACGCCCTCAACGCCAAGCTCGACCTGCTGTCCGGCATCCGCGCCGAGGTGGACGGCAACACGGTCGCGCCGCTGGCCGTGATCGACGGCTACAACCAGATCGTGGACGCCTCCTTCCGCATGTACGACGCGATGGTGCTGGTGCCCGACATGTCGCTGTACCGGCAGGCGCGGGCCGTCACCATGCTCGGCGAGGCCAAGGACCTGGTCTCGCGCGAGCGCGCGATGATCGTCGTGGTGCTGGCCAGAGGGCGGGTCGAGGCCGTCGAGCGGGAGGCGTTCACCGGGATGGTGGCGACCCGGCGGCTGCTGTACTCGCAGGCGCTCTCGCACCTGGACGGCGGCCTGCGCGGCCCGTACGCGCAGCTGGCCACCTCGCCCGTCTACAAGGAGTTCCTCGACGCCGAGGACGCCATCCGGGGGCAGGCCGCGATGAACGGCCTGCCCGCCACCGCCGCCACCTGGGAGGTGGACGGCCAGAACCTGTGGGCGGTGCTCGAACGCGACCAGGGCCAGGCCGTGGAGGGCATCGTGGCCCGGGTGACGCCGGCCGCCGGAAGCATCCTGATCAAGATCGGCGTGGCCGGCGGCGTGGGCCTGCTCGCCGTGCTCGCCTCGATCCTGCTGTCGCTGCGCTTCCGCAGGCGGCTGGTCCGCGAGCTGGCCGGGCTGCGCGACGCGGCCACCGAACTGGCCGAGGTGCGGCTGACCGGGCTGATCGAGCGGCTGCGCACGAACACCGGCCCGCCCACGGCCGCCGAGGTCGCGCCGCTGGAGGTCAGGACGGAGACCTCCGAGGTCGCCGACATCGTGCGGGCCTTCAACCACGTGCAGTCCACGGCCGTGGAGGCCGCCGTCGACCAGGCCAGGCTGCGGCACGGCGTCAGCCAGGTCTTCGTGAACCTGGCCCGGCGCAACCAGTCGCTGCTGCACCGCCAGCTGCTCCAGCTCGACAGCATGGAGCGGGCCACCGAGGAGCCCGACCTGCTGGCCGACCTGTTCAAGCTGGACCACCTCACCACCCGCATGCGCAGGCACGCGGAGAGCCTGATCATCCTGTCCGACCAGGCCCCCGGGCGCGGCTGGCGCAACCCGGTGGCCATCCTCGACGTGCTGCGCGCCGCCGTCGCGGAGGTCGAGGAGTACGAGCGCGTCGAGATCCTTCCGCCGCCGCAGACCGCGCTGCTCGGCGCGACCGTCACGGACGTGGCCCACCTGCTGGCCGAGCTGGTCGAGAACGCAACCCTCTTCTCACCCCCGCAGACCAGGGTGGACGTGCGCAGTTCGAGCACCCCGAACGGCCTGATGATCGAGATCGAGGACCGCGGCCTCGGCCTGCCCCGCGTCGAGCTGGACGAGCTCAACGACCGGCTGGCCGAGATGCCGGAGTTCGACCTGGCGCAGAGCGACCGGCTGGGCCTGTTCGTGGTCGGCCGGCTGGCCGCCCGGCACGACATCAAGGTCACCCTCGCGCCCTCGCCCTACGGCGGCCTGACCGCGATGGTCTTCCTGCCCTCAGCCCTCCTGGCCGACCAGCCGGTCCTCGCCGGGAGCTAGGTAGGCCGTCCCGCCCGAGGCCCGCGCCCGCGTCGATGATGCCGCCGGGAAAGGACCAGCGGTCGCGGTAGTCGGGCTTGACGAGCAGGGCCCGGCCCCGCTCGTCGGTGATGCAGGCCGCGGCTCCGGTGACGACCCGGTTGACGGTGGACCAGAAATCGTTCCCCGGGCCGACGTTACGGCAGCACCTGCAGCAGCGCCTGGGTCCTGGCCCTGGCCGGTTCCTCGATCCGCTGGCCCTCCTTGCCCGCCGCGTCCAGCACGACCAGCGTGTTGTGCGCGCCGCCCGCCACGCGGACGACCAGCCGCCCGTCGGCCAGGTAGAACGCGCCGATCAGCCGGCCCTTGACGGCCGGGGTGAGCTTCCGGCCCGTCACCAGGTCGACCACGGCGGGCTTGAAGGCCGCCGGCCAGCTCCCGTCGCCGAGCGCGGCGGGATCGGCGGGGACCGCGACGACCGCGTTGCGGCCGTTCGGCGACAGGCTCTGCACGTGGGTGACGAGCTTGACGCCCTTGGCCCTGGCGGCCTTCCCGGTCCTGACGTCGAGCCGGTAGACGGCGTCGGCCTCGCCGGTGTAGCCCGCGAGGTAACGGCCGCCCGCCGCCCACGCCAGATGGCACACGCCCCTGGACGTGCCGAGCCTGCGCCTGCCGGTGCCGTCGGCCTTGACCGCCATGACGGTCTCGCCCTTGCCGACGTAGGCGACCTGCGTGGAGTCGGGCGACCAGACGGGGGTCAGGCACGGCGTGCCGCCCTGGAGCTTCGTGGCCGCGGTGACGGTCTTGGCGCCGTCCTTGACCTGGAGGTCGCCGCCGTCGGTCACCCAGGCGGCCTTCCTACCGTCCGGCGAGACGGCGAACTGCGGCAGCGCGCCGATCTTGGCGAGGGTGCTCCACTCCCCGCCTTCGTAGCGGGCGAGCCGGTGGCCGTCGTCGGCGTAGACGGCGGCGCCCGAGAGCTCGGGCGCGGTGGCCGCCGACGCCGGGGCGGGGGCCAGCAGCGCGGCGCCGAGGGCGATCCCGGCCACAACACGAATCTTCATGACAGCCAATGGTGCCGTAACGGATCAAAGACGCATGAACGGCTCGCTGAAGTGCGCGGTGGCGATCGTCGCCCGCTCGGCCCGCAACGCCGCCAGGACCTCGGTGCGCGTGCGCGCGGCCGTCTCCTGGTCGTCGTCGTAGGTGTAGTGGATGCCCGGGTCGGCCAGTTGCACCGGGTGGAGCACGAGATCGCCGGTGATGGCCAGGTCGCCGACCCTGGCGATCTGGTGGCCGGGGGTGTGGCCGGGCGTGTGCTGGACGTGGATGCCCGGCGCGATCTCGGCCTGCCCCTCGACGACGTGGAGCTGGTCCTTGAGCGGGGTCAGCAGGTCGGACATGGCTCCTGAGGCCGCGTCCACCTCGGCCCGCTGGAGCACGTGGCGCGCGTTCTCGAACACCGGCCGGCCGCCTGTGACCGCGCCGCTCGCGTGGTCGCTGTGCAGGTGGGTGAGGACGACGGTGCCGATGTCGGCGGGCGCGACGCCCACCGCCGCCAGCTCGTCCGTCAGGACGCCGGGCACGGGCGCCCAGCCGGCCGCCGGGGAGTCCTCCCCGCCGATGCCGGTGTCGACGAGGGTGAGGCGGCCTGCGCCGTCGCGCAGCAGGTAGCAGTGGAAGTGCAGGACCCACGGATCGTCCGCCGGACCGGATCCGGGGAACATCTCGGCGAGCGGGAGGCGGATCGCGGGGCCCATCGGGCCCACCGCGTCGCAGAGCGGCGTCACCTCGACGCCGGAGACGGTGATGGGGCTGTGCTTCATCCCGCCTAGGTTAGGCGGCGACGGGCTGCCGCGGAACGTACTCGTTCTCCAGGTCGGCGGCGTAGACGGCGCGGCAGCAGTGGGCGCACCGGTACATGATCGGGCCCTCGTCGAGCGTGTGCTGGCATTGCGGGCAGTGGACGGTGTTCATGGTGTTCCCCCAAGGAGCTCGGATGTGTCCATGGAACCCCCGCCGAGTTGCAGGGGTCCTGCATGTCACTTGACACGGTGCCGCTGCGCTGATGGGGGTTGTGTGCCTTCGCCGCACCGCCGGCCGGGGTCTTCCTCACGGCGTGGTGCGATGAAGAACATTGTCACGCGTACGGGCCGGGACACGCGGCAGAACACACCAGAACCGTCCGGGAATAGTCCAAGAGGGCTAGGCGTTTGATGGGGCGGAACGTGTGGTATCTTCCCCACAAGCGTTGAGCTTCCGCTCCGCTGGTTCTGCTCCAGCCCCGCCCAGGTCTCTCCGGGCCCGGCTTCTTCATCGAACTCGCCGATCTCTGGTCGGCGCATCTCCCCCAAAGGGGCTCATCATGTCTGTTCACACCATTCCGCAACAGCGCGCGGAAACGCCCGCAGGGCAGGTGAGCGGCCTCCTCGACGTGCAGGAGAAGTCCGCCTTCATCCGCGCGGAACACCTTCCCGGGCCGGGCGACGTCCGCGTGCCGGTCGAGCGGGTCAGGCAGCTCGGGCTGCGGCGCGGCGACCACGTCGTGGCCGCCGTGGCCGGGAACAAGCTGGCCGGCGTCCAGTCCGTCAACGGCCTGGCCGAGTGGCGGGACCGGCCGCGTTTCGAGGAGCTGACGCCCGTCCACCCGGACGAGCGGCTGGCCATCGAGACCGGGTCGCTCAGCACCCGGGTCATCGACCTGGTCGCGCCCATCGGCAAGGGACAGCGCGGTCTCATCGTGGCGCCGCCCAAGGCCGGCAAGACGATGGTGCTGCAGGCGCTGGCCGCCGCGGTCACCCGCAACCATCCCGAGGTCCACCTCATGGTCGTGCTCGTGGGCGAGCGGCCCGAGGAGGTGACCGAGATGCGGGCCTCCGTCCAGGGGGAGATCTTCGCCTCCACCTTCGACCACCCCGACCGCGACCATGCCGCCGTCGCCGAGCTGGCCCTCCAACGCGCCAAGCGCCTGGTGGAGGGCGGCCGCGACGTCGTGCTGCTGCTCGACTCGCTGACCCGGCTCGGCCGGGCCTACAACAACCTCGCGCCCGGCGGCGGCCGGGTGCTCACCGGCGGCATCGACGCCCGCGCCCTCTACCCGCCCAAACGCTTCTTCGGCGCGGCGCGCAACGTCGAGGGCGGCGGCTCGCTGACCATCCTCGCCAGCGCCCTCGTGGACACCGGCTCCCGCATGGACAACAGCCTGTACGAGGAGTTCAAGGGCACCGGCAACATGGAGCTCCACCTCGCCCGCGACCTGGCCGAGCGACGCCTGTTCCCGGCGGTCGACCTGGAGGCCTCCGGCACCAGGCGCGAGGAGATGCTGCTGCACCCGCAGGAGCTGTCGGTGATCTGGCGGCTGCGGCGCACGCTGGCCGGGCTGGACCGGCAGCAGGCCCTGGAGACGCTCGTCGGCAAGCTGCGCGCGACGCCGTCCAACGCCGCGTTCCTGCTGGAGGCGCTGCGCGCGGCGGCGTGAGGCCGCTGGAGAATGGGCGCATGCTGGCCGACATCGTCGAACATCTGATCTGCCCCGTCTGTCACGCGGACGTGGAGCTCGCCGAGGGCGCACTGCGGTGCGCGCGGGGGCACTCCTTCGACGTGGCCAAGCAGGGGTACGTCAGCCTGCTCACCGGGTCACGCCCGCCCGGCACCGCCGACAGCCCCGCGATGGTGGCCGCGCGGGCCGAGTTCCTGGCGGCCGGGCACTACGCCCCGCTGGCGCAGGCGCTGGCGGAAACCGTACGCGTACGGGTGGCGGCCGGAGAAAAACGTGAATCTTCTACTGAATCGAATGACGAAACCGGGCCGGAAGCGTACGGTGGGGCGGGAGTGGAGGCCGGTCCGCAAGGTGGGCCGGTGACCGTCGAGGGTCTCGGCGCGGCGGGCAGGGTCGCACCGCTGATCGTCGACGCCGGCACGGGCACCGGGCACTATCTGGCGGCCGTGCTCAATGCGGTGGACGATGGCATCGGGATGGCGTTCGACGTGTCCAAGCACGCCGTACGGCGGGCGGCGCGGGCGCATCCGAGGCTGGGGGCGTTCGTGGCGGACGTGTGGCGGCCGCTCCCGATCCGGCATGGGGTGGCCGATGTGGTGATCGATGTGTTCGCGCCCAGGAACGGGCCCGAGTTCCGGCGGATCCTGCGCCCTGGAGGGGTCGCGGTCGTCGCGACCCCGGCGGCTGCGCACCTGAGCCCGCTGGTCGAGGAGCTGGGGCTGCTCTCGGTGGACGAGGAGAAGGATCGCCGGGTCGCCCGCAGCATGCAGGGGTTCGCCCTGACCGGGCGGCGCACGATCGAGTTCGACATGGAGCTCGGACCGGACGAGCTGGTCCAGGTCGTGGGAATGGGCCCGAGCGCGTGGCACACTGATTCCGCCGAGCTGGCCGCCCGCATATCCGGTTATTTCAGCCAACATGCCAAGAATGGCCAGAAGAAAGTTACGGTCAGAGCCGCGTTTCATCTGTCTATCTTCGAGCCTGAGCCCCGTTCAAGACCTGTTCCTTGACGGGCATCTGCGACTGGTGTTACTGATGGGGTATTTAGTCCGAAATTCCCCCACATTCCCCGAGTATTTCCCCGACTCAGGCGCAATACTGGACGGCATCCCGCACCCAGAGGGCGTGGGCCATCGATGGGAGGGGGCGCGCCGGATGAAGGCGGAGGAACGCTGGCAGGCCAGGTTCCGCGCGTCGCGCATGACGTTGCCGGCCTGGGCCCGCCAGGCCCCGAACCGCTCCATCTACCGCTCCAACGCCACCGGGACGTGGGAGGTCTACGCCTGGGACCGGGCGACCGGCGCCGTGCGCCAGGTCACCGACCGGCCCAAGGGCACCGCGTACGCGGCGATCGACCCGGCGGGACAGTGGATCTACTGGTTCGCCGACACCGACGGCGACGAGTTCGGCACCTGGTGGCGCCAGCCGTTCGCGGGCGGTCCGAGCGAGCCGGCCGCGCCCGGCCTGCCGCCGGGCCAGCCGGGCGGCATCGCGCTGTCGGCCACCGGCCTGGCCGCCATCAGCCTGGCCAGCGAGGGCACGTTCCGGATCCATCTGGTACACCCCGGCGCGCCGGCCGAGCTGCTGTACGAGCACGCCGAGGCCGCCTGGGTGACCGACATGTCCCTCGACGGCTCCCTCATCGCCATCAACCACGGCGAGTACGGCGACTTCCGGCGTCCGGCGCTGCGCGTCGTCGACCAGCACGGCGAGACCGTCGGCGAGCTCTACGACGGCCCCGACAAGGGCGTGCACGGCCTCCGCTTCGCCCCGGTGCTCGGCGACCGCCGCCTGCTGACCCTGCACGAGCGCCGCCAGCGCCACGAGCCCCTGGTCTGGGACCCGGTCACCGACGAGCAGCGCGAGATCTGGCTGAAGGACCCCGGCGACCTGGCCGCCGAGTGGTTCGACGACGGCCGCGGCCTGCTGATCGTGCGCGACCACCGTGCCCGCAGCTACCTGCACCGCTACGACCTGGCGGGCGGCGTCCTGACGCTCATCGACACCCCGCACGGCGTGATCGACGAGGCCGCGCCGCGGCCCGGCGGCCACATCGAGTACTCCTGGTCCAGCGGCTCGCGCCCGCCGGTCATCCGGTCGAGCAACGGCCAGGTCGTGCTCAACGCGGGCGGCCCGCCGGCGCCGCCGAGCGTCCCCGTCGAGGACCTCGACGTGGAAGGGCCCGGCGGGCGCATCCATGCGCTGGTGTCCAAGCCCGAGACCGGCGCGGCGCCCCACCCGGCGGTCTTCCTCATGCACGGCGGCCCGACCGACCACGACCGCGACGCCTTCTCCCCCGAGGTCGCGGCCTGGGTCGATGCGGGCTTCGCCGTCGTCCGCGTCAACTACCGCGGCTCGACCGGCTACGGCTCCGCCTGGCGGGACGCGCTGCACGGCGACGTCGGGCACATCGAGCTGGCCGACATCGCCGCCGTGCGCCAGGCGCTGGTGGACCGGGGCACGATCGACCCCGCCCGGCTGATCCTGGCCGGCACCGCCTGGGGCGGCTACCTCTCGCTGCTCGGGCTCGGCGTCCAGCCCGGCCTGTGGGCCGCGGGCATCGCCGCGGTGCCCATCGCCTGCCACCAGACCTGCTACGAGGACGAGGCCGAGAGCCTGCGCGCCTATCAGCGCGCCCTGCTCGGCGGCTCCCCCGACGAGCAGCCCGAGCGGTACGCGTTCTGCTCGCCGATCACGTACGTGGACCAGATCAAGAGCCCCCTGCTGATCCTCGCCGGCGAGAACGACACCCGCTGCCCGCTGCGCCAGATCGAGAAGTACGTGGCCAAGCTCGCCGAGCACGGCCGCGAGCACGAGCTCTACACCTACGGCGCCATCCGCGGCTCGCTCGTGGTCGCCGAACGCATCGCGCAGACGGCCCTGCAACTGGAGTTCGCCCGCAAGCACGTGCACGTCGGCTGACCTCTCGCGCACGTCGTGGGAGCGCTCCTGCGGGGGCGCTCCCGCGCCGGTCAGCGCGCGCGCAGGACCACGATGGCGAGGTCGTCGGCGCTCGGCTCGGCGGCGAACTCCGCCGCGCCCCTGCGGATGCGCTCGGCCACCGCCCTGGCCGACAGCCCGGCGCACTCGGCCAGCAGCTTGGCCAGGCCGCCGTCGTCGTCGAGCAGCCGCCCGCCCGAGCGCCGCTCGGTCACGCCGTCGGTCACCGCCAGCAGCACGTCGCCGTGGTCGAGATGGATGGTGTCGGCCTCGAACACGACCTCGTGGAAGACGCCGAGCAGCGACTGCGGCGTGGTCACCGCCTCCACCTTGCCGCTCGGCCTGAGCCGCAGCGCCTCGGGATGGCCGGCGGACACCAGCCGCACCTCCAGGCCGGACGCCACGGGCGTGATGTCGCCGTGGAGCAGCGTGAGGAACCTCGCCCGCTCACCCTCCTCCAGGATCGCCTGGTTGAGCCGGCCGAGCACCGCGGCGACGCCGTAGCCCTCGCGGGCCAGCAGGCGCAGCGTGTGACGGGCCAGGCCGGTCACCGCGGCGGCCTCGGGGCCGGTGCCGCAGACGTCGCCGATCGCGAAGCGCCAGGAGTCGTCGCCCGCCTTGAACAGGTCGTAGAAGTCGCCGCCGACCTCGTTGGCCTCGCCGGCGGGCTCGTAGATGACGCCGTAGTCGAGGCCGGGCACCTCGGGCTCGTTGGGCGGCAGGAGGCTGCGCTGCAGCGCCCGGTTGGCCGCGGCCTGCTGGGCGTAGAGCCGGGCGTTGTCCATGGCCAGCGCGGCGCGCCTGCCGATGTCGTCGGCGAACTGGATGACCTCGTCGGGGAAGCGGTCGGACCGGCCCAGGCACATCATGCCGAGCCCGCGGCCGCGCGCGGTGAGCGGCACGGCCAGCACCTGGGAGTCGTTCAGGTGGATGACGGACGTGGCCCTGGTGTCGGCCGCGCCGACGTCCATGTCCGTGAGCTGCTCGCGCAGGCCGTCGATGCGGGCCTCGTCGGCGTGCCAGAGGTAGACCAGCCGCAGCGGGCCGCCCGAGGTGCCGGCGGTGTAGACCGCGCACCAGCTCGACAGGCGGGGCACGACGATCTGGGCGATGATCGCCGGGACCATGTCGGGGTCGAGGGTGCCGGCCAGCAGGTCGCTGGCGTCGGCCAGGAAGCCGAGCCAGTGGGGGCCCCGAGCGCTCTCCTCCGCCCATTCGGCGGCCACCTGGTCCACGGAGCCGGGTAGCGTGAGCCTTGCCCAATGGACACGGGAATCGCCCGCGAAGGTGACTCCCCACTCTTCCACGTTCACGGAAGGAGCCTTCGGGTCACCGTGCGCGGTGATCCGCTGCCGCAGTTCGACCTGGACTGAGTCCCCGTAATGCTTCCAAATCACCTCAAACGGCTCGTCAGAGACCTGCTCCGCCAGATCGCCGGCCACCTGCTCGGCGGTATGGAGCACGCTGACGGTGGCCCACGCGGTCATCACCTCGCGCGTGAACCTCATCGCAGCCGTCACAGCGGTATCGCCAGGCGCGAAGGTCGCGGCCAGCACCGCGTGGGGAGAAGCAGTCATCCCATCGTGCCTACCACACTTCTCACTGACTTGGGGTAAATCCAAGGGCAGGACTACGAGCTACTCATCGTGACAGACTTGAATCACTCGCCGGGACCCGTCGCGAGTGAAGGAGGCCCCATGACCACGGCCAAGGCCGCATCAAGCCCGGAGGAGCGGACCTATACAGAATCGGATCTCGTTCCCGTGCTGGAGACTCTTTTCTCCTGGCGTGACGGCGATTTCCGGCGTCGGGTCCCGCACGCTCCTCCCGGCATCCTCAGCGAAGTGCGCCTGCTGCTGAACGAAGTGGCCGACCGTCGCGAACATCTCGCGAACGAGCTGGCGAGAGTTCGCAAAGAAGTCGTCAAGGAAGGGCGCTTCGGCGAGCGGCTGACGCCCGGCCCGGGCGTCGGGGCGTGGTCCGAGAGCGTCGAGTCGGTCAACATGCTGATCGACGCCCTGGTCAGCCCGGTCAGCGGCGCGGCCGACGTGATCGACGCGGTGGCCAAGGGCGACCTGTCGCGGCGCATCGACCTCGACCGGTCGGCCCGCGGCGAGGTGCGCCGCCTGGGCAAGGCCATCAACGGCATGGTCGACCAGCTCGCCCTGTTCAACTCCGAGGTCACCAGGGTCGCCCGCGAGGCGGGCACCGAGGGCCGGCTGGGCGGCAGCGCCAACCTGCGGGGCATGTCGGGAAGCTGGCGCGACCTCACCGAGGCCGTCAACACGATGTCCTCGCGCGTGGCCGCGCAGGTCCGCGACATCGCCGTGGTCACCACGGCGGTCGCCAAGGGCGACCTGAGCCGCAAGGTCACGGTCGACGCCGTGGGCGAGATGTTCGAGCTGAAGAACACCGTCAACACGATGGTCGACCAGCTCTCGGGCTTCGCCGAGGAGGTCACCCGCGTGGCCCGCGAGGTGGGCACGGAAGGCCAGCTGGGCGGCCAGGCGCAGGTCACCGGCGTGTCGGGCGTCTGGAAGGACCTCACCGACAACGTCAACTTCATGGCCAACAACCTGACCTCGCAGGTGCGCTCGATCGCCACCGTCGCGACGGCGGTCGCCCAGGGCAACCTGTCGAAGAAGATCACCGTTGACGCCGAGGGCGAGATCCTGCAGCTCAAGGACACCCTCAACACCATGGTCGACCAGCTGTCGTCCTTCGCCGACGAGGTCACCCGCGTGGCCCGCGAGGTCGGCACCGAGGGCAAGCTCGGTGGGCGCGCCGAGGTGAAGGGCGTGTCGGGCGTCTGGAAGGACCTCACCGACAACGTCAACTCGATGGCCAACAACCTGACCTACCAAGTGCGCAACATCGCCCAGGTGACCACGGCCGTGGCCAACGGCGACCTCACCCGCAAGATCGACGTCGACGCCCAGGGCGAGATCCTCGAACTCAAGTCGACCATGAACACGATGGTCGAGCAGCTGTCCTCGTTCGCCTCCGAGGTCACCCGCGTGGCCCGTGAGGTGGGCACCGAGGGCCAGCTCGGCGGCCAGGCGCAGGTGCGCGGCGTGTCCGGGGTCTGGAAGGACCTCACCGACAACGTCAACTCGATGGCCAACAACCTCACCTCGCAGGTGCGCCAGATCGCGGCCGTCTCGTCCGCGGTGGCGCAGGGCAACCTGTCGAAGAAGATCACCGTTGACGCGCAGGGCGAGATCCTGCAGCTCAAGGACACCCTCAACACGATGGTCGACCAGCTGTCGTCCTTCGCCGACGAGGTGACCCGCGTGGCCCGCGAGGTGGGCACGCAGGGGCAGCTCGGCGGCCAGGCGCGGGTGCAGGGCGTGTCGGGCGTGTGGAAGGACCTCACCGACAACGTCAACTTCATGGCGAACAACCTGACCTATCAGGTGCGCAACATCGCCGAGGTCACCACGGCCGTGGCCAACGGCGACCTGACCCGCAAGATCGACGTCGACGCCCAGGGCGAGATCCTGGCGCTGAAGACCACCATCAACCGGATGGTCGACCAGCTGTCCTCCTTCGCCTCCGAGGTCACCCGCGTGGCCCGCGAGGTGGGCTCGGAGGGCCAGCTCGGCGGCCAGGCCCGGGTCGAGGGCGTCGAGGGCACCTGGAAGCGGCTCACCGAGAGCGTCAACGAGCTGGCCGGCAACCTGACCACGCAGGTGCGCGCCATCGCGACCGTGACCAGCGCCGTGGCCCGGGGCGACCTGACCCGGTCGATCGCCGTCGAGGCGCAGGGCGAGCTGGCGGAGCTGAAGGACAACATCAACTCGATGGTGGCCAACCTCCGCGAGACCACCCAGGCCAACCAGGAACAGGACTGGCTCAAGTCCAACCTGGCCCGCATCTCCCGGCTCATGCAGGGCCACCGCGACCTGTTCGAGGTGGCCAAGCTGACGATGAGCGAGCTGACTCCGCTGGTCTCGGCCCGCTTCGGCGCCTTCTACGGCATCGACCCCGAGGGCGACCACGAGCTGACGCTGATCGGCGGCTACGGCGTGCGTCCCGACCGGGGGCCGCGCCGGCGTTTCGCGATCGGCGAGGGCATCGTCGGCCAGGCGGCGGCCGAGGGCAGGCACATCATCCTCGACGACGTGCCGCCGCAGTTCATCACCATCGACAGCGGGCTCAGCCAGTCCACGCCCGCGCAGATCGTCGTGCTGCCGATCCTGTTCGAGAACCGCGTGCTCGGCGTGCTGGAGCTGGCCTCCTTCACCCCGTTCGGCGAGGTGCACCTCGACTTCCTGACGCAGCTCGTCGAGACCATCGGCGTCACGATGAACACGATCATCGCCAACTCCCGCACCGAAGACCTGCTGACCGAGTCCCAGCGGCTCACCCGCGAGCTGCAGGAGCGCTCCGACGAGCTCCAGCGGCAGCAGGAGGAGCTGCGCAGGTCCAACGCCGAGCTGGAGGACAAGGCGGCGCTGCTGGCCAAGCAGAACCGCGCGATCGAGATCCAGAACTTCCAGATCGAGCAGGCCCGCCGCACCCTGGAGGAGCGCGCCGAGCAGCTCGCGGTCTCCTCGCGGTACAAGTCCGAGTTCCTCGCGAACATGTCCCACGAGCTGCGCACGCCGCTCAACAGCCTGCTGGTGCTGGCCAAGCTGCTGACCGAGAACGCCGAGGGCAACCTGACGTCCCAGCAGGTCGAGTTCGCCCGCACGATCCACAGCGCGGGCTCGGCGCTGCTGCAGCTCATCAACGACATGCTCGACCTGTCGAAGGTCGAGGCGGGCCGGATGGACATCCATCCGATCCAGGTGTCGCTGCCCAAGATGGTCGACCTGCTGGAGGCGGCCTTCGCGCCGCTGGCCCAGGACAAGGGGTTGTCCTTCGGCGTCGAGGTGGCCTCCGACGTGCCGAGCGAGCTGCGGGCCGACGAGCAGCGCCTGCAGCAGGTGCTGCGCAACCTGCTGTCCAACGCGGTGAAGTTCACCCCGAAGGGCGAGGTCAAGCTGCGGGTCGCGGCGGCCCCCCGAGGGGTCGACTTCGACGACGACACCCTCCACGACGCCACCGACCTGCTGGCCTTCCAGGTGATCGACACCGGCATCGGCATCGCGCCCGACAAGCGCGAGGTCATCTTCGAGGCGTTCAGGCAGGCCGACGGCACCACCAGCCGCAAGTACGGCGGCACCGGCCTCGGCCTGGCCATCTGCCGCGACATCGCCCGGCTGCTCGGCGGCGAGATCCACGTCGAGAGCGAGCTGGGCAGGGGCAGCACGTTCACCCTCTACCTGCCGGCCTCCTACACCGGCCCGCTGGCCGCCACCGACGGCAGCACGGCCCCGCGCCGGCAGCTCATGACCTCGCCCGCCGAGGAGCAGGCCGCCGCCGCGACCCTGCCCGAGCCGCCGCCGCTGGACATGCCGATGCCCGAGCTGGTCGAGCCGCCGGTGGAGACGCCCGCCCAGTGGCAGGGCGACGACCCGCTCAACGGCGCCAAGATCCTCATCGTCGACGACGACATCCGCAACGTGTTCGCCCTCACCAGCGTGCTGGAACGACACGGATCGACGGTCGTCTACGCCGAGAACGGTCGCGAGGGCATCGAGCAGCTGGAACGGAACGAGGACGTCGCGCTCGTGCTGATGGACATCATGATGCCGGAGATGGACGGCTGGGCCACGACCTCGGCCATCCGGCGCATGCCCCAGTTCGCCGACCTGCCGATCATCGCGCTGACCGCTAAGGTCATGCGTGGTGATCGCGAGAAGAGCATCGCCTCGGGCGCGTCCGACTACGTGCCCAAGCCGGTCGACGTCGATCGCCTGCTCGAACGGCTGCGCGGCTGGCTCAGCCGTGGGCGGGGAGCCACGACCGACTCGTCGCCCTCAACCGCTGAAGGGTCGTGATCGATGCCGGACCGTGCAAAGATCCTCCTGGTCGACGACCGCGAGGAGAACCTGATCGCCCTGGAGGCGATCCTCAGCTCGCTCGACCTGGTGCCCGTACGCGCCAGGTCCGGCGAGGAGGCGCTCAAGGCGCTGCTCAACACCGAGTTCGCGCTGATCCTGCTCGATGTCCGGATGCCGGGCATGGACGGTTTCGAGACGGCCGCCCACATCAAGCGGCGGGAGCGGACCAGGAACATCCCGATCATCTTCCTGACCGTGGTCGACAGCGCCCCCGACTACGCCTTCCGCGGATACGCGGCGGGGGCGGTCGACTATCTCACCAAGCCGTTCGACCCCTGGGTGCTGCGGGCGAAGGTGTCGGTGTTCACCGAGCTCTACAACATGAACAAGCGCCTGGCCGAGCAGGCGTCGTTGCTCCGCGAGCGGCTGACCGGCGAGCTGCCGCCCGGAGCGGGTGACCACGCCTCGGTCCTGCCGGAGTTGTCCCGGCGGCTGACGGCAGTGGAGGACGAGCTGGCCCGGGTGCGGGAGCTGGCCCGCAAGTCGCAGGATCCGGCGCTCGCCGTGCCGCTGGCCGACCTGGGCGATCGGGTCGCCCACCTGCGCGCCGGGTTCGACGCGCTCTCCTGACCCCGTCCGACGCCCGGGCCGCCCTCATGACGCCCGGGCGTCCGGCTTGCCGTGCGGTGGTGGGTCAGTGGCGGGCGCGTTCGAGGGCGTCCCAGAAGCCGCGGCGCAGGGCGTGGCGGACCTCGTCGTGCAGCAGGAAGTCGATCGGCAGCGAGGAGCCCTGCAGGAGGCGGGCCTCCAGGTCGGAGGGCATGCGCGGCTTGCGGGCCAGCACCGCCTCCAGCCACAGCGCGGGCGCGTCGCGGGCCACGGACTCGCCGAAGTCGTGCCCTTCGCGATGGGCGGCCTTCACGGCGTCGGCCAGCGTGGTGGCCCCGGCGGTGGCGGCGGGCGGCGGGGAGACGGGCGCGGCCTGCGGCCCGGTGTACGGGCCGAGCTGCGCCGGCTGGTAGGTGCCCCCCGAGGACGGCGTGGCGAACTGCCCGGTGCTGGGCGAGGCGGACTGCGGCTGCTGCAGCGGCCCGGTCGCCGGCGCGGACGGCGGCACGGACGGCGGGATCGACGGCGGCTGCTCCTGGTACCCCGAGTACGACGGCAGCACCGGCGGCGTGGCCGACCGCCCGCCCGAGGACGCCTGCCCGTTGGCGGACGACTGGCCGGAGGCGGGGGCCGCGTGGCTCCCTGAGTGCTGCCCGGCCGCGTGGCTGCCCGCGGACGGCGCCGGCGGCAGCGAGGCCGCCGGGGTCACCGGGGGCGCGGCCGGCGGCGCCGGCGGCAGCGAGGGGGCGGCGTGCCCGTTGCTGAGCGGCTGGTGGTGGCCGTTGGAGGACTCGGTGACGCCGCTCACCATCGTGACGTAGGGCCGCAGGTGGGCGTTGCCCAGCTCGACCAGGTCGTCGCACTCCTGCCGCAGCGACCGGGACACGGCCCACCCGCCGTCGGCGGCGATGTGGATGACGGTGACCCTGATGCCGAGGTCCTGGGCGTCGCACACCACCTGGGCGAGGTCTTCGTCGCCGCTGACGACGACGGCGTCGCAGATGGCGTTGTTGCGGGCGAGGGTCATGAGGTCGCGATGGACCTGGGCGTCGACGCCTTCGCGGCGGCCCGGCCGGATGCGCGAGAGCCTGAGCTTGAGGCCCGGGATGTCGGCCAGCGCGTCGTGCTCCGGGGTGCGGCGGCCCTCGACGGTCGCCTCGTACCAGTAGCACCGCAGCAGCGGCAGGCCCGTGCGTTCGCGCGACAGGTTGGTCATCAGCTGGAGGAGCCCGGGATAGTCCCAGGCGACGGCCTCTCGATGGCGAGTGCCGTGCACGGCCATCGCTCCGTCTGCCAGCAGATAGCCGGCGTCCACGAACAGCGCACAGCGATCCACTGACACCGCCCCTTTCCTGGTGGTCCGACCTTGCTGGCTCTGCACCGTCAGAGACCGGACTCGGCGGCCCTCTTTCAGGGTAATGAAAGCAGGTGATCGCGCGAGGGTGAATCCCGACGATTCGACCGCGGGCCGCCGTGCAGCCGGACCATTTAGGCAGACCGTACCAGTTCGTCCTGTTTGCGGTCATGAGCGTGCCCGGACGGTCAGCGCGGCCGCTCCGAAGAGCACGACGTCCTTGTCGGTCACGATCGTCAGCGCCGGATCGCGGCCCAGCTCGGCGTCGACCGTGTCGACGTCGACGCCGAAGGTCATGCCCCCGGCGCCGTTGGCGGAGCCGTCGAAGACGTTGGCGCGCTCGCGGTCGCCGCCCTCCGGGACGATCGCGCCGGTGCCGAGCGAGACCTTGTCGCCCTGGAGATCGGCGTCGCCCTCCCAGGTCACCAGCTCGGCCCGGGCCGGCGCGGCGGCCGGGCTCAGGCCGCCGAGCGGCATGCGCACCTTCCTGTCCGCGCCGCCGATCACGGTGGCGGTGTCGAGCACCACGGCCTGGCTGTACGGCTGCCGCGGCCCGGTCACGACCACCACCAGGCTCCACCCGGCGTGGCTGGAGGCCCCCTCCGCCATCGGCGCGTCGGCCGCCCACCACAGGCCGCCCTGCCGCGCCTGCCCGGCCAGCGCGGTGACGTCGGCGAACGCCTGGTAGGCCGGGCCCAGCGGCATGTCGAGGGCCGTGACGTGGTCGGGACGGACCGACACGTACGTGCGCCGGCCCGGCGCCCTGACCTTGACGGGCCCCGCCGCCGCACCGCTCGCCGACCAGTAGAGACCGGCCCACACGACCCTGCTGTCCTTGGGCAGGGTGAGCCGGGCCGCGCTGGAGGCGCTGGTGGCCGGGCTGGCGTCCTGGTCGAGGGGGATCATCGGCCACAGGTCGTTGTCGCGCTGGTCGCCCTGGCGGCGCCTGGCCTCGGGACAGCCGTCGTGCTCCTCGGGGCAGCTCAGCAGCGTGTTGCCGATCGCCCGGACGGCCACCCTGCCCTCGGTGGCGAACCTGGCCGACGCCCCCACCGTGCGCACGCCCTGCGCGGCCCGCGCGTTGACGTGGAGGTCGTCGGCGTCGACGCGCACGGCGGGCCCGGCGCCCTCCGGAGCCAGCTCCGACACCAGCACGCGCAGGAACACCGCCGTGCCCTGCCC
Organism: Nonomuraea sp. NPDC049758; assembly: GCF_040674635.1. NCBI lineage: Bacteria > Bacillati > Actinomycetota > Actinomycetes > Streptosporangiales > Streptosporangiaceae > Nonomuraea > Nonomuraea sp. NPDC049758. The sequence continues at coordinate 585,535 of NZ_JBFAMZ010000002.1, forward strand.
GGCGGCCAGCGGCTGCCTGGCGCACCGCGCGCCCTGCCCGGCCTGCCGGCAGGACCAGCCGTCGACCGTGCCCACGGGTTCGAGCAGCGCCACGCCGTGCCCGCGCCTGGCCGGCGGCAGGAGGGTCACGCCGGGCGGCAGCTCGACGGTCGCGGCCAGCTCGCCGCTCGGGCCGTCGCCGTCGTTGCGCAGGCGCATGCCGACGATGCCGGGCTGGGCGCGTACGAGGGCGCCGAGCGCGCCGATCGTGGCCCGCAGCCGCGCCCTGCCCCGCGGCTCCTTCCGCGGCGGCGGGACGCGCGCCGGCGGCTCGCTCGCCACGGGCAGCGGCACCGGCCGCACCGACACCGGGGGCTGGGCCACCGGCGTGGGCGTGGCCACCGGCCGCTCGGCCACCGGCGACTCCCCGGACACCAGCACGAACGCCGCCACCGCCGCGGACGCGACCGCGACGCCGCCCGCCGCCACGACCTGCTGCCGCGAGGGCGCCCGCCGCAACCAGCCGAACAGCCGCAACAGCCAGCCCGCTCCGCCGCCCGCCGCGCCCGTCTTGGCCAGCGCCGCGGCGTAGCCGCTGAACACCGGGCCGGCGATCAGCGGGCCGACGATGACGCGCAGGCCGCGGTTGACGTCGGTCAGTTCGAGCAGGACGCCGTGGCACTCCTCGCAGTCGTTGACGTGGTCGTCGACCGCGCGCGAGTCGCGCCTGGCCAGGCCGCCCCTGACGTAGGCGCCCATCTTGCCGAGCACCGGACGGCACTCGTGCTGCGGCGCCGCGCGCAGGTGCATCTGCAGGTACGCCTGCCGCAGCCCCTCGCGCGCCCGGTAGGCCAGCGCCGCCACCCCGTTGGCCGACAGGCCGAGCAGCGGCGCGACCTCGGCGGGCTTGCACTTCTCCACCTCGGTGTGCCAGAGCACCGCCCGCCATCGCTCGGGCAGCGACAGGAACGCGCGCGAGATCATCGACCGCTCCAGGCCGACGAGCGCGGGATCGACGAAGGGCACGCCCGCGTCGTAGCGCTCGATCTCGCCGGTGGTCACCTGGCGGCTCTCGACCCGGCCGCGGTCGTAGACGGTACGGCGCACGACGGTCAGCAGGTACGTGCGGAACCCCGACTCGGGCCCGCCGCCCCTGCCCACCAGGTCGAGGATCTTCGTGAACGACTCGGCCACGACGTCCTCGACCTCGGACTCGCCCCTGACGAGCTGCCTGGCCAGCGCGCGGGCCGCGGCCACGTGACGCTCGTAGAGCCGTCCGTACGCGGTCGCGTCGCCGGCGCGGACCTCCTTCAGCAGGTCCGCATCGCTTCGCGGCGATTCCACACTCATTGTGACCTCACGATTACGGTGGGTTGCCCCGCGCAATCATTCCGCATTCTCCGTCATGACTAAACCGCAGCGCCGTCTTTACCTCTGAGGACCACGGGAGGACGCATGGACGAGGACGTGCTGTCGCGCTGGCGCGGGCGGAGCATGGTGGAGGGCTGGTCGCTGGCCGACGACTGGTGGACCCCGGCGGTGGCGTACGCGATCAAGGCCGTGACGGACGGCGGCGACCTGCCGCGCGCCTGCGAGGAGCTGGGCGCGGCGCGCGCCGGGGCGGGGGTGGGGATCAGCGAGGGGCTGGGCGACCTGGCGGCGCTGTTCGCCGTCACCGATCGAGGAGAGCCGACGTTCCCGCTGGTACGGGCGTACGCCGCCGGGTGGGCCGAGCAGAGCTTCGCGCCCATGAACGACCTGCAGTGCGAGGACCCGCTGACCGGCCTGGCCACGGTGGCCTACCTGCGTACCAGGCTGGGCGAGCTCTACCGGGGGGCGGTCGCGGGCGGGCACCTGCTGGTGGTGGCCGAGCCGTACGGGCAGATCGCCGAACTGGCCGAGCGGCTGGCGGCGGCGCTCAACCTGGCCACGGCGCTGCGCAAGGCGTTCACCGGCGACGAGACGCTGGCGCTGCTCGCGCCCACCCGCGTCGGCGCGGTGACCAGGGAGGACGATCGGCTGGCCGGCAAGATCGCCGACCTGCGCGCCACGGAGATCCTGCACGGCCGCCGCCCCCGCGTCCGGGTGCGCCGGCTCCCCCGCGCGCACGCGCAGGCCCTGGCTCTCATCAGGACGCTGAGCCTGGGACCCTAAGCTTGGGCGCATGACAGACCGCGACAACCTGCTGGCCGAGATCAAGCGCAAGGCCGTCGTCCACGGCAAGGTCACGCTCTCCTCGGGCAAGGAGGCCGACTTCTACCTCGACCTGCGGCGGATCACGCTCGACGGGGTGGCCGCGCCGCTCGTCGGCAAGGTGATGCTCGACCTGACCGACGATCTCGACTTCGACGCCGTCGGCGGGCTCACGATGGGGGCCGACCCGGTGGCCTGCGCGATGCTGCACGCGGCGGCGGCGCGCGGGCGCACGCTCGACGCGTTCGTGGTGCGCAAGGCGCAGAAGTCGCACGGCATGCAGCGCCGGATCGAGGGGCCCGAGGTGAAGGGCCGCCGGGTGCTGGCCGTGGAGGACACCTCGACGACCGGCGGCTCGCCGCTGACCGCCGTGGAGGCGCTGCGGGAGGCGGGCGCCGAGGTGGTGGCCGTGGCCACGATCGTCGACCGGGGCGCGGGCGCGCGGATGGCGGAGGAGGGGCTCGACTACCGCACCGCCTTCACCCTCCAGGACCTCGGGCTGTGAAGGCCTCCCTCGCGCCCTGCTCACCGGGGGCGCGGGGGCTGCCGTTCTCGGTGACGCGGACGGTGCCCGCGTCACCGAGCACGACGTCGAGCTCGGGCTCGAAGTAGCTGACCTCTTCGCCCCTGCTCATCTCGCGATGGTGCAGCACGTCCCCGCCGGGGACGCGGACGGTCACGGTGGGGCAGACCTCGGCCACGCACTCGATGCGCACGGTCGGCGCCCTGCCCTCGCTCGCCCGCACGACCGGGGACCCTGCCGCGGTGGGCGGCCGCTCCGGCTGCGGGCCGGACGAGCCGATCAGGGCGCGCACGCCGACGACCACCAGCGTCACCACGGCCCCCACCGCGAGGACGACGAGGGCGGATCGGGCGATTCCCATCGGATCTGACCTGTGGCGTCCCACAGGGGGCACTGTACCCGGTGGTAACCAAAAGCCCCCCGGTCAGCGCCGGGGGCCGGTGCCTGCTGTCAGTGCTGGGGGTCGGTGCTGGAGGGCACGCGGTGGTGCTTGCCGTTGGGCAGCGGCAGCCGCTTGCGCTCGCGGCGCTTCTTGACGACCTCGACGATGATCGGGATCAGCGAGATGAAGACGATGATGAACACGCCCGGCAGGATGTACTTGTCGATCTGCTTGGGATCGACCTTGCTGCCGAGGAAGTAGCCGAGCAGCACCAGGCCCTCGACCCAGACCACGCCGCCGATGACGTTCCACAGGAAGAAGCGCCTGGCGGGCATCTCCAGGACGCCGGCCACCGGGTTCATGAACGTGCGGACGATCGGCACGAACCGCGCCAGCACGACCGCCCGCGCCGGGCCGAACTTCTGGAAGAACTCCTCGGCGCGTGCCACGTGTTCGCGTTTGAACAGCCGCGAGTCGGGCCGGTCGAACATCTTCCTGCCGAACCTGGCCCCCAGGAAGTGGCCGAGCTGGGCGCCCGCGATGGCACACAGCGGTGTGCCGATCACCAGGACGGGGAAGGAGATCGGCGGCGCCTCGCCCACGACCAGCGACGCGGAACTGAAGATCCCCGCCGCCACCAGCAGCGAGTCGCCCGGCAGGAAGAAGCCGAGCAGCAGACCCGTCTCGGCGAAGATGATCGCCAGGACGCCGATGGTGGCGAAGGCGCCGAGGATGGTGAGCCACCACGTCGGGTCGAGGAGATTCCAGAGCCAGTCCACCCCGTGAGCCTACCTGGAGCCGAGCGAATCGGATGTGGCCATCCGGCACGCGTTGTCACTACCAGTTGTGGTTGCGAGCCGGGATACTGGGCAGGCGCGAAGCCGTACTTCTCAGGGAGATGACTCATGCCCATCGCGACTCCAGAGGTCTACGCCGAGATGCTCGACCGTGCCAAGGCGGGCGGGTTCGCCTATCCGGCGATCAACGTGACCTCTTCTCAGACCTTGAACGCCGCGCTGCGCGGGTTCGCCGAGGCCGAGAGCGACGGCATCGTGCAGGTGTCCACCGGCGGCGCCGAGTTCCTCTCCGGCACGACGGTCAAGGACATGGTGACGGGCGCGACCGCGCTGGCCGAGTACGCGCGGGTGGTGGCCGCCAAGTACCCGGTCACGGTGGCGCTGCACACCGACCACTGTCCGAAGGACAAGCTCGACGGCTACATGCGGCCGCTGATCGACATCTCGCTGGAGCGGGTGTCCAAGGGCCTCGACCCGCTCTTCCAGTCGCACATGTGGGACGGCTCGGCCGTGCCGCTGGAGGAGAACCTGGAGATCGCCAAGGAGCTCCTGGACAAGTGCGCCCGCGCCCGGATCATCATGGAGATGGAGATCGGCGTCGTCGGCGGCGAGGAGGACGGCGTCGTCGGCGAGATCAACGAGAAGCTCTACACCACCGCCGAAGACGCGCTGGCCACGGCCGAGGCCGTCGGCGTCGGCGACCGGGGCCGCTACATGCTGGCCGCCACGTTCGGCAACGTGCACGGCGTCTACAAGCCGGGCCACGTGAAGCTGCGGCCCAGCGTGCTGAAGGAGATCCAGGACGCGGTCGGCGCCAAGTACGGCAAGGACAAGCCGTTCGACCTGGTCTTCCACGGCGGCTCCGGCTCGCTGCTTGAGGAGATCCACGAGGCCATCTCCTACGGCGTGGTGAAGATGAACGTCGACACCGACACCCAGTACGCCTTCACCAGGCCGATCGCCGACCACATGTTCCGCAACTACGACGGCGTGCTGAAGGTCGACGGCGAGGTCGGCAACAAGAAGGCCTACGACCCGCGCGCCTACGGCAAGAGCGCCGAGACCGGCATGGCGGCCCGCGTGGCGGAGGCCTGCCACAACCTCAAGAGCAGTGGGACGAAGATCTCCTAGCCACTTGGGCGGCACGGCGGGTATGACTTGTCCTATGGATAACCTTCTCGCCGGGCCGCCCCCGACTCACCTGCCGGACCTGCCCGAGGCCAGGGAGGCGCTGGAATCCGGGGCCAAGGCCGCCGACGTGGCCGCCCGCTTCCCCGCCCACCCGGCGGCCTGGGCCGCGCTCGCGGAGGAGTACTTCGCGCAGGGCCATGCCGTCACCTCCTACGCCTTCGCCCGCACGGGCTACCATCGCGGCCTCGACCAGCTGCGCAGGAACGGCTGGAAGGGCCACGGTCCCATCCCTTGGGAGCACGAGCCCAACCGCGGCTTCCTGCGCTGCCTGCACGCCCTGTCCAGGGCGGCGCAGTCCATCGGCGAGAAGGACGAGGCCGAGCGCTGCCTGCAGTTCCTCAAGGACAGCAGCGAGACCGGATATGAGGCGCTGACCAAGGGTTAGCAGCGCATTGGGCCCGCATTGGGCCCACGCGCCTTGGGACGAATGGGCAGACTCGGGTAGTCTCTCTACGCAAGAGCCCCTGTCGCACTTGCGCCAGGGGTTTCGTTTTGTGCTCGGGAGACTGAACAATGCCGGCTGCCGTTCTCGTTGGGGCCCAGTGGGGCGATGAGGGCAAGGGCAAGGCCACCGACCTGCTCGGTGGCGACGTCGACTACGTCGTCCGTTATCAGGGTGGCAACAACGCGGGACACACCGTCGTCATCGGTGACCAGAAATACGCTCTGCATCTTCTGCCGACGGGGATCCTGTCGCCGGACGTCGTACCGATGATCGGCAACGGTGTGGTGATCGACCCGGGGGTGCTGCTGAGCGAGATCGACGGGCTGGCCGCGCGGGGGATCTCCGCCGAACGCCTGCTGATCTCCTCCAACGCGCACCTGATCATGCCGCACCACAAGGCGCTGGACAAGGTCACCGAGCGCTATCTGGGCAAGGCCAAGATCGGCACCACCGGACGCGGCATCGGCCCCGCGTACGGCGACAAGATCGCCCGGATGGGCGTGCGGGTCCAGGACCTGCTCGACCCGGGCATCCTGGCCAAGAAGATCGAGGTCGCCCTGACCGAGAAGAACCAGGTGCTGACCAAGGTCTACAACCGGCGCGGCATCGACCCGGCCGCCGTGCTGGAGGAGTACCTGGCCTACGCCGAACGGCTCAAGCCGCACATCGCCGACACCTCGCTGGTGCTCTCCAAGGCGCTGGACGAGGGCAAGTTCGTGCTGCTGGAGGGCGGTCAGGGCACGCTGCTGGACATCGACCACGGCACGTACCCGTTCGTCACCTCCTCCTCGCCGACGTCCGGGGGCGCGTGCGCCGGGGCGGGCATCCCGCCGAACCGGCTCACGAAGATCATCGGGATCCTGAAGGCGTACACGACCCGCGTGGGCTCGGGGCCGTTCCCGACCGAGCTGACCGACGAGACGGGCGAGTGGCTGCGCAGGACCGGCGGCGAGTACGGCGTCACCACCGGCCGCGACCGTCGCTGCGGCTGGTTCGACGCGGTGATCGCCCGCTACGCGACCCGGATCAACGGGATCACCGACTACTTCCTCACCAAGCTCGACATCCTGTCGGGGCTGGAGCGCATCCCGGTGTGCGTGGCCTACGAGGTCGACGGCGAGCGGTTCGACGAGATCCCGATGACCCAGACCGACTTCCACCACGCGGTCCCGGTCTACGAGGAGCTGCCGGGCTGGAAGGAGGACATCTCCAACGCCAAGTCGTTCGACGACCTGCCGCCGAACGCGCAGTCGTACGTGCGGGCGCTGGAGGAGATGAGCGGGGCGCCCATCTCGGCGATCGGCGTCGGCCCCGGCCGCGACCAGACCGTGGTGGTGCGGTCGCTGGTCTGACCGGCACGTGACGAGGGGCCCGGCGCGGCAACGCGCCGGGCCCCTCGCGTGTCAGGGGACCACGGCCGGACGGCGGGCTCCTCGCGTGTCACCGGACTACGGCCGGACAGCGGGCCCCTGGCGTGTCACCGGACTACGGCCGGACGGCGGGCTGCTCCTCCGTCGAGTCCCCGGCGGTGAGGACGGCGGCGGTCATCGGGGTGTGCAGGGTCCACCCCAGGGTCTCGTACAGGGCCTGGCCCGCCTCGGTGGCGACCAGGATGCCCGTGCGGGCGCCCCGGGAGACGGCGGCGGCGGCGAGCGCGGCCATGACGACCGTGCCGAGGCCGCGCCGGCGGTGTTCGGCGGCCGTCTCCACCTGGTCGATCACGGCGGCCCGGTCCGCGACGGCGAACTGGCCGCGCGCCGCGACCTCGCCCGCGGCCGTGAGCAGCCGGGCCACGGTCACCCCCGCCCTGGTGGTGATCGCCAGGGTGTAGCCCGCGGGGGCCTTCGGGGTGGTGCGGGCCAGGGACGCGGTGGTCATCATGTACTCCTGCTCCTGCACGGACCACCGCGGGGCCAGGGAGGGGGCGACCGCCTCGGCGGGGGCGCAGAGCTTGAGCCAGGTGCCGGGGACGGTGAGGGTGCCGGTCAGGTGGTCCAGGATCTCCGCGGTAGGGGTGGGGACGACGTGCCGCGCCACGTGGCCGGGAAGGCCGACGTCCACTCTGAGGCCCCACGGTTCGGGTACGGGCCGCGGGGCGCTGCGGGAGATCACCCAGCCGTCCACCCATGCCCGGACTGTTGCGGAATGGGCATGTTTGAGAACCTCCGTCATGAGCTCCAGCTTATTGCAAGGTAGTTGCATTTATCGTGCAATAAGCGGGCGGAGAGTCCTCTTGGCGCCTTCCCTTCCGACCAGGGCGTAGCAGGATAAAAAGGACACGGCGTGGCACTGCCTCAGCGGGCCTCGCGCCGGGTAGTGTCCCCGGTGTGCGCGTTGAGATTCATGGTCACCGAGGAGCGCGGGGCCTGTGGCCGGAGAACACCCTGCCAGGGCTGAGCCGCACGATGGAGCTGGGCGTTCACGCGCTTGAGCTCGACGTCGCCCTCACCGCCGATCGTCGCCTCGTGCTCACGCACGACCTCACGGTCTCGGCCGTCACCAGTGCCGACCGCCGTCCGCTGCGGCAGGGCGATCCGCTCTTCCCGTACGTGGGCAAGCCGATCAACGCGCTCAGCCTCGCCCAGCTGCGCACGCTCGACGTGGGCGTACGCCTGCCGCGTCACCTCGACGACCCGTTCGCGCTCACCCAGGTCGCCATGCCGGAGACCAGGATGCCGACGCTCGGCGCGGTGCTCGGGCTGGTCAACGCCTACGAGGCCGAGCACGTGCGGCTGCACGTCGAGCTGAAGTCCGACCCGACCAGGCCGGAGCTGACGGCCGACCCGGAGATGTTCACCGAGCTGGTGGTCGAGGAGCTCGACCGGCACGGCAGGCTGGGCAACGCCGCCGTCCTCAGCTTCGACTGGCGCGTCATCAGGCACGCTGCCCGGCTCGCCCCGGCGGCCAGGCGGTTCGCGCTGATCGAGCTCGACACGCTCCACTGGCACGAGGGCGGGCTGGGCGACGACATCCCGGCCGCCGCCCGCGAGGCCGGTGCCACCACGCTCTCGCCCGAGCACGTGATGGTCGACGAGAAGCTGATGGTCCAGGCGGCCGCGGCGGGCCTCGACGTGGCGGTCTGGACGGTCAACGACCAGGCCCTGGCCGGCCGCATGATCGACCTCGGCGTGGCCGGGATCGTGACCGACTACCCCGACCGCATGCGGGAGCTGTGGCGCGAGCGCGGCCTCGATCTGCCGGAGGGCGTTCGGCCGCTCAAGCCCGTGAGCGTCTGAGCGCCGTTCAAGCCCGTTAGCGGCTGAGCGCCGCGCAAGCGCGTGAGCGTCTGAGCGCTGCTCAAGCCCCCGAGCGTCCGGGCGCGTCGTTCAGAGCCAGCCGTTGCGGCGGAAGCCGCGGTGCAGCAGCACGCAGGCAGTGATCATCACGGCCAGCACGGCCGGATAGCCCCAGACCTGCTTGGTCTCGGGCATGAAGTCGAAGTTCATGCCGTAGATCCCGGCGATCATCGTCGGCACGGCCAGGATGGCGACCCACGACGAGATCTTGCGCATGTCCTCGTTGGCCAGGGCGTTCGAGCGGGCCAGGGCGGCCTGCAGGATCGAGCTGCACAGTTCGTTGGAGGACTCGACCTGCTCGCACACGCGGGACAGGTGGTCGCCGACGTCGCGGAAGTACTCGCGCATCTCCGAGGGGATGACGCGGCGCTGCGGCAGCGCCGACAGCGGCGACTGCAGCGGGGTCACGGCCCGCTTCATCTCCAGCATCTCCCGCTTGAGCTGGTAGATCCGGTTGATGTCGCGGGAGCTGACGTCGGCGAAGACGGTCGCCTCGACCTCTTCGAGCTCCAGCTGCATGAGGTCGGCCACCTGGAGGTACTGGTCGACGACGTGGTCGGCGATGGCGTGCAGCACGCCGGCCGGGCCGCGGTTCATCAGCTTGGGCTTGTCCTCAAGGCGCTCGCGGACCAGGGTCAGCGGGCAGTGCTCGCCGTGGCGCACGGTGACCACGAAGTCGACCCCGAGGAACACCATGATCTCGCCGGTGGCGATGATCTCGCTGTTGGCCGTCAGCTCGTCGTGGTCGAGGTAGGCGACCGTCTTCAGCACCATGAACAGCGACTCGCCGTAGCGCTCGACCTTGGGACGCTGGTGGGCCTTGACCGCGTCCTCGACGGCCAGCGGGTGCAGCCCGAAGACCTCGGACAACCACTCCACCTCGGGCGCCTCTGGCTCGTGCAGCCCGACCCAGACGAACGCGTTCGCGCCGTCGGAGTTCTTGTTGTGCTCGCGGACGAGGTCGAGGGACTCGACGATGCCCGGGGCGCAGACCTTCTTGCCCTGGATGTAGGCGCCGAATTCGACGATGGAGTCGACAGGGGGCACGCAGACCTCACGCACCGGCTTGGTGAGCGGGCGTGCGGCGTGCGGCTGAACAGGGTGACGGTTGATGCGACGGAAAAGCGTGGACGAGCGCATGGCAGTCCCTTTCCGCCCGACCTGGCACGCTCCACGCGCGATGAAAAGTCACCTCAATCGACACAAATGCGTGGAGGCACGATCAGGCTGCCGGATTGGAGTGGTCGGGGGTAACTGGGGCGTACGTGGGAGAGCACGTACTGCTGGGATCACCAGGTTTCATCCCGGACCACCTCCAATCACAAGAGACGCCGCAAAGCCGCCTTAACCTACCACAGGCGGGTGAACCCAAACGACGATACTCGCCGGAGGGTGCTCGGTTCAGGTAGAACCGCACAAAGATGCGGGCTTGTTCCGGCATTCGACGTGCCTGCAACCCGCCCGGGACCCGCGCCGGGCGAGGGGGCCGGGCCTGCGACAATGGGGCACGTGCGCGTTCTAGTCATTGGTTCCGGAGGGCGTGAGCACGCCCTGTGCCGTTCGCTCAAACTCGATCCCCAGGTCAGCGAGCTCCACTGTGCTCCCGGTAACGCGGGCATCGAGGGCGTCGCGACCGTTCATCCCGTCGATCCCGTCGATCCCGCGCAGGTGGCCGAGCTGGCCGGGCGGCTGGGGGCCGACCTCGTCGTCATCGGGCCGGAGGCGCCGCTCGTCGCGGGCGTGGCCGACGCCGTGCGCGAGGCCGGCATCGCCTGCTTCGGGCCGACCCGTGAGGCGGCCATGCTCGAAGGCTCCAAGGCGTTCGCCAAGGAGATCATGAATGCCGCCGACGTGCCCACCGCCCGGGCCCGCACCTGCGAGACCGAGGAGGAGGCCGCCGCCGCGCTCGACGAGTTCGGCGCCCCCTACGTCGTCAAGGACGACGGCCTCGCGGCGGGCAAGGGCGTGGTCGTCACGCGCGACCGCGACCAGGCTCTGGAGCACGCGCGGGCCTGCGAGCGGGTGGTCATCGAGGAGTTCCTCGACGGGCCCGAGGTGTCGCTGTTCGCGCTCTGCGACGGCAGCACGGCGGTGCCGCTCCAGCTCGCCCAGGACTTCAAGCGCGCCTACGACGGCGACGAGGGGCCCAACACCGGCGGCATGGGCGCGTACACGCCGCTCCCCTGGGCGCCGGAAGGGCTGACCGAGCAGGTCATGCGCGAGGTGGTGCACCCGACGATCGCCGAGCTGGGGCGGCGCGGGCTGCCGTACCAGGGGGTGCTCTACGTGGGGCTGGCCCTGACCCAGAAGGGGCCGAAGGTGGTCGAGTTCAACGCCCGGTTCGGCGACCCCGAGACGCAGGTGCTGCTCGACCGGCTGGAGACGCCGCTCGGCGGGCTGCTGATGGCCTGCGCCACCGGCGAGCTCGGCCTCGACCCGGTGTTCAAGGACGGCTCGGCGGTGACCGTGGTGATCGCGGCGGAGAACTACCCCGACTCCCCGGTCAAGGGCGACGTGATCACCGGCCTGACCGAGACCGAGAACGCGTACGTGATCCACGCCGGCACCGCGCGCGGCCCCGGCGGCGAGGTCGTCTCCAACGGCGGCCGGGTGCTGACCGTCGTCGGCCACGGCCCCGACCAGGCGAGCGCCCGCCGCAACGCCTACGACCTCGTCGACCGCGTCGAGCTGCGCGGCTCGCACCACAGGACGGACATCGCCCGATGAAGCATCTGCACTCCGGCAAGGTACGCGACCTCTACGAGACCGACGAGGGCCTGCTGCTGATGGTCGCCTCCGACCGCATCTCGGCCTTCGACTACGTGCTGGAGCCCGACATCCCCGACAAGGGCGCCATCCTCACGCAGATGTCGCTGTGGTGGTTCGACCAGCTCAAGGACGTCGTGCCCAACCACATCCTGGCCAGGGGCGACGACGCGCGCAGCGTGGTGTGCAAGCCGCTGCGCATGGTCCAGGTGGAGTGCGTGGCCCGCGGCTACCTGACCGGCGGCGGCCTGTCGGAGTACCGCGCGACCGGCACGGTCTCCGGGGTGCCGCTGCCCCCCGGTCTGGAGGACGGCTCCCGGCTGCCGGAGCCGATCTTCACCCCCTCGACGAAGGCCCCCCAGGGAGAGCACGACGAGCCGATCTCCTACGAGCAGGTGGTCGCCGAGGTGGGCGCGGAGACGGCCGACGAGCTGCGGCGCATCACCCTCGACGTCTACACGCGCGGCTCGGAGATCGCCCGCGAGCGCGGCATCATCCTGGCCGACACCAAGATCGAGCTGGGCTGGGACGCCGACGGCGTGCTGACCCTGGGCGACGAGGTGCTGACGCCGGACTCGTCGCGGTTCTGGCCGGCCGACGAATGGCAGCCGGGCAGAGCGCAACCTTCTTTCGATAAGCAATATGTACGTGATTGGCTACTCTCGCCCGAATCCGGATGGGACAAATCCTCCGGAAACCCCCCACCTCGGCTTCCGGAGCACGTTGTCGAGCGCACAAGGCAGCGATACCTAGAAGCGTATGAGCGCGTCACGGGGGCTCCCTTTAGCGGATGATTCGGCTGGGTCACCTGGTGCAAGCCACTACTGTTGGCCCGATCGAGCCTCACCGTTGATTTCAAGGAGCCGCACGAAATGGTCCGTTACCGCGTGCGCGGTGGCAACGCACTGCGTGGAACCGCGTTCATCCAGGGCGCGAAGAACGCCGTGCTTCCCATGATCGGTGCGGCTCTGCTGGCCGCCAAGGGCCGTACCGTGCTGCGGAACGTGCCGATCATCGAAGACGTCCGGCGCGCGGTCGAGCTGGCCGAGGCGATCGGCGCGTACGTGGAGCTGCACGAGTCCGAGCGCACGCTGGTCATCGACGCCTCCCGGCTGAGCAGCCCGGTGCTGCCGGCCGAGATCGCGCGCCGGTTCCGCGGCTCGGTGCTGTTCACCCCCGCGCTGCTCCACCGGCTGGGCGAGGCGATCGTGGAGGGCGTGGGCGGCTGCAACCTCGGCAGCCGCAACCTCGACTTCCACTACCTGGGCTACAAGCGGCTGGGCGCGGTCGTCGACGAGGGCGAGACCGTCATCCACGTCAAGGCCAGCGGCCTGACCGGCGCGACGCTCTACCTGGACACGCCCTCCCACACCGGCACCGAGAACCTGATCATGGCCGCCGCCCTGGCCAAGGGCACGACGGTGATCGAGAACGCGGCCCTTGAGCCGGAAGTGCTCGACGTCATCGACATGCTCACCAAAATGGGCGCGCGCATCAGCGGCGGCGGCACCGGGTTCATCACCGTCGAGGGCGTGGAGGAGCTGCACGCCGTCGAGCACACCGTGATGCCCGACCGGCTCGACGCGGGCGTGTTCGCGATGGCCGCGGCGATCACCGGCGGCGAGCTCAGCCTCGTGGGCACCGGCCTCGACCTGGGCGTCGTCCGCTACAAGCTGGAGCAGATGGGCGTCGACTTCGCCCGGCAGGGCGCGGTGCTGCACGTGCGGTGCGACCGTCCGCTGCGGCCCATCAACATCATCACCGACACCTATCCCGGGTTCGCGACCGACCTGCAGTCGCCGATGATGACGGTGGCCGCCCTGGCCGACGGCACGAGCTACATCCACGAGCGCATCTTCGACGGCCGTTTCGCCCTGGCCGGCGAGCTCAACAAGATGGGCGCCGACGTCGAGGTCGACGACAGCAGGGCCGTCGTGCGCGGGCGCACGCCGCTCAAGGGCGCGCAAGTCACGGCGCACGATCTGCGCTCCGGTATCGCGCTCGTGCTCGCCGGTCTGGCGGCCGAAGGAGAGACCGTCATCGAGTCCGGATACCTCATCGATCGCGGCCACGCACATCTCGCGGCGCGAATGCGCGCGCTCGGCGCGGACATTACACGAGAGATTTCTGAGCGCTAAAAAACATGAGAAAAACCGCGTTGAGCTGCTGAGACATCTTGTCGGGCGGTCAACCAGAACGACTTTCCGGAAAAGTCGGGCGTGACATTACGGCCCCCGCGAGCGATCGTTCCAAAAGAGAGCACTGCAACGGACGGCAGGATGGGACGAACATTGGTCGAGAGGGCCGAAGAAACTCCCCGAGTGTCACGCCCGGGCGCCATGACACCGGACCTCACCATCGGCGTGGTCGGACCCCACGACCTGGTCGAGCGAGTCATGCTGATGGGTCACGCCGCGGCACCGCTGCCGTGTCGCCTGGTCGCGGCCGCGTACCGCGATGAGCAGGAGGCGCCCGACAAGGTGACGCGGCTCGGTCCCGGTGTCGACGCGTGCCTGTTCGCCAGCCCGGTCCCTTATGACCTGGCCAGGCGATCAGGCGTGCTGACGATGCCCGCGACCTACGTGCAACTCGGCGGAGCGGCATTGGTGGCGGCACTGGCGAAGGCCGCACTTGACACTCGGATGGACCCGCAACGGGTCAGCGTGGACGTGGTCAGCAGGGCGGATGTCGAGGAGGCGTACACCGACCTCGGCATACCGGCCACGGACGTGCACAGCCGCGACGAGCCCGGAGCCACGGGCACGATCGCGGCCTACCACGAACGGCTGGCCCGCCAGGGCGCCACCTCGGGGGCACTGACGTGCCTGCCCGCGGTGGCCGAACGCCTGCACGCAGCCGGCGTGCCGGTCATCAGGATCAGGCCGACCTCGGCCGCGGTCCGGACGGCGCTGCACACCGCGGCGCTGCTCGGGGCGCATCACCGGCTGGAGGAGTCGCAGCTCACCGTGGTGCTGGTGGAGGTGCCGACGCTGCGCGAGCCCGTGCGGCGCGCGGCGCCGCGCTACTGGCGCGACGAGCTGCGGCTGTCGCTGCACCGGCTACTGGTCCAGGAGGCGAACCGGATCAACGCGACCGTCTGGCCGATCGACGATCACAGTTACCTGGTCACCGCGACCAGGGGCTCGATCGCCGCGGCCACCGACGGGTTCAGGGTGCTGCCCTTCGCGGCCAGGATCCGGGACGAGCTGGGGCTGGCGGTCGAGGTGGGCGTCGGGATGGGGCGGACGACACACGACGCGGAGTCGCACGCGCGGGCCGCGCTGGCCCGTACCCAGGCGGGCAAGCAGGCGCAGGGGTTCGCGGTGGACCGCGAGGGCCGGGCCCTCATCCCGGCCCCCCGGATGCCACCCACCGGGTCGACCGCGCTCAAGCCGAAGGGCGTGGAGGTCCTGGCCAGGCTGGCGGCCAAGCTCGAAGGCGGCGACACGGTGGTCGACGCCGAGGGCGCGGGCAAGATGCTCGGGGTGACGCCGCGCACGGCTCGGCGGTTGCTGCGCACGCTGGTTGACGAGGGACTCGCGTGGCCGCTTCCGCCGAACCGCACCCCGCAGCCGGGGCGTCCGCGCCAGCTCTACCGGCTCATCGTGGAGAAGCTCGGACCGCGGTGACCGTACGGGGCCCGTCGTCCCATTTCAGGGGCGACGGGTGCCCGGTTCTTGACCTGGGGAGTCAAAGGTACAGACAATCCGCTTGACTCTTGTGGTCTTATTGGTTGACCCGAGTAGATGCGGGTATGTTCTCCCACGCCCCCGATCGACGGGATTCGGACGGGGGCGCCAAACTTTCCCGCACAGCCCCTTCGCCGCCATCCTTTTTACGGAAGGCGTCCGGACGGGGCTGTGAGGCCGTTTGGCGGCACTGTCGGACCGGCGGGCATGTCCGGATATAGCCGGTCACCACAACCCGCCTGGGACGCTTTCAGCAGGCGCACGCCCATCGCCCGTTCAGCAGGCGCCACCCCACGCCGCCTTCAGCAGGCGCACGCGATCCCCGACACCGGCGCCGTCAGGGCGTCGATCGGTCGCCGGCTCACGCCCGACGCGGTCTCGACCGGAAAGCCCTCCCTGGCCCAGTACTCGAAGCCGCCGAGCATCTCCTTGACCGCGTAACCGAGCCTGGCGAACTCCAGGGCGGCCCGCGTGGCGCCGTTGCAGCCGGGACCCCAGCAGTAGGTGACGACGGTGGCCTCCCGGGGGATCAGCGCGGCGGCCCCGGCGGCGATCTCGGCCGTCGGCAGGTGCACCGCCCCCTCGACGTGCCCCTGCTCCCAGCTCTCCCGGCTGCGCGAGTCCACGACCACGACGCCCGGCGCGCCGGCGGCCAGGTCGGCGGCCACGTCCGAGACGTCGGTCTCGAAGGCCAGGCGGGCGGCGAAGTGGGCGAGGGCGGCGGCGTTGGGGGCGGCCGGGGTGGAGGTGACGGCTGACATCTACGACATTTCCCTTCATTGCTGGTCAGTGGCGATCGTCTCAGCCGGCCCGCCAGCTCAACAGTGGCACAAAAGCCGCCTGTCGCTAATATCGCGCCAAATCCCTAAGTCCGATACCCGCAGGTGCTTTGTCGTGGTCGCCCGATAAAGTCATGACCCATGAGTGCGAACACCACTGACAGCCGGGCTCCCGTCCTCGTCTGGAGCGCCCTGGCGATCGTGTACGTGGTGTGGGGCTCGACCTACCTCGGCATCAGGATCGCCATCGAGACCATGCCCCCCATGCTGAGCGGCGCGCTGCGCTTCGTGACGGCCGCGCTGCTGCTCGGCGGCTTCCTGCTGATCAGGAGGGGCCTGGAGCCGTTCCGGGTGTCGTGGCGGCAGGTCTGCGGGGCCGGGCTGGTCGGCCTGCTCCTGCTGACCAGCGGCAACGGCATGGTCGCCGTGGCCGAGCAGCACATCTCCAGCGGCCTGGCCGCGCTGCTGGTGGCCTCGGTGCCGCTCTGGCTCGTCGTGTTCCGGATCCTGGTCAGGGACCGGCCGGCCGTGCTGACGCTGGCCGGCGTGCTCGTCGGGTTCGCCGGCGTCGCGGCGTTGTCGCTGACCGGCGGCCAGTCGGTGGACACCACCGGGATCGTGGTGATCCTGGTGGCCTCGTTCTCGTGGTCGGTCGGCTCGTTCCTGTCGGCGCGCATCCCCATGCCCGCCAACCCCTTCGCGGCCAGCTCGATCGAGATGCTGGTCGGCGGCGCCGGCCTGGCCGTGACCGGCACGGTGCTCGGCGAACGGCTCGACCTGGCGGCGGTCTCCGGACGTTCCTGGGCGGCGCTGGCCTACCTGGTGCTGGTCGGCTCGCTGGTCGGCTTCACCGCCTACACCTGGCTGCTGGGGAACGCGCCGATCTCGCTGGTCTCCACGTACGCCTACGTCAACCCGGTCGTCGCCGTGCTCCTCGGCGTGCTGGTCGTGAACGAGCACGTGACCCCGCAGATCATCGCCGGCGGGGCGGTGATCCTGGTGGGCGTCGCCCTGGTGGTCTCCACCGAACGACGCGCCAAAGCCAGGACCGCGCCCCTCGCGGAAGAGGTCAGCGCCTAACCGCGGAATTCCTTGGCGGCGGCGAGGAAGGCGTCGTTGGCCTCGGGGTCGCCGATGGACACCCGGGCCCCCTCGCCCGCGAACGGCCGTACGGCCACGCCCTCCACCGCGCAGGCGGCGGCGAAGTCGAGGGTGCGCTCGCCGAGCCGCAGCCAGACGAAGTTCGCCTCGGTCGGCGGCACCGTCCAGCCCTGCTCGATCAGCGACTCGCGGACCCGGCTGCGCTCCTTGACCACCCGCTCGACCCGCTCCAGCAGCTCGTCCTCGGCCTTCAGCGAGGCGATGGCGGCGACCTGCGCGAGGTGGTTGACGGCGAACGGGATGATCGTCTTGCGGACGGCCGCGGCCACGGGCTCGTGCCCGATCAGGTAGCCGACCCGCAGGCCCGCCAGCCCGTACGCCTTGGAGAAGGTGCGCAGCACGCAGACGTTCGGCCGGTCGCGGTAGAGCGTCAGGCCGTCGGGGACGTCCTCGTCGCGGACGTACTCGCGGTAGGCCTCGTCCAGCACGACGAGCACGTTCTCCGGCACGCGGTCGAGGAAGGACACCAGGGCGTCGCGGCGGATCGCGGTGCCGGTGGGGTTGTTGGGGTTGCACACGAAGACCATGCGGGTGCGGTCGGTGATCGCCTCCGCCATGGCGTCCAGGTCGTGGTCCTCGCCCGCCAGCGGCACCTGGACGGACGTGACCCCCGACAGGTCCGCCAGCAACGGGTACGCCTCGAACGACCGCCACGCGTAGACGACCTCGACGCCGGGCTCGCCGACCGTCTCGAACAGCTGCTGGGCCACCGTGACCGAGCCGGCGCCCAGCGCGATGTGCTCGAACGGCACGTCGTACCGCTCGGCGATGGCCTCGGTCAGTCCGACGGCGCCGGGGTCGGGATAGCGGTTGATCTGCCGGGCTCCCTCGGCGACGGCCTCGACCACGGAGGGCAGCGGGTCGTAGGGGGATTCGTTCGAGGAGAGCTTGTACGACCGGCCGTCGGCGGAGACCACGGCCTTGCCCGGCTTGTAGGGGGGCATGGTGTCCAGGATGTGGCGGAAACGAGGCATAGAACTACCTTAAAAGGCCACGCCCGATGAAGCATCCGCCAGCCCCCGCACGTCGAGAAGGCTCACGGCCGGACGCGTTCCCAGCGCGTCTCGCCGTCGTGCACGAGGTCGGTGGGGTGGAGGCCGGCGTGGGCGGCGACCGCGGCGGAGGCCGCGTGGCCGGGGTGGATGTGGGCGACGACCGTGCCGATGTCCTGGGCGTCGCACCAGGAGACCAGGGCACGGGCGGCCTCGGCGGCCAGGCCGCGGCCCTGCCAGGGCACTCCGACCACCCAGGCGATCTCGGCCGTGCCCGCCTCGACGGTCGCCTGCACGTAGCCGGTCAGCCGGCCGTCGGCGCGCAGGCGGAGCACCCAGTTGCGCCAGCCGGGCGGGCCCGCGGCCAGGCGTTCGTAGCGGGCGCGCAGCTCCTGCTCGGTGGCGGGGACGCCGCCGACGAACTCGTGCAGGCGCGGGTCGGCGAGCACCGCCGCCATCTCCGCGGCGTGCTCGACCCGCAGGGGCACGAGCGACAGGCGAGGGGTCTCGATGACGTCGATGAGGTCGTTCGGGATGGTCACTCCTGGAGCATGGGCGGGTGGAGGAGCTCGGCGGGGCCGCGGCGGAAGAGCTTGGCGGGGCGGCCGCCGTCTCTGGTGGTGGTGGCGCCCGTCTCCACCAGGAAGCCCTCCGCCTTGGTGACCTTCCGGTGGAAGTTGCGGGGATCGAGGGGACGCCCCCAGACGATCTCGTACACCCGGCGCAGGTCCGCGACGGTGAACTCCGGCGGGCAGAAGGCCGCCCCCAGGGACGTGTACTCCAGCTTGGCGCGGGCGCGGTCGACGCCGTCGAGCATGATGCGGCGGTGGTCGAAGGCCATGACGGAGAGCGCCTCGACCGGCTGCCAGCTCATGTGCGCCTTCTCCGAGGCCGGCAGGTCGGGGGCCAGGCCCAGGTAGGCGACGCTCAGCACGCGCTGGCGCGGGTCGCGGTCGGGGTACCCGTACGTCTGGAGCTGCTCCAGGTGCACCGGGGCGCCCGGGAGCCCGGCCCGCTCGGCCAGGATGCGGTGGGCGGCGGCCGGCAGGTCCTCGTCGAGCTGGATGAAACCGCCCGGCAGCGACCAGCGGCGCAGGAACGGCGGGTTGTCGCGCCGCCACACCAGGGCGCTGAGCGCATGGTTGCGTACGGTGAGCACGACCAGGTCGACGCTGACCGGGATGCTCGGGACCATGGACGGCACGTTACACGGAGTCCCGTCTGCCCTATGCGGATATGCGTACGTGGAGGGGCGTCGTGGCCTCCTTGCCGGACGCCCCCTTGATCCCTATCTTGACCCATTCCCCGGGCGGCACCTGGGTCCAGTCGAACGGCACCCAGGCCGTCGCCATCCGGGCCGGGTGCTCGTCCAGCGGGTCCTTGTCCAGCCAGCCGACGGCCGAGACCACCAGTTCCTTGGTGCCGCCGGACCATTCGACGAGCACGGTGCTGCCGTCCAGGTTGTAGCCGCGCACCTCGACGCCGTCCTGGGGGTCGCGGGGCCGCCTGATGGCGTCCACGGCGATCGGGCGCTGCCAGTCGCCGGCGATCTCGTCCTGGAGCGAGGGGTCGCCGCAGGTCATGAAGTCGCTCCACATGTAGGAGACGATCTTCTGGACGTACCGGCCGGCCATCGTGACGGCCTGGTCGAGGCGCTTCTTGTCCGTCTGGCCGCGGGTGCCCTGCGGGGCGCACGGCTGCTTGCCGGACGGCTCGAACGCCTCCACGTTCGCCCACAGCTCCACCTCGTGACCGGCCTGGAGCATCTCGTCGCGGGCCTTGGCCATCTCCCGGTAGTAGTCGCGGGTCGAGCCGTGGTACGCGGTGCCGTACGTGGCCTCGCCGACCACCGGACGCAGCCGGTCGTCCACCTCGGTGTCGCGCTCGTCCGGCCAGAACAGGCCGACCTTGCCGGTCCCCCGGCTGTCCTGCGGGGCGATGATGCCGACGCCGGTCCGGGCCAGCGCCTTGAACGCCTCGGCCACCTGCGCCGGCGTCTGGCCGAAGCCGACCCGTTTGCGCGCGTCCAGGTACGGGCTGATCAGGATCGGCTTGCCCAGTTCCTGCTCGACGATCCGGTGCTGGTCGGCGTACACCTCAAGGGTGGGGTTGGTGGCCAGTGTGGCCCCCATCTGGACCTCGAACGGCTGGTAGACGCCGCCCAGGGCCTGCCGGTCGGCGAAGCGCACGCCGTAGTCCTGCAGGATGCGCCGGGTCAGCGTGGTGAGGGTGCCGAGGTGCCGCTTGTTCGCCCTGGTCGGCGTCTCGGAGTCGCGCGGGGCGAGCGGCAGCGCCGGGAACACCCGCATGCTGAACTGGTCGGCCAGGTCGAGCAGCTCGTTCAGGCTGTCCTTGGCCGAGCCGGCCACCAGGATCAGGTCGTACGACGTGGCCTTCTTGGCGAAGTCGCAGGTGGCGTCGTCGGAGCCGTCCGGAGGGGCGATCATGCGGTAGTAGATGCGGTCGCCGGCCTTGACGGCGTGTTCCATCGTGGGGCAGCGGAACAGGTCGCCGCCGAACGCCTCGTCGGTGCGGTAGACGTACGTGCGCCCGATCCGGTTGCCGGGGTTGGCCTTGCGCAGGTCCCGTTCGGCCGCGTCGTGGCAGCTCAGGCCGTCCTCTTCGCACGCCTTGTACAGCGGGTCGAGCGTCCCGTCCTTCGCCAGCACCTCGCCGGTGTCGTCGGAGACGCTACGGAACTGCAGGCCGTACCCGATCCTGATGATCGTGTCGCCGCCGGCGCGATGGATCTCCTGGAGCTGGTGACGCCAGGTGCACGGGTTCGACTTCGGCGTGATCCAGTAGCCGGTGACGGCGTAGAAGTTCTTGGTCGTGGTGTCGAACGTGCCGCAGGGGTCGGTGAACTCCTTGACCTTCGGCGGCGGCGGCGTCGAGACGGTCCTGGACGGCTTCGGCGTGCTCGACGAGGACGCGACCGGCCGCTCGGACGACGACGGGAAGAGGATGATCACCACCGCGACCACGGCCAGGACGGCTGCGCCCACGAGCAGGAAGAGCCATCGCACGTTCAGGAACCTACCGCTCTCGTGATCTGCCGGAGATAAACCGCTATCGCGTGATCCCGGCCCATGCCTCGAGCTGGGTCACGAACCGCTTGGCCGAGTTCGGCCAGTGGTGGTTCGCGCGGGCCGCGGCGTACCCGCGAGCGCCCTGCGCCCGCCGCTCGCGCACGTCGTCCCGCAGCGTCAGCACCGCCTGCGCGACGGCCTTCGGGTCCTCCCAGGGCACGACGACGCCGCTGTCGTACCGCTCCACCAGCTCGACCGCGCGCGGCGACGGCGTCGTGATGACCGGGATGCCGTGCGCCATGTACTCCACGATCTTGGTGGGCATCGAGTGCCGGTAGTTGGGCTCGTCGTGCAGCAACGACAGCCCGGCCAGCGCCCCGTCGAGCCGCTTGAGCGCCTCGTCGTTGGGCATGAAGTCACGCCACTCCAGCAGGCCGTCGGCGACGGCCTGGTTGAGCATCGGGCGGCTCTGCGGATCGGCGTACCCGATCAGCTCCACCGTCACCCGGTACGGCTGGAGCAGCTTGGCCACCTCGACGGCCTCGAACACCCCGCGCGCCCGCGACAACCACCCGAGGTAGACCACCCGGTCGTCGCCCGGAGGCGTCACCGAGTCGGGTACCCAGGTCTCGTTCGGCACGATCAGATGGGCGTCCTTGAACCGGCCCGCGTAGGCGGTCTCGGCCAGCAGCAGGTGCATGTGCCGCTCGGCCGTGCCCTCCAGCATGCGGGCGAAGAAGCGCACCGGCGGGCGCAGGAACGAGGGCAGCCACGGCTTGAGCGACAACGTCGCCGGGGTGTCCTCGTGCACGTCCCAGACCACCGGCGGCCGGTTGCGCACGCCCCAGACCGCGAACAGCAGCTCCGGGTCGTGGATCAGGACCAGGTCGACCTTGTTCCGCATGCGCTTGAACAGCCGCCGGGCGGCCCAGACGGCCGCCATGCGTTTGCGCTGGGCGGCCCTGGGCAGATCGACGCCGTTGACCCATGGACGCGGTACGACCCCGTGCGCCGAGAAGGAGGCGGCATACGTGACCTCATGACCGGCATCCACGAGGGCACGGATCTGCCGATGCAGAATTCTCGCGTCCTCGGGGTTATGCACCACCGTCATGACGAGCACGTGCACTGCGCGCAGCCCTCCGTCGCTACAGCCGCTCGACGCGTTCACCCTCGGTGAGCACACCGCGGGTGTCCAGCACGAGCTTGGCCTTCGCCTCGACCATGGCCAGATCGAACGCGGCGTGCTGCTGCAGCAGCAGCGTCACGTCGGCGTTGACCACGGCCTCGGTCAGATCCTCTTCCCGTGGCACCGGAGTGCCGTCGACCGACCACTCCTTGACGTACGGATCGGCGAACGAGAGGTCGGCCCCCAGCTCCAGCAGCGCACGCGCCACCGGCAGAGCCGGAGTTTCCCGTTCGTCGGCGATATCCGGTTTGTACGTGACGCCGAGCATAACCACTCGGGCGCCGTTCACGGGCTTCTTGTGTCTGTTCAGCAGTCGCTGGACGCGCGCCACCACGTAGGACGGCATGCGCTCGTTGATCTCCTGGGCCAGCTCCACGAACCTGAACGGGTACCCGAGCTTGCGCACGGTGTAGGACAGGTACGAGGGGTCCACAGGGATGCAGTGACCGCCGACGCCCGGCCCCGGCAGGAACTTCTGGAAGCCGAACGGCTTGGTGGCCGCGGCCTCGATCGACTCCCACAGGTTGATGCCGAGCTCGTCGCAGAAGATCGCCATCTCGTTGACGAGGGCGATGTTGACGTGCCGGTAGGTGTTCTCCAGCAGCTTGGCCATCTCGGCCTCGCGGGTGCCGCTGACCGGCACCACCTGCTCGATGAACTGCTTGTAGAACGCCGTCGCCCGGTCGCGGCAGACCGGCGTGTAGCCGCCCACGACCTTCGGGGTGTTCTTGAGCCCGAACTTCGGGTTGCCCGGGTCGATGCGCTCGGGCGAGAAGGCCAGGTGGAAGTCCACGCCGGCGGCCAGGCCCGACTGCTCCAGCAGCGGGCGGGCCACCTCGTCGGTGGTGCCGGGCCAGGTGGTGGATTCGAGCACGACGAGCGTGCCCCTGCTGAGGTTGCGGGCGACGGCCTTGGTCGCGCCCTCGACCGCGGACAGGTCGGGACGGTGGTCCTCGTCCAGCGGGGTGGGAACGCAGATGACGATCGTGTTGCTTCTGGCCAGCACGGACTCGTCCAGCGTCGCGCTGAATCCGTTCGCCAGCATGTGATCGAGGTCAGCGTCGGTCAGGTCATCGATGTAGGACTGCCCGGCGTTGAGCGCGTCGACCTTCCGGGGGTCGACGTCCACGCCGACGACCCGCAGCCCGGCGGCAACCGCTTCCTTCGCAAGCGGCATACCGACGTAGCCCAGGCCGATGACAGCCAAGTCGATTTCTGTCACAGCAGTGCCTTCGAGAGCCGGAAACAACACTTCATGGTCGCAAAGGTTATCTCAAGTCCACCTAGCTCACGCCTAATGCGACCGAACCCGTCACAACGTACAGGCAACGTGGAGGTCATCTTTCGGCAAGCGATCGGTATAGAGCTTGATAAGTCTCGGCAACGCGGCTCCAGGTCCGCTTCGCGGCGACTTCGGCGCGTCCGGCCTCGCCCATCTCCGCCCGTCTGGCCGGATCCTCGCGCAGGCCGGCGATGGCCTTGGCCAGCTCGGCCGGGTCGCCGGCAGGCACCAGCAGGCCGGCCCCGTCGGAGCCGACGAGCTCGGAGAGCGCGGGCAGATCGCTGAGCACCACCGGCTTGCCGAGCGCCATCGCCTCGACCGGCTTCAGGGGCGTGACGAGCCGGCAGACCCGCAGGTCCTCACGCGGGCAGGCGAAGATGTCGATGGCGTCCTGGGCCTGCAGCGCCTCGTCGGGGCCGACCCGGCCGGGCAGGACGGCGTCGCGCAGCCCCAGCTCCTCGACCAGGGCGAGCAGGTTCTCCCGCTCGGCGCCGTCGCCCACGATGAGCACCCGCACCGGCGTGCGGTCGTCGCGCAGCAGCGCGGCGGCGCGCAGCAGGGTCGCGAAGCCCTCGTAGGCCACGATGCTGGACACCGAGCCGACCACGATCTCGCCGGGGGCGATGCCGTACGCGTCGCGGAACGAGGCGCCGTCGTAGTGGGCCGACAGCAGGGTGTCGTCGACGGCGTTGGGCGCCAGGTGGATGCGTTCCCTGGGCACGCCGCGATCGACGATCTCGGTGGCCATCGTCTCGGCCAGCGTGACGACCGCGTCGGCCTCCCGCATGAGGAACGCCTCGCGCTCGCGCTGGAGCACGTGCCGCTGGCTGCCGACCCGGATGGGGTCGCGGGAGGCCCACGTCTCCTCCAGGAAGCCGCGCACCTCGTAGACGAACGGGGTGCCCGTCCGGTCGCGGACGGCGTGCGCGACCGAGCCGTTGCGGTGGTCGGTGGCGGCGTGCAGGACCTGCGGGCGCAGCTGCTCGACCAGCCGGGTGACGCCCTCGGCGCCCTTGACCATGCGGCCGCGCATCTCGAACGGCACCTCGCCGTGCCCGTCGGGCAGCAGGCGGTAGTACGGGATGCCGTCGATCTCCTCCTGCGCGGGCGCGTCGGCGTGCCCCTGAAGCATGGGCCAGCCCCAGCTCGTCACGACGTGCGGGTCGAGCCCGGCCGCCTTCTGGGAGGTGACGATCCGGTGGGTGCGCACGGTGTAACCGGCCTGCGTGTACGGCAGCGCGTTGGTGACCAGGTGCAGCACGCGGCCCTCGACGCGCCCGGCGATGGCGACCTTCGGACCCGGCGGGATCGGGTCGGGGCTGATGGCGGCCAGCTCACCGCGGTAGTAGGCGGCCCTGCGCTTGACGAAGGGGTATTTGGTGTGCGCGTCGAGCACTTCGGCGGCCTGCGAGACCCGCCCGGCGTCCCAGTGGGCCTTCGCCTCGTTCCACGGCGCCTTGATCACGCGCATGCCGATCTTGCGCACCATGCGCCGGGCACGGCGGGCGGCGGGCCAGGCCACGCTGCCGACGAGCGGGCGCAGCTTGGGCGGGAGCGCGTCGGCGGCGGCCTGCGCCACGCGGACGGGGTCGGACTTGACCTTGGTCACGACGACGCGGGAAACGATGACGGGGTGCTGGACGAAGCCTTTGAGAAGTCCCCCGACGCCGGCCCGGGCGGACTTCGCGGAAACCTTGGAGGAGTCTTGACGACTGGCGTCGGATGCCACGCTGGGACCGTACCATAGGCAGCGTTTTTTCCCTTCCGCTATGAAAGGCGAGGTCAATGAGGGAGAACCCCCTGGTCCTGCACGTTTTGGGTGCTCGTCCCAATTTCGTGAAAGCGGCCCCGGTGGTGCGTGCACTCGGTGAACTCGGCGTGCGGCAGGGCATCATCCACACCGGTCAGCACTACGACGCGCTGATGTCGGACGTCTTCTTCGCCGATCTCGGCCTGCCCGAGCCGGTGGCCAACCTGGCGGTGGGCTCCGGCACGCACGCCAGGCAGACCGCGGCCCTGCTCGTGGGCCTGGAGGACGTCTTCGTCGCCCAGGAGCCCGACCTCGTCGTGGTCTACGGCGACGTGAACTCGACGCTGGCCGCGATCCTGGTCGCCGCCAAGCTCGGCATCAGGACGGCGCACGTCGAGGCCGGGCTGCGCTCGTTCGACCGGGGCATGCCCGAGGAGGTCAACCGGGTCGTCACCGACGCGCTGGCCGACCTGCTGTTCGTCACCTCGCCCGAGGCCCTCGCCTATCTGGCCTCGGAGGGCGTGCCGCCCGCGAAGGTGCACCTGGTGGGCAACCCGATGATCGACAGCCTGTTCGCCGCGCTGCCCTCGCTGGACCCGGCGCCGGTGGTGACGCGGCTCGGCCTGCCGGCCCGGTACGCCGTGGCGACGCTGCACCGCCCGGCCAACGTGGACACCGCCGAGGCCGCCAGGGAGCTGGTCGAGGCGGTGCTGGAGGTGTCGCGGCGGACGCCGGTCGTGGTGCCGGTGCACCCGCGCGGCAAGGCGCGGCTGGCCGAGGCGGGTCTGGTGGACGGCGACACGATCAAGGTCATCGAGCCGCTGGGTTATGTGGACTTCCTCTCACTCGTCCGGGGGGCGGCGCTGGTCGTCACCGACTCCGGCGGCGTGCAGGAGGAGACGACCATGCTGGGCGTCCCCTGCCTGACGCTGCGGCCCAACACCGAGCGGCCGATCACGATCACGCACGGCACGAACCGCCTGGTCACGCCCGCGCTGCTGCCCGCCGCGGCGGAGAAGGCGCTGGCCGACGGCGCTGCCACGCCGGCCGGCGAGCTGCCGGTGATGTGGGACGGCAAGGCCGGTCCGCGCATCGCGACGGTGATCGCGGCGTGGCTGAAGGGCGACAACCTGGCCCCGGCTTCCCAGGCCAAACGCCCCGAATAGCGGCTGAATCCGCCGTACTATGACATACCTCCGCTGAGCGATAGGCGTATCACCATGGCCGAAAACCCTGAGCCCCCCGCGTTCCAGCGACTGGGACCCGTCAACTGGCTGCCCGAGGAGCGCAAGCTCATCGAGCGGTACGAGGCCGAGGTCAGGGAGCTGCGGCGGCGGCTGGAGATCGCCGAGGCCAAGGCCGCGTACGCCGGCTGGAAGCTGGAGGCCACCCAGGCCAAGCGCACGTTCAAGCTGGGCGAGGCCCTGGGCTCGAAGAGCCCGGGGAGGATCGTCGAGGCGGTCAGGTCGAAGGACAAGGCGCCCAAGCCGCCCATGCCGGTCACCGAGGCGGTCGAGCTCGCCAACCACCGCCCCCCGCTGGTCGAGGTGCCGACGGCGAAGTGGCCGCTCGGCCCGGTCAACCGGCCCGACCTCAAGGTGGCGGTCATCCTGGACGACTTCTCCAGGATGGCCTTCAGGTACGAGTGGGACCAGATCGAGTTCGGCCTCAAGGACTGGCCGGAGATCTTCGCCGACAAGCGCCCCGACCTGCTGTTCTGCGAGTCGGCCTGGCACGGCAACCAGGGCCGCTGGCGCTACCAGATGACCGGCACGAACGCCCCCAAGGAGCCGCTGCGCGACCTGGTCGCCTGGTGCCGCGCCGAGGGCATCCCCACGGTCTTCTGGAACAAGGAGGACCCGCCGAACTTCGACTTCTTCATCGACACGGCCAAGCTGTTCGACTACGTGTTCACCTGCGACGGCGACATGGTGCCGAAGTACCGCGAGGTGCTCGGCCACGACCGGGTCGACGTGCTGCAGTTCGCCGCGCAGCCGCGGGTGCACAACCCGATCCAGCAGAAGCAGGGCCGTCTGCACGACGTGGTGTTCGCCGGCATGTACTTCCGCGACAAGCACCCCGAGCGGCGTGAGCAGATGGAGGTCGTCCTCGACCCGGTGCGCGAGCTGGGCCTGCACATCTTCGCCCGCAACGGCGAGGTGGACGAGAAGTACGCCTGGCCGGAGAAGTACCGGCCGCACATCGTGGGCGAGCTGCCCTACGACCAGATGCTGGCCGCGTACCGGATGTACAAGGTCTTCCTCAACGTCAACTCGGTGCTCGACTCGCCGACCATGTGCGCCCGCCGCGTCTTCGAGCTGTCGGCGTGCGCGACCCCGGTGGTGTCGGGGTGGTCGCGGGCGATCGAGGAGACGTTCGGCGAGCTGGTGCCGATCGCGCGCGAGCCGGTCGAGTCGTACAACCAGGTGCTGCACCTGATCAACAGCCCCGAGCTGCGGGCCAGGATGGGCCACCTGGCGATGCGGGAGGTCTTCGACAAGCACCTGTTCTCGCACCGGGTGGACCAGATCCTGCAGAACCTCGGCCAGGCCACCGCGCCCCGGTCGCGCTCGATCTCGGTCGTGCTGCCGACCAACCGGGCCGCGCAGATCGAGCACGCGATCTCGTCGGTGGCCCGGCAGCTCCACCGGCCGCTGCAGCTCGTCATGGTCCTGCACGGGCTGGACATCGACCCGGTGGTGGTCGCCGACAAGGCCCGGATGGCCGGCATCACGGACGTCGTCGTCCTGCCCGCCGCCCCGGAGCTGACGCTCGGCGCCTGCATGAACCTGGGCATCGCCGCCGCCGAGGGCGACCTGATCGCCAAGATGGACGACGACAACCTCTACGGCGAGCACTACCTGTCGGACCTGGTGCGCGCGTTCGACTACTCCGACGCCGAGCTGGTCGGCAAGGGGGCGCACTACGCGTACTTCGAGGGCAGCAACACCACCATGCTCCGGCTGCCCGGCCTGGAGCACCGGTACTCCTTCCTCGTCCAGGGCGGCACGTTCCTCGGCAAGGCGGACATGTTCCGCTCGTACGGCTTCGCGGACATCACGCGGGGGGAGGACACCCAGCTGGTACGCCGGCTGAAGGAGGACTCCGTCAAGATCTACTCGGCCGACCGGTTCAACTTCGTCTACTGGCGCAGCGCCGACGCCTCGATGCACACCTGGCAGGCCGACCACATCAAGCTGACCCGCAACGCGCAGTTCTCCTTCGTCGGCCGCCCGGACGACCACGTGCTCATCTGAGCCTCAGCGGGTGACGCGGGCCAGGTTCTGGTCGGCCAGGCGGGCGAGCTCGTACAGGCCGGCCGCCTTCACCTTCTCGCCGACGACGAGCATGCTCATGATCAGGTGGGCCCGCCTGATCACGACCGACCCGATCTGGGCGCGCTTGTCGCCGCCGGAGGCCGTCGTCAGGTAGGCCCGCGACTCGTCGCCCCTGGCCGGCATGGCCAGCTTGGCGGTGCGGTAGGTCACGTCCGCGCCCTCGACGGTGGCCTTGTACAGGGCGCACTGCGGCGGCAGCGGCGCCGGCATGGACGCCGACGGCATCGACACGACGGCCTGCGTGATCGAGCCGCGCGCGGCGGAGAAGGCGATGACGGCGGCGGGCGCCTGGGCGACCTCCGGCTTGGCCGCGTCGAGCTGGGCGGCCCCGGCGCACTCCGGACGTTCCAGCTTGGCCTGCTGGATGGCGGCCAGCCCCTCCTGGGTGGACTTGAGCGAGCCGAACGCCCCCATCTCCGGCCCGTACGCGATGCGCATGCCCTTGGGCACGGGCAACAGGGCGGCGCGCAGCCGGGCCGCCTCCACCGCCGAGGAGGACGCGGCGGGCCGCGCCGACCCGGCGGCCTGATTATCGGCCTCGCCGGCGGAACATCCGGCGACGACCATCATGCTCAGACATACCCCCGAAATAGCCTTAAGCACGAATTCTCCCCTTGCTCTAGCGGCCTTTTCGGAAACGCTAGAGGAAGGGCTGAGTAAGGAGCCGAGTAACGTCGCTATTCGCGGAATTCGGCAGGTTCGCGCGGAATTTCAGGTTCGCGAGAGGTTTTGGGTTCCCTCGGGACTTCGGGTTCGGCGCCGTTCCGGCTTCCGCCGTCGAGCAGCGCCCTGGCCAGGCCGATCCCGGTGCCGCCGAGCGTGAGCGCCTTGGCCAGCAGCTCCTCCACACCCTGGGCGCCGTTCAGCACCACCATGTGGTCCACGTTCCCGAACGCCTTCGCGCCGGCCTCGACGACCTCCGGCCAGCGCTCGGCGAGCTGCTGGGCGATGACCGCCTCCTGGTTCTCCTTCAGCGCCTCGGCCCGCGCCCTGATCGCCTCGGCCTCGGCCAGGCCCAGCGCCCTGGCCGCCTGCGCCTCGGCCAGCCCGCGCGCCTGGGCGGCCTGGGCCTCCGCCTCACCCGCGATCTTGGTGGCCGCGCCGGCCGCCTCGCCGCGCAGCCGTACGGACTCGGCCTCGGCGGCGGCGGCCAGCTTGACCTGGCCGGCCTGGGCCCCGGCGCGCAGCTCGGTCTCCTGGGCCTCGGCCTGGGCCTGGGCGATCCGGGCGTCCCGGTCGGCCTGCGCGAGCGTGACGGTCTCGTACGCCTTGGCGTCGGCGGGCTTGCGCACCTGCGACTGGAGCCGCTGCTCGGCGAGCTGCGCCTCCAGCTCGGCCGCCCTGGTCTCCTGGACGACGACCTCCTGCCGGGCGGTGGCCTCCGACAGCGGCCCCGCCTGCCGGGTCGTGGCCTGCGCCCGGTCGATCTCGGCCTGGTAGGCGGCCCGCTTGAGCTGCGCGTCGCGCTGGGCGGCGGCCTTGTTGGCGGCGGCGATCTGCTCGGCCTCGGTGGCCTCCTGGTCGCGCTGGGCCTGGGCGATGCGGGCGATGGCCGCGACCCTGGCGGCGTGCGGCTTGCCGAGGTTGGCGATGTAGCCGGTCTCGTCGTCGATCTCCTGGATCTGCAGCGAGTCCACGATCAGCCCGAGCTTGCTCATCTCGTCGGCCGCCGAGGCCCTGGTCTCGCTGGTCAGGCGCTCGCGGTTGAGTATCAGGTCCTCGATGGTGAGGTTGCCGATGATCGAGCGCAGGTGCCCGGTGAACAGCTCGTGGATCGCGCTGGTCATGAAGTCCTGCTGGTCGAGGAAGCGGCGGGCGGCGTTGGCGATCGAGGACAGGTCGTCGCCGACCTTGTAGATGACCACGCCGCGGATGTGCACGGGGATGCCCTGCTGGGTGACGCAGGAGACCTGGAGGTTGGCCGCCCTGGTGTCCAGGCGCAGCCGCCGGGCGGCCTGGAAGCCGGGCAGCACGGCCGTGCCCTTGCCCGTGATGATCTTGAAGCCCAGGCTGTCGACGCCCTCGCCCCGGCGGCGCGCCCCCAGACCGGAGATGATCAGCGCCTCGTTGGGCTCGGCGACCCGCCAGACGGCTTTGAACAGCAGAATCACGATGACGACCGCGACGACCGCGGCTCCGGCGACGATGAAGACCTCGGGGGACAACCGGCCCTCCCTAGACGAGTGCTCTGGCCACGTAAACCGTCCGCGGGGGGAAGTAGTCCACCACGACCACGATGGTGGCCAGGCCGAACTCCTCGTCGGGCACGCTGGGGTGGGCGTAGAAGGCCTCCACCCCGCCTCTGACCGGGATCATGACCTCGCCGACGAGCCCTGGGCCGATCTTCCCGGTGACCCTGCCCTGCTTGCCGACCACCGCACTCCCCCCGCTCGCGTCCATTCCGGACGCTACTCCAAACGGGCATTCGCGGTAATAGGCCACGCAAAATGTTTCTCGAACCGCTGCGCGCCCCTGTGGGGCTTTTGGCCGAAGTGCTGATGATCGCCCTCATGAGCAGGAATCCGCGCGACCTCGGGATGGATGTGCCCATTTCCCGCCGTGACTTGTTCGACGGGATTGCGGTGAGCGCTCTGGGCTGCTCGGCGGCGAAGGCCGTTGTCAATGCCGCGGAACCGGCCGGAGGGCTGCGCGGGGACACCGCGCAGGCGGTCGCCGTGCCGCACGCGCTGCGCGACGGCCGCTTCTGGCGGCACGCGGGGCAGCCCGAGCCCACCGGCGAGAGCTACGACCTCGTGGTGGTGGGCGGCGGTCGCAGCGGCAACAGCGCGGCGGCGGAGTGGCTGCGCCGGGAGCCGAGGGCCCGCGTGCTCGTGCTGGACAACCGCGACCCCGGCGAGCACGGCGGCCCGGCGGGGTTCGGCGCGGGGCCGGCCGTACACGTGATGTGCGACAGGGAGAGCTTCGGCGCCGACACGCTGGTCCCGGCCGGCCGGCTGGAGGAGCTGCCGCTCGTCGCGCGGGCCGTCGACAACCTGCGCATGCTGCGCGACGACCCGCCCGACTGGTTCCCCGGGCTGTCGCAGGAGGACAAGCAGGAGCGCCTGGCCGGGCTGACCTACTCCCGGTTCCTGCTGGAGGTCTGCGGCGCGCATCCTGACGCGGAACGGTTCTGCCGGACGCTGCCGTGCGCCGAACGGGCCTTCGACGGCCGGGCCCTCGGGGCGGTGGACGCCTGGGCCGCCGGCTACCCGGGGTTCGGCGGCCTGGGGCTCGACAAGCCCTCGCGGTACGCCTCGGCGGCCGGGCCCGCGACCGGGAGCCCGCCCGGTGCCGCGCGGGCGGTGCTGCGACCGTCCAGCCCGGTGGTCTCGGTCCGGCACGGGGACGCGTCCGTGGTGGTCGCGTACTTCGACGGGCATCGGGTCAGGACCGTCGGCGCGGAGTCGGTGATCATGGCCTGCTGGAGCGCGGTCGTGCCGCACCTGGTGCCCGACCTGCCCGAGCAGCAGCGGCGGGCGTTGGGCCAGGCGGCCCGGCTGCCGGTCCTGGAGGCGAGCGTGCGGCTGCGCGGGGGCCGGGCGCGGATCGGGCGCACGCGCTGGACGGGCGCGTTCTGGTGCCTGAGCGAGCCCGCGCCCGAGGGGTTGCGCCTGCTGGCCACGCCGTGCCGGTCGGAGCTCGGGCCCGTGGCGGGGGCGGCGGCGGGCCGGCGGGAGATGATGGCGACGCCGTACGACCGGCTGGCGGACCGCGTGCGCGACCAGGTGGCCCGGCTGCTGGGCCCCCGGGCCGGCGTCGAGGCGGTCACCGTCCACCGCTGGGGGCACGGGCTGCCGGTGGCGTACTGCAGGCCCTGGCACCCCTTCTACCCCGACGGCCCCTTCCCCGCCGACGTCGCCCGCAGGCGGTTCGGCCGCATCGCCATCGCCGGGTCGGACACCGAACCGGCGGCCGGCGGCGACGCAGCCGTGGTGGCCGCGCACCGGGCCGTGCGCGAGCTCACCGCATGAGGCCCTGGCTGCGGGTCTTCCTCGGCGGGCTGGTCCTGTGGCTGGCCACGGTCGCCGTCACGGCCTGGACGGCCAACTCCAACCTGGTGCCGACCGTCGTGCTGTTCGGCAGCTTCCTGATCCCGGTGACGTTCGTGGTGTGGGCGCACGGACGCGACCGCTCGCCGGTGGTCACGGTGGAGCTGCAGTTCCGGGCGTTCGTGGTCGGCGGCGTGCTCGGGGTGCTCGGCGCGTCGCTGCTGGAGAGCTGGCTGATCCGGCCCTCGTTCGTCATGTACGCGCTGGTCGGCCTGATCGAGGAGGGCGTGAAGCTGGCCGCGCTGATGTACGTCACCCGGCACGCGGTCCGCCGCTCGTCCAGGGACGGCGTGGTGCTCGGCGCGACGGTCGGCTTCGGCTTCGCCGCCTTCGAGAGCTCCGGCTACGCCTTCAACGCCCTGTTCACCGCCGACGGCCTGTCGCTGGCGCAGCTCGTCGAGACCGAGATCCTGCGGGGCATCCTGGCGCCGGTGGGCCACGGCCTGTGGACCGCGATACTCGGCGGCGTGCTGTTCGCCGCCCACGGACGCCTCACTGGGCACGTCGTGTGGTGCTACCTCGGCGTCTCCCTGCTGCACGCGCTGTGGGACTCGATGAGCGCCATCGCCATCGCGATCACGCTGGTGCTGACCGGGCGGCCGTGGCAGTTCGAGCTGCTGCGGATCGGCCGGGTGCCGAACGTGACCGAAGGGCAGGTGCACGTGTACACGCTGGTGAACTGGGCCGGACTCATCGTGATCTCGCTGGTCGCGCTGGGGTGGCTCTGGCGGGTGCTGCGCGCGGCCCGCCGGGAGACCGAGATCATGCCCCAATAATCACGGTAATCATCCTGTTCCTCCCACTGCGCCGGAACCATAAACGATGCTAGTCTCCTGTGCGATCTTCCGGAGGTGTATTTACACAAGGTGTGGAAATGCCCCCGACTCGAGGTTGGGACATGGGCTCGCGAAACCGGTCAATTCGGTTCAAGATCTTTTTATTGCTGCTGCTACCCCTCCTGTCTCTCAGCGCGCTGTGGGGTTTCGTCCTCAACCTGACCATGGGCGACGCACAGTCACTCCTCCGGGCCGACACGCTTTACGAAACACTCGGCGTCACCTCCACCGACCTGGGCGTTCAGCTCCAGTCCGAACGGGTGCGCTCCGCCGAGGCGCTCACTACCCGTGAACTCACCGAGGTCCTGGGCGCGCAGCGGGCCCGTACGGACAAGGCGGCGGCCGACTTCGAGCACGCCGTCACCGAGGCGGGCGACGCGGTCGGCGACGACCTGCGGACGCCGCTCGATGCCCTGACCGCCCACCTCGACCGGCTCGGCTCCATCCGCGCCGACATCGACGGCGGCATCAGCTCCCGCCTGGCCGGCGTGGACGCCTACAACCAGGTGCTCGACGCCGTCTTCGCCCTCTACGACCACCTGATCTCCGTCTCCGACCTGACCGTCTTCCAGCAGGCCACCTCCCTGCACGCCATGGGCAGCGCCCGGGAGTACATCGCCAGGGAGCACGCCCTCATCGTCGGCGCGCTGGTGGACGGGCGGCTGACCGAGCCCGAGCGGGCCGCCTTCACCGAGTACGCGGCCTCCAGGAAGTTCCTGCACGCCCGCGGGCTGGCCGGGCTCGACGTGCCGCTGCGCAGGCCGTTCGAGCAGGTGTTCGCGTCCCAGCCGTTCCTGACCTTCTCCGCGCTGGAGTCCAGGGTCGTCAAGACCGGCTCGCCGCCCGCCGACGCCGAGGCGTGGAAGAGCGCGGTGGACCGGCTCACCACCGAACTGGACCGCGACAGCGCCGCCGCGGCCAAGACGCTGGCCGGCCGGACGTCGCGGGCCGCGACCGGCACGGTCGTCGAGATCGCCGTCGCGGGCGGCCTCGGGTTGATAGCCGTGCTCGCGTCGATCATCATCTCTGTACGCTTCGGTCGCCGCCTGGCGAGCGAGCTGTACGGGCTGCGTACCGCCGCGATCGAGCTGGCGGAGGTGCGCCTGCCCGACGTCGTGGACAGGCTGCGCAAGGGCGAGGACGTTGACGTGCGGAAGGAGGCCAGGGCCATCAGGGTGAGCGGATCGGCGGAGATCACCGACGTGGGCCGGGCCTTCGCGTCCGTGCAGCGCACGGCGGTGACGGCGGCCGTCGGGCAGGCCGCGCTGCGCCGCGGGGTCGGGCAGGTCTTCCTCAACCTCGCCAGGCGCAAGCAGGGCCTGCTGCACCGGCAGCTCGGGCTGCTCGACGGCATGCAGCGCCGCACGCACGACCCCGACCGGCTGGAGGAGCTCTTCCGCCTCGACCACCTGACCACCCGCATGCGGCGGCACGCCGAGAGCCTGATGATCCTGTCGGGCGCGCCCCCGGCGCGGGCCTGGCGCAGGCCGGTGCCGGTGATCGACATCGTCCGGGCCGCGGTCGCCGAGGTCGAGGACTACACGAGGGTCAACGTCGAGGCCATGCCGGTCAGCGCGTTCGACGGCGGCTCCGCGGCCGACCTCACGCACCTCGTGGCCGAGCTGATCGAGAACGCCGCCATCTATTCACCGCCGGACACCGTGGTCCAGATCCGCGGCGACGTGGTCAGCAACGGCTACGCCATCGAGATCGAGGACAAGGGGCTCGGCCTGTCGGCCGTCGAGTACGCCGCGATCAACAAGCTGCTGTCCGCCCCGCCCGAGTTCGACCTGGCCGACAGCGACCGGCTGGGCCTGTTCGTGGTGGCCAGGCTGGCCGAACGCCACGGCCTCAAGGTCCAGCTCCGCCGCTCGCCCTACGGCGGCACCGCGGCCATCGTGCTCGTGCCGCGCTCGCTGGTCGCCGACCAGGCCGCGCTGTCCTCCGGCGACGACGACGGCCGGCCGGCGGAGCTGCCGAGCCGGACGAAGAAGGCCCTCGCGGTGGTCACCTCGGGCACCCACGCCGGACTGCCCAGGCGCGTGCGCCAGGCGAACCTGGCGCCGCAGCTGAAGGAAGAACCGCCGGAGCCGGAGCCGCAGGCCGAACGCTCTCCCGACGAGGTACGCGATCTGTTCTCCGCGTTCCAGCGGGGAACCCAACGTGCCCGAGAAGAAGCCTCCGAGGAGGAGCCCATGAGCAAGGGGGACGCATGACTGCGCAAACCACCAACACCGGTGAGCTGAACTGGCTGCTCGACGACCTGGCAGGCAGGGTCGCCGCCGTCCGCCAGGCGGTCATCCTTTCCACCGACGGCCTGGCCGTCGGGTACTCCAAGGGATTGACCCGCGAGGACGCCGAGCACCTGTCGGCCGTGGCCGCGGGCTTCCAGAGCCTGGCCCGCGGCACCGGGCGCCATTTCGGCGGCGGCGACGTGCGCCAGACCATCGTGGAGATGGAGAGCGCGTTCCTGTTCGTCACCGCGGCCGGCCAGGGCACCTGCCTGGCCGTGATCGCCGAGGCGAACGTCGACGTCGGGCACATCGCGTACGAGATGGCGATGCTGGTCAAGCGGGTGGGCCAGCACATCACCACCAACCCGCGCGCGGGAACGGCATGACCGACGCCCCCCGCTGGTACGACGAGGAGGCCGGCCCCGTCGTCCGGCCCTTCGCCCTCATCCGAGGCCGGACGCGCTCGTCGGGAGACGCCTTCGACCTCGTCGCGTCCGTGCGTGCGCTCGCCGACCAGGCGGACGACCTCGGGCCGGAACAGCAGCTCATCCTGCGGGCGGCGCGGAGCCCGATCTCGGTGGCCGACCTGGCCGTCGAGCTCGACCTGCCCGTAGGCGTCGTCCGGGTGCTGCTCGGCGACATGCGTGACCACGGCCTCATCTCGGTGACGTCGCCCTCGGCAACGGGGTCGCGTTCGAATGAGCGCATTCTCAAGGAAGTGATCAATGGACTCCGTGCTCTCTGAGGACCCCGTCGCGCTGAAGATCCTCATCGCGGGCGGGTTCGGCGTCGGCAAGACCACCCTGGTCGGGTCGATCAGCGAGATCAAGCCGCTGCGCACGGAAGAGGTGCTCTCCGACCGCGGGATCGGGGTCGACGACCTCGACGGCGTGGAGGCCAAGACCACCACCACCGTGGCGATGGACTTCGGCCGCATCACGATCCGCGACGGACTGGTCGTCTACCTGTTCGGCACGCCCGGCCAGGAACGGTTCTGGTTCATGTGGGACGAGCTGTCCTACGGCGCGCTGGGCGCGGTCGTCATCGCCGACACCCGGCGGCTGACCGACTGCTTCCCGTCGGTGGACTACTTCGAGCAGCGCGGCACGCCCTTCGTGGTGGCCGTCAACTGCTTCGACGGCGCGTCCCAGCACAGCGTGGACGACGTGCGCATCGCGCTCGACCTCGACGACGACGTCCCCGTGATGCTGTGCGACGTGCGGCGCAGGGCCTCGGCCAAGGAAGTGATGATCACCCTGGTCGAGCACTCCCTGCGGACGCTCACCGCCGCCAACTAGGCCGCGCGGCCCGCCGCCGTCGCGAACCCGGGCGGGCGCGGCCCGCCGCAGGGCTAGAGCGCGCGCAGCCCGTTGATCACCTCGCGGAGCAGGCTCTCCGTCGGGGTGGCGGTCTTGTCGCGCGGCGGGCGCACGTCGATCAGGTCGTACTCCAGCAGGTCGCCGAGCAGCACCCGGATCACGCCCACGGGCAGCCCGAGCTCCGAGGCGACCTCGGCGACGGGCCTGGAGTGGCCGGACAGGCAGCTCATCAGCCGCCGGTGCTGGCCGCTCAGCTCGGCCTTGGCCGGCGCGGGCCGTCCCGTCGAGACGACGGTCGCCAGCAGATCGAGGGCCGGGGACGAGGGCCGGGTGCGCCCCCGCGCCACGGCGTACGGCCGGACGACGGGCCCGGCCTCCTCGTCAACCCACTCGTGCTCGCCGCTCACGCTCGGGAACCCCCATCCTGGTCGCTTTCCTGCCGCCCCCGCTGCCATCCGGACTGGAGTGAGGAGAGCAGCGCCCTGGTCTCCTCAGGAGAACGCTCGTCGGCCACGGGCGCCACGGGCGCCGGTGGCGTCGGCGCGGCCAGGGGCGCCTGCCTGAGCCGCTGCCGCTGCGGCAGGCCCGTCTGCCGGTCGCGGCGGGGCAGGTCCTGTCCCTCTCCCGGCGCCGGCCCCGCGCGCTTGCTCGTGCGCACCCGGCGCGGCAGCTCGCCCGGCCCGGTCGCCTCCCCCGCGTCGACCGGCCGCTCGGACCGGAGGACGGAGACGGACACGGGCTCGAACTCCATCGGCCGCACCGGCGTCGCCATGGGCTCGACCAGCGATCCCGGCACGAGCACGATGGCGGTCGTGCCGCCGTACGGGGACAGCTTCAGCGTCACCTTGATGCCGTGCCGGGCGGCCAGCATGCCGACCACGGCGAACCCCAGCCGCTCAGTCTGCGCGGGGTCGAACTCGGGCGGGCTGGCCAGCCGGTCGTTGATGGACTTGCGGGTCTCCTCGTCCATGCCGAGGCCGCGGTCCTCGATCTCGACCGCGAAGCCCCTGCCGACCATCTCGCCGCGCACCGAGACCTCGTTGGCGGGCGAGGAGAACGATGTCGCGTTCTCGATCAGCTCGGCGAACAGGTGCATGAGGTCGGCCACGGCCGAGCCGGACACGCCGCACTCGGGCATCGGGTAGACCCGGACCCGGGTGTACTCCTCGACCTGGGCGGCGGCGCCGCTCAGCACGTCCTCGACCGGGATGACGCCGCGCCACCTGCGGCCCGCCGTGCCGCCCGAGAGCAGCACCAGGCCCTCGGCGTGGCGGCGCATGCGGGTGGTCAGGTGGTCGAGCCGGAACAGGCGCTCCAGGGCCTCGGGCTCCTCGGTCTGGTGCTGCATCTCGTCCAGCATCCTGAGCTGGCGCTGGAGCAGCGACTGGCTGCGCCTGGCCAGGTTCCGCAGCGCCTCGGCCACGCCCTCGCGCAGCCTGGCCTGCTCGACGGCGGCGTCCACGGCGGTGCTCTGCACGCTGTCGAAGGCCGCGGCGAGGTCGGCGACCTCGCTGGTGGCGTTGTCGCCGACCTTGATGGGCGGCGCCTCGGCCTCGATGTCCACCCGCTCGCCGGTACGCAGCTTCGTCACCACGTCGGGCAGCCTGACCTCGGCCAGGTCCAGCGCCGTACGGCGGAGGGTGGCCAGCTCCCTGGTGATCCTGCGGCCCACCCGGACGGAGATGAAGATCGAGAAGGCCACCGCGATGAGCCCCAGCGCGCCCGCGATCGCCGCCCTGACCACGATGACCACGCCGGCCGGCTGCATCCGGCCCAGCAGCTTGTCCCCGGTGCCCCAGACGGCCTCGCTGTACTCCTTGAGCACCTGGTCGGCGATGCCCCGCCAGAGGTCCATGTCGGCCGGCTGGCCGGCGACGAAGCTCCGCAGGAGGCTCTCCATGGTGATGTACCTGGAGGAGTAGAACAGCTTCTCGAACGGGGCCCGCAGCTCGGTGTCGAGGTTGGCCAGCGCCTTGGGGAACAGGAACGTGCGGGTGCCGTCGATGCCGGCCAGCAGGTGCACGTCGTGCATCGAGGGGCGGCCGTTGGAGGCGACGACCAGGGCGTTCTCGCGGCTGAGCAGCTCGCGCACCTCGTCGGCCGCGATCAGGCCGTGGGCCTGGAGGGACAGTTCGAGGTCGGTGCTGACGGTCAGCCTGGAGTACAGCAGGTGGACCTCGTCGGAGACCTTGGCGTACTCGGTGACCAGGGTGCCGGGGGTGATCCTGCGCTCGTCGACCTTGCGCCGGACCTCCGGCAGCCGGTCGACGGTGTCCAGGACGACCTGGAACTGCTTCTTCATGTCGTCGGTCATCGCCGACTGGGCGTCCTCCGCCAGGCCCTGCTCGCGCAGGGTCTTCCTGCTGGCGTCCACCTTGGCGCGGGCCTTGGACAGGGCCGCCTGCTCGGTCGCCGTGCCCGCGAGGCGTTCGGCGGAGGCCAGGCGTTCGGTCTGGAGGCTGGAGACCAGGTCGTCGGCGTTGTTGATCACACTCGACCAGATCGCATCGATCCTGAAGAGGTTCAGCGCTTCACCCGTGGTCGTGCTCGCGGCGAAGCCCCAGAGCGCGATCAGGGAGATCAAGGGGATGACGAGCAGCGTCGAGATCTTGAATCGGATGGATCTGCCCGATGCCATGACACCTGCTCCCGCATAGAAGATCGCGGGAGAGAATAGCACCGAAACAGACGAGATTAAGATCGACTAGCGATAAATCTGTGATATGTCGGGAAATTTGCGTCTACTGGGTGCTTCGGGGCGCGGGCCGGCGACCACGTCAGCCACAGCGCCCACGCCGCCAGCAGGCCGAGCAACGACACCTCGGCGCCCAGCAGCAGCCGCTCGACCAGGCCGATCATGACCCGCTCCCCCGGCAGGGCCACGTACGTGATCGCCAGCAGCCCGAACCCGCCCGCCAGCGCCACCCACTCCACGGCCCGCGCGACGGGCTTCCAGTGGACGTCCGCGGTCAGCCTGGGCACCAGCAGCGCCCCGGCGGCCGGAAGGCTCACGAACGCCGCGATCGACACGTACCGGTGAACCTGGGCCGCGACGTCGAGGTCGAGACCGAGGGGGACGGTCGGGATGACCGCCACCACGACCAGCGCCGCCGACCACACCATGAGCAGCTTCTCCGGCAGCCCCCGGATCGGCGCCCCCATCCTCCGCAGCGCGGTCAGCAGCGCGAGCGACCCGAGCCCGAGCACCGCCATCGCGACCTCCGTGACGCCCCCGCGGTCGGTCACGGCGTACTCGCTGATGGTCACGTTCATGGGGTCGAGGTAGGGGTCGGGCCCGAAGTGGCCGACCAGGATCGCGACCACCGAGAACACGATCGATGCACAGGCGATCAGGGGGTAGAGCCTCGTCGGGGTCATGAGGGCCCTCAGGCTCACGCTCCAGGGCGCTCTCGCGACTCTCACTCTGCTGTTCGGCACTGCGGTCATGTGCCCAACTCTCGCGCCCACAGGCGTGCCGGCACATCCGGTGGCACCCCCGAGCCGTCCCTGAGTCCACCCC
Source organism: Nonomuraea sp. NPDC049758 (assembly GCF_040674635.1). Classification (NCBI taxonomy): domain Bacteria; kingdom Bacillati; phylum Actinomycetota; class Actinomycetes; order Streptosporangiales; family Streptosporangiaceae; genus Nonomuraea; species Nonomuraea sp. NPDC049758. The sequence continues at coordinate 626,274 of NZ_JBFAMZ010000002.1, forward strand.
TGAGTCCCCCTCCCCGGCCCCCGGGGGTGGAGGGCACTCCTCGGCGCCCGTCTCATCGCCGGTTCCCCTCTCGCAGGAAAGACACCCGTGGTTCCGCACACCACGCTGATCGCAGCATCGCTTCGCACGGCCGCGATCAGTACGTCCGACACGCATCCGGACTTCTAAGGAATTGTCAACTGCGAGGCTTTTTCACCCGATACCAGAGCCCTCAGTCGAGCACGTGGGACGTGGCCCTGGCGTAGCGGGCGCGGATCTCCGGGACGGCCGGGGCGTCGTAGGTCTCGGTGTCCTCGGTCCGCCAGTCGGGGGTCGTGAGGAGGGTGGCGGCCTGGCGGGCGGCGCCGTCGGCGACGTACTCGCCGGGCGGCGGCACCGCGATCGGCACGCCGAAGACGGTCGGCGCGACGCGGCGTACGGCCTCCGAACGGGCCGCGCCGCCGATCAGCAGCACCCGCTCCGGACGGGTGCCGAGCGCGTCGAGGGCGTCGGCGAGGCCGCACAGCATGCCCTCGACGGCCGCGCGGGCCAGGTGGGCCGGGGTCGCGGTGGCCAGCGTGAGCCCGAGGACCGAGCCGGTCGCGGTGGGCCGGTTGGGGGTGCGCTCCCCCTCCAGGTACGGCACCAGCGTCAGGCCGCCGGCCCCCGCCGGGGCCCGGAGCGCGAGGTCGCTCAGCTCGCCGAGGCCGACCCCGGCCAGCCCGGCGGCGGCGTCGAGGACCCGGGCGGCGTTCAGCGTGCACACCAGCGGCAGGAAACGCCCGGTGGCGTCGGCGAACCCGGCGACCGCGCCGGTGGGGTCGGCGCTGGGCGTCTCCGCGACCGCGAACACCGTCCCGGACGTGCCGAGCGAGACCACCACGTCACCCGGCCCGGCCCCGACGCCGAGGGCGGCCGCCATGTTGTCGCCGGTGCCCGGCGCGAGCAGCGGCCCGGACGACGCCGGGTCGCCCGCGCGGTCGGCGGGCCCCAGCACCCGGGGCAGCAGCGGGACGGCGCCGAAGGCGGCCTTGAGCAGGTCGGTGCGGTAGGCGCCGGTCGCCGGGGACCAGTAGCCGGTGCCAGAGGCGTCGCCCCGGTCGGTGGTGAGCAGGTCGAGCGGCGGCGGGGGCGCGTCGTGCCAGGCCGCGAGATCGAAGCCCGAGCCGGAGCCGCCCCGGCCGGTGCCGTTGCCCGGCCCGGAGCCGCCGCCCCGGCCGGTGCCGCCGCCCAGGGCGAGCGCGCCCGCCAGGCGCCAGGTCAGCCAGTCGTGCGGCAGGCAGACCGCCGCCGTGCGGCGGGCGTTGTCCGGCTCGTGCTCGGCCAGCCACCGCAGCTTGGCCACCGTGAACGCGGCGACGGGCACCGAGCCGACCGCGTCGGCCCAGGCTCCCGGCCCGCCCAGCTCCGCCACCAGGTCGGCGGCGGCCCGGGCGGAGCGGGTGTCGTTCCAGAGCAGGGCGTCGCGCACGACCTCGCCCGCCTCGTCGAGGCAGACCATGCCGTGCTGCTGCCCGGCCACGCTGACGGCGGCGACGTCGGCGAGCCCGCCGGCCTCCTCGACGGCCCGCAGCAGCGCGGTCCACCAGTGGGAGGGGTGGATCTCGGTGCCGGCCGGATGGGCGGCGCGGCCCTGCCTGACCAGCGCGCCCGTCTCGGCCTCGCGAATGACGACCTTGCAGCTCTGCGTGGAGGAATCGACCCCAGCGACCAGCGTCACCCGAACTCCTTATGCGTGTCCCGCGCGAGATGGTTGAGATGGTATCCCCGCTCGGGAGCGACGTTCAGGGGCAATTCGGGTGATTCACAGCCCCGAGGGGTCGCGGCCGACGCTGATCTCCTCTGCGATCTTGCGGATCTCCGTCACCTCGAGACCTGGGGCCTTGGGCAGGTGGCGCAGCAACGCCTCCATGACGACGGGCACGGGCTGGCCCGCCATCAGCCCGGCGATGCCGTGGACCGTCCGGAACAGTGCCTCTTCGGTGTCGTGCATCGGCAATCCCCTCGTTCGGCTACCGGGAGAGGCTACGGCCTGGCCATGACAGTTCGCTCGCTACCGCTCCAGCGTGTCCCGCACGGCCCGGCGTTCCACCGTTCCAGCGCGGCCCGCACGGCCGGGTGCTTCACCGTTCCAGCGCGGCCCGCACGGCGGAGCAGATCGCGCCGAGCTCGCGGACCTGCTCGCGGGTGAGGACGTCGAACAGGCTCCTGCGCACCTCCTCCACGTGGCCGGGGGCGGTGGCGGCCAGCGTGGCGAACCCCTCGTCCGTCAGGACGGCGACGTTGCCCCTGCCGTCGGCCGGGCAGCGCTCACGGCGCACCCAGCCGCGCTCCTCCAGGCGGGCGACGGCGTGCGACAGGCGGCTCTGGGAGCTCTGGGCCCTGGCGGCCAGCTCGCTCATGCGCATCGACCGGTCCGGCGCCTCCGACAGGGCCACCAGGATCATGTAGTACGTGTGCGGCATGCCCGCCTCGCGCTGGAGCTGCCGGTCCAGCGCCTCGTTGATGAGCTGACCGGCGGCCAGGAAGTCACGCCAGGTCTGCTGCTCGTCCGGATCCAGCCATCGAGTCACCCTCTCATTTTAGTTGAACTCTCATATACTCTGGCCGGGAGAAACAGGTGAAAGGGGACGACCATGCCGGTCCACAGGCTCAATCACGCGGTCCTCTACGTCCGTGACGTGGAGCGCAGTGTGGCCTTCTACCGGGAGGCGCTCGGATTCGAGGTGGTCATGGGCATGCGCGGCGCCGCGTTCCTCCAGGCCCCCGGCTCCAGCAACGACCACGACCTCGGGCTGTTCGAGATCGGCGCGGGCGCCGGCCCCTCGCCCGCCGGACGCACCGCCGTCGGGCTCTACCACCTGGCGTGGGAGGTGGACACGCTCGACGAGCTGGAGCGCATCGCGGTCACCCTGAGCGAGCTCGGCTCCCTCGTCGGCGCCTCCGACCACGGGACGACCAAGGCGCTGTACGCCAAGGACCCCGACGGGCTGGAGTTCGAGGTCTCCTGGCTCGTGCCCGCCGCGCTGATCACGGAGGAGACCCTGGCCGCCCGGTCCGCCATCCGCCCGCTCGACCTGGCCGCCGACAAGGAGCGGTACGGCGCGCAGACCCGGGGCGGGGTAGGGGTGTCGATCCCGGCCTGAAGGTACCGTGGCAGGTATCCGACCGATTTGTTCCGGAGAGGGTCATGCCAAACGATCCGGATCACGTCCTCGACGCCATCGACGGCGTCGTGGACGAATGGGAGACGCTGAGCGCGGACGCCATGCGCTGGGCGCCTCCCGAGCACAAGTCGCCCGACCTGCTGGACGAGGCGACGGAGATCCTCAGGCCGCTGGCCGAGGCGCTCTCCGAGGTTCTGCGGCCGCTCGGCGACTCCATCAACCGCGCACTCGAACGACTCACCGACGACGACTGACCGGCCCGCCGCCGCGCGTGCCGGGTGGGACGCAGTCGGGTCGTCCTGCGACGTGCTCGGCTTGCCGTCTGCGTCGGCGTAGCGTTTCGCGGCCCCTCAGTCCGTTCGGCGGCGGCGGGTGCGGCGGGGGTAGGCCTTGGCCGTCTCGGCCAGCCGGGCCGAGTGCTCGGCCTGCCGGCGCCAGTGGCCGTACGCGTCGCCGCGCTGGGCCAGCCGGTCGAGCTCCCGCATGGTCGTGAGCGGGATGAACGCGGGCTCTGCGTCCCGCCAGGGCGTGCCGGGCAGCGGCATGAACGTGTGCGTGTGGATGCGGGCGCCCAGCTCGGCCAGGTCGCCGGCCAGCACGAGCGACTGGCGCTGGTCCTCCTCCGACTCCCCCGGCATGCCGAAGATGAAGTCGACGTTCGGCCTGAAGCCGTGCTCGACGGCGATCCGGACGGCGTCGCGCACGGGCGAGGTGCCGTGCCCCCGGCCGGAGGCGGCCAGCACCCGGTCGGACCCCGACTGGGCGCCGATGATCAGGTTGTCGTTGGCGACGTACCGCTTGAGCAGCCGCATGGCCTCGGGCGTGACGTGCTCGGGCCGCACCTCCGAGGGAAAGCTGCCGAAGAACACCCGGCCGCGCGGCGGCAGCTCCTCCTTGACCCCCGCCAGCAGCTCCTCCACCGCGCCGAGATCGGGGTCGGGGCCTGGCGAGCCGTAGGAGAGCGAGGTCGGCGTGATGAACCGCACGTCCCGCAACCCCTGCTCGACCATGCCCTTGACGTGCTCGCGAACGCTCGCCACCGATCGGTGGCGGAACTGGCCGCCGAACATGAACGGCGTCTGGCAGAACCGGCAGGTGTACCGGCAGCCCCGGGTGATCTCGATCGGCCCCTTACGCCCCAGGAACGACGGGAACGCGTCGAGCGGGAGCTGCGGGGCCGGGCGCGTCCTGAGCGCGACGCCGTCGGCGTCCTTGACCGCGAGGCCGGGCACGGTCGTCAGCGGCTCGTCCCGCCGCAGCGCCTCGACCAGGGCGATGATCGTGGACTCGCCCTCGCCGATCGCGGCCAGGTCCCAGCCGGCGTCGAGGACCTGCTGCGGCTCGGCGGTGGCGTGCACGCCGCCGGCGATGTGCAGCCCCCGGCCGTCGCTGAGCGACCTGACGGCGGCCAGCTCGGCGGCCATGGCCTCGGCGTCGGGCGAGTAGAACGACCAGAGCACGAGCACCCGGTCGGCCCGGCTCGCCGCGATGTGGGCCGCCGTCTCCTCCGGGGTGACGCCCAGCAGCTGCCGGTGCTCCACGCCCGAGGTGTCCAGGGCGGCGAGCAGCGCGTGCACGCCGTACGTCACGGCCTTGCGGTAACGGACCACCACATCCACTGCCAGCGCCACGACCGGCAGCGTAGCTCAGGCGGAGGCCAGCCGCATGGGACGCAGCGCGCCGGTGAGCTTGGCCAGCTCGGCGAGCATGGCGTCGGCGGCGGCGATCATGACGTCGTTGGGCGCCACTGTGCCGTCCTCGGCGATGAACTGCTGGTAGAAGGGGATGTTGACGGCCTCGACCACGGGGATCATCTTCAGCGTGCTGACGACCTGGCGCAGGCCGTTCACCGCCCGGGTGCCGCCGGAGATCCCGCCGTAGCTGACGAACCCCGCCGCCTTGTGCTGCCACTCGTGGTGCAGGTAGTCCAGGGCGTTCTTCAGCACGGCCGTGAAGCTGTGGTTGTACTCGGGGGTCACGAACACGAAGGCGTCGCCCCGGTCGACGGTGGCGCTCCACTCCTTGGTGTGGGCGTTCACGTACTGCTTGAGCTTGGGGTGGTTCGGCTCGTCGAGGAACGGCAGGCCCACCTCGGCGAGGTCGACCAGCTCGACGTCGAACTGGCCGGCGGCGACGGCCCGGCTCTTGAACCACTCGGCGACCTCGCGCCCGGCGCGGCCGGGACGGGTGCTGGCGACGATGATCTGCAGGACCGGCTTGTCCATGGGGTTCCTCCTCAGGTAGTTGATACCTCAACATTATTGAGTAACTAAACATTTCTTAGCAAATGCTAGGATCTGCCCCGTGAGCCCCCATTCCGTCTGCGTCCGGTTCCACGTCGCCCTCGAACTGATCGGCGCCCGGTGGTCGGGAGCCGTGATCCACATGATCTTCAAGGGCGCCCATCGTTACGCCGATCTCAAGGCGGCCATCCCGGGCATCAACGACACGATGCTGGCCCGCCGGCTGCGCGAGCTGGAGACGGCCGGGCTCGTCGAGCGGCGGGTGCTGGCCACGTCGCCGGTGCGGGTCGAATACCACCTGACGGAGATGGGCCAGGAGCTGCGCCCGGTGCTCGACGAGCTGGTCACCTGGGCGCACAAGTGGATCCCCCTGCCCGGGGAACCGGCCAGATCCGCCTAGTGCGTACGGGCGAGCGCGGGGAGGCGGGCCGGGGTTAGACTCCCGGCATGCACTGGCGACATTGATGAACCACCAGCGGCCGACGCGGCAGGAGCGCGCGCGGGCCTCCGAGGTGCCGAGCACCAGACGGAGTCCCTGTCCGCCCCTTCCGAGAGGGCCGCATGTTCGTCCCCAAGCTTTACGTCTACACGTTCCTCGGCGAGTTCATCCTGCTCTACCCGGTGTACACGCTGTTGTTCACCGACTCCGGGCTCTCGGTGGCCGAGACGTCCTCGCTGTTCGTCATCTGGTCCGTGACCGGCATGGTGCTGGAGATCCCCTCCGGCGCCTGGGCCGACGCGGTGTCCCGCAGGCTGTTGTTGTTCCTGGGCCCGCTGCTGGCCGGCGCCGGCTTCGCGCTGTGGGTGCTGTTCCCGTCCTACTGGGCCTTCGCGCTCGGCTTCGTGTTGTGGGGAGCCGAGGGCGCGCTCGTCTCGGGCGCCTTCGAGGCGCTCGCGTACGAGGAGCTCGAACGCCGGGGCCTTCAGGGCCGGTACGCCGCCATCATGGGCCGGGCCCACTCGATCGGCATCGCCGCCGCCGCGTCGGCGATCGCCCTCGCCACGCCCGTCTTCGCGGCCGGCGGATATCCGGCGGTGGGGGCGGCCAGCGTGGCCGCCTGCCTGTTGTGCGCCGCCACCGCGCTGACCCTGCCCGAGCGGCGTCCTGCCCGAGCGACGTCCACTGAGACGTCCACTGATTCGGACGGGCGGTATCTAGCGGTTCTGCGGGCCGGTGTGGCCGAGGCCCGTACCGATCGGAACGTGCTCGAAGCGATCGTCCTGATCTCCGTCGTGACGGCGATCTGGGGCGCGCTGGAGGAGTACGTGCCCTTCCTGGCCGCCGCGACCGGCGCGTCCAGGACGGCCGTTCCGCTGCTCGTCCTGGCCGTCTGGGTCGGGGCGGCGGCGGGCGGCCTGCTGGCCGGGCCCGCCCGCCGCCTGAGCGAGCGGTCGTTCGCGCTGGTCCTGGGGCTGGCCGCGCTGGCCATGGCGGCGGGCGCGCTGGTTCCGCATCCGGCCGGGTTCCTGCTGGTCGCCGGCGCCTTCGGGGCGTTCCAGATGGCCGGCGTGGTGGCCGACACGCGACTGCAGGAACGCGTCTCGGGCGATCAGCGGGCCACCGTGACGTCGGTGGCCGGGCTCGGCACGAACGTGGTCACCCTGGCCGTCTACACGGCCTACGGCGCCGGATCGCCGTTCCTGTCCCACGGCACGACGTTCGCCCTCCTGGTCCTGCCGTACGTGGTCATCGCCCTGTGGCTGGCCCGGGAGCGGGTCGCGCCGATGTGATCCTCTTCGACGCGAACGGGACGCGCTTGGGCAGCGGCGGCGGCTCCTCCCCCTCCTTCTCCGGAGCCGGCGCCTCGCCCCGGCGCGCCCGCCAGCGGGACGGGAACAGCGAAGCGGTCAGCAGAATGCCGCCGACCATCAACGACCAGGTATTCAGCAATGCCGCGTACGCGTCCAGATAATCGGCGGGCACCAGGTCGAATCCCATTCTGCGGTCGCCTCCCGTGGCGGCCCGCACGACCGTCGCCCCGGCCAGGGCTGTGAAAGCCAGGCCGGGCAGCAGCGAGGCGACCGGAGAAATCCGGGAACCGGCCAGGATTCCGATGAGGACCGCGGTCCCCGCCAGCGCCGCCGTCGCCGTCCAGTCGGGGACGGACGTGGTCGCGCGGGGTCCGTACAGGAGACCGGCCGCGATCAACGGGATCGCGGCGACCCCCACCGCGGCCCCGGCGAAATGACGAGCACCATTACCCATAGGGAACACCTCCAGGCCCAATACGATACCGACATACCACCAGTTACAACTTTAGGACGAAAAATCTCCATTTGTGGCCGGTGACCGGAAGGACGGGCATATCGCCTTAATAGGAAATATTTGGTATCTCCTCATTTGTCTGTCAGCCGTTAGCGTGACAGAACCCCCCATCGAGGAGCGGCGGCATGTTTCGCTGTGCAGTGGCAGGCATCACCCTGGTGGCCGCCTGCCTGGCCACCCCCGCCCACGCGGCGTCCGACCCCGTGATCGAGGCGCTCTCGCGCGACCTCGGCCTCTCGGAGCCCGCAGTGGTCACCCGGCTGGCGAACGAGCGGCATGCCGCCGCCCTGGAGGCCGAACTGGCCACCTCGCTGGGCGACTCCTACGGCGGATCGTGGCTGACCGAGGACGCCTCCGCCCTCGTCGTCGCCACCACCGACCCCGGTCGGACCGCCGCGATCTCGGCCCGGGGGGCGCGTCCCGTCGTCGTGCGGCACTCGCTGTCGGAGCTGGACGCCGTCGTGCGCCGCCTGGACCACGCCGCCCGCCGCATCCGGACGGGCCCCGCCCTCTGGTACGCCGACATCCGCGCGAACCGGGTCGTCCTCCAGGTCCCCTCCCCGTCCGGGTCCTCACCGGCCGCCGCCCTGGTGGCGGCGGCGCGCAGTGCGGCCGTCGTGGTGGCGCCGGCCGCCGAGCTGCCCCGCACGTACGCCGACATCATCGGCGGCGACCCCTTCTACGTCGGCTCGATGCGCTGCACGATCGGCTTCTCGGTCACCAAGGGCAGCATTCCGGGCTTCGTCACCGCGGGACACTGCGGGCACACCGGCGACCTGGTCAAGTCACCGGCCGGCACCTTCCAGGGCTCGTCCTTCCCGGGCAACGACTACGCGTGGGTCGCCACCCCCGAGTACACCGCGCAGCCGTACGTCCGCGGTCCCGGCGGGACGCTGGTGACCGTACGCGGCTCGGTCCAGGCGACGGTGGGCGCGTCCGTCTGCCGTGCCGGCCCGACCACCGGCTGGCACTGCGGCACCGTCCAGCAGCACAACGCCACCGTCACCTACGCCCAGGGCACCGTGTACGGCCTGACCCGCACCAACGTGTGCGCCGAACCCGGCGACTCCGGCGGACCGTTCATCTCGGGCGGCCAGGCCCAGGGCGTGACGGTGGGCGGCTCCGGCAACTGCGGCACGGGCGGCACGACGTACTTCCAGCCCGTCAACGAGATCCTCAGCGCGTACGGCCTGACCCTCCGCACCGCCTGACCCCCGCCCTCTTCCAGGGCCACCCGGCACCCTCAGGAAATCCGTTCGCGCGCCACCGATGAGTTCCCGCGCCCGGCCGAGTCTGCCCTCCCGAAAGCGGATCCCCTCCGCCGCACCGACCACCGGGAGGCACCGATGACGCGCCCCAACCTGAACAGCCTGCTCCTGGCCAGCACCGACCCGGCCCGACTACGCGCCTGGTACGCCACTGTGCTCGACCCCGAGTCCGACACCGACGTCACCCATTACGGCGTGCTGACGTTCGGCGACTTCCACCTGATCATCGACACCCGGGCCGACGTGGCGGACAAGAATCCCGAGCCCGGACGGGTGATACTCAACTTCGACGTCCCCGACGCGCGCGCGATCGTCGCCCGGATGGAGGAGGCGGGCGTGTCCTGGCTGGCCGAGCTCGAAGACCGCGAGGGCAGCCTGTTCGCCACGGCGATCGACCCCGACGGCAACTACGTCCAGATCATCCAGCTCAGCGAGGAACACCGGAAGGCGATGTGACGATGTTCGGCAAGACGAAGGCGTTCAGCGGATTCTCCGTCGACGATCTGGCCGCCGCGAAGGCGTTCTACGGCGACACCTTGGGGCTGGCGGTGTCGGAGTCGAACGGCCTGCTCACCCTGCACATCGCCGGCGGCACCGACATCCTGGTCTACCCCAAACCCGACCACGTCCCCGCAACCTTCACCATCCTCAACTTCCCGGTCGAGGACATCGAGCAGGCGGTCGACGCCCTGGCGGCCCGCGGCGTGCACTTCCAGCGCTACGACCAGCTGAAGACCGACGAGAAGGGCATCTTCCGCGGCGGCGGCCCCCTGATCGCCTGGTTCACCGACCCGGCAGGAAACGTCCTCTCAGTCCTCCAGGACTGACGCCCGGAAGCCGGGCCGCGGTTCGGCGCCGCAGGAACACCTTCCCCGCCCTGCGGCGCCCGCCCCACCGCCGGCCTCGCGTGTGGACCGTCCCATCCCACGGCCACGGCATATGACTCACGTTTCCGCAGGCAGACCGCCTCTCCCGTGTCCCACCCTGTCCCACGGACGATGCGCACGACCTCGCTTCCGTGCTCGGATAAGCCCCGTCAGCACGCACCGCTCACACGTACCGACGAAGGCACGAAGCGCCGGCGAGTTCCCCCCGCGAATCCGATCAGAAAAGGCAGTGACAGGACATGAGCCACCACGTCAGCATCACGGACATCGAGCAGCAGCCCAGGACGCGCAGAATGAGGTTCACCCTCAACGGCGCACTCTGGTCGCTCCAGGCGCTCTGGGGCTTCTTCTTCGCCGGCAGCGGCTTCGGCAAGGTGCTGCTGTACGACGACGCCCTGTTCGCGACAGCCCCCCGGGCGGTGGCCTGGTACGCGGCGGTGCCGCAGTCCCTGATCGTCTTCATCGGGATCGTCGAGGTGCTCGGCGGCATCGGCCTGATCCTGCCGGCGATGACGAAGGTCAAGCCGATGCTGACACCGCTCGCCGCCGCCGGCCTGACGCTGACGATGATCCTCGCGGCCGGTTTCCACATCCTGCGCGGCGAGTACGAACTGGTTCCCGCCAACCTCCTCCTGGGCGGCGTCGCGGCCTTCCTCACGGCCGGACGATGGAAGCAGCGCCCCATCTCCCCCGCGCCCCTCACCACCCCGCGCGTCCTCGGCGCACTCGCCGTCCTGGTCGCCCTGATCCTCCTGACATTCGCCCCGACCTGGTACACGATGACCAACGTCCAGTTCTGACCACCGCCCCGGCACGCCGAGGGCGCCGAACGCCGCACCGAACGGCCCTGTCCGGCGCCTCCTCGACCCGCCGCTCCTACAGGATCAGAAGATCGCCGATGCGCTTGAGAGCATCGTGGGAAAGAGCCCCGGATGACCGCGACGACATCGTTCAAGGCTGGTCAGCGGGCATGGGCGGCCCACTCTGAGCGGGCTGGGTGCGGACTTGAACTGCAACATGGGTTGCTACTGACGGTTGATCGTCTGCGATGCGCCGTCGGCACACTCGCGCCATGTTCAGCATGCGCTGGCCGGACTATTTCGACGGGCAAGCTTCTCTTATCGAGAAGGCTGGTTCGCGGATGTCTTGATCGAGTGGAACGGGCAGAGCTACCGGCCAGTGTTCTAGGATCCGTTCCGACTCTGGCATGAAGTCGCCGACGAGCTGGCACGTGGTACCAACTTCTTCAAAGAGCCCAACCTCGTCGTGGTTGACCAAGTCACACGCGACCGCATGGAGGCCGCCATCACATCGCTCATCGACAACGGCTTCAACATGCTTCCCTGAACGAGACCAGCCGGAACCAGCAAACTAGCTAATCGGTCGTCCGTCGCTGCGCCCGCCGTCGCTGTACTGCCCTGTAGGCGAGAAGGCCGGCACCCGTCAGGGTCAGCAGGACGCCGGCTGCGATCGCCCAGAGGTTCATCAGGTCCGCACGGGCAAGGGCCTCGGCTCGCTCCCTCATCATCTCCGGCGTCGGTCCTGATAGGGCAAATAGGTGCCGGCGGTCGCCATGCAACTGGCAACGGGTAAGAGGAGTCGACGCAGATGGCAAAGACCCCGATCTTCCCTCCGTTGAGCGTCACTGGTTAAGGCTACCGAGTACCCACTGGCGACTTGGAACGCCTTCAAGGCTCACGCTTTTGAGTTGGGTAAGGCTGACCTCGGCATACGCGATTCGAGGGCCGCAGAGTCCCGTCACTCTTCGTTGATCGCCGTAGCTGCGGGCACGCACGGGCGCAAAGTTTCAAAAACGTCGGATCAGAAGTGGAGTGATCTTCGTTCGTTGCATGGAGTGCCTGACCTGTGGCCTGCGATCTTCCTGATCACACCCGAACGAGATCATTCCGTCTATGGTTAGGATCTTTAGGCGTCAGCACTGCTCGGTTCGTCTCAACATCCACAGCCAGGGTCAATGAGGATCGCCTTCGCCAGCGCGCGAGCCGCGAGCGAGGCGTGAACGTGAAGATCACATGAGCACGCGGGCCGTCTCCACCGGGTAACTCCTCCAAGGTGTGCCAGCGGTCCTCTTCCCATGCCTCCTTGTCGTATCCGAGGGCAATCAGCTCTGCCTCTGCGGCAGTTCGGGCCGTTCGGATCTTTCCTGACCTAGCCGCCCTGTCATAACTGTCGTGATCACCTTGGTCCGGGAACAGATGACGGTGGTCGTAGCCGACTTCGGCGAATGCATCTCGCAGCCATTGGCGCTTATTCGGGCCGGCGGTTCTCCACGTGTAGGTCAGGTTCCACGTGATGTTCTTCCGGGAACGAGGGCGACGGACCATGGCTGCAAGACATGACGGCAGTTGATCTCCGAGGTCTGACAGCATGTGGATCCGCTGAAGGTAAGCCGTCGGCTGGGCTCCAGGGTGATCACTGTCCAGCCAGAGCGGCTTGCGATATCGGACCATGTGACGGATGTCTATGAAGGCTCGATGGATCACGTTGGCAAGAGCCTCTTCCGCTCCCGATGGATACAACGGCCGTCCCAGCAGGAACCGATTCTTGATGCGCATCGGCATGCTCCCCTCTTGCTGGATCATCCTGTCACCGTTGTCCCACCCCTACGGGAGTCGATTCCGTGCTGTCAGCCTGGGAATTGCAGGACCCCGCCGGCAGTGGCGTTGACCTGCGGCCGAGACCGGTCTTGAGTGACGGTGTTTGCCCCCTCGTCACTCCGCTTAATGGCACGGTGATCAGGGTTTGAACCTCTGCACTTCCACAGACTCTGCCATCGCGCGAAGCCGGCTGATCTCCTTGATGATCTCCTGGTCGGACAGTACCGAGATGATCGTCAATCCCTGCGGTCCTGGTTCCTCATGGAACTTGCCCAGGGTGTGGCAGAGCGCCGCGCGCAGTTCGCCAAGCTCTCGTTGGATCGCGTCTCGCTGGGCTCTGCGTGTCACCAGCTCGACGGCCGTGGGTGTACGGCTTCCTGCCTGGCCCTCATCCGTAGTGGTGGCCCCTTCGACCAGTACGTATTCATCGCCTGGGCGCACGTCGATCACTACAGGAGTGTCGTCGGGTAGGCCTTCGAGGTAGTTGAGGAGCTGCCGTACGGTGAGCATGACTGCAGGGTTTCTGAGATGTGCACACCTGGGCAAGCCTCGCACCGACCGGTCATCCCGTTTGCCTTCGACCAGCCCTGGCTGGCGGCATATTTCTGCTCGCCTAGCTCAAGGCCCACCGCGAGATCCAAGATGCGGAGCGGCGGCGGAGATCGCCGAGAGGATCACGACCACCGAGTGGTACACCCCCGTAGCCACCCTCCAGGCGAAGGATGCCAGCGACCGCATGGGCTCGGCCCTTGGAGGCTGACGGGCCAACTGCAACCCGAACTGCAACCCACAGGCCCACAGAGATCAAAAAGGCCCTCCCCCGAAGATCGGGGAAGGGCCTTCTACCTGGCGGAGGATCGGGGATTTGAACCCCGGATGGTGTTGCCACCAAACCGCATTAGCAGTGCGGCGCCATAGACCTGACTAGGCGAATCCTCCTGGAAGCCATCGCGGCTCAGCACAGCGTACCGGCCTTCTGCCGAGGCGGCAAAGCGGTTGCGCGTCGTGCCTTCACCAAGAGTTATCAACAGCCTGTGGGTAACCACCTGTGGATGAAGCCCGCCCCATGCCAGGGCGGGCTTCCGGGGTGTGGATAACCCAGCTCAGGCGGGGTTCGCCTCGCCCTCGATCTCGATCTTGACCTTCTTGCCCACGAGCACACCGCCGGCCTCCAAGGTCTGGTTCCAGGTCAGGCCGAACTCCTCGCGGTCGAACTCGGTGTTGATGGAGAAGCCCCAGACCGAGTTGCCCCAGGGGTTGGTGCCGGCGCCGCCGTACTCGACCGTGAGCTCGACCTCCTTGGTGACGTCGCGGATGGTCAGGTCGCCGACGACGGTGAACTCGTCGCCGGAGTGGCCGACCACGCGGGTGCTGCGGAAGGTGATCTCGGGGAACTTGTCCACGGCGAGGAAGTCGTCGCTGCGCAGGTGGCCGTCGCGGTCGCCGACGCCGGTGTCGATGCTGGCGGTCTTGATCGTCAGCTCGGCCGTGGACTCCAGCGGGTTCTCCGCGATCGTCACGGTGCCGCTGAAGTCGCCGAAGCGGCCGCGGACCTTGCTCACCATCATGTGCTTGACCACGAAACCGATGCGGGTGTGGGCCACGTCGAGGTTGTACGTGCCGGCGGCGGGGATGGTCAGGGACTCCCAGGTGCGGGTGCTCATCGGGTTCTCCTTGGGAACGTTGCTGTGCGGATGTCTGCGGCAACAAATGTCTACACGAGGAATATTCCGCGAGTCAACTAACGTCGGTTAAGGTATGGACGTGAAGCACATCGATGACCCCAGGCTGACGGCGATGGGCCTGCTCGCCGAGGTTCACGCAGGTCTGACGGCCCGGATGCAGCCCGTCTTCAGCGCGGCGGGGCTGTCGGGCATCGACTTCGAGACCGTCATCCGCCTGGCACGATCACCGCGGCAGGCGCTGCGGATGACCGACCTGGCCGCCCAGACGGGCCTGTCCACGAGCGGCGTGACCAGGGTCGTCGACCGGCTCGAACGCGAGGGCCTGGTGACCAGGCAGGCGTGCGCCACCGACCGCAGGGCCTCCTACGCCGCGCTCACGGACGAGGGGCGCGACCGGCTGGCGAGCGTCCTCCCCCAGCACCTTCAGGACATCGAGGACACCTTCACCGGCCTCCTGAGCCACGACGAGCTCGCCGCGTTCCTGCAGACACTCCGCAAGATCAGAGACGTCGTACGCCCCTGCGCGACCGCCGGCGCCGAGGAGACCACACCCTCGCTCAACTGATCCTTGGAGCGATCCTACGAGGACGTCTCCGGAACCCCCGATCCCCCCGCCTCCGAGGGGATCCCCAAGGCGCTCCTGAGCTTGCCCATCGCCCGTGACACCGTGCTCTTGACCGTGCCGACGCTGATCCCGAGCGTCCTGGCGATCTCCGGCTCGGTCATGTCCTCGTAGTACCGCAGCACGATCGCGGCCCGCATCCGCTCCGGCAGCCCCTCCAGCGCCTGTTCCAGCAGCTCGTGCACCTCCCCGCAGGCCGGCGGGTCCGCCGTGGCCACCTCGGGCAGCTCGTCCGACGGATACTCCTCCAGCTTGCGCCGCCGCCACTGCGAGATGTTGATGTTGACCATCGCCCGGCGGACGTACCCGTCCAGCGCACCCCGGTCCTCGATCTTCCCCCACGCCAGGTACGTCTTGGCCAGGGCGCTCTGCAACAGGTCCTCCGCGTCCAGTGGATGCCCGGTGAGCTGACGGGCGGCGCGCAGCAGCGCGGGACCGCGGGCCATGACGTACTCGCGGAACTCCTCTTCCCACCCGGTGGTCTGCATCGTGGCCAGAATCGCAGCCTGATGCCCTTTTGCGACTGAGCCACAATTCAGGTTTCGGCCCGACGAAGACAAAGGTCAGTCAAGGTCGGTGGCAGATTGTTCGAAGGCGGGTGTCAGCTACCTTCCCCGGGGATGCGTATTTTGCTCCCATCTGTTCGCCGCGGCACGAGCCGCTCCGGAGTCATGTGAACCTAGTACCTGACGAGGGAGGGCGGATGGGCTATCCGAACGTCGAGCGCCGCAGACTGCTCGCGGCCGCCGCGCTGGGCCGCGCCCCGGGCATCGCCGGCCCCGACCCGGCCGACGGCGCGCCTTTATGCGCCGTCACCGGCGAGATCCTTGACGTGAGCCCGCATCTCATCGCCATCGAGACCCCCGAAGGCGCCGAGGAGCGGCTGGTGATCGCCCCCTGGGCCACCGCCTGGCACGGCGCGGAGATGGCGCCCGCAGACCTCCCGGTGGGCTCCATGGTGCTCATGCGCACGTTGCGCGAAGGCCGCGTGGTCGAGCGGATCTGGGCCGACACCACCCGTCTCACCGGCACGATCGTCTCGATCGAGGGGCGCGGGGAGCTGACGGTCGTGCTCGACTGCGGCCCCCACCGCGGCCCCCGCACCATCGTCATCCCCTACCCGGCCACCGGACGGCTGCAGGTGCGGCATCCGAAGTTCGAGCCGGGTTACCTGTTCGACGCGATCGGGATCAGGCGCGACGGCTCCGCCCTGGCGCTGCTGCCGGCGACCTCGCAGCCCGCCCACCGGTCGGGCAGCGTCCCGGCTCCGCCGCCGGCCTACGCCGGGGCGCAGGCGCGCATCTCCGGCACCGCCACCTGGTCCGACACGTTCGACGAGGAGGAGCGCGGCGCGGCGTACCCGATGCTGGAACGCGTGGACACCGGCTGCCCCGACGCCGGGCTCTCCTGCGCCGGCCTGCCCTACCTCGCCATCGGCTCGCTGCTGCAGATCAGGAACACGTGCGCCGGCCGCACGGCCAACCTGCCGGTGGTCGCCTGCGGATGCCTGGCCGGGCGGTTCTGCGACCGCTGCGTCGAGTGCGAGACCTCGCCGCGCGGCCGGGTCGCCGAGCTGTCGCCGGCCTCGTTCGTCGAGCTGGGCGGCGAGTTGATCAAAGGCTGCTTCAACGCTCAGATCGGATTGGGGTGACGGACGTGCTGGAGACGGGCGTGCTGGAATCGCAGCTGCCGATCCTGATCGTGCTGCTGGTCATGGGCACCGGCGCGAAGGTGGTCACGGTCCGCGGGGGCGGGGAGCCGGGCGCCCTGTCCCGGCTGGGCCCGGCCGTGCTCATGCCCGGCCGGATGCAGGCGCCCTCGCTGCTGGTCTGCGCGGCGGGCGAGTTGGTGCTCACCGTCGGGCTGCTGGCCACCACCGCGCCGATCTTCAGGTGGGGGACGGTCTGCTTCTTCGCTCTGTCCACGTACGTGCTGATCGAGCTGCGCAGGCGACGTCCGGACGCGGGCTGCGGCTGCTTCGGCGAGGTCAGCTCGGCGCCGGTCGGCATGCGCTCGATCGGCCGGACGGTCGTGCTGACCGGGATGTCGGCGTTGTCGGTGGCCGCGCCGGAGTCGGGGTGGGCGGCGATGACCCATCCGACCTGGTTCACGGCCGCAGGGGTGGCGGTGCTCGCGCTGCTCTCCCCCGAGATCGAGGAGCTGATCGATCGGGTACGGTACCGCGCCCCCTGCGAGCAGCGCCCCGGCCCCGCCGAGCAGGTGATGCTCTCCAGGCTCAGGTCGAGCGGCCCGTGGCGGACGTACCGGGAGGCGCTGACCTCGCCCGAACCGTACGACAGCTGGCGCGAGCTGTGCTGGCGCTTCTTCGTCTTCACCGGCCACGACCACGACGACGTGGTCTTCGCGGTCTACCTGAGCGGACGTCGTCCGGCGGTGCGCGTGGCGGTCGTGAGCAGCGACGACAGCGACTCTCTGCCGGAATATACGTCAGTATCGGCGTGACGCTAGAGAGCCCTAGATTTCTTTATCCGGGCATGGCGATACAGCTCTATTGGGCTGTCTAGCTTCCCCACTAGACAGCCCAATAGAGGTCTAGGGGCGGCGCTCAAACGGGTTGAGCCCGCAGGAACCTTCCGAAGTGCGGCACCGTGAACGCGATCAGACCGCGCTCGGCGCTGTAGATGAGCCCTTTCTTGATCAGACTGTCGCGGGCGGGCGAGAGGCTGGACGGCTTCCGCCCGAGGGCGTCGGCCACGTCGGCGGTGGCGACCGGCTCGTCGCCGATCTGGGCCATGGCGTGCATGTAGTCGCGCTCGGCGGGGGTGGCCCGCTCGTAGCGGCTGCCGAAGAAGCCCACGGCGAGCTCCTCCTCGGCCTCGGGCGCGGACACCTTGACGTCGTCGAGGGTGATCGGGCTGCGCAGCGCGAGGTCCCAGGCGACCTTGCCGTACGCCTGGACGAAGTAGGGATAGCCGTCGGCGGCCTCGTAGAGCGCGTCGAGGGCCTCTTGGGTGAACTCGACCTTCTCCTCCCGCGCGGGCAGGATCAGCGCCAGGTCGGCCGCCTCACGATCGAGCTTGTCGATGCGCGCGTAGCGGAAGAGCCGTTCGGAATAGCTCTTGCTGGCCGACAGCACGCTCGGCAGGTGCGGCAGCCCCGCGCCCACCACGATCAGCGGCCCGCCCGACTGGGACAGCTCGTGGCAGGCGGCGCAGAGCGCGGAGACGTCGGCGGACTGCACGTCCTGCATCTCGTCGATGAACAGCGCGATGCCCACGCCGAGGTCGGTCGCCACGCCGGCGGCGTCGACGAACAGCTCGGTGAGGTCGATCTCCAGGTCGCCGGAGTCGGCGCGCCCGCGGCTGGCGGGCACCTCGATGCCGGGCGACCAGTGGGAGGTGCCCTTGGCCGCGGACGGGTCGCGCATCGCGAACGCCTTCAGCACGCCGAGGAACTCCTCGATGCGCTCGGGCGCGCGGTGGCGCGGAGCCAGCTCGCGGATGGCCATGTGCAGGGCGGCCGCCACGGGACGCCGGATTGACTGGTCGGGCCGGGCCTCGATCTTGCCCGTGCCCCACAGCCGCTGCATGGCCATGGACTTGAACGTGTTGAGCAGGACGGTCTTGCCGACGCCGCGCAGGCCGGTGACGACCATGCTGCGCTCGGGGCGGCCTCGGGCGACCCGCTCCAGCACCACTTCGAACTGCTGCAGCTCACGGTCGCGCCCGGCCAGCTCCGGCGGACGCTGCCCGGCGCCGGGGGCGTAGGGATTGCGCACAGGGTCCACGCTCTCGGACTTTATTGCCGGATATAGCGGCCGTCTTAGATTTGGGAAGAAAGTGCTACGGCGTGTCCGAGCAGGAGCTGTGGCGAGCATCGTCATCGGACACACCCCCTCTCACCAGGCCGAACCCTTGTTCGATTTCGATACCCAGAACTGTAGCGCGGACTCGAACATGCATGCGATGGTTTCGAGTAAAAGATCTTTGCAACAGTCCGGGACGCCCGTGCGTCTGGGTGTTGTGGAGTTCGAGGAGTTCGTGCAAGCGCGTGGCGCCGCCCTGCTCCGGTACGGATACGTGCTCACCGGAAATCCGGACGACGCCGCAGACCTCGTCCAGGAGGCGCTGCTCAAGCCCGGCGACACCTGGCGCAAGGTGCGCAACAAGGACAACCCGGAGTCCTACGTACGCACGATCATGACCCGGCAGCACGTGAGCTGGTGGCGCCGGCGACGCAGGGAGCAGCTCACGGGCGAGGTGCCCGAGGGGGCGTACACCGACAGCCACTCCTCCGGCGAGCTGTGGCGGGAGCTGGCGACGCTGCCGCGCAGACAGCGGGTGGTCCTGGTGCTGCGGTACTACGAGGACCTGTCGGACCGGGAGATCGCCGACATCCTCGGCATCTCCCGCGGAACCGTCCGCAGCCAGGCGCTCCGGGCGCTCCAGACGTTGCGCATCAGGCCAGGGCTGTTCGAGAAGGGACGAACATGAGGAGCGAGGACGACCTGGCCGAGGCCCTGCGGGCGGCGGCGGACCGTGCGCCGGAACCGTCCAGGTTGCTCGGCGGGGTGGCGGCGCGCAGACGGCGACGGCGCAGGCGGCGTACACAGGGGCTGGCCGCCGCGACGGCGGTGGCGGCGGTGATCGCGGCCGTCACGCTCACCAGCGGGAACGGACGGGAGGAGGCGACGCGGCCCGTCACCGCCCGCAGGTCGTGCCTCTGGAACGGGCGTGGCCGCAGGCGGTCACCACGATGCCCGCGCAAGGGCCGGACGGATGGCGGCGCTTCCCGCTCACCGCGTTCGACGCCACGCGGGTGCTGGTCGCCACCGGCCCCAGGGAGGACACGTTCCGCCTGTTCGAGGTGTACGACACGGTCACCCGGACGTTCCGCGAGCTCGCCGGCCTGACGGTCCCTCCCGGCATGAGGACGTACCTGCCACAGCCGCCGGCGTTCGACGGGACGAACCTCGCCTGGTATGTGAAAGCCCTCCGCGACGACGGCACCCCCGTACGCGAGATCTGGACGGCCGCGCTCGCGGGCGGCGCGCCCCGGCGGGTCGCCGCGATGACGGGCGAGCACCTCCGGATCGAGCGCATCGCCGTCAACGGTGACCGGATCATCTGGTCGGAGGGCGGCGGAGGCGTGTGGTGGATGCCGCTCGCAGGCGGCGAAGCGCCGCGGCTGATCCCCGGCAGCGAGGGCCTCCACCTCATCAGGTGGCCGTGGGCCACGGACGCGGACGACTCGCAGAAGGTCCAGACCAAGGTCGTGGACCTGTCCGGCGACCCCTACACCGTGCGCGTCGTCATCCCCCGGGACGTCGTGACGCTGCGGTGCGGGCCGTTCTGGTGCTGGGGAGCCCAGGGCGGGCGCTCGTACCTGCAGCGGGCCGACGGGACCGGTGCGATCGAGCCCCAGGGGCTCGGCCTCGCGCCCCGGCTCGCCGACTACCCGGCTCTCGACCGCTTCGCGGTGTCCGACGGCGAGGTGTACGACCTCGCGACCGGCGCGCTGGTGACGTTCGAGCGGGCGGGGATCTGGTGGGGGGACGATCGGTCCGCCGAGCCCAGCACGATCGTCTACTGGGTGGTCTCGGGGAAGGAGTACCGGTTGCTCAACTTGGCAGCCGTCCCGCCCGCGCAATAGCGTTCGTGGCCATGCGGACCTTCGCGAACGTACAGGAACTCAAGGCGGCCGTGGGCGAGACGTTCAGCCCGACCGAGTGGCGCACCGTCACCCAGGAGCAGGTCGGCCTCTTCGCCGACGCCACCGACGACCACCAGTGGATTCACGTGGACGTGGAGCGCGCCAAGGAGGGGCCCTTCGGCGGCACGATCGCCCACGGCTTCCTGACCCTGTCGCTGCTGCCGACGTTCATGTTCGAGATGGTGCGCGTCGAGGGCATCGCGATGGGCGTCAACTACGGGCTGAACAAGGTCCGTTTCCCCCGGCCGGTGCCCGTGGGCGCGCGGGTCAGGGCCGTGGGCGAGCTCACCGACGTCAAGGGCACCCCGGCCGGTTATCTGGCCAACCTGAAGATGACGATCGAGATCGAGGGCGAGCGCCGGCCCGCCTGCATCGCCGAGTCGCTCATCCTGTACGTCCCCGCGACCTGATCACCGCAGCGACAGGACGATTCCCACCACCGCGGCGAGCCCGATCAGCCCGAGATAGGCCAGCACGAGCCGGGTGTCCCTGAGCAGGCATTTGCTCCGGGTCAGCCCGGCCCGCCGCGCCTTCCAGTACCCGGCGAACCCCAGCGCCGCGAAGCCGAGCACCGCCCACGGCCCGAGCAGCCAGGCCAGCAGCGCCACGGTGGCGTACACACACAACCGGAGCGGATCGTACGGCCGGCTCTTCAGAGGATCACCAGCCCCGGCTTGGCGGCCACCGCGGACAGCCGCTGCCGCGACAGCTGCGGCCAGGCCTGCACGGCGCAGAACGGCGCGCACTGGTCCTGCTCGGCACGCGTGCCGACGTGCACGCAGCACTGCGTGAGCCGCTCCTCGATCATGGTCGAGATGTCCATGAACGGCTTGATCGTGATCCGCACCACCCGCTCGCCCAGCATCCTGCGCAGCTTCCTCCGCCGGCCGGGCAGCGCCGAGGAGGCGAGGGTGAGCAGCGTGGCGACGCCGAGGTCGCAGTTCTCGCAGATGTCCCGCCACAGGTCGCCGATCTGCGGGTGGGACAGCGACGACTGCTCCGACAGCAGCCCCAGCAGCGATTCCTGGACGGCCATCCGCAGCTCGCGCGGCAGTTCGGAGTCGGCGATGCGGTTGGAGACCAGGCCCAGGTTCTCCTTGAGGCGGTCGTGGCCGATCAGGGCGACCAGCGAGCGCCACTGCTGGGCGTCGTCGCGGATCAGGTAGCCGACCGAGCAGCAGTGGGGGTGCGAGCAGGGCAGTGCGGTCAGGTCGCGCCAGGTCACCAGGCCGCCGGTCTGCGGGCCGAGCCGCTTGAGCACGCCGGTGTGGGTGAGCCGGTCGGACGGGTCGATGACGCCCGATCTCCCCGAGCCGAACTGGGGTTGCAGCGACACGCCGCCGACGAACGGCGTGTCGAGCGCGAGGCGCACGACGTCGCCGATCTCGCCGTCGTTGACGCCGAGGGCCGCGGTCATGACCAGGGTCGTGAAGATCTCCCGCTCCGACAGCCGCCGTACGGCCTCCGTCTTGATTCGGCGCAGGTCGCCGCCGCGGTGGTGCCTGGACGCCTCGGCCGACGAGCCGTCGTACTGGAGGTAGACCTCCACCCGGTCGCGGTGCTCGGTGAGCAGGTCGAGCAGGGCGTCGTCCCTGGCGATGAGCACGCCGTTGGTGTTGATCAGGATGCGGGTGACCGGCCGGCTCACCAGCTCGGCGAGGAGGGTCTTCAGCTCGGGGTGGAGCGTGGGCTCGCCGCCGCTCAGCATCAGGACGTCGAGCTTGCCGTTCTCCCTGGCCAGACGCTGGTCCACGTTCGCCAGCACGTCGGCCACCGGGACGACGCCGGTCAGGTCGGGCGAGCTGTCGGCGAAGCAGGTGGGGCAGCGCAGGTTGCACGCCTCGGCGATGTCCTCCAGGAGGATGCAGGTGTGCTGGGTCTGCATCTCGGGCAGGCCGTTGAGGTACGCGCCGGGGATCGGGGCGAAGTTTCCGGACACGTCGGGGATGTGCTGCTTGGTGGGAGCGGTCCACTCCTCCAGGTAGGAGAGGATCTCCGGGTCCTCGTCGTACAGCGTGCGGATCAGGCCGTGTTCGCGGCAGCCGCGTTCCAGCCACACCTTGCCGTCGCGCTCGGCCAGCCAGCCGCTCAGCCGTTCGACCTGGTCGAGGTCCCGGCCGTGGCATTTCGGGCAGAACGCGTTGACGTACCGGAGGATGCGGTCTCCCCGTAGCCCCATCCCTGCGCTCATGTCGTGACCTTCCGCTTGAAAAGGGCATCGTAGTGGCCTCGACGCCAGCCGTACGCGAGCCTGAGCGCGAGCAGCGTCAGGCCGGGGACCAGGAACCATTGCGGCCCGGTGAGGTCGAGCCACAACGTCTCGTTCGCCCTGGTGAACTCGACCAGGAACCGGAAGGCCGCGTATCCGGCGAGATAGAGCGTGAACAGCTCCCCGGGCTCGGTCAGCCGCTTGCGCGCCCACCGCAGCGCGACGAACGCGGCCAGCTGGAAGACGATCTCGTACACGAACGACGGGTGCATGGCCTGGCCCGTCAGACATCCCGGGCATTCCGGGGTGGACGGCGGCGCGTGCACCCCCCAGGGCAGGTCCGTGGGCCTGCCGGGAGCCTCGGTCAGGTGACAGCCGATACGGCCGATCACCATGCCGAGCGCCACCGCCGGGGCGAACAGGTCACCGGTGCGCTCCTTGTAGCCGATGACCTTCTTGGCGACCAGCACGCCGACGTACGCGCCGGTCAGGCCGCCGAGGATGCTGCGGGAGCCGTACAGCCACAGGTCGGCGAGGTCGAGGGTCTCCAGCCAGCCCGCCAGACGCATGCCGATCGCGCCCCCGACCAGGGCTCCGGTGACGGCGACCAGTGACTGCTCGTTGAGCGCGCCCCTGGCCCTGGCCTCGCGGACGAAGACCACCGAGGCCACCAGGACGCCCAGGCCGACGAATATCTCGTGGTACGGCATGGTGTCAGCCGTACAGGCTGGGGTTGAGGCCGGTGCAGACTCCGGCCGTCAGCATCGACCACAGCGCCCAGCCGATCGCGAGCCCCAGCCCCAGACCTCGGGACCACGACTTGCGGACCAGGCCGAACCCCAGACCGCCGCCGAGACCGACGAGGGCCAGCAGCACCGCGGCGGCGATCACGACCCCCTTGTTCGTGCCGTTGATGGCGGAGAAGAAGGCGAAGAAGCCCACGATGCCGTTGACGACGGTGTAGGTGAACACGCCGACGAGAAGCATCGCGCCGAGAAGCATCGCGGAGTTGCGACTGCTGGGTGGTGGTGGCGGTAGAGGCATCGACCGCGGCAGTGGCGACGGGGGCGGCGGGAAGTTTTCCGCCCGCGATTGCGACGGTGGCGGTGGCGGTGGCGGTGACAACGGTCCCAGCTGTGACAGGGGCGGTGACAACGGTGCTGGCCGTGACGACGGCGGGGACGTCGGTCCCGGGTGTGTCGACGGCTGTGACGACGGCGAGGGCATCGGCCCCGCCTGTGACAGGGGCGGGGGCATCGGTCCCGCCTGTGATGGCGGCGGGGGCACCGGCCCCGCCTGTGACGGTGGCGGCGGCAACGGTCCCGGCTGTGACGACGGCGGGGGTGACGTTGGTGGCGACGTTGGTGGCGACGTTGGTGGTGGCCAGTTCTGGTGCGGCCCTGGCGGGCCCTGGGGCGGTGGTGTCGTCATCCCGCTACCTCTGGCCGGCAGGGGATGCTACGTGCCGAACGATCAATGCCTTCACCTATGCGTACAGGCCGGGGTTCAGCCCCGTGCAATATCCGGCCGAGACGATCGACGCCAACGACCATCCGATCATCAACCCCAGCCCAAGGCCGAACGACCACGGCTTGCGCAGGACAACCAGCACGATGCCCAAGCCGAGCCCCAGAAGCAAGAGGAACCCCGCCGCGACGCCGATCCCCGCCGAGGACTGCGTGCTCAACGCGAGCAGCCCGACCACCAGGTTGATCACCAGGTAGGCGAAACTCCCGGCCAGCGCCAACGCAACGGTCAGCCCAGGCTGCCGCCGCGGCTGCGACGGCCCGCCCGGCGGCCCGGTTGCCGGCCCGAACGGAGGCTGCCCGGTTGCCGGCCCGAACGGAGGCTGCCCGGTTGGCGGCCCGAACGGAGGCTGCCCGTGAGGAGGAGGCCCAGGTGGACGCTGCCCGGACGAAGGCTGCCCAGAAGCCCCGGACGAAGACTGTCCCAACGGGGACTGTCCCAACGGGGACTGTCCCAACGGCGGCTGTTCAGACGGCCCGACCGGACGCTGCCCAGACGGAGGCTGCCAAGGAGCCCCGGACGAAGACTGTCCGAACGGGGACTGTCCCAACGGCGGCTGTTCAGACGGCCCGACCGGACGCTGCCCAGACGGAGGCTGCCAAGGAGCCCCGGCCGGAGACTGCCCGGACGGAGACTGCCCGGAGGGCGGCTGCCCAGGTGGAGGCTGGCCACCCGTCGGCCCGGGTGGACGCTGCCCGAGTGGAGGCCGCTCGGGGGATGGCTCCCCAGGTGGAGGCTGGCTGCCGGGCGGCCCGGGCGGACGCTGCCCGAGCGGAGGCCCCTCGGGGGGCGGCTCCCCGGCTGGAGGGGGCGGCGGCGTGGTCACGGCGTTCACCCTACGGGGCTAAAGCGACTCTGAGTAGTAAATCGCCGCCTGCACGCGGCTCTTCAGGCCCAGTTTGTTCAGCAGCCGGCTGACGTGCGTCTTCGTAGTGGCCTCAGCCATGTCGAGCTCCTTGGCGATCTCGGCGTTGGACAGGCCGCGACCGATGCAGGCCAGCACCTCACGCTCGCGCGGGGTCAGCGCCTCCGGCTCGGGCGGCTCACGGCGGGGCGGCTGGTCGGCGAAGGCGGCGATCAGCCGTCTGGTGACGCCCGGCGCGATCATCCCCTCGCCGCCCGCCACCAGCCTCACCGCTTCCACCAGGGCATGGGCCTCGGTGTTCTTGAGCAGGAAACCGGCCGCCCCCGCCCGGAGGGCGCCGAAGACGTACTCGTCGACGTCGAACGTCGTGAGGATCAGGACGTCACTCACCCCCGCCAGTTCCCTGGTGGCGGAGATGCCGTCGAGGCGAGGCATGCGGATGTCCATGAGGACGACGTCAGGGCGCAGATCATGAGCCAACCGAACCGCCTGCTCACCGTCAGCGGCCTCACCCACGACCTCGACGTCGTCGGCGCCGTCCAGAATCATCACGATCCCGGCCCGTACGGCCGCATGATCGTCAGCTACCAACACCCTGATGCTCATGCCACGTCCGTCCCGCCATCACCATTCCTGGGCCACTCGCCGTCCCCGGGACGTTCACCATCCCCGAGGTGTTCACCGTCGTCAGCAGCGCTCTCGTCCGGCGCCGACGCTGCCCCTCCGACCGCCCGCCACCGCACCGCCCGCCCATCCACAGCCCCAGCCTCCGACACCGGCACACCCGCACCCCGCGCTCGCGAAGCCCGCTCCCCAGAAGTACGCGCCTCCGCAGGACGGCCACCCGAGGCACGACCACCCAAAGCACCATCACCCACGGCACGCCCGCCCACAGGACGGCCACCTGACGCGCGACCGCCCGGCCGGCGGGCGTCGAACGGCTGTGTGTCGGGGTTGAGCGACATCGGAAAGGCCGCCGCGATGCGCCACCCATCCCCCGACCGTCCCGCCTCGAAGAACCCTCCGACCAGCGAAGCCCGTTCGCGCATGCCGATCAGCCCCGCCCCCGAACCCGGCAGCCGAGCCCCCCGCCGCCCGACCCGGTTCTCGACCGTCAGGAGAACCTCCCGAGGTTCGTACGTCAGCGAGACGACAACCGGCGCCTCACCATGCTTGAGCGCGTTCGTCAGCCCTTCCTGAAGGATGCGATAACCGGCCAGATCCACCGAAGCCGGCACCTCACGCACCTCCCCGTCGACCCGCAGCTCGACCTCCATCCCAGCCCGCCGCGTACGCTCGACCAGGCTCTCCGCGTCGGCCAGCCGCGGCCGGGTGGCCTCAAGCTCCGGCCCGTCCCCCTCATGCCCGCCGTTGGCCTCCCGCAGCAGCCCGATCATGTCCCGCATCTCGGCCATGCCCTTGACGCTGTTCTCCCGTACGGACTCCATGACCTTCCGAACCGTCTCCCGATCCAGGTCTTTACGGGACAGAGCAGCCGTCGACTGAATGGCGATGGCACTGAAATGGTTCGCGATCATGTCATGCAGCTCACGAGCCATCCGCGTACGTTCGGCGGCGATCGCGGCCTGCCGGTCGAGCTCGGCGAGATGCGCGACCTGCTCGGCCCGCGCGCGTTCCGCGGCCGCCCGGTCGCGCTGCTCCCGCAGCACCCAGGCCGTGGTGACCGGCGTGACCAGCACCAGCCCCGCCTGGATCCCCATGACGGCCAGCAACCGCCAGTCCGCCGCGATGAACGCCGCCACGGCCCCGGCCACCACGGCCAGCACCGTCGTGATCCCGAGCAGCCACCGAGCGAGCCGCGCCGGCCCGTAGAGCGCCGCGGCGTAAAGATTGTCGGTGAACACCAGCACGGTCGCCAGCGACGGCCCCACCAGCCCGTCGATCGTGACGGCCACCACCCCCAGTGCCAGCGACCACAACGGGGCCCGCTGCCGCAGCAGCACGGCCGAACAGGTGATCGCCAACGGCACCAGCAACACCCACACCGGCACGCCGCGGCGCAGGTATCCCCCGGCCAGAATCAGCAGCGCCCCCAGAACGAATGCCACCCCGGCCGCCACCCCAGGCGGCACCCTGCCCTTCTCCTGACCACCGCCCCCGGAGGCCCTCCGCGCCGCGAACCGCGTCAACCACCGTGAACCCGCCCGCACCCCGGCCCCCCACGGCCGCGGTGCCGACCGCCACCACTGTGAACCCGACCGAGTCGAGGCCGGCGGCCGGTCAGCGACCCTACGCACCCGGACCACCCGGCCTACGCCGGCCCCGCCCACACCCTGAACAACCGAAGGCGGCCCCCGGCGGCGCCCAGGACAGTGTCGCCCGACCCGCCACCGCCCGCGCCCCGGCGCCACAGCCTCTCACCGCCGCTCGTGTCATGTCCTCATCTCACCACTCCCGGACGCCGCCGCCGTCCTCCGAGGGTCAGCCTGTGGATACACCTTTCGATGTATCCACAGGCTCGTTTTCGCCGACGATGTGCCGGGCCGCGAATCACCGCAAGCTGGTACATGTGATTGTCGCCATCCTCATCGGCTGCGAAATCGGCTTCTGGCTCCTCCTGGGCGTCGGCCTGGCCTGCCGCTACCTCTGGAAGCGCCGACGGCTGAGCACGGCCCTCCTGCTCTGCGTCCCGCTCCTCGACGTGGTCCTCCTGGCCGCGGCGGTCATCGACATGCGCGGCGGCGCCACGGCGGACCTGCGCCACGGCCTGGCAGCGGCCTACCTGGCCTACTCGATCGTCTTCGGCCACCGGACGATGCGCTGGGCCGACGCCCGCTTCCACCACCGCTTCGCCGGCGGCCCCCCGCCCTGGAAGCCTCCAGCAGGCGGACCCGCCCGGACACGCTACGAGTGGGCGTTCTGGCTGAAACTGCTCCTGGCGTACGGAATCTCGTGCCTTATCCTCTTCGGCCTCATCTGGCTCGTGAACGACCCCTCCCGCACAAAGGCCCTGGTGGACTTCATGCTCAACCTCCTCAAGGTCCCCCTGATCGCCCTGATCTGGCCGGTGAGCCACACCCTCTGGCCCAAGAAGGAGGAGCCGGCTCGCCAGTGATCGCGGTATTCGGTTCGATGCACTGCACAGAACCCGCTATGCTTGCTTACGCAGCGAGCGGCCGTAGCTCAATGGATAGAGCATCTGACTACGGATCAGAAGGTTGGGGTTTCGAGTACCTCCGGCCGCACACATGCGAAAGGCCCGCAACCAGGGGTTCCTGGGAGCGGGCCCTTCTGTTTGTCAGGAGCATCTCCGGATCTTGTTAACACGGCTCCTCGTCCTTCACCGATCGCCTCAGCGAAGACATCGGCGGCTGACGCCTCTGCGGCGCGGACCACATGGGCATAGACCCTGAGCAGCTCGACGGGTCGGCGTGGCCGAGGCGGGCCGCGACCACATGGACGGGGACGCCGGCCAGGAGCAGGATCGTCGCAGGGATATGGCGTAGGTCGTGAAGCCGTGCATGGGGCAACGGCATGCCGGTGTTCATTTGGTTGTATCGCTTGATCGTGATCAGGAAGAGCGAGCCGAGCGTGTCGGGGGTGAACGGGCTCATCCCATCCCGTGGCGAACACGTAGTCGCCGGCGGCTCACCATCCGGGGCCGAGCTGGAGCTCGTCCGCAGCTTGCTGGGGCCGCGCCGAGCGCTCTCGTTACGCGCTGACGCCCGGGGCAGGCACCACGAAGGAATCGATGGTCAGAGTCGTGCTCTTGACGATGTCGAGGAGCAGGTAGTCGTACATGTGCTGGACGATTCGTCCTCAGGTGACAGGTGGGGGCCGGGCCAGGGTCACGCATCGCCCGCTTACGCTCTCCGGCCAGGCGCCGGACGCGTTTCGTGCGCCCTGCTCGGACGAGGGTTTCGAGCATCGCCGGATCGGAGGTGGTCGCCGCGAGCCTGAGCTGCAACCACTCCGACCATTCGCCAGGCTGACCGACTGGCCCCCCCGTCAAGAGTTCGAGATCTTTCGCGCGGGCCTCGGCTCGCTCACGATCCTGTCCGGCAGGGGCCAGATCGATCCACTCTCGCCGCTCGTCCGCGTTCACTGTCTCCAGCGCGCGCAGGATCACGGCCAGTGCCAGCTTCCGGTCAGGCTCTTCGGTCAGCGCATCGCGCAGCAGCAACAAGCCACGTTCGTCCATGTTGTCCAGCACGTCGAGGTACAGCCGCCACCGTCGATGCGTCTCGTGGTCCTCCGGAACGGACCAGGTTCCCGACTCCTGGAAGGCGTCACACCCGTCATGCTCGAAACGGATCCGGCCGTCGAAGAGGGACGCCGCATTCGCGCACGCGCCGTAATCGTTGCCCAGCGCGCCGGCCAGCGGGAACCAGAATCGGCAGGCGCCGCACTGCTCGGAGTACCACTCTTCTCGATAATGGGGATCCTCGGTACGCCGACGACGCTCCGCAAGCCACCGTTCGTGAATTGCGGAGCGCTTGGCCTCGCTATATCCAGCATGGTCGGGATTATCTGTCATTTGCCAGTAATGATCCTCAGGATGGCAGCGAAGCTCTTGATCTTCGAGTTTATCTGGATCGCGTTCCGCCCGAACCCGCCATCCATTTGCCGACCGCGATCCCGGGTCACCACCTTGGCACCGAGTTGTTCGGCGAGCTGGGCGAGCTTGGCATCTGACGCGCCCTTGAGACCCATCTCCGTAACGCTCCGAACATCGGAACCCTGCGCGCGGAGGAAGGCGGCCAACCCTCCTGCAGGCGGCGAACCCAGTCCGCAGGGAAGACCTGCTCAAGCCGCTCCCTGCTGGTCGCCAGCAGACCCTCCTTCGCCGGCAGGAGCAGAGTGTCATCCTGGACGGCCTTATGCTTCTCGGGTGCCGGGCGGATCAGTACAGGGCACGTGGTGACGATCGAATTCAATGCCTCCAACGCCTGCATGCGGCGAGCCCAATCCCGATCGGCCATCGTCGGCTTCAGCCGGCCTGCCTACCACTGCGTCCCTGCCGAACCCCACGGAGGCCTCCGTGAAGCGGCTGCCCGCACTTCGGAGGGGCACGAAGAGATGGGACGTGAAACCCTCTACAGCGTGTTCTACGCCCGGCGGCTACCCGGTCACGACAGGCGTCGGACGGCACCGTGTTCGGCGACGCTCTGGAGAATGCTCTGAACGCGGACGGCCGCGGGGCGAGTGGAACGGTCACCCTCGACGACTGGGCCGTCCTGCTGAGGGTGTCATGGGTTTCGGGTGCGGCAGTACATCAACGAGGTCAACTAGCCAGTGACGTTCTGCCGTCGTCTGGCGGCGAGCCATCGCAGTGTCGAGTAGCAGACCCATACTGCTGCGGAGAACGCCAGAGCGGCGATACCGATCCTCAACCATGGCTGCGCCCCATCAGACACCTTCATCAGGATCATCGCAGCCATGAAGCAGACCAAACCGGCTGCCGAAATCGCGGCCGGAATCGTCCACGCAGGCAGTTGCCGGCCGGTTCGGGTGGCAGCAGTTCCTGGTCCGGATGCTGCGCCAGAAGTCTTCGTCACCACGCCATTCTCCAGCCCTTCAAGGGCATGTGTGAAGGCTGCGCTGAACGTCTCCGGAACGCGATTCGATGCCGCTTCCGAGTGTGCTGTCCGATGCGGGGCACTCTTCGGTTGGCCCCATTCCTCATTGAGGAGAACCTTCAATGAGGATCTTTTAGAGCGCTGTAGTCCCGTCCGCTCTCGTCGTCGGCCTCGGTGTGCCTGGTGCCGCCTCCGCGAGCGCCGCGCCGGGCAAGCCGAAGAGCTTTGGCGTGTGCATCAATGCCGAAGACTGGCGCCGTGCGACCGCTGGCCCCTGGACCGCAGCCAGTACGACAAGTGCAAGGCTGGCGAGCAGAAGGTGACGCTGCCGACGCTCAACGCCATCCCGGCCGTCCCGCCGCCGCGTGCGGCTGGCTGCCGTCGAAGGTGCCTGGCGTCCTGATTGTGGCCGTACGCTCCATCGGCGCGCAGTACATGGATCGGCGCCGCTCATTGAAGACAGGCACAAAGCGCCGCCAGCGCGCCAGCATTGACGCCTACGAGAAGACCGTCCTCAATCAGGCCTGGAGGCCTACGGTGGTGCCCGGCCTGCTTCAGGCCACCGCCCGCCTTTCGCTGTGAGTCGCAGCGGAGGGCGTCACGTCTTCCAAAGCGGTTTCGCTTTCCGAATGTCTATGTTTGGAACCGGCCCCGGATCTCGCCAGGCGTCGGCAGCGCGTGCACGCCGGTACCGCCGCGGCAGCACCCGCGACCGGACGCAAGCCGCTGCCCGCGCACTGCGAGCACTTGGTCAGCGGGTTGCGGCTGACGGCGACGTGGAGCACGGCCACAAGCGCCGCGGCGATCAGCAGGGCGGTGAACGGGCCCATGGTGGCCCTCCCTCCAGTAGCGGTGCCCCAACAAGTGACATGGAACGACGCATCCTTGTAGCGGATAGCGGCCGCCCTGAGCGGCCTGGTTGCCGTTCTCATTACCTGGCGCGTAATCGCGGTCCTTACGTCTCGCTGCCATTGTTCAGGTGTCGAAACGAGCACTTGAAGGAGCAGAGATGACCGCCCTCACCATCACCGCCGACCGGACCAAGTTCCTGCGCCTCGCTCTTGTTGCGGACGCCGTCGTCACCGGCGTCAATGGGCTGGTGTACCTGGCCCTGGCCGGGCCCGTGAGCGGCCTGCTCGGGCCGGAGGCGGGGCTGCTGCGCGAGATCGGGGTCTTCCTGCTCGTGTACGGCGCCGCCGTCGGCCTGGTGGCCGCGCGTCCCGCGATCGGCCAGAACGCCGTCAGGGCCGTCGTCGCGTTGAACATCGTCTGGACCCTCGGCAGCGTGGCCGCAGTGGTGACGGGTGCGCTGGAGTTCAGCACGCTCGGGGCCGTCTGGGCCATCGCTCAGGCTCTGGTCGTGGGGCTGTTCGCCGAGCTGCAGATCACCGGGCTGCGCAAAGCCCGTCGCTGAACCCCTGGACAACCTGTTCGAAGGCGCCGCCGACCGTACCGCGGCGCCTTGGGGGGCGGCGTGCGGCCGGGCCGGCTTCCTGGTGACGTGTTCGTCCTCGGGAGGAGCGGGAGCAGCTGTTGTTCCCGGCGTTCCATGTCACATGGTCGGGTCGATTGCTTGCGATATGGAGATCGGCCCGAAGTGGGGCTTCAGGAGCGTCGGTGCTGGCACTGGCTGGGATTTATTTCAGGCGCGATTCAGCCACGCGATCAATAAGGTGTCTCCCATGCGAGGCCGAGCCGGAAGTAATCGAAAGACAGACGTTGTGCGGCTGCGCCATCACGCGGACTTGGTTCCGCCGTCCCGGGGCGCGGAGATGGTGAGTACGGCGGCGGGTCCCAAGGGGGAGCTCGTCGTTGTGTGGGTCTCGCAGGAGAACGCTGATCCGCTGAATGCACGGACTGTCGCCTCTGATGGGGCGTCTTTTCCCCATTCGCGTACGGCCGCGCCAGTCTCGTTGCATGTCGCCACGTACCGTCCCCATCTGACGAGGTCGGTTTCCATTGCCCGGCACTCACAGGCGCACAACCACGTCCAGCCGATGCCGGACGGGGCCGTGCTCTTGGTGGGGGCGCGGTGCCGTTGGCGGGACGGAGCGGCCGAGTCCAACGCCGCCGTCTACGATGCCGATGGAAAGCTCCTGCGAAAGGGCGTGCTGGGAGACGGAATCGAGGACGTGCAGACGACGCTTTCCGGCGACATATGGGTGAGCTATTTCGACGAAGGCGTGTTCGGCAACTTCGGCTGGGGAGAGAAAGGCAGTCCCGCCCCCATCGGCTCCCCCGGTCTGATCCGCTTCGGGGCTGATCTGGCTCCCGCGTGGCGATATCCGTACGACGGTGAGTTCGGCGCGATCTCCGACTGCTACGCGCTGAACGTGTCGGGGAATGAAGCGTGGGCCTACTACTACACCGACTTTCCTATCGTGCGGGTTCGAGCCGGCGCGGTTGCCGGCTGGTCCACGCAGGTGAAGGGCGCCCATGCGCTCGTCGTCGCCGGCGACCGGGTGGCGCTTGTCGGCGGATATGAAGGACAGCGGCACCGGGTGGTCACCGGGAGCATCAAGGGGGAAGGCTTGTCGGTGGATCGTCCCACCCGGCTGGTGATGCCCGACGGAGGGCCGCTTCCCAGGACGGCTGTCGTGCTGGGGCGAGGCAGTGAGCTGCACGTCGTCGTAGGCACTACTTGGTTGAAGGCGGGGTTCGAGGACCTGGCGTCGGCGTGAGTGATCGAGCGGCACGTGCGGAGTCTGTGTCAGTCGAGTGGCCATAGTTTGCGGCCTTTCGACCTCTTCGGCGCCGGTGCTGTGCAGTTGCCAGGCCAGAGGCCGGGGGCGGCCATGCCCAGCGCTCCTACGACGGCGGCGGCGACCGTGGGGACGGGCTGGTCCCAGCGCCCTACGATCCACTCGTTCACGGGCTTGGGCCGATCGGGGTCCTGACACTGAGCTCTTTCCGACCTGATGGCGCTGGCCACGATGGGCATGCGCAGAGCGGTGACGGATGAGAGGAGATTCCCGGTAAGACAGCAGCCGACCAAGATCCGATGCCCCGACCGGGAACCTCGTTGCTGTCTTACCGGGCCTCGATTCCGCTGTCCGACCACACCCTCATCCGCTTGGCTGAACTCATCCCCAACCAGCGAGCCGAACGCCGCTGCCGATGACGTCGGTTGGCCCCGGCCCAGCAGGCGCTGCTGGTTCTGGCCCATCTGCGCAACGGCGACACCTACGCCCGTTTGGCCGCCGGATTCGCCATCGGCACCACCACAGCCTGGCGCTACGTCCGCGAAAGCGTGGACCTGCCGGCCGCGCCGGCCGACGACGTGCACGCCGCTGCGAGACGCGCTGCGCGGCTGACCTACGCCATCGTGGACGGCACCCTCATCCCGATCGACCGCCTGGCCGACGAACGCCCGTACTACAGCGGCAAACACAGGCGGCATTGTCATCGGCGCCGGCTGTCACATGGCCAGCGGGACGTCAACCGCGCCCACGCCCGTATCCGGGCCATCGGCGAACGCGCCGTTGCGCCCATGAAGAGCTGGAAAGCGCTGACCAAGCTGCGCTGTTGTCCGCGTCGTGCGACCGCGCCCGTGCAAGCAATCCTCGTGCTGCAACTCGTCGAGGAGGGCCGCTACTCAGGATGAAAGAGGCTCACACAGCTGGAACATTCGCAGGTCGCGGTCACCCCTGCCCCCAGACACCCGCGCCTTCCGAGGATGCCGGGCAGTACTGCCAGACGAATTCCAGCCACGGCGGGGCCACCCCCGTGAAGTGCGCCCAACTGCCCGGTTCCGCACCCGGGTCGTCACCTCGGACCTCAGAAAGGAGCCTCAGCATGAAGCCTTCCCGGATCAGGCTGTTGACGATCCGGCTCAGTGTCTGCCTGTACTCCAGGGGTTCGCGAATGTGGCGGCCGGACGGCTTGCGGTCGTAGACCCAGTCCTGGTCGGGATAGCAGGTCGCGGCCTCGTCCGTGTAGGGGTGCTTCAGCGTGTAGCCCTCCCCGTTCCACGAGTGGTGAGTGAGCCCGGAGAAGAACGGGTTGGCGCACATCAGGTAGTAGTAGCCGCCTTCGTCGACGACTCTCGCGACCTCGCGGAAAACGATCCGGGAGTCCGGGACGAAGGTCAGCGAGTACGGATGCCAGACCAGATCGAACGAGGAGTCGTCAAGGGCCGACAGGTCCCGCATGTCTCCCTGGATCGTGCGGATGCCGACGCTGTAGTGCTCAGCGGCCAGGCGGTCCCGCTCCAGCTGCCCGGACGAGATGTCGAGAACCGTCACGTCGGCTCCGAGCAGAGCGAAGGCCGCAGACTGCTGCCCGCCCCCTCCCGCCAGGCAGAGCACCTTCCGGCCCGCCAGGTCGCCGGGGATGCCCAGCCTCTCCAGGCCCAGATAGGCCTGAGCCTTCTCCGCGTCCAGGTCGAGCATAGGACGGGTGAACAACGCCTCCGCCCCCACAAGGGCTTCCCAGCGTTCCTTGTTGTAGTGGTAGACCTCGTCCTGCATGGCGGGCACCCTAGCTGTCGTCCAACGGCCGGGACGAACCATATTCGGTCGGGCCTTGCTCCTCCATCAGTCCACCCGCCAGAACTGCCACTTCAGGATGAAAAGCCTCACTGTCCGTACGTGATAGTGCCGCAGTCGTCCGCAGCGGGGGCGCTGGACCAGACGTCGGAACGCAGGGCTGATAATTCATGCACATATACCGGCCCACCCGAGAGCCTGCCGACGAAGGCGCAATTGCCCGACGGGAATTCGGCGGGCAGGCTGCTGCGGCGTTCCTACTGCTGGACGTATGCCTCGATGCCGTCGAGGATTCTGGCGAGGCCGAATTCGAAGCCGTCGAGCGGAGGTTCGTCGGCGAGGAACATCGGGTCCTGGATCGCGTCCGCGACGGCGTTCAGGTTGCGGGAGCGGAGCTGGCCGTCGAGGAACACGCGGACCGCGCGGACCGCCCGCTGCTGGTCGGGGTTCGCGCGGCGCAACGCGGCCGGTGTCGGAGTGTTGCGTCGCAGGTTGGCGCCGTACCGGGCGTGGCTGTCGAGGAGGTACGCGCAGTTCAGCATCAGCTGCGCCTCCATTCCGGTCGATCCGAGTGCGGTGATCAGGGCGTCCAGCCAGGCCGCGTTGTGCGGGGTCAGGGAGACGGTGGTCGGCACGTCCAGCAACCACGGACGGGAGAGGAAACGCTCGAACAGCCGGCGTGACCACAGCGCGGCCGCCTCTCGCCAGTCGCCGTCGGGCAGCTCGGGCGGGTCGCCCCAGGCGCGATCGGCCAGGAGCACGATGAGCTCTTCCTTGGAGCTGACGTAGCGATACAGCGCGTTGGCGGTCACGCCGATCCGGGCGGCCACCTTGGGCAGGGAGGCGGCGGCGATGCCCTCCTCGTCGGCCAGTTCGGTCGCGACCGCGATGATCTTCTCGACGCTGTGCGCCGGCTTGGGGCCGCGCCGCCCACCGGTGTCGACGACGCCCCAGGCCGCGGCCAGGCCCGGCGGCAGCGCATCGAGGTCTGTGTCGGCGGCGGGCCCGGGATCCGGCGCGGGCTCGCGGTCTCGCGTGAGGTCGCGTCCGGAGCTCTTGCGTGGGGTCATGGCCGGCATCCTCTCGAAGATCCGAAGGAAATAGTAGACGGCTTACACAGTTGTTGCTACTGTGCATGCCATGAACACTTCATTACTTACACAGATTCAGCTCCCGCCCACGGCTCGCCGCTGGATCGGCGTGGCCGGGATCCTCGGCGCCGTCTTCGCGATGGCCGAGCTCCCCCTTTACTTCGTCGTGCCCGCGTGTGACCCTCCGGCCTGCGGTGTCGAGACCGGCGCCCTCATGCCGGACTGGCTGATCCTCACCCGTACGCTCTTCAACTTCTGCGCGCTGACGCTGTTCCTGGTGTTCATGAGCGGCGTCCGGTCGCTCATCACGCGGGCCGACGCCCGCTACGAATGGTTCGGGGCGGTCGCCGGCACCGCCGGCGTGGCGTGGACGATCGTCGACATGGTCGCCAAGGGGATCGAGGGCAGCAGCGCCATCAAGGCCGTCGAGGAGATCGACCCGACCCGCACCGTGCCCACCTACCTGCTCTACGGCTCGATGAGCCACCTGATGCTGGTCGTCTTCGGCGTCGCCTTCGGGTACGCGGTGCTGCGCACCGGCGCCCTTTCCCGGTGGGTCGGCTGGTCGTCGTTCGGCATCGCCGCACTGCACCTGGCCGGGGTGCCGTCGATGTTCTTCGGCTTCAACTCGTCGGAGTTCTACGCCTCGAACGGCTGGGGCGCGGTCGCGATGTTCAACGGCATCGCCGCCATCTGGGTGGCGGCCGTCGGCGTCGCGGCGCTGAGGAAGAGGGTCATCCCGGCGCCGCGGTTCGCCTGACGGCGACCACGCTCGGGCACGTACGCGTGGCGAGTTCGGCGGGCCGGATCACGCTGAAGCTGAAGCGGGTCGGATCACGCTGAAGCAGGTCGAATTCCGCTCCAGCAGGCTGAAGCGGGTCGGATCCCGTTGAACTCCCACGCGCCGAACTCCCCCAAGGAGCGATGGAACCGAAAGGCCGGTGCGGGTGAGTCTGTGGTGAAGGGTGCGAACGCGCCCTGTGGAAGGACTTCCCCCCATGAGAGGACTCACCCGGTGGCGGCCATCCCGGACGCCGCGCCCTGGTTGTACGGCATCGCCGCCAACCTGATCGCCAAACACCGCCGTACCGAGGTGCGCAGGCTGCGCGCCCTGGCCAGGATGCCGGGTCACGACGACAACCCCTTCGAGCAGCGCAGCATCGACCGGATCGACGCCCAGCGGCTCGGTCCCCGCCTGACCGACGCGCTGACCAGGCTCTCTTCGGCGGAACGCGAGCTGCTCTTCCTGGTCACCTGGGCCGAACTGTCCTACGAGCAGGTGGCTCAGGCGTTCGACATCCCGGTGGGCACCGTCCGTTCCCGTCTGTCCCGGATCCGGGCCAAGATTCGCAACGTCCTGGAGGACCCCCGATGAACGAGTTCGACCTGATCAACGAGGTCCGGCCGGAAGTGGCGCCCTACGACCCCGGCACCAAGGCCATGGCCAGGGATCGGCTGCTCAGGGCGGGACGGTCCCGGTCGGCCTGGCGCAGGCCGTACGGCTTCGCCCTCGCCGGAGGGCTGGCGCTGGCCGTCGGCCTGGTGGTGGTGAAGGTGCCGCCGGCCCCCTCCCCGCCGCAGGAGATGAAGCTGCTGTCGGCCGCCGACGTGCTCCACCGCGCGGCGAGGGCCGCCGTCGACGAGATCGAGCCGCGCGACGACCAGTACATCGTGGTGAAGACCCTGCAGATCACCGACCACTCCCTGGTGCCGTTCGACAAGTCCGACGAGCACTACTACCGGCGTTCCAAGACCACTGTCTGGCTGCGGGCGGGCGAGCGACGGCGGGGGCAGTACGCCGACGGCGTGTTCGAGCACTCGCCCATCGAGCCCCTGGCCTACGCCGGCGAACCGATCCCGAAGTCCGCCTACAAGGACATGGGCACCAGAACCGACCCCATCGTCTACTGCAAGGACTTCAGGAGCGACTATCCGACGATCAAGAACCTGCCGACCGACGCGGACGGCATGCGCGC
This sequence comes from Nonomuraea sp. NPDC049758, assembly GCF_040674635.1. Lineage (NCBI taxonomy): Bacteria > Bacillati > Actinomycetota > Actinomycetes > Streptosporangiales > Streptosporangiaceae > Nonomuraea > Nonomuraea sp. NPDC049758. The sequence goes on from NZ_JBFAMZ010000002.1 coordinate 664,377, forward strand.
CCACCTCGACGCGATGTGGAAGCCCAAGGCGAAGAGCCTGACACCGTTCCTCGCCTACCTCGCCGCACGTCAGCTGCTGTGGCACACCTACCTCCCGGCCGCGCAACGCAGCGCGTTGTACCAGGCCCTGAGCACGTTCCCCGGCATCACCGTCGACGAGGGGGTGCAGGACGCGGCGGGCCGCACGGGCATCGGCGTGGGCTTCACGAGCCCGGACGGGGTGCGCTGGGATCTGATCTTCGACAGCGACACCTACGCGCTGCTCGGCGACCGGCAGCTGGTGGTGGACGCCGAGGCGGCCAAGTCGCCGGCCGGCACCCTGGTGGCCGCCACGGCGCAACTCGACATCGCGGTCGCCGACTCGGCGCCCGAGGTCGAGGTCGAGGAGCGGTTCAAGAGCGGCAGGTGGTGCACCGGCAGCTAGCGCCGACGACGGCGGCGGGGGGGTGTGGTTTCCCGCACCCCTGAACGGCCACCTGCCTCATGGCAGCCCCACCTTGGTCGTTCCTAGTCTCTGACGCATGACGGAATGGCTGATCGACCTGATGGAACTGCTGGGCGCACCTGGAGCGGGGATCGCGATCGCGCTGGAGAACCTGTTCCCGCCCCTGCCCAGCGAGGTGATCCTGCCGCTGGCCGGTTTCACCGCCTCCCAGGGGGCGATGAACCTGGTCGCCGTGCTGCTGTGGACCACGGCCGGCTCGGTGATCGGGGCATTGGCGCTGTACTGGGTGGGCGCGGTGCTCGGCCGCGAGCGCACGCTGGCCCTGGCCGCCCGGCTCCCGCTGCTGAAGGTCTCCGACATCGCGCGGACCGAGGCGTGGTTCCACAAGCACGGCCGCAAGACGGTGTTCTTCGGCCGGATGATCCCGATCTTCCGCAGTCTGATCTCCGTTCCCGCCGGGGTGGAACGTATGCCGCTGGGCGTCTTCACGCTCCTGACCACGGCCGGGAGCCTGCTCTGGAACACCGCGTTCGTGCTGGCCGGCTGGGCGCTCGGCGAGAACTGGTCGCTGGTGGAGTCCTACGTCGGCATGGGCACCAACGCGGTCATCGCCGTGGTGCTGCTGGCCGTGCTGGTCTTCGTGGGCGTCCGGCTGGGCGAGCGGCGCAAGGGCCGGCATGCGGCACAGGCCGGATGACGGCGGTCGTCACGGAGGCGACGCGCGACGGACGGCTCGGGCGTCCTGCCCGGTCAACGTGGCGAGGGCGTCGAGAAGGATGGAGGCGCCCGGGGGCGGGCCGGACCAGCGGGCGGCGACGTGCCCGTCAGGACGGACGAGTAGCGCTCCCTGCGCGGTGATCCCGCAGAACGCCGCGTGTTCCACGGGAAGGGACTCGACGCGCACCGGCCACGGCGTCGTCGGCCCGGCCCAGACGGCAGGGTCCGGGGTGAGCACGGTGAACCATTCGCCGAACGTGTCCAGGGTCGAGCGGTCGCGGGCGAGCCAGAGGTGCGGCATCCGGCGACCTGGCTCCGCGCTGGGCACGTAGTCCGCGCCCGGCGGCTCCGGCGCGGGTCCCTCGCCCGCGAGGACGGCGCCGGAGCGGTACGTGCCGCCGAGCACCAGGCCGAGCTGCGCGAAGTACCGCTCCGACCAGGGCAGCTCGACGTGGTCCGGCGCTGCCCGGCCGGGCTGGAGCTGGGCGCGACGCCGGTTCTGGACGTCGAGCATGAGTTCGGTGTTGGCCACCGTCTGGCGCAGTGTCCGGCAGGCGACGGGCCGCCGCTCCTCCTCGTACGTCTCCAGCAGGCCGGGAGCGGCCCACCCCCGCAGGACGCCCGCCAGTTTCCAGCACAGGTTGTGCACATCGGCGATGCCGGTGTTCATGCCCAGCCCGCCGACGATGGGCATCGCGTGCGCGGCGTCGCCGGCCAGCAGGATCCGGCCGTGGCGGAAACGTTCGGCGACGAACGCGTCGGTCTCCCAGTGCTGGATCCGTACGACGTCGGCCGGCACGCCGCCGAGGGCGCGCGCGAGGAGGGCGGGCCAGTCGGCGTGCGGGCCGTCGTCCGGGGTGGGGACGAACCAGGCCCAGCCTCCTTCCGGATACAGCGGCGCGAACAGGCCGTGCGCGGTGAAGTAGACCCCGGCGGGCTGGTCGGCGCACCAGCGGCGCAGGTCGGCGTCGAACACGACGGTGGTGAAGCCGCCCATGCTCCCGGGCCCGGCGACGCCGATGCCCAGCAGGCGCCGGACGCTGGAGTTCGCGCCGTCGGCGGCCAGGACGTGACGGGCGCGGAGCCGGGTGCGCTCGCCGCGCCGAGGTCCGCCGAGCAGGACGGCCACGACGCCGTCCGCCTCCTCGGTCAGCTCCGCGAGCTCGACGCCGAAGCGGGCCGGCGACCTCGCCCCGGCGAGCAGGACGGGTTCCAGGCGGTCCTGCGAGGTGACCACGCCGGTCACGGGGCTCTCGGGCACCGGCGCGTCGATGCCGGTCATCGCCGCCGTGGCGAAGTCGCGGCCGCACAGGGTGTCGCGGAAGCGGACGCGGCCGTACTCGGGGGCGAACGCGTGGGCGGTGATCCCGGCGGCGAGCCCGAGCCCGCGGTAGATCTCCATCGAACGCACGTTGACCAGCCGGGCCCGCGGGAAGGGCGACGGCTCGCGGTGCCGTTCGACCAGCAGGGCCCGCACGCCCCAGCGGTCCAGCAGGGCCCGTGCGGTGAGCCCGACCGGCCCGCCGCCGACGATCAGCACCTCCACCTCGCCGTCCGCCATGGGGACGCTCCGCAGCCGATCCACGCCTCATCGTAAGCAGACCAGGTCACGCGAGCTTCCCTGCGGATGAAGGGGCCGGCCACCCGCGGTGGCCGGCCCGTCGTGCAGGTTTATGGCTGGTTCTCCTCGCCCTCGCCGCCGAAGGCCTCCTCGACCGCCTCCAGGCCCTTCTTGATCTGCTGGTCGTACTGGTGGCCGGTGTCGTCCTCGACGAACTCCTCAGCCCGCCGCAGGACCTCCGCCGTCTCGGCGGGGTGCTCCTTGGCCAGGTCCTCGGCCTTCTTCAGCCAGTCGCTGATTCCCATGATCGGGTCCTCCTTGCTCGATGCGGTTCACTGCTGGACGGCCCACGCGCCGGTCCTGTCGACGCGGTAGTTGCCACCTCCCTCGGCCACGACGGCTTGGGCGTTGGGGAAGTTCTGGGCGCAGTAGTCGCGGAATCGCTGGCGGTCGTTCGACGACGCCGACTGGACGGTGAAGAAGCCGATGATCCGCGTGCCGGCGACGTTCGGGACGCCGGCGAACAGCGACGGCAGGTTGATCGCCTGGAATCCGCCGGACCCGTGATAGCCGCGTACGTTCTGGTACGCGCCCGCGACCTGGTTCCAGAGCACGACCACGGACACGCAGTCGCCCATGGGCCCGGTGATCATCACGTTCTGGTTGGCCGGAAGGTCCTCGGCGGGTGCGGGCGTGGATTGCTGGGTGAGAATCACTGCTCTCTCCTTGGTGTCAGGTGTGCAGCGGGACGACGGCTGTCGGGCGCAGCGGCGCGACCTTGGCCGCCAGCGCCCCGCTGAAGGCGGTGGTGAACACCATCCGGTTCATCGCGGCGGAGCCGCTGAACTGGGCCAGCGTGCCCGGCTCGGTCACCGCGGACCACGGGTAGCCCGTGGCGTCCGTGCCGGGCGTGAGCTGGTTGTAGTTGTAGGCGAGCATCGGAACGCCGCCGGTGAGCGTGGCGACGAACAGCAGGCAGCTCGGCGGGCCGGTCCGGCTCGCCGGGGCCCATGCCTGGCGGACCTGCGGGCCGGCCGTCTGCAGGGCGGAGACCCCGGCCACCACCTGGTCGGCGAGATCGCTGGTCAGCTGCCTGGCGAGCGCCTGGCCGATGATGGTCAGAGGCACGCATTCCGGGCTTCCGGAGGTGCCGCCGGTCTTGCCGGCCTTCCAGAACCTCCCGGTCTTGTCGGGCTGGTCGCCGCAGTCCAGCTGGGTGCTGTCGCGGGTGAGGTCCGTGGTGGTCCAGCCGATGTTGCCGAGCGCCTGACGCAGCTCGGCGGCGTACCCCGTCGCGTCGGGCGCGGCGGCCTGCGCGGCCACGTGCCCGGCCAGCAGGACCGAGTTGACGACGTCCTCGCCCTGCTGGGCCGTGAACCCGCCGTCCAGCAGCAGGAAGGCGCCTTCGACGAGCATCGCGGTTGTGGCGTCCATCGAGCCCTCCTACAGCGACGGCAGGTTGTCGATGTAGTTGCTCGCATGGCTGGACATCTTCTGCGCCACGGTCGCCCTGACCGCGCCGTAGACGGAGTCGTTGAGAACCATGGTCGTCTGGCCCTGCTTGATGTCCACGGACGTCGCCGAGTAGGACATCCACAGGAACTTGGTCGCGGTCTCGGTGCCGGCGAAGTGGAAGGCGGACAACTTGACGGCGACGTTGTTGTTCGTCTCGGTGGCCAGGCCGATCGAGAAGCTTCCGTTGGTGTCCGACGTGGACTGGCTGTTGTAGATCTGCCACGGCGCCCCGTTGCTGTCGGCGGACGACTTCAGCGCCGTCACTGCCGCCTTGACGATCTCCAGCTCAGGCTCGGTGACCAGGGTCGCCATGATCTCCAGCACCACCTTGTCGATCTCGACGGTGGCGGTCTTGGTCTCGTAGCCGGCGAAGTTGACCGACTGCCCGGTGTAGCCGATGTTCGTCAGCACCTCGATGACCTTGTGGTAATAGCCGAGCGGGTCAGTCTCGGGGCTGATGCCCTGGGCGACGGTCGAGAGCTGCGCCAGCCCGAAGGAGTTGAGCAGGTCGTCCTTGTGCTGCGCGGACACGTTGGCGGTGAAGGCCACCATCGAGTTCCCGACGACCGAGGCGCTCTCGCCCTCGCTCTGCTGCGGCGGTTCTGCCGCCGCCATCGCGGCCTGTGGCCTGGGCGGCGTGGGTGGCATCTTCAGCGAGCCGGCGAACGCGGCGGCGGGTGCTGATGGGGTGCTCACGGTTCCTCCTGGTGGTCGGAGCGGACTGATGACCAACAGTGAACAATTGGGGCCATTTCCGTGACAGCACCGGAATCTGACATCCGCGCGGTCCGCCGCGCATGCGGACGTGGCGATCCCGTGGCCCCCGAGAGACGCCGGGCACAACGCCCCGGCACGGCCGCGCAACACCGCCGTGTTCCTCCACCGGAAGGCACACCGTCCGAGCCCCGAAAGCCGCCGTTCTCCCGCGATCGGCGTGACCGGCGCGTCTCACCCCGGGCACCGACGCGACCCCGCCCGCGGGACGCCGGCCGTACGCGGGCACCGCGCGAGCGCCACCGCCGGGAGTCGTCCGCGGCACGTGGACGCGGCCGTGACTTTGAGCCCGGCGTTCCGTATATGCCTGGCTACGCTCTGACAGTCGGAGGCGTGGGAAGGATGAATGAGTGGCCAAGTCAGACCTGGAACTGCGACTTCTGGGACCGTTCCGGCTGCGTCGCGGCGGCTCCACGCTGGCCCTGCCCTACGGGGTGGCCAGACTGATCGCGTCGTTGGCGATCATGGGGCCGATGTCCCGCTCGCAGACGGCCGGACTGCTCTGGCCGGACGGGACCGAGCAGCAGGCCCTGGCCAACCTCCGTACCACCCTGTCCAGGCTCGCGCGCAGAACCCGCGAGCTCGTCGAGACCGACGGCGACATCCTGAACCTGTTCGAGACCACGAGAGTGGACGTCGACGCGCTGACCCGCTGGATCAACGACACCATCTACGGCGGCGGCCCGGCCGGGGAGCTGACCGGCCCGCCCGCCGACGTCGAGCGCCCGCTGCTGGCCGGCTGGCCCGACGACTGGGTCGTCGACCGCCGTGACTGGCTGCGCACCCTCACCGCGCAGGCCCTGCAGAGCGCCGCCGCCCGGCTGCTGGCCCTCGGCCGGCCCGCCGAGGCGCTGCCGTACGGGCTGGCCGCAGTGCAGACCGAGCCGTGGTCGGAGAGCGCGAACCGCATCCTGCTGGAGATCCACGCGCGCCGCGGCGATCCCAGCAGCGCGCTGCGCCAGTACGAGAAGTTCAGCGGGATCCTGCTGCGGGAGCTGGGGGTGCCCCCGGCGCCGGACATCGTCGCGGTGATCCAGCAGCTCTACCCTTTCGGCACCGGCCGGGTGAAGGCGGTCTGAGCGCCCCCGGCCGAGGCGTTCCGGCCCGGGCGGTCCGGCCGGGGAAGGCCGACCGGCCGGGTCGTCGCGGCGGGGCGGGCGCGGGAGGCGGCGCGGGCCGGTGAATCGTCCGTAAGCTGAGGATGTGTCTCCCGCACTGGTCCTCCTTGACGGCGTCCGCTGGCACGGCGCGCGCGTCGTGGGCGACCGCGCGCACACCCTGCTGGCCGTGCTCGCCCTGCACGGGCGCGCGGGCGTCGGCGACGAGCGGCTGGTCGAGGAGCTGTGGCCCGACGGCGCGCCGGCCAACCCGACCAAGGCGCTGCAGGTGGTCGTCTCCCGGACCAGGGCGGCGACCGGCCCCGACGTCGTCGTGCGCGTCCCGCGCGGTTACCGGCTCGGGCTGTCCGCGGGCCAGGTCGACGTCCTGCTGCTGGGGACGCTGGTGGAGCAGGCGCGGGCCGCGCTGGGCCAGGACGACGCGGCGCTCGCGCGCCGCCGTGCCGAGGAGGCCCTGGACCTGATCGTGGCCGGCGGCCCCGACGGCGCCACGGGCGCGCTGGCCGACCTGCGCGCCTTCGCGGCGCGGCAGGCGGCCGAGGCCCGGCGGATGGCGGCGATCGCGGCCGCCCGCGGCGGCGCGCACGAGGCCGCGCTGCCGCTGCTGGAGGAGGCCGCGGCCGAACGGCCGCAGGACGAGGAGCTGCTGGCCTGCCTGCTGCGCAGCGAGGCCGCCGTCCGCGGCGCCGCCGCCGCGCTGGAGCGCTACGAACGCCACCGCTCGGGCCTGATCGCCCGGCTCGGCACCGAACCCGGCCCCGAGCTGGCCCGCGTGTACGCCGAACTCCTCGCCGCGGACCGGCCGGTGCGCGTCGGTCTCCAGTTCGACGGCTCCTCGCTGCTCGGCCGCGAGGACGACATCCGCGCCGTCCACGCCCTGTTGCAGACCAACCGGGTGGTCTCCGTCGTCGGCCCCGGCGGCCTGGGCAAGACGCGGCTGGCCCATGTGGCGGGCCGGAACGCCGCGCAGCCCGTCGTGCACTTCATCGAGCTGGTCGGCGTCTCCTCGCCGGAGGGCGTGGTGGGCGAGGTGGGGTCGGCGCTCGGGGTCCGCGACTCGGTCAGCGGGCGCCGGATCCTGACCGCCGGGCAGCGCGCCGACGTGCGCGCCCGCATCGCCCAGCATCTCGACCAGGCTCCGGCGCTGCTCGTCCTGGACAACTGCGAGCACGTGATCGAGGCCGTCGCCGACCTGGTCGCGTTCCTGACCGTGACGACCCGCGACCTGCGGGTGCTGACCACCTCGCGCGCCCCGCTGTCGATCCCCGCCGAGCGCGTCTATCTGCTCGGCGAGCTGCTCGCCGAGGACGCGGCGGAGCTGTTCCGGCAGCGCGCCACGGCCGCCCGCCCCGGGGTGCGGATCGGCGAGGACGCGCTCGCCGAGGTCGTCGCCCGCCTCGACGGGCTGCCGCTCGCGATCGAGCTGGCCGCGGCCAAGGTACGGGCGATGTCGGTGGAGGAGATCGCGCGGCGGCTGGCGGACCGGTTCGCCCTGCTGCGCGGCGGCAACCGGACGGCCCCCGACCGCCACCAGACGCTGCTCGCGGTGATCGACTGGTCGTGGAACCTGCTGGACGAGCCCGAACGGCGGGCCTGGCGCTGGTTGTCGCTGTTCGGCGACGGGTTCACGCTGACCGCCGCCGAGCACGTACTCGGCCCGGACGCCCTGTCCGTCGTGGACGCGCTCACCGAGCAGTCCATCCTCGGCGTCCGCGAGACGGCGTACGGCCTGCGCTACCGGATGCTGGAGACCGTCAGGGAGTTCGGGCGGCTGCGGCTGAAGGAGGCCGGCGAGGAGGCGGCGGCACGCGCGGCGCAGCGGAAGTGGGCCACGGCGTACGCCCTCGCACACGCCTACACGCTGTTCGGCCCGGGGCAGTACGAGTCGGTCGACGCGCTGCGCGCGGAGGAGGGCAACCTCGCCGACCTGCTCCGGCAGGCGCTCGGCGAGCCCGACCCGGCCGCGACGGTCCAGTTGCTGGCCGGTGTGGGCTCGCTGTGGTCGATCCGCGGCGACCACACCCGGATCTTCGTCCACCGGGAGGCGATCGGCCAGGCGCTCAAGGGCTGGACGCCGCCACCGCCGCTCGTCGAGGTGACCAGGGCCGCCCTGCTGATCACGCTGATGAACACCATCGCCGTCACCGACCGCGCCCACGATCCCCTGCGCCTGCTCCTCGAGGAGCTGCCGGAGACCGGCGAGACCGATGCCCGCCTGGGGGCCATGACCACGGTGGCGCTCGCATGGGACCGGGACGACGCCCACCGCCAGCTCCTGGAGCTGCGCCGCAGCCCCGACCGCGACGTGGCGCTGGCCGCGGCGCAGGCGAGCATCCACGTCCTGGAGAACGTCGGGGAGGTGCACCAGGCGATCGAGGCCGCCGAGCAGGCCCTGTCGCTGCTCCGCGACAGTGAGGGCCCGTGGATCGGCGCGGTCGCGCACGCCGTGCTGGCCCAGCTGTTCATGCAGCTCGGCGACCGCGGGCGGGCGGTCGGTCACGCCCGGACCGCCCTGCCGGTCCTGCGCCGGCTCGGCGCCGTCGACGACGAGGCCCAGCTCCGCTCGGTCCTGCTGATCTCGGCGCTGGCCGACGGCGATCTCGACGCCGCCGAGGCCGAGCTGGCCGGCATCAACGGGATCAGCGAGGGGGACACCGTGCTCGGCGGCGCGGCGATCGACTCGCTGTGCGCGGCCGAGATCGCCCTCGCCCGCGGGGAGACGTCCGCGGCGCTGGTGCACTACCGCAGGGCGGTCGAGCGGGCGCGCGACCTGCGTCCGCCGGGGGTGCCGTACGAGGGGGCCACGTCCTGGTCGGTCGTCGCGGAGTCGATCGCGCTGACGGCGTACGCCCACCACGCCGGGCCGCGGGAGGTCCGGTACGGCGCGGAGCTGTTCGCCGCCGCGCAGGGCTACGACCTGCTGATCGTGACGAACCCGGTCCTCGACTTCCCGGTGTGCGGCTCGATGTTGTTCGCGCTCGGGACGTGGGGGCTGCTGCGGCAGGCCGTGGCGGCGCGCGACGCGATCAGGCTGCTGGTGCTGGCCGAACGGTTCTCCTACAACAGCACGATGCCGAGCATGCACTTCGCGCTGGTCGAGCCGCACGCGGAACGGGCCGCGCCGGGCACGCTCGCGGCCGTCCGGGCCGAGTACGGCCACCGGCGCGGCCCTGACCTGCTCGACGAGGCCCGGCGGCACGTCGATCAGGTCTTCGGCCATGACCGGCGGCGCTCACATGTGCCGCTTGTAGCTGCGCACCGACAGGGGCGCGAAGATCGCCATGACGACCGCGCACGCCAGCAGGGTCCAGGCCACCTCGCCGCTGACGAGGGCGTTGTTGGCGAGGTCCCGGGTGGCCGTGACCAGGTGTGACACCGGATTGACCCGGACGAACGCGGCCAGCCACCCCGGCAGGGTCTCCACGGGGACGAACGCGTTGGACAGGAACGTCAGCGGGAACAGGATCATCATCGAGATGCCCTGCACGGCCTGGGCGCTGCGGGCGATCGTGCCGACCCAGGTGAAGATCCACGCCAGCGACCAGCCCGTGAAGATCGCCAGCAGGATCGCGGCCAGCACGCCGCCCACGCCGCCGCCCGGCCGGTAGCCCATCACCATGCCCATGCCGAAGGTCAGCGTGGCCGCGATCGTGTAACGCAGCAGGTCGGCCACCATCGGGCCGGCGAGCGGCGCGATCCGGGCGATCGGCAACGACTTGAACCGGTCGAAGACCCCCTTCTCCATGTCCTCGCGCAGCTGCGTGCCCGTCGCCATGCACGTCGTCAGCACCGTCTGGGCGAGGATGCCGGGGATCATCAGCGGGAGGTAGCTCTGCACGTCGCCGGCGATGGCGCCGCCGAAGATGAAGGCGAACATCGCGGTGAACAGCAGGGGTTGCAGCGCCACGTCGAAGAACTGCTCCGGGTTGCGGCGCATCTTCTTCAGCGCCCGCCAGGCCATCGACAGGGTCTGGCCGACGGTCTCCGCCAGGGTCACGCGCCGCCGGGCAGCCTCCACGCGGTCGGCGGCCCGTACCGTCTCGCGGGTGGGGGCGATCATGGTGCTCATCGGTTCTCCTCCGTGCCGGTCTCGGCGTCGCCGTCCGTCCCGTGGCCGGTCAGGACGAGGAACACCTCGTCCAGGCTGGGCTTGGCCACGCTCACCGACGAGATCGACACCCCGGCGGTGCGCAGGGCGATCAGCACCTCGGCGGCCAGGTCCGCCTGGTCGAGCGCGACGTTGAGGCGGCCCTGCTCCGGACTGAGCACCGGGTCGGAGCCGAGCACGCGCCGCACGACCTCCACGGCGGCGGGCACCTCGTCCGGATCGGCGAGCAGCAACTGCAGGGTCGAGTTGCCGACCGCGCTCTTCAGCTGGTCGGGCGTGCCCTCGGCGACCTTGCGGCCGTGGTCGATGACGGCGATGCGGTCGGCGAGCTGGTCGGCCTCGTCCAGGTACTGGGTGGTCAGCAGCACGGTGCAGCCGTCGGAGACCAGGTCGCGGATGGCGTCCCACATCTGGCCGCGGGTGCGGGGGTCGAGGCCGGTGGTGGGCTCGTCCAGGAAGATCAGCGGCGGCCTGGTGATCAGGCTGACCGCCAGGTCCAGGCGCCTGCGCATGCCGCCGGAGAACTGCGAGATCGGCTTGTCGGCCGCGTCCTCCAGGCCGAACTGGCCCAGCAGCTCGGTGGCGATGCGCCGGGCGCGCGGCTTGGCGATGCCCTGGAGGCGGCTGAACAGCCAGAGGTTCTCGCGGGCGGTCAGGTTCTCGTCGACCGAGGCGTACTGGCCGGTGACGCCGACGAGCTGGCGGATCACGTGCGGGTTGGCGGCCACGTCGACCCCGAAGATCTCGGCGCGGCCGGCGTCGATCTTCAGGAGGGTGGCCAGCATGCGGAGGGTGGTGGTCTTGCCGGCGCCGTTGGGGCCGAGGACGCCGAAGATCTCGCCGGTGCGTACGTCCAGGTCGACCCCGTCCACGGCCCGGTGTGCGCCGAACGTCTTCACCAGCCCTTCGGCGCGTACGGCCTGCTCGGTGGCTGCTCTGGGGGGCGGGCCGACCCCGGTGTGCCCGAGTTCTGTGATGCTCATGGCCCCAGTGTCGGGGACGCCGGTTTCATCGCGCCCTCGACAAGGTTTCACCGGTTGCCGAGGAGAATGTACGGATGCGTGAATCGCCGTGGATGATCCTCATCGGCCCCGCCGCGGCGGGCAAGAGCACCCTGGGTGAGGGCATGGCCGCGGCGACGGGCCGGCGCTTCGTCGACATCGACGCGATCGGCGCCGGCTACTACGCCGAGGTCGGCTGGGACATGGACCGGCTGCGCTCCCGGATCCGGGCTGTGGGCCGGGTCGCGGCCGAACGGGAGTGGGAGCCGGCCCGCGCCCATGCCGTGGAACGCGCGGTGGCCGACCATCCGGACGCGGTCGTCGCCCTCGGGGCCGGCCACAGCCACTACACGCAGCCGGAGCTGTTCCGGCGCGTCCGGGCCGCTCTCGCCGCCGTCGCGCACGTGGTGCTGGTGCTGCCCTGTCCGGACGAGGAACGATCCGTCCAGGTCCTGCGGCGGCGCAGCCTGGCCACGAAGCAGACCGACTGGATCAGCGCCGACGGCCACGACTTCCTCGCGGAGTGGGTGCGCGACCCGGGCAACCGCACCCTGGCCACAACCGTCCTGCACACCGACGGGCAGACCCCCGACGAAACCCTCGCCCGCCTCCTGACCACGTGCGGAACCAGCTAGCGCTCGGACCCGAAGCGGTAGACGGTCGAGTTCCTGGCCCGGAACCCGAGGCGCTCATACAGGCGGTTGGCGGCCTCGCGGTCAGGGCGGGAGGTGAGGTCGACGGTACGGGCGCCCGCCTGTTCCGCCAGGCGCAGGGCGTGCCGGGTCAGCTCGGCGGCGACCCCGCGCCCTCGCGCCGAGGCGTCGACCACCACGTCCTCGACGCGGGCGCGCATGCCGGTCGCCACCGGGAACAGGACCAGCGTCAACGTGCCGACGATCCGCCCGTCCAGGCGGGCGGTCAGCACGGTGTTCGCCTCACTGCGCACGACGCGTTCGAGCGCCGCCCGGTCCGGCGGCTCGGCGGACGCGGAGAGCTGCGGCAGCAGCACCCCGAACGCGTCCACGAGCTCCTGGTCCACCTCGCGGACGGCGTCCACCTCGACCTCCATGCGCCCGACCCTACCCACACGGACCGGCGGCGGCGGGACAGGACCAGGAAGGGCATGCAGCCGGTCACGGTGTTTCCCGTACGGCCGCCACGCCGGGCGAACCAGCACGGTAATCTCATCGGACGATAACTAAATGCATTAATCTGACGACTGTGAGTAATGGACACGTTGTCGGTACGCCGCCGCTTCGCCGTACCCTCACCCGCGTCCTCCGCCGCGTCGGGAGGCGGGGCGCCTCCTTGACGTTCGTGGGCCTGCTGAGCCTGGCCATCGCGGCCTCGCTGGCGTTCGTGCCGGGCAACCAGCGCGGCACGCCCGGCTACGCGTCGCTGGCCGTCATCGCGCCGTTGCCCGCCTGGGCGGCGGTCTGGTGCGCGCTCGGCATGCTCTGTCTGGCGCAGGCGTTCATGCGGTCCGACCGGGTGGCCTTCGCCGCCGCGACCGCGCTGCTCCTCACGTACGGGCTGATCTATCTGATCTCGACCTTCACCGGCGACAACCCGCGCGGCTGGGTCGGCGGGGCGGTCTGGCTGGCCTTCGGCGGCTGGATCGCGCTGATCGCCACCTGGCCCGAGGCGGTCGTGCTGGGCCGCCTGCCGGGCGGCCGCGCGGCGTCCTCGACGGCCGTCATCGTGGCCGACGCCTCGGGCACGATCCAGTCGTGGAACCCGCAGGCCGAGGCCCTGTTCGGCTGGGACACCGGCGAGGCGGTCGGCAGGTCGCTGACGATCCTGATGCCGCCGCGCTTCCGCGACCCGCACACCGACGGGCTCGCCAGGGTGCTCTCCGACGGCCACTCCGACCTGGCCGGCCGGATCATCCCGCTGGTCGGCCTCCACCGCGACGGCAGCGAGTTCCCGATCGCGCTGACGGTCAACGCCTGGCACAGCGACGAGGGCGTCACCTACACAGGGGTGATCCGTCCATTGGGGGGCCGCCATGTCCGCTCTGAGTGACATCCTGGTCCAGCTCGGCGTCGGCGTCGTGCCGCTCGGCGTGGCCTACCTCGCCTTCCGCTCGGCGACGGACGCCAGCAAGAAGTCCCAGCAGAGCGCGTTGCTCCAGGTCGAGCACCAGGCCGAGATCGAACGCTCGAAGGTCGACGCCGAGGCCTTCATCCGCGCCAAGACGATCTACGAGGACGCCCTGGCGCAGATGGAGAAGCAGATGACCCGGATGCAGGGCCAGGCCAGCCAGCTCGGCGCGGAGCTGGTCAACGAGCAGAGCAGCTCGGTGGCGATGCGCGACCAGATCCGCCGGTTGCAGGCCCAGATCCGGGCACTGGAACGCACAATCCTCGCGTTGCGCTCCCAGCTCGTGGACGCGGGGTTGTCACCGGCGCCGCCGTCCGACCTGACCGGGCCGCATCTGCTGCGGCCGCAGCGCTCGGCCGACTAGGAGGCGTCGCGGGCCAGGCCGTGGGCGGCGGCCAGCAGCTCGACGGAGCGCAGCCACGCCTTCCTGTCGGGCGCCGAGGAGACGACGATCAGCTCGTCGGCCTGCGCGTGCGCGGCGAAGCGGGTGAGGTAGTCCTCGACCTCGCCGGGCGTGCCGACGGCCGAGTACTGCATCATCCGCAGGATCTGCTGCCCGCCCGGCGATTCGAGCACCATGTCGGCCTCCTCCGGCGTGAACGTGCGCCCGCGCCCGAGGAACCGGCTCACCCGGTACCGCTTGGCCGTCAGCAGCTGCTCCTGCGCCTCCTCGCGGGTGTCGGCGGCGATCACGTTCACCCCGGCGATCACGTACGGCTCGGCGAGCTGCTCGGACGGCTTGAACTCGCGCCGGTAGAGCGCCACGGCCTCCTCCAGCGCGTCGGGCGCGAAGTGCGAGGCGAACGCGTACGGCAGCCCGAGCGCGGCGGCCAGCTGGGCGCCGAACAACGACGAGCCGAGGATGTACAGCGGCACGTTCGTGCCCTTGCCGGGCGTGGCGTCCACACCGGGGATGCGTGACTCGCCGGTGAGGAATCCCTGCAGTTCGAGGACGTCCTGGGGGAAGGTGTCGGCGGCGCCGGGGGTGCGCCTCAGGGCGCGCATGGTGGGCTGGTCGCTGCCGGGGGCGCGGCCGAGGCCGAGGTCGATGCGTCCGGGGTGGAGGGTCTCCAGGGTGCCGAACTGCTCGGCGATGGTCAGCGGGGAGTGGTTGGGCAGCATGATGCCGCCCGCTCCGAGGCGGATCGTCCTGGTGTGAGCGGCTACGTGGGCGATGAGCACGCTGGTGGCCGAGGAGGCGATGCTCGGCATGTTGTGGTGCTCGGCGTACCAGATGCGGTGGTATCCCAGTTCTTCGGCCCGCTGGGCCAGGCCCACGCTCGCGGCCAGACTCTCGCTCGCCGTCTCTCCGTCGCCGATGTGCGCCAGATCAAGGATGGAGAGTGGAACAGTCATGGGGAACGAGCCCTTTCGCCTGGACGGTGGCCATCGGGCAGTGCAACCGTAATGGCTCTCCGCTTATTTCCCGGGCTGGTTTCTCGGGCTGGTTTCTCGGGCGCCCCCGCGCGGGGGCGCCCGGGAGGCGTCAGGACGCGGTGCAGGTGAGGGCGGGCGGGGTGCTGGTCGCGGCGTCGCCGTTGGCGAGGAAGCCGAACGTGGTCGTCGCGCCGCCGGCCAGGGCGCCGTTCCAGCTCAGGTTCGTCACGGTGGCGTTGCCGGACAGGGTGCCGTTCCAGAGCTGGCTGATCGTCTGGCCGCCGGGGAACGTCCACTGGACCTTCCAGCCGGTGGTCGGCGCCGAGCCGGTGTTCTTCACGGTGACCTCGCCCTGGAAGCCGCCCTGCCACTGGCTGGTCACCTTGTAGGCGGCCGAGCAGCCGGCCGGGCCGGTGGTCGGGGTGACGGTGGGCGTGACCGTCGGGGTCACGGTCGGGGTCACGGTCGGGCTCGCGGTGGGTGAGGGCGCGGCCATGGCCAGGTCGTACGCCCGCTGCGGCACGAACTGCCCGGCCCCCGCGATGCAGCCGTCGGCCTCGCCCGGCGGCTTGACCCACAGGTAGGCGTCAATCGCCGCGTCACCCGTGTTCGTGGTGCTCCAGATGCCCGTGGCCCGGCCGGCCGGGTCGCACCACTCGCTGCCCGCCGGGCCGTTGCCGTTGCGGCTGGTGTCGATGACCGCCTTCAACCTGGACACGCCGGTCGCCGCGATGACGCTCTTGGCGTACGACACCAGTCCCGGCGTCGCGCGGTAGTTGGAGGTGTTGAGCGCGATGCCGTCGGCGCTGCCCCCGACGTCGGCGCCGTTGAGCCTGGACGCGGCCTCCGACGCCGGCAACCAGGCGTCGTGACCGATGTCGAAGTACACCTTGACCTGCGACGACGTCGCCTTGAACTTCTTGCCCGCGTACGCCATGGACGCCTTCACCTCGGCCTGCTGCGCGGCGTTCATGCAGTTCGTCATGATGGCCAGCGCGTCCGGTTCGAGGACGACGGTCGCCGCCCGCCCGCCCAGACCGGCCGCGATCTGGTCGATCCACGCCCGGTAGGACGCGTGGTCGGGCGCGCCGCCCGCGCTCGCGCCGCCGCAGTCGCGGTTGGGCATGTCGTACACGACGACGATCGGGATCTTGCCCGCCGCGGCGGCGGCCCCCACGTAGGAGTCCACCTGGCCGCGCACGGTCGCGGGGTTGTAGCTGGCGAACCACCGGCCCTGCGGCACGGCGGCGATCCGGTCCCTGATGACCGGCGTACGGCTGTCGCCCGGATTGGCGGCGACCCATTTGGCGGCGTTCGTCTGGGGATCGACGTAGAAAGCGGAGTCGGCGGCCTGGGCGGTGGACGAGGCGAGGACGACCGCCCCCGCCGCGGCCACGGCGGTGGCGGCGATGAGCGCCGCGAGCACGGGCCTTCTGCGAGACATGAGGTTACTCCGTCCGTAGAGTGGGAGTGGGAGCGCTCCCACGGCTCTCTCCGGATCGTAGGGAGCCTGCCCGGCCGCAGAAAGACATCCGACCGTTGCGGACCGGCTTTCCCCAGGCCAGGGCCGGTCAGGGCGATGAAAGTTTCACTCCGCCAGGCACGCCTCGAACACCGCGGTCAGCCGGTCGACGTCGGCCGCCGTGGGCTGCTCCGGGCCCAGCCGGCGGCGCATCGCGCCGATGCCCAGGAAGACCGCCGTCGCCATCCTGGCCCGCGCCTGGACGTCGGGCCCGTCGAGCTGCGCGGCCAGCGGATCGAGGATGGACGTGCGCAGGCGCTCGCGCACGACGTCCTGGATCTCCGGATGGGCGGCCGAACGTTCGAGGGTGCGCAACACCGGGCTCTCTGGGTCGTGGTGCATGCGCTCGGCCGCGTATTCGGCCAGGCGCCGCGGCAGGCTCCCGTGATCGCCGGCCAGCAGGGCGACGAACGTGGGCTCGCCTTCGAGCACCGCGCCGAAGAGCCCGGCCTTGGAGCCGAAATAGCGGCCGACCAGGGCGATGTTGGCCTCCGCGGCCGCGGAGATCATGCGGACGGTGACCTGCTCGTATCCGTGCTCGCCGAACAGCACACGGGCCGCGTCAAGGATGCGCTGCCGGGTGGCCTCGCGTCCGCGGGGCCGGGCGTCCGTCGTCGGGGCGTCCATGTTCCGAACTCTACTCAGGAATAGAGTCACTTGCCGCGCGGCTAGTAAACATGCGTATACTCAACATTGGACAAGTGCGCACGAAGGGGATGTGGTGTCTTGGTAGCCCAGGCACAGGCCGCGCCCCCCGCCCGAAGGCAGTACACCCACCGCGAGATCCTCGAAGTCATGTCCGGGCTCATGCTCGCCATGCTGACGTCGATGATCTCCACTTCCGTGGTGGGCACCGCGTTGCCGACGATCGTGGGGGAACTCGGCGGTCAGGACCAGTACTCATGGGTGGCCAGCGCCACCATGCTGACGATGACGGTCTCGACACCGTTGTGGGGCAAGCTGTCCGACCTGTTCGGACGGAAACTGCTCTTCCAGACCGCTCTCGGTCTGTTCGTGGCGGCTTCACTGGTGGCCGGTCTGTCGCAGAACATGGGACAGCTGATCGCGGCACGTGCCGTGCAGGGCCTGGGCGTGGGTGGTTTGTCGGCACTTGCGCAGGTGATCCTGGGAGACATCGTCTCGCCGCGCGAGCGCGGCCGGTACTCCGGTTACATGGGGGCCGTCTTCGGGATCTCCACCGTCGCCGGGCCGCTGCTCGGCGGGTTCATCGTGGACACCGACTGGCTCGGCTGGCGCTGGTGCTTCTACGTCGTGGTGCCGTTCGCCATCGTCGCGTTCGCGGTGGTGCAGAAGGTGCTGCGGCTGCCCAAGGTCAAGCGGAACACCTCGATCGACATCTGGGGCGCGACCACCATCACGGCCAGCGCGGCCTCGTTGATGCTGCTGCTGACGCTGGGCGGCAACGAGTTCGAGTGGAACTCGTTCTGGACCTACTTCCTGGCCGCGTTCGCCCTGCTCATGCTGGCCCTGGCGGTGCTGGCCGAGCGTACGGCCCGCAACCCGATCCTGCCCCCGCGGCTGTTCAGGAACCGCACGTTCGTGCTCACCAGCGCGGCCTCGCTGTTCGTCGGCATGGCCATGTTCGGCGCGATGATCTACCTGCCGCAGTACCTGCAGATCGTCAAGGGCCTGAGCCCGACGAACTCGGGCCTGATGACGCTGCCCATGGTGGTGGCGCTGTTCCTGGCAGGCGTGATCTCCGGCAAGATCGTCACGAACACCGGCAAGTGGAAGATCTTCCCGGTCGCCGGTCTGGTGATCGTGGCCGTCGGCCTGTTCCTGCTCTCCCGGCTGCACGTCGACTCCAGCGAATGGCTCATCGGCTTCGACGTGGGCGTCCTGGGCATCGGCCTCGGCCTGTCCATGCAGATGCTCATCCTGGCCGCCCAGAACGGCTCCGAGCTGCGTGACATGGCCTCGACCACGGCCGGCGTCTCGTTCTTCCGCTCGCTCGGCGGCGCGATGGGCGTCGCGGGCTTCGGCGCGATCCTGACCAACCGGCAGGCCAGCGAGTTCGCCGACCTCGTGGCCCAGGCCCGCCTCCACCTGCCCAGCACCGGGCAGAAGCTGGGCAGCCCCGCCGCCATCCAGCACCTGCCCGAGCCGATCAAGGGCATCATCCTGGAGTCCTTCACCCGGGCCCTGGAGACAGTGTTCATGGTCGGCGTGCCGATCGCCCTGCTCGGGTTCGTCGCGGCGCTGTTCCTGAAAGAGCTGCCGCTGCGCGGCACCACGATGCCGGCCGGCCCCAAGCCCCTCGGCAAGGACGACCTCGTCCTGGCCGGGCTGCTCCTGGAGCTCATCGCCCAGCGCGTCGAGCGGTCGAACGGCCAGCCGTCCGCGCTGCTCTCCGCGGTCGCCAGGATGGCGCCGCCCGACGGCCGCCCCGAGCGCGAACGCGCCTGGGCAGTCGCACAGAACGTGCTCCGGCCCACCTCGCGCGCCCTCATCGCGCAGGCCACGCCGGCGCAGCAAGACCTCGTATCCGGAGGAGTCTCACAATGATTCGCAAGTTCGTGGGCGCCGTAGCGGCGGCCCTGGCGGTCATGGCCGGCCTGTGGCTGATGATCGCCCCCTTCGCCCTCGGCACGCAGCCCGAGAACGCCGACTGGACCGACCCCACCACGACCGAGTTCTTCTCGGGCCTGGGCGTGACCGTCTTCGGTCTCGTGGGCGTCATCGGCTTCGTCCTGGCCATCTACGAAGAGCTCGTGATCCGCGGGCTGGTGACCGTCAAGCAGCGCGTGAAGCCGGAGCCGGAGCCCGAGCCCGTGCCCGCCGCGCCGCAGGCGTCCTCGGCCGAGCTGGCGAGCCTGCTCGCCCCGCTCGTGGAGGCGCTGCGCGAGGACATGCACAACCCGAGCCGCGGCGGTGAGCACCGTCAGAACGGCAAGACCACCCTGGTGGGTCTGGAGGAGTCCCGATGAAGGCCAAGCTGGGCATTGCCGCCCTCGTCCTGCTGTTCCTGACCGGGCTGTGGCTGGTCGCCGCGCCGTTCGCGGTCGGCTACCAGCCCCGGGGCGCCGTGTACGCGGACGCGACCGTCAACGACCTGTGGGTCGGCGGCGGGCTCGCCGCGGTCTCGTTCGTCGCCCTGGTGATCTACGCCGCCGACTCTCTGCGCGAGCTGGCCCGCCGCGGCAAGCACGCGGACGCCTGACGCGAGTCGTGCCGTGTTCGGCGGTAGCAAAGACCCCGGCTGGGAGCCACTGGAGGGCCGGCTCCCGGCTGGGCAGTTCGAGATCGGCAAGGACGGCGCCGGGCTGCTGGTCGTCGGCTTCGACGGGTCGGACCCCAGCCGCAACGCGCTCGCGTACGCGGCCGGCCTGGCCCGGCGGGACGCCGCCGCGCTGCTCGTCGTCTTCGTGGAGCCGATCAACAGCACCACGTTGTGGTTCTTCGCCGGCTCCCCGGTCATCCCGGACAGCGCGGCCGACCTCACCGACGACCTCCGGGAGGAGCTGAGGGGCGCCGGCGTGCCCTGGCAGTTCGTCAGCGTCCGCGGGGACACCGCCCGGGAGCTGGAGGCGCTCGCCGGCTCCTACCGGGCCGACGCCATCGTGGTCGGCAGGTCGCGCTCCTCCTGGCACGCACTGGGCGGCTCGGTGGCCGTCGGCCTGGCGAAACGGGCTCGCCGTACCGTGCTGATAGTCCCCTGACCTGGCATGACGTCGCATATGGTGGCCAGATGAAACGTACCGCCGCCATCGCGTTCGTGGTGCTCACGTCCGTTTCGTGCGCAGGGCAGGAGCCCGTCGCCTCGTCCGGCGCCACGCCCCCGCCCTCCGCGCCCGCATCCGGGACGACGTCGCCCACGACGTCGCCCACGAGCGAGCCGAGCCCGACGGCTCCGCCGCCGTTCACCTCGAAGGTCACGAAGGTGTCGCGCGAGCGGCTGCCGTACTCGTGGCGGCCCGGTTGCCCGGTGTCCTACCAGGACCTGCGGCTGGTCACCATGTCGTTCTGGGGCTTCGACGACAAGCCGCACACCGGCGAACTCGTCGTCCGCAAGACGGTCACCGACGACATCGAGACCGTCTTCCGCAAGCTGTACGACTGGCGCTGGCCCATCCGGCAGATGAAGCTGGTCGACGTCTACAAAGGCGACGACTTCGCCTCCATCGAGGCCGACAACACCTCGGCATTCAACTGCCGTCGCGCGACCGGCTCCAGCAATTGGTCGAACCACGCGTACGGCCAAGCCATTGACATCAATCCACGCGAGAACCCATATGTCACTGCAAGCGGTGGCACAGCGCACCACAATGCCAAGAGGTACACCGAGCGCCCAATGAAGGGTAAAGGTGTGGTAAACCCTGGAGACAAGGTCGTAAGGGCCTTCGCCGACGTCGGATGGGAGTGGGGCGGCTACTGGACGGGCGCCAAGGACCTGCAGCATTTCAGTAAGGGCGGAGGCTGAGACAATCCCTCATGGCGGCTAAGGACGGCGACGGCTGGGCCGAATGCGGGCTCGGACACAGACATTGGGGCATCCACGGAGCGTCGGGCCTGCTGCTCGTCCACCATGACCCGCTCGGCGTGCCCCACGTGCTCATGCAGGAACGCTCCTTGTGGAGCCACCACGGCGGCACCTGGGGGCTGCTCGGCGGCGCCCGCGACAGCCACGAGGACGCCGTCACCAGCGCGCTGCGCGAGGCCCACGAGGAGGCCGCCCTCGGCGGCGACGGGTTCCGCGTCCAGGGCGTCTACCTCGACGACCACGGCGGCTGGACCTTCGAGACGGTGATCGCCGAGTCCGTGGAGCTGGTGCCGGCCAAGCCCGCCAACAGCGAGAGCACCGACCTGCGCTGGCTGCCGCTGCCCGAGGTGGCCGGCCGCAAGCTGCATCCCGGCTTCGCCGCGACCTGGGACCGCGTCCAGGCCGCCATCCGTCCCGAGACGATCGTGCTCGACGTCGCCAACATCATCGGCGCGCGGGCCGAGCGCGGCTGGTGGAACGACCGGCTGGGCGCGGCCACCCGCCTGCTCACCGACGTGGCGGAGCTCAGGCTGTTCCACCCGGTGTTGTCGCAGTGGTTCCCGCGGGTGGTCGCGGTGGTGGAGGGCGCGGCCAGGAGCACCCCCGAGATCTCCGGGCTGCAGGTCGTCGCGGCCACGGGCAGCGGCGACGACGCGATCGTCGACGTCGTGGCCCGGGCCAAGCCGTGGGAGCGGGTGCTCGTCGTCACGGCCGACCGCGGGCTGCGGGAACGGGTCGCCGAACTGGGCGCCGAGACCGAGGGCCCCCGCTGGCTCCTGTCACAACTGGGCCGCTGAACGAGCGGCACTGCTAAACAGGAAGCACCTCGTCGAAGACGGCCGTCAGCCCGGTCACGTCGAGCACCCGTCGCAGCACACCGTGCACGCCGAACAGGCGTAACGAGCCGCCGTGCCCGGCGACCGCGCGCTGGTGCTCCACCAGCGTCCACAGGCCGCTGGAGTCGCAGAAGTCGAGGTGGTGGGCGTCGATCGCGAGGTGCACGAGCCCTTCGGCGGTCAGCTCGGCCAGCCGCTGCCTCAGCAGGGGCGCCGTGACCTTGTCGAGGTCTCCGGACAGGCGCACCGTCGTGTCGCCAGGACCACGCTCCACCTCGACGCCGAGATCCGCCACCTCCTGAACGTACACCCCTGCCACCACAGCCGCTATCGTGGTGTCCGCACAGGAGGGTTCGCATAGTGGACGAGTGCAGCCGCCTTGAAAGCGGCCAGGTCAGCGATGGCCTCGTGGGTTCGAATCCCACACCCTCCGCTCACTCGCGCACACCCGCGAACCCGTCGCCCACGCTGGCGGCGAGCTGCAGGTAGGCCTCCCTGGTCGCCTCCTGGAGCCGGTCGAGGTCGATCTCCGCGCCCTCCTCCAGGTGCGGGTCGTACGGCACCCTGATCACCGCGCGGCACCTGGCCGCGAAATGGGCCTCCAGCTTTCTGATGTCCACCGCCGACTTCGACCGCGGCCGGACGCTGCACAGCACCACGGTCGCGTTCTTCACCAGGTCGGCGTAGTGGTGGGCCTCCAGCCAGTCGAGGGTGGCCGAGGCGGCCCTGGCGCCGTCCACGGAGGGGCTGCTGACCAGCACGATCTGGTCGGCGAGCCCGAGCACGCCGCCCATGGCGGAGTGAAGCAGGCCGGTGCCGCAGTCGGTGATGCAGATGGAGTAGAAGTTCTCCAGCACCTGGGAGACGGCCTGGTAGTCGGCGCCGCTGAACGCCTCCGACACCGACGGGTCGCGGTCGGAGGCCAGCACCTCCAGCCGCGAGGGCGCCTGCGAGGTGAACGCCCTGATGTCGACGTACCGCTTGACCTGGTCGCGCTCGTTGAGCAGGTCGCGCACGGTGGCGGAGGTCTCCAGCACCAGCTTGTCGGACAGCGTGCCCCGGTCGGGGTTGGCGTCCACGGCGATGACGCGGTCGCCGCGCATCTGCGCGAGCGTCGCGCCGAGCCCGACCGTGGTCGTGGTCTTGCCCACGCCGCCCTTCAGGCTCAGTACGGCCACCCGGTGGTGGCCGGTGGTCACGGGGGTGCGCGCCCTGGTCACCAGCTCGCGGCGGCGGCGCACCTCCGGCGCCTCGCCCGGCTTGATCCAGCCGCCGGACGCCTTGTAGACCAGACGCCGCCAGCCCTTCGAGGGCGCGTTGCGCCTGCCGCGCAGCAACGACTCCGGGTCGAGGCTGTCGGCGGTCGGCCTGCCGGTGAGCGGCGGGCGCTGCGGCGCGGTGAACACGGGAATGGGCGCCGGACGCCGCCGGCGCTCGTGCGGCGGCGGGATCTCCCGCTCGGCCGGCCGCCATTCCTGACGGTCGCTCCACTGCGGGCGCTCGTCCCGCGCGGCCTCCTGGGGGGCGGGCGCCTCGCCGTGCGCGAGGTCGGGCCGCTGCGGGCGGCCCTCGCGGAAGGAGGTGTCGGACCACTGCGGCCGCTCGTCCCAGCGGGGCCGCTCATCGGCCGCCGCCTCCTCAACCGCCTCCCTGCGTACGGGCTCCCTGCGTACGGACTCCTCCGCGCGGACCGGCTCCTCCGCGCGGATGGGCTCCTCTCCGCGGACGGGCTCCTCGAACCCCCGCGGCGGCTCGACGCGGGCGGACTCGGCGGCCTCGATCCGCGCGGGCTCGTCGAACGCCCCGGCCGACTCGGTACGGGACGGCACGTCGAACGCCCCGGCCGACTCGGTACGGGACGGCACGTCGAACGCCTCGGGCAGCTCGGTGCGGGACGGCAGGTCGAACGCCTCGGGCAGCTCGGTGATCAGCGGCTGCGTCTCGTTCGACTGCTCGGCGGGCCGCGACCAGTCGCCGAGCGACGGCCAGCCCGGCTCCTCGCTCTCGCGCGCCTGCTCCTCGCCCTGCTGCCGGCCCTGCTGCCGCCCTTGCTCCCGGACCGGCTCCTCGCCCTGCTCCTGGCTCGGCCTCTCGCCCTGCTCCCGGCCCTGCTCGGTGTCCTTCTCCCCGCTTCCCGCCCGCTCGGGCGGCGTGAACGTCAAGGAGTAGCTGTCGGTGTCGTCAGGACGCGGCAACGGCTTGAGCGGCGCCAGGAAAGGGTCCTCCGACCGGCCGAGGCTCACCGGCGGCGCGGCCGGCTCGCCCGCCGCGCTCTCCTGCCCCCTGCCGCCTTCTTGGCCCCTGCCGCTCTCCTGCGCCCTGCCGCTCTCCTGCGTGGCGGCCCTGTCCAGCCACTCCCCGGCCTCGCTCTCGGCCTCGGGCAGATCCTCGGCCGCCGCGTGGCCGTAAACGGAGTCGACGGCGGCGCGGAACAGCGGCGGCGTCGGCGTTTCGTGCGGCGTGGGCACGAGCAGCCACGGGTCCTTGGGGTACGGCGAAGCGACCGGCTCGTCCGCCGACGCGGACGAGGCTCCGACGGAGACGGGCGTCTCCTCCGTCTCCTTGATCGCGTCCAGCCAGGCCAGCTGTTCCTCGAGAGATTCTTCTCGATCGTGTCTTGCCACCGTGTTCCCCCTCGGGTGGGTCTAAAGGGGCAGCAAATACTTTGCAGGTTAACGCCACGCGTTCCCGCGCAGCCCGGCAACCCACAACTTCTTTGCCCGGCTACCGTGGATCGCATGCGAGCCATTGAGATCACCGAGCCGGGCGGACCAGAGGTCCTGGAATGGCGTGAGGTGCCCGATCCGGCCGTCGGACGCGGCGACGTGCTCATCGACGTGGTGGCCTCGGCGGTGAACCGCGCCGACGTCCACCAGCGGAAGGGCTTCTACGACCCGCCGCCCGGCGCGCCCCTGTACCCCGGGCTGGAGGTGTCGGGCGTGGTGGCCGCGGTGGGGGCGGACGTCGAGCAGTTCAAGGCCGGCGACGAGGTGTGCGCGCTGCTGGCGGGGGGTGGTTACGCCGAGCGCGTGGCGGTGCCCTGGCAGCAGGTCATGCCGGCGCCGCAGGGCGTGCCGCTGGCGGAGGCGGCGGGGCTGCCCGAGGTGGCGTGCACGGTGTGGTCGAACGTGTTCATGGTCGGCCGGCTGCGGCGCGGCGAGACCCTGCTGGTGCACGGCGGGGCCAGCGGCATCGGCACGTTCGCGGTGCAGCTCGCCAAGGCGCTCGGCTCGCGGGTGGCGGCCACGGTCGGGTCCAAGGCGAAGGCCGAGCAGGTCAGGAAGCTGGGCGCGGACGAGGTCGTCAACTACCGCGAGGAGGACTTCGCCGACCGGGTGCAGGCCGACGTCATCCTCGACATCATGGGCGCCAAGTACCTGGCGGCCAACGTCCGGGCGCTGCGCACCGGCGGACGGCTGGTGATCATCGGCCTCCAGGGCGGCGGAAGGGCCGAGCTCGACCTGGGCGCGCTGCTGACCAAGCGGGCCTCCGTCCACGGCACCACGTTGCGCGCCCGTCCGGTCGACGAGAAGGGCGTCATCGTCCGCAGCGTCGTGGACAACGTCTGGCCGCTGGTGGAGGCGGGGGCCGTACGTCCTGTGGTCTACGCGAGCGTGCCCATGGCAGAGGCAGCCGATGCACACCGAATGTTGGATTCGGGAGAGCACGTCGGCAAGATCCTGCTAGTACGGTGAGTGTTATGAATGCTGAGGACAACAACACCCCTCACATCGTGGTGGTGGGCCCCGACTTCCAAGGTCAGGGCGATAGCGGTGATGAAGAGCGCTCGGTCACCAACCTGGTCGAGCAGCCCGCCAAGGTGATGCGCATCGGCAGCATGATCAGGCAGCTCCTGGAGGAGGTGCGCGCCGCTCCCCTCGACGAGGCCAGCCGCAAGCGGTTGAAGGAGATCCACGAGTCCTCCATCAAGGAGCTTGAGGACGGTTTGGCGCCGGAGCTGGTCGACGAGCTGGAACGGCTGTCGCTCCCGTTCACCGACGACAACGGCACGCCCCCCAGCGAGGCCGAGCTGCGCATCGCGCACGCCCAGCTCGTGGGCTGGTTGGAGGGTTTGTTCCACGGTATCCAGACCACCCTGTTCGCCCAGCAGATGGCGGCCAGGGCCCAGTTGGAGCAGATGCGCAGGGCACTGCCCGGCGTGCCGCAGGGTGACGAGGGCCACCGGCCGCCGAGCGGGTCGGGCCCCTACCTGTAGAGCCGCTCCAGCACCTGAGCGACGCCGTCCTCGTCGTTGGACGCGGTCACGTGATCGACCGCCGCCAGCACGTCGGGGTGGGCGTTCGCGACGGCGTACGACGTACCTGCCCAGCTCAGCATGGGCAGGTCGTTCGGCATGTCACCGAAGGCGACCACCTCGGCCGGCTTGATCTCGTGCCGCCCGGCGAGCGTGGCCAGCGCCGTGGCCTTCGTCACGCCCTGGGCGCTCATCTCGACCAGGCCGCCGTGGCTGGAGTGGGTCGCGGTCACCAGGTGGCCCACCAGGTCGTGCACGGTCGCGTGCAGCTCGTCGGCGCCCATGTCGGGATGGAGGGCGAGCAACTTGGCGCAGGGCCGGTCGGTCAGCGCATCGCGGTCAATCCGGACAACTCCGACACCCTTGCGATCCAGACCACCGAGCCGGAAATCGGACTCGTGCGCAAAACCACCTTCATACTCGACCGAAAATACGAGACCGGACACGTTCGCTCGTAGCTGAGCGACGACTTCCCCGAGTACGTGGGCGTCGATGAGGTGAGATTCCACTATCCGTTCGGTATGGAGATCGTAGATCAGTGCGCCGTTGGCGCATATGGCCAGGCCACGGTGCCGTACGGCGCCCGCGACCTCCCTCATCCACCTGGGCGGCCGTCCGGTCACGAAGACGAGCGCGGCCCCGGATTCCTCGACTTTCGCGAAGGCCGCAGCCGTCCGGGGAGACACGGTTCCGTCGGCGCGCAGGGCGGTGCCGTCGAGGTCGGTGGCCACTAGGCGCGGCGGTGCAAGGCTTCGCATAACAGGTTCCAGTTTGCCCGGTGATGCCGCCTGACAGAAATCTTCGTAGGGACGGGAACACCAACGCGCCAGAATGGTGTTAGATGTGATGGCGTTGTATTAGCTGATCCCGTAGTGAAAACCAGCATGACTTTGTCTGAGCCACCCCGGGTGCCTGCTGTACGACACACCGGGATCCACGAGGTGTGGGTCCCATAGATTCACATCCTGAGGGAGAGCTTTTATGGCTCAGGGAACCGTCAAGTGGTTCAACGCTGAGAAGGGCTTCGGCTTCATCGCCCCGGACGGCGGTGCGCCGGACGTGTTCGTGCACTTCTCCGAGATCGTCGGCAACGGCTACCGCAGCCTTGAAGACGGCCAGCGGGTCGAGTTCGAGATCACGCAGGGACAGAAGGGGCCGCAGGCCTCCCAGGTCCGTGCTATCTGACCTGTAGTTCGTAGTTCGCAAGTAAGGCCGGGGTCCGCATTCCAGCGGACTCCGGCCTTTTTGCTTCTCGGACCCAACGCCTCCATCACCTCTCGCCAAAGCCTGAGGACGCCGTGGCGGCCCCGAGAGGCGTCGTGCGGCCCCTCCCCATGTCCGGACATGTACTCGCGCGTCAGCGGCCGTCTGAAGCGCCTGCCGAACTTCTGTCCACAGGTGGATGTCGCCCTGTGGACAAAGGGGAGTTTCACAAATCAGTCACGGCCTCGGGCACGGCCCAACTTCCCGCCGTCTCCCGCCATCCACCCGTATATGAGGTACGCGTGGTTATGTCACCCCGTGACCATCACCGGGGTCATCCTGCTCCTGCTCAACGACCACCTCTTCAAGCCGCTCTGGCCCGGCCTCCTCACCGGCAAGCTCAGTGACCTGGCCGGACTCGTGGTCGCCCCCGCCGTGCTGGCACTGCTCCTCGGACGCCGCGCCGACCTGGCGGCCACCGTCCTGACCGGTCTGCTGTTCACGTTCATGAAGACCACCGAGACGGGCGCCGATCTCGCCTCCCATGCCTGGAGCCTCCTGGCCGGGCCATCGCGCGTCCTGGCCGACCCCACGGACCTGATCGCCCTGCCGGCCCTCGCCCTGGCGTGGTGGGTACGGCAGCGCAGCGCCGGCACCGACTCCCCGCGCTGGCGGATCATGGTCACCGTGCCGCTGGCCGTCCTGGCCGTGACCGCGACGGCCGGGCCCGTCCCGGCATCGGCGGCCCTGTCCGTCGACGTGACCGGGTCGGGCAAGATCGTCGTTGGGACGACCGGCACGGAACACAGCCCCCGCCTCTCCGACGACGGCGGCACGACCTGGACCGACGGAACCGCCCCCGCCTCGTCCCGGACGTCGATCAGCGCCCAGTGCGTGCCCGGCCAGGCGACCCGCTGCTACCGCGTCCGCCAGAACCACCTCGGCGTGGACCAGTCGGACGACGGCGGCCGGACCTGGCGGCCCTCCTGGGAACCGTCCCCCGACGCCCGCCTCCGGCTGACCAGGAAGTACGGCGCGGACGAGAGCATGCTCATGTCCTACGACCTGGCGGTCCAGGCCAGGCCCGGAGGACACGTCGTGGTCGTCGCCAACGGCGTGGACGGCATCCTGGTCAGGGACGTCTCAGGCGCCTGGCGTCGCCTCGGCTGGTCCTACACGCTCGACGACGTGCAGGCCGACGAGGTGGACCTCAGCCCCGAGCGGAACGTCGCGCTCTTCCTGGCGGTGTGCATGCTGCTGGGCGGCGTCGGCGCCAGGATGCGCAGGTATCAGGGCGCGTTCGCGGCATCAGGGGCGATCGGGGCGCTGGCCATGTTCGTCGCGCTGGACAGCGGGAGCGGCGAGGCGGTGTTCGTCAACCCGACCGCCGTGTTCAGCTCGGCAGTGGCGCTGGCGGCCGGGCTGGCGTGCCTCGTGCTGGCCTGGGACGGCAAGCCGCAGCCGGTGAGCGCGCTGACCGGCGTGGTGGCCGCGCCGCTGGTCTACGCGGCCGTCTACCTGCCCTTCCACGGCTGGGCAGGCGGCACGCCCGAGACCCACGGGACCGCCGTCACGCTCGCGGCCCTGCTGACCGGCCTGATCGTGGTCGCGGGCGTCGCCGTCATCGCGATCGACGCCCGCCGCCACTCCTACTTGGACGGCTCCAGCACGTCGAGCCCCACGTAGGGACGCAGCGCCTTGGGAACCACCACCGAGCCGTCGGCCTGCTGGTGGTTCTCCAGGATCGCCACGATCCACCGGGTGGTGGCCAGCGTGCCGTTGAGCGTGGCCAGATGCTGCGGCTTGCCGTCTTTGTCCCGATAACGGACGGCGAGCCTGCGCGACTGGAACTCGGTGCAGTTGGAGGTCGAGGTCAGCTCGCGGTAGCGCCCCTGGGTCGGGATCCACGCCTCGCAGTCGAACTTGCGCGCCGCCGACATGCCGAGATCGCCCGCCGCCGTGTCGATGATCCGGTACGGGACCTCGATCTTGGCCAGCATGTCCTTCTCCCAGGCCAGCAGCCGCTGGTGCTCCTCGTGCGCCTCCTCGGGACGGACGTAGGAGAACATCTCCACCTTGTCGAACTGGTGGACCCTGATGATGCCCCGGGTGTCCTTGCCGTACGAGCCGGCCTCGCGGCGGAAGCACGACGACCAGCCCGCGTAGCGCAGCGGCAGCTCGTCGCCGCTCACGATCTCGTTGGCGTGGTAGCCGGCCAGCGCCACCTCGGAGGTGCCGACGAGGTAGAGGTCGTCTTCCGGCAGGCGGTAGATCTCCTTGTCGTGGGCCACGTGGAAGCCGGTGCCCTGCATGGTCTCCGGCTTGACCAGCACCGGAGTGATCATCGGCGTGAAACCGGCCTCGATCGCCTGCTGCATCGCCATGTTGAGCAGGCCCAACTGCAGGCGCGCGCCGACGCCCTTGAGGAAGAAGAACCGCGAGCCGGACACCTTGGCGCCGCGCTCCATGTCGATCGCGCCGAGCGCCTCGCCGAGCTCCAGGTGGTCCTTCGGCTCGAAGTCGAACTGGCGCGGCTCCCCGCACGTCTCCAGGACGACGTAGTCGTCCTCGCCGCCCGGAGGGGCGCCTTCCTCGACGATGTTCGGCACCGTCTGCATGAGCTGGTCGAGCTCGGCGGCCAGCTTCTCCGCCTCGGCCTCGGCGGCCTTGACCTGGCTCGCGAGGTCTTTGGCCCGCTGGAGCAGCGCGGCCTTCTCCTCGCCCTGCGCCTTGGAGACCGACTTGCCCATGCTCTTTTGCTCAGCGCGCATCGACTCGAACGAGGTCAGCGCGGATCGGTGACGCTCGTCGAGGTCGAGCAGCGTTGCGACGACGGAGTCGTCCTCACCGCGGGCACGCTGCGACGCCCGTAGCCGGTCGGGATCCTCACGAAGGGTACGCAGGTCAATCACAAGGAAAGGCTACCGGCGCCCGCCCCCACCCCGCCCCCGGATTCCCCGGCACACCACTCGGGGCGCACCCGCGGACCCCCGAAGGCACCGCGACCTGTGTGAACCCTCGGGAACGGTCGGACCCGCGTCAACACCTCAGAGCGGTCAGGCCCGCGTGCACGCCCCAGGGGTCAGAGCCGGCCGGATCTGATGCGGGCCAGCCAGTCGGCGGCCTCGGCGAACTGGGTGTCTGCCGTGCCCCTCTTGATCTGCGGCGCGACCCCGTCGGCGCGGGGATAGCTGCCGAGGAAGCGCACTTCGCCGCAGATGCGGTGGAGCCCGGCGACGGCCTCGCCCACCCGCGCGTCGGCGATGTGCCCCTCGAAGTCGAAGTGGAAGAAATAGCGCCCGATGCCGTCGCCCGTCGGCCGGGACTCGATGCGGGTCAGGTTGACCCCGCGCACGGAGAACTCGGTCAGCATCTCCAGCAGTGCGCCCGGGTGGTCGTCGGCCAGGAAGACGACCAGCGTGGTGCGGTCGGAGCCGGTCGCCTCCGGCAGCGGCCCCGGACGGCTCACCTTGACGAACCTGGTCACCGTGTCGGACCGGTCGCCGATGTCGCCGGCCAGCGCGACCAGCCCGTAGTGCTCGCCGGCGATGCGCGCGGCGATGGCCGCGTCGTACGGCGAGCCGGGCAGCGAGACCTCCTGGGCCGCGGCGGCCGTGGAAGGCGCGGCGACCACCACGGCGTCGGGCAGCTCGCGGGCGATGAAGGCGCGGCACTGCGTGATGGCCGCGGGATGGGTGTAGACCCGCTTGATGTGCGCGATCTCGGCGTCAGGCCTGGCCAGCAGCGAGAACTGGACCGGCAGCAGCAGCTCGGCCGTGATCGTCAACGGCTCGCCCCAGGCGAACTCGTCGAGCGTCGTGGTGATCGCACCCTCGATGGAGTTCTCCAGCGGCACGACGGCGCCGTCGGCGTCACCGGAACGGGCGGCGTTGAGCGCCGCGCTCACCGTGGCGCAGGGCAGGCGCTCGGCGGCGGGGTCAAGGAGCCTCAGGGCCTCTTCGGTGAAGGTCCCTTCCGGTCCGAGATAGGCGAGTCTGGGCATGCATCCAGAGTATCCGCAGGTGGTCGCAGCACGCCGCCCTTTCGCCGACCGCGTACGGCACCCTTACGGACACTCAGCGTGATCCCTTGAGGGCCCGCGGCGGGACCAGCGGCCCCAGCCCGAGCCGGGCCGCCCGCACCGCCTGCTCCTCCTCCGGCGACAGCGGCTGCTGCCCCTTCCCGCCCACCACCGGACGCACGTACGTGCGCGTCTCGCTGGTGCCGTTGATCGAGGTCAGCACGATGCCGTCGCCGAGCCCGTTGATCATGGCGACCGAGAACGAGAGCCTGCCGCTCATCTCGGCGAGCGCGTCGTAACGGCACACGGCCACGTCCCTGATCGCCTTGAGGTCGCCGGCGCCCTCGCTGGTCTGCCTGGCCACCCTGCGCAGACAGTCGTCGACGGCGGCCCTGGCCTGTCTGAGGCCCATGTAGCCGATGAACACGCCACTCACCCCGGCCACGAGGCCCACGACTACCCAAGCGGTAACGAGCACGCCACAGAGGGTAATACTTCGGTCAAGCCAGTTGCCGCCGTTTGGGCAACCAGGACGCCAGCAGCCAGACCAGAACCAGCGCCCCGAGCCCGAACCCGTCCTGCACGATCTTCCCGAGCACCAGGCTCACCCCCGGGATCCCGGCGGCGATCAGCGAGACCCCCCACCAGGGCACGGGCACCACGTAGAACAGCCAGACCCCCGCGGCCACCCGCAGCCTGACCGGATCGCGCCCGTCGCCGACGATCGCCCCGAGCGCCACGACCACCCAGGCCAGATGGTGGATCCAGGCGACCGGCGAGAGCAGCACCGCCATCAGCGACGTCAGCGCCACCGCCGTCAGCTCGTCCTTCGCCTGGTACGCCGCCCGCGCCGCACGGAACCCGTACCAGGCCACGGCCGCCACGATCACGGCCCAGATCGCGAACGTCAGCGACTCCGGCATGTACAGCCGCAGCAACATGCCCCGGATGGACTGGTTCGTCGTGGCGGTGTTCGCCCCCAGCCGCTCCGGATCGAGCAGCGCCGAGAACCAGAAGGCGGACGCGTCCTGCGGGATCACCACGAACGGCAGCACCGTCAGCACGGCCGCCACGAACGCCGCCATGAAGAACGTCCGCCACTGCCTGGTGACCAGGAAGTAGATCAGGAAGACGCCGGGAGTCAGCTTGACGGCCGTGGCCAGCCCGACCAGGAACCCCCGGGGCAGCCAGGGCCGCCGCGCCAGGCAGTCCACCAGGCACAGGGCGACCAGCAGGATGTCCACCTGCCCGAACCGCACCTGGTCCCGGATCGGCATCAGGTACGTGCAGGCCACCATGAGCAGCCCGAACACCCACGGCACGTAGGCCCGCAGCGCCTGGCGGAAGGCGAACCAGACGGTGACGGCCAGCGCCGCGAAGATGCCGGCCGTCCACACCCATTGGGCGGTGCCCCAGGACATCTCGGCCAGTGCCACGGCCAGCATCGCCGCGATGGGCGGATAGGTGAACGGCAGCAGCTGCGGCGCCGGGGTGAAAAAGTCGTACACCGGACGGCCGTCGAGCAGCATCTGGCCGCCGGTACGGTAGACGTCGAGGTCGACGAGCCGCTGGTCGTCCGGGTTGGTCAGCCACGTGTGCACGAGAGGCGCGGCCGCCGCCGCGACGACGAGCGCCACCACCACCCACGCCCACCACTGCCGCCGGATCACTCGCACCTCGCCTCTTGTCACGATGTGGCACGTTACCGTGGCTGTTGATCGAGGGCGCAGACACTGGGGGTTCCGTACATGCCTTACGCCACGCTCGGGGGCGAGCACCAAGCGCCTCGCACACGCCCCGCGGCGAGCCCCCACCCCAAGCCCCTGCGGCGCCTCGGCGTCTCCATGCCCGTGCGGCATCTCCGTACAGCGGCGCCTCGGGCGCGGCGCCATCTCGTCACGGTGCTCCTCGGCCTCCTGCTCGCCACCCTCCTCCTCCCCGGCACAGCCGCCGCCGCCCAGGGGAGCGCCGCGGTGGCCTCGGGCAACGGCGTCCCGGGGCAAGGCGGGCCGGCAGGGCGGCGGGTCGTCGTGGTCGGCGTCCCCGGTCTCCAGTGGAGTGACTTCAGCGAGTCGGGCACGCCCACCCTGTGGAAGCTCGTCGCCCAGGGCAGCTCGGCGTCACTGTCCACCCGCGCCGTCCCGCCCAAGGACCGTGGCGTCACCTGCCCCATGGCGGGCTGGCTGACTGTCTCCGCCGGTCAGCGCGCCGGCACCCCCGGACAGGGCTGCCCCGCCGCGACGCCTCCTCAGCCCGCCGGAGAGGGCGCCACCGTCCCCGGGTGGCGGGAGCTGGTGGCCTTCCAGGCCGACACCGGCTACGCGGCCCAGATCGGCACGCTCGGCCAGTTGGTGGCGGACGGCGGGGGCAAGGTGGCGGCGATCGGCCCCGGCGCCGCACTCGCCGCCGCCGACAAGACCGGAAAAATCACCAAATACGCCCCCACCCTCGACGCCCTGAACGACCTGACCCCCTACAACCTGATCGTCTTCGAAGCCGCCGACCTCACCACCGCCTGGGCCCGCGGCCCCCTCGACGATCACGGAATCCCGGTCTCGCTCCCGGCCGCCGAACGGCAAGCCGCCGCAACCAGGGCAGACCAGCAGATCGCCGCCCTGATCGGCAAAGTGCCCCAGAACACCACCGTCCTGCTCGCCGGCATCTCCGACCTCAGCCCGAACGCCCACCTGCACGCGGCCATCGCCACGGGACCGTCACCGACCGGGCAGCCGTATCCGCAGGGTGGCTCTCTCACCGCCTCCTCCACCCGCCAGGACGGCCTGGTCACCATCACCGACCTCACCGCCACCGCCATCCAGCTCCTGGGCCTGACCGCCCCTCGCGACGTGGTCGGCCGCGCCTGGCAGCCCGACGGCAACGCCCCCGCGCCGGCCGCCGCCACGGTGACCCGACTGGCCGACGGCGACCTGGCCAGCCAGGTGCTCCGGGACGTACGCGGGCCCTTCTTCACCGTCCTGGTGAGCGTCCAGCTGCTCTTCTACGCCCTGGCCGCCCTGGCGCTGCGCCGCCGCCGCTCCTCCCGCGCCCGGCAGACCCTGCCCGCGCCCGACGCCGCCGGCCCGTCGGCCGCCGACCGCACGCCCCCGGCGACCGCCGCCGTGACGGGCGCTCCCGAGGCGAACGGCCACCCCACCCCCGCTGCGGGCGGCGACCCGGCCGACGCCTCGAAGCTGCTGGCCGCCATCCAGGTGGTGGCGACCGTCAGCGGCGCCATCGCCGTGTCCACGTTCCTGGCCCAGCTCGTGCCGTGGTGGAGCCTGCCGATGCCGATGGTCTCGGTGATCGTGACGATCCTGGCCATCGCCGCCCTGATCACCGGCCTCGCGTTCGCCGGTCCGTGGCGTGCGCACGTGCTCGGCCCGCTCACCGTGGTCGCGGCCGTCACCTCGCTCGCCCTCCTCATCGACGTGATGACCGGCTCGGCCCTCCAGGTCAACGCCGTGACCGGCTACGAACCCGTCACCGGAGGACGTTTCTACGGCTTCAGCAACATCGCCTTCGCCGTCTACGCGACCGGCACGGTTCTCGGCCTGGCCGGGGTGGCGCATTGGCTGCTCGGCAGGGGCGTCGCCAGGACGGTGGTCGTGGCGCTGTGCGGCCTGTACGGCGCCTTCGCCGTCTTCGCGGACGGTTCGCCCTCGTGGGGCGCGGACTTCGGCGGTGTCCCGGCGTTCGTGATCGGGGTGGCGGTCTTCCTCATCCTGCTGTCCGGCAGGCGGGTGTCGGTGGTGAAACTCCTGCTCGTGGGGGTGGGTGCGGTCGCGCTGATCGCCGCCATCTCGGTCTTCGACTGGATGCGACCGGCCGACAGGCGCACGCACCTCGGCGCGTTCGTGCAGCAGATCATCGACGGCCAGGCCTGGACCGTCGTCGGACGCAAGTTCGGGGCCATGATCGGGGTGAGCGTGGGCAACTGGCCGCTGACCCTGCTCTCGGTGGTCGCGCTGGCGTTCCTGTTCCTGGTGCTGGCCCGTCCGTCGCGATGGGGGGCCTCGGCGCTGGGTCAGGCGTACGCGCTGGCCCCGCCGCTCAGGGCCGGCCTGTTCGGGACGCTCACCTGCGCCTTCATCGGCTTCCTGATGAACGACTCGGGCATCGCCATCCCGGCCATGGCGCTCACGGTGGCGGTGCCGCTGACGCTCGCGGCCTGCGTACGGGCCCTCCAGCTCGCCACGCCCACACCACCAGCAGAACGGTCAGCGCCAGCAGCGCCCACGCGATCTGAGGCCTGAGGACGCCACTGAGCCATTCGACGCCCGACGGCTGCCCGTCGACCCGGGCGGGCAGGTAGGCCAGGGACAGGACCAGCAGGTGGGCGACCATGAACCCGTCGACGGCCGAGGCTCCGACCAGGGCGAGCATGCCGAACGCCAGCCCGTCGTACCAGGGCAGGATGTACGGCGTGGCGAACAGGTAGGCCACGACGAGCGCCGCCGCCACGACCGGCGCCTCCAGCCCTCCGGAGGCCCCCTCGCGGAAGGCGGACCGCCGGGACGCCAGCCGCAGCAACGACCAGGCGACGAGCGCGAGCACCACCAGCGCGCCCACCTGGATCTCGCCCCGGTACGCGCGCCCGGTGCCCACCAGGGCCCAGAGCCACCCCTGCACCAGCTTCCAGAACGAGGCGTGCGAGATCGCCTTGCTGGTGGTCGTCACCGGTGTGATCGCCTCGGGCCCGACGACCGCGTAGCCGACGACCACCACGGCCAGCGCGCCGGCCGCCATGACGGCGAGCCGCCCCGGACGACGGCGCAGCTCCCACGCGGGCCCCAGCGCCACCAGCCCCGCGTTGAGCTTCGTCGCCACCCCGAGCCCGAGCAGCACCCCGGACGCGGCCGGACGTGCCCTGGCCAGCAGCGCGGCCACCATGCAGGCGATGGCCAGGGTGTCGGCGTGCATGCCCGCGACCAGGTGGTAGAGCAGGAGCGGGTTGACCGCCCACAACAGCGCGGCCCGCAGCCGCCGGGCGGGGTCGTCCCTGGTGAAGCGGTCGATCAGCAGGGCCGTGACGACGAAGGCGGCGGCGTTGAACACCGCCAGCACGAAGATGGTCAACCGGAGCGAGTCGCCGCCGATCCAGCTCGCCAGCGCCTGCAGAGCGGTGGCGACGGGCCCGTAGACGCTGGGCTCCTCGCGCCACGGCCGCTCGACCGCGTCGGCGATGGGATCGCCCGGCAGGTCGACGGCACCGTGCGTGTAGGGG
This sequence comes from Nonomuraea sp. NPDC049758, assembly GCF_040674635.1. Classification (NCBI taxonomy): domain Bacteria; kingdom Bacillati; phylum Actinomycetota; class Actinomycetes; order Streptosporangiales; family Streptosporangiaceae; genus Nonomuraea; species Nonomuraea sp. NPDC049758. The sequence continues at coordinate 700,658 of NZ_JBFAMZ010000002.1, forward strand.
TTGAGCCCCAGCGTGACCATCCGGCCGTACACGGCGTAGTTGAGATGGTCGCCGGAGCCCGAGGGAGGCAGGAACGCGAGCACCCCCGCGGCGAGACAACCGAGCAGCACCAACGGCCGGACCCGCAGCCCGGGACGCGGCCCGGCGGCCAGCGCCGCCAGCAGCCCGGCCCCGCCGATGAGCAGAGCCGCCGCGGCCAGGACGAGCACCGCATAAGGATCAGGACGGGCATCCAGCCAGTACGGCGGCTGCCACGCCGGCCCGCCCAGCGCGGGAACCATGGGAGAGGGCCCGAGCAGCCCGATCGTGATCGTCAGGAGCACCGAGACCGCGATCATCACCAGCCCGGGAACCGCGAGCCGCGCTCGAACGGCGTCGACGAGCCGCTCCGGCCGAGGCGCCGCGGCTCGCCCACCGGCCGCGGAGGCCCGGGCGAACACCGGCCGCCCACCCCACGCGACGACCCCGCCCCCGCCCGCCGGGAACCGGCGCCGGTCGGCGGCAGACCACGGAAGCCGCAGCGATGCCACCCGGAAGGGTGGGGCTTGTGCCTGTTTGCGGCGTCTCTCCGAAGTCACCCGCAAATTCCAGCACACTCGTCACGGCCCCAGCCCCAGATCATCCACGCCTGTGGATAACCCGGAGCACGAAATCACCGCTTAGGAAGGAGTTTGCCGAGATTTTCGACGACCACCGGCTCCCGGCTCGCCAGAGCCAGGGCGACGTCCCGCAACTGCCGGGCGCGGTGCAGCTGGGCCCGCCAGTCGTTGCCGGTGGCCCGGTGGGACATCTCCACCTCGACCTCGACCACCCTGAACCCCTTGCGCAGCAGGTCGATGGTGAGCGCCGTCTCCACGCCGAACCCGTGCGCCAGCGGCCGGGCGGCCTCGAAGGCGGCTCGGGTCAGGCAACGCTGGCCGTTGAGCGGCTGGGCGGCCTCGAAGCCGGTGGCGCGGCGGATGCCGTCTTTGGACACGCGCACGACTAACCCATGGCCGCCGAGCTTCACCCGCGTGCCGAACAGCGCGATCGTCATGTCGGCCTTGCCCTCGCGCACGGGCTCCACCAGCGGCGCCGCGGCGCTCGCCGTGTCACCCAGGTCGGCGTCGAGGAAGAGCAGGTGGCGAGGGGTACGGTCCTCGTCGAGGAGGCGTACGGCCTCCGCGCCCGTCTCCATGGCCGCGGCCTTGCCGCGGTTGCGGCTGTGGCGGACCACCCGCGCGCCCGCCGCCCGCGCCACCTTGCCGGTGCGGTCGCGCGAGCCGTCGTCGACGACCACGACGAGATCGACGCCCGGCAGGCCGGCCGCCGCGGCGACGGTGGCGGCGATGCGGTCGCCCTCGTTCACCGCGGGAATGACGACGGCCGTGTCAGCCTGCGTCATGATCCCTCGGTGATGAGGAACTCCTGCGGCAGCTCGTCATGCACGGTGAACACCGAGACGAGCCCCGTCACCTGCAGGATCTTGCGGACGGCCGGACGCGGCGCGGCCACCTCCAGCACACCTCCCCGCTCTTTCATGCGCTTGAGCGCCGAGAGCAGCACGTTCATCCCCGTGGAGTCGCAGAAATCCACGGCGGACATGTCGATGACCACCCGGCTGGGCTCGTCCTGCAGCAGCCGAGTGAACTCGGCCTGCAGGTGAGGCGCCGTATAGAGGTCGATTTCTCCGGTGATGGCAACGAGTGCGCACCCGGCATGTGATCGAGTCGAGACCTTGAGCTCCACATGGGCAGGCTAGCGGCGCGGAGGCTTCCGGTCACGTTGTCACGCCGAGAGGGGAACGACAGGTTTTTGTCCTCCGTTTGGGCTCCATCAAAACGGAGAGTACGCGAAGCTTGACAGCGTGACACCGGAACCGGCAACGCTTCACGGAGAAGGAGGGGCTGTGGCCCGCCCCATGGGCCTCGTATCGATGAATGCAGAGAAACCTGAAGATCCACAGCGTCAGGGGCTCCGGGAACGTCTGGAGACCATCCTCATCCGCACAGAAAAGGCCACGTCATGGCATGACGAAGCAGCGCGCCTGCGCGGTCTGCTGAACCACGAGGGCTACGTCCCGATCCGCACCAGGCTGGCGAGCGAAGACCTCGACTTCCTGGCCGGCTCCCGCGCCGACCTGCTCAGGTTCGCCGAGCTCGGGCTGCGGCTGCTCGACCTGCACCAGCCGCGCGACGCGGGTGGCATCACGAGCGACACCGCCAACCCGATCCTGCGGTGCCGGAGCTGCATGTGGCGCTGGCCCTGCCCGACGTTCCGGGCGATGTCGGAGTCGTTCGGGCAACGCGACACCGCGCTCCCCGAACCCGCCTGACCCGGGCGCCCTGACCCGGGCGACCCACGATCGAGGAAGCGAGACCACAGCGGAAGATCGAGGCAGGACACCGTGCGGGAACGTCAACTTCCGGACACCAGGGGCAACCGGATCTCGAACCGGCACCCCGGTCCTTCGTTGACCACCCCGATCATCCCATCATGCGCCTCGACGATCCCCTGGGCGATCGCCAGCCCGAGCCCGGCGCCGCCGTCGGCGGTGGGCGTACGCGCGGCCTCCCCCCGGAACGCCACCTCGAACACCCGAGGCAGATCCTCCTCGGGAATCCCCCCGCAACCGTCGGCCACCGAGAGGCAGGCCATCCCCTGCTCGTCCACCCCGGCCCGCAGCACCACCGCCCGTTCCGAGGGCGTGTGCCGGATGGCGTTGACGACCAGGTTCCGCAGGGCCCGGCCCAGCGCCGCCGCGTCGGCCTCCACGGGCACGGCCCCCGCCGCCTCCGCCGTGAGCACCACCCCTTTGGCCCTGGCCAGCGGCTCGACCCCGGCCAGCGTGTCCGCGACGAGGTCGGCGAGCCCGATCCTGGCCCGCGAGAGCCGCAACGCGCCCGCGTGGATGCGCGACAGCTCGAACAGGTCGTCCACCATGGCCGAGAGCCGTTCGACCTCCAGCTTGATCTGGCCGTGGTAGCGCGCGACCGTCTCGTGGTCGGCCACCACCCCGTCCTCCAGGGCCTCGGCCATGGCCCGCAGGCCGGCGAGCGGCGTGCGCAGGTCGTGGCTCACCCAGGCGACCAGTTCCCGGCGCGCGCCTTCGAGCGCGCGTTCCCGCGCGTACGCCTCCTCAAGGGTGCTCGCGATCTCCTGGAGCTCGGCCGGCAAGCCCAGCGGCGCCCTGAACGGCACGTCGCGCACGGCCGCCACCAGCCGCCTGCTCTCCCCCACCACCCGCCTGGCCAGCACGAACGCGACCCCGAGCCCCACCAGGCCGCCCACCGCGACCACGCTGAGCACGAAGTCCTTGACCGCCCCCTCGATGATCATCTTCATCGTGATGGCGACCACGCCCGCCAGCGTCGCCGCCACGGCGACCACCACCACGACGGCCAGCATCACGCCGATCGACCTGGTCCGCAGCCGTCCCATGGCCCATACGCCGGCGGCGGCGACCAGCAGCCCCAGCCCCGCCGAGACGGCCACGACCATGGGCAGCTCGCTCACCGACACCATGGGATCGGGAGGCGTCACCCCGCGCTCTCCATCGGCTCGTACCGGTAGCCGACACCCCAGACCGTGACGATCCGCCGCGGCTCGGTCGGGTCCGCCTCGACCTTCTCCCGCAGCCGCCGCACGTGCACGGTCACGGTCGAGGAGTCGCCGAACGACCACCCCCACACCTGGTCGAGCAGCGCCGACCGGCTGAACGCCTGCCGCGGGTTGCGCATGAGGTAGGCCAGCAGGTCGAACTCCCTGGCCGTCAGCATCACCTGCGCGCCGCCGAGCCGCACCTCGTGGGCGCCGACGTCCACGACGAGGTCGCCGTCGCGCAGGACCCCGGTGCCGGCCGTGACGGACGCCCCCCGCGCCCGGCGCAGCACCGACTGCACGCGCAACGCCAGCTCCCGGGGGCTGAACGGCTTCGTCACGTAGTCGTCGGCCCCGGTCTCCAGGCCCACCACCCGGTCGATCTCCTCGCCGAGCGCGGTCAGCATGATCACCGGGACCGGCCACCGCTCCCTGAGCTTCCTGCACACCTGGAGCCCGTCGATCCTGGGCAGCATCAGGTCGAGCACCATGAGGTCGGGCGGGTCGGCCAGGGCCCTGCGCAGCGCCTCGGCGCCGTCGCCCACGCACTCCACCTCGTGCCCGTCGCGCTCCAGATAGCGCGCCACGACCTCGGACACGGTCGGATCGTCGTCGACCACCAGGATGCGGGTGTTCACCGTCTCACCGTACGGCTGAGCCCCACGTGGCGGACATGGTGGCGGACATGGACGTCACAGGTTCGTAAGCCTCGCGGATCATGCTCGGAGGACGTACGGTGGCCTCATGAGTAGAGTCGTGATGCTCGTTTTAGGGACCCTTCTCGGTCTCTTCGTGCTGTTCAACTTCCTCCTGCCGTTGCTGGCAGGTCTGTTCAAGCTCGTCCTGATCGTCGGGGTCGTCGCCCTGATCGTCTTCATCGCGGTCACCGTCGTCGGTAAGTCCCGTTCGTCGCAGTGACGTCGCTTCTGTTCGATCCGTGGCTGGTGGGGATCACCATGATGGCGATCCTCCTGCTGGCCACGTGGGCGGCCACGTTGCCGCCCGTCCTCGGCGGTGAGTCTCCCGGCTTCCCGCTGACCTACGCGCGCCGCACGGCCTTCCAGCGGCTGCGTGATCCCGACGCGGCCGGACGCCCGCGTCCACGAGCGCCTTAGGCGAGCCCCGCTTCCGTCAAAGCGGGGCTCATCGTCATGTGTGAGCCCTGATCCGTCGTCATGTCTGAAGGGCTCATGATCGATTCACTTGTCACGTTCGTCATCGGCGTGTCCGGCGGCCACGCCGCGCTCGCCATCGTGCTGTTCACCCTCGCCGTACGCCTGGTCCTGCTGCCGCTCAACGTCCGGCAGGCGCGGGCCGGCCAGGTCCGGCAGCGGCTCGCGCCGAAGCTGCAGGAGCTGCGCGAGCGCCACGGGCGCGATCCGGAGCGGCTGTCCAAGGAGCTGACCGCTCTGTACGCCCGGGAGGGCACGTCGCCGTTCGCGGGGATCTTGCCGATGCTGGCGCAATTGCCGTTCCTGTGGCTGATGTTCAGGGTGGCCACGCACCCGACGGCACTGGCCGGTCACACTCTGTTCGGGGCGCCGCTGGGCCAGCAGCTCGCGGGTGTGGTGGCCAATTTCGGTCTGATCAGTTGGCCGGTTTCGGTCTTTGTCATCGTGATCGCGGGGCTCGTGCTGCTGGCATGGCTGTCGGCCCGCTCGATCAAGGTGTCGGAGGAGCAGCCGGAGTTGCTGCGCAAGGTCATGCCGCTGTTGCCGTACGGCTCCGCGCTGGCCGTGCTCGTGCTCCCCCTGGCGGCCGGCCTGTACCTTCTGGTCTCCACGGCGTGGGCCGTCACCGAACGGGCCGTACTGGCGGCCAGGACCGCCTAACCGGCCTCCTTCAGGGCCGCGACCTGCCCGTTCACCGCCGCCCCGTTGGGTGCGGGCAGGATGGCCCACACCGTCGTCGTGTCACCGTCGTGACGTACCCCCCAGCTCTCAGCCACGTATTCGACGATCCCCAGCCCCCGGCCCCCGAGCGAAGACAGGGTCGGGCGGCCCGCCCGCGGCTCCGTCGCCGCACCCCCGTCGCTGACCGCCACCTCTATGTGATCGTCGCTACGCATCCAGGCGACCCTCACCATGCCTGAAGGCAGCGGATGCGCGTGCCGCAGCGCGTTGCTCAGCAACTCGCTCACCACCAGCACCGCATCGTCGATCGCGGCGGTGTAGACCCCACAATCCTGCAGGTCAGTGCTCAGACGCTGGCGGGCGACGGCGACGCTGGACGGCGCGTACGGCAGCAGCACCACGCTTGACACACCCACCTCCCCGTTCCCTGTGCCCCCCGCGGGAACACTCCCCGGTACGACCGAAATGCCCCGTTAGCCAATCGCAGAAACCGCATCTCGATCACAGCTTGTACACATTGGACGATAGATCAGCTCAACTGTGACCACCTCGTTACCGCATCGGTGTGTCGGATCGGATAGGGGAAGCGCGCCTCAGGATCAACCGCATCCTCGTACCCCCTCCGGGCCTCGGTTGAGCACTCACTTCTCCCCCCTGTGCCCTGGCCAGACTGCGCACGATGTAGAGGCCCAGCCCCACTCCACCAAAGCGTCTCCGGTCCCCGCTGTCCACCTGGACGAAGCGCTCAAAGATCCGTTCGCGGTCAGGCGGTGGGATTCCGACCCCCTCGTCATCCACCACTACGACCACGCCGTCGTCTTCGGGCCAGGCTTCAACACAGATCAATCCACCCATTGGGGAATATTTAAACGCGTTCTCCAGCAATTGCCCCAAAACGATGTCGGTTGCCAGGGCGTCACCCAGCACCTTCGGCAATTCGTCCGGGATGCGCACTTCGACGCGGTGGCGGTCGGACAACACGGGGAGGCCGAGCGTGGCCGCGTGGATCCGGGCCGCGAGGTCGAACGCCTCGATCCGCACGGCCAGCTCGTCCGCGCCCGCCCTGGCCCCCAGCAGCAGGTGGTCCATGAGCTGGCCCAGCGATCCGGCCCGCTCGGCGATCGTGTGCACGGCCGAGCGGCGTTCCGCGTCGCTCATCTTGTCCCAGCGCGCGTCGAGCGTGCCGGCGAACCCGCGCACGATCGTGATCGGCGTGCGCAGCTCGTGGCTGGTGGTGGCCAGGAAGAGGTCCTTGGCCTCCTCCAGCTCCTTGGCCTGGGTGACGTCGCGGAAGTCGATGACGATCTCGCCGGTCTCCTCGATGCGCGCGCTCACCACGTCCAGCCAGCGCCCGTTCTCCATCTGGAACGTGAGCTTCTCGCCGGGGCTGGGCAGCGGGAACGGCGGCGGGCCGCCGATCACCGCGTCGGCCGGGAAGGCGGTCAGCTCGGCCGCGGCGGGGTTCCAGCGCACGACCCGGCCGGCGTCGTCCAGCACGGCGATGCCGTCGGCGCTGGCGTCGAACACGGCCCGCTCGTGCGCCCGCTGCCGCACCGCCTCCTGGTAGGCCACCGCGTTGCCGACCGCGATGCCGGCGTGCCCGGCCAGCAGTTCGAGCAGCTCCAGCTCCAGGTGGCCGGGGGCGGGCCCGGCGAACAGCGCGTAAAGGGCCCCGTAGGGGCGGCCGCCGACCGCGGCCAGGCCGAGCGCGATCGTGTGCAGCCCGTTGAGCCTGGCCCACACCAGGTCGCCGAGCCCCTGGGACTCCAGCATGACGGTCTTGCCCGTCCGTAAGAGCTTGTCCACCAGGCTCGTCCGCAGGCCGGTGGTGGTGCCCCTGAGCGTCTCCGGCAGCCGGTACGTGCTGACCAGCCGCAGCCGCTCGCCCTCGATCAGCACGAACCCGCCCGCGTCCGCGCCCGTCAGCTCGGTGAGGCTGGCCGAGATGCGGTCGAGCACGGCCGGCAGCTCCCGCTCGGAGTTGATGTCGCCGACCACGTCGGTGAGCCGGCGCACCAGCCTGGCCCGGCGTTCCATGCGCAGCCCGGCGACCTCGTCGGCCCGCGCGGGATGGTGGGCCAGGACGTAGCCGACCACGGAGTTGCCCATGCGCAGGGCGTTGATGTCCACCCGCAGGTCGAGCGGCCTGCCGTCCTTGTGGACGCGCTTGGTGCGCAGCGACACCTGGCCCCCGGTGCGGACGCGCTCCAGCACCGCGTTGTGCTCGGCGGCCAGCTCGTCGGGGACGATCGGCGCCCGGCGACCCAGCATCTCGGCCGCCGTCCAGCCGAACAAGTGCTCGGCCGCCGCGTTCCAGACCAGCACGCTCTGGTCGCGGTCGAGCGCCACCACGGCGTTGGGGGACCCGGCGAGCACGGCGCGAGCGATCTCCTCGTCACTGCCGACCCATGCGTATCCCACACCTCCATAGTGCACGTGGCGTGGTGGGTCTGACGGGCGATCCGTCCGATACGCTGCGCTCACGAAGATTCCGGTGGCTGAAACGGGTGAGAGGCATGTCGAGCAGCGACCTCGATGCCCTGCTGAGAGTGACCTCCAGCACCTACAAGGGAGAGGGGCCCCCGGGCATCGCGTTCGGCACCTACGACGGCGCGGTGGGCAGGCTGGTGCTCGCGGTGACCGGCAAGGGCATCGCGGCCTGCAGTTTCGAGGCCGAGAACACCGTGTTCGAGCGGGTGGCCAAGGAGGTCGGCACGTTCATCGGGCCCGACGCCCGCCGCCTCGACCCGGTGCGCCGGGAGCTCGACGCGTACTTCTCCGGCCGGCTGCGCACCTTCGCCACGCCGGTCGACCTCGCGCTGGCCACGCCGTTCGCCCGTACCGTGCTGCAGAAGACCATGGCGGTGCCGTACGGCACGACCACGACGTACGAGGAGATCGGCGCGAGCATCGGACGGCCGCGCGCCCTTCGCGCGGTCGGCAACGCGATCGGCGCCAACCCGGTGTGCGTGATCGTGCCCTGCCATCGGGTGGTCCGTGAGGACGGCGAGCTCGGCGACTACGCCGGAGGCGTGGCCGCCAAGCAGCACCTGCTCAACGTCGAACGCCGGGTCTCAGCGGGCCGCTGAGCGGCGCCGGCCGAGCACGCCGATGAGCAGCGTCACCAGGGCCGCGACCAGCGCGCCGCCGAGCGCGCCGTTCATCCACGGCTCCCGCGTGAAGCCGACGGCGTCGCGGGCGGACGCCCAGAAGTCGTCCCAGCCGGCGACCGTGGGCGTCGAGGTGGTGAACCAGTAGGCGGCGAAGCCCAGCGCCCACGGCAGCAGCATCAGCCAGCGCGAGGGCGCGTCCTCGGCGGTGTTCCAGCGGGCGGCGCCGCCGAGCACGAAGTAGTCGACGGCCAGCACCGCGAACATCGGCACGAACACCGCGCCGATCACCCCGAGGAACGCGCCGTAGGAGGTGACGTCCACGACCAGGGCGATCGCGGTGGTGAGCACGCCGATCGCGGTCGAGACGACCCGCCGGTCCACCTTCGGCATCAGGTTCTGCAGCGAGACGGTGGTGGAGTAGACGTTGGCGAAGGACTGGTCGGTCTCGCGCAGCACCAGGATGCCGAAGAACAGCGCGCCCAGCGGCGCCGCGACGAACGGCTGGAACACGACCATGCCGTCGGCCTGGACCGCCTGGGCGCCCGCGATGGCCACCGCGTACACGCCGAGGGCCAGGCAGGCCACCTGGGCGACGGTGTAGCCGCCGACGACGCCGGTGAAGGCGGCCCGGCTGGAACGCGAGTGCCTGGCGAAGTCGGCGGCCATCGGCACCCACGACACCGACAGGGCGATGACGTAGTCGACGGCCGGGGCGAAGGCCGTCCACGACCCGCCCGTGTACGTCGGCGCCTCGCCCAGGAACGACACGGTGAACCAGATCAGCGACACGATCACGCCGGCGGTCACGTACCGGCGCAGCAGCCTGATCGATCCGAGCGGCCAGACGGCGAGCGCGGTGGTCAGCACCCCCGCCACCACCACCCACACCTGGTACGGGACGCTCCCGAAGATCGCGTTCGCGGCCTTGGCGATCACCCAGAGCTCGAAGGCCCCCCAGCCGAGCATCTGCACGATGTTCAGCACGGACGGGACGTACGACATCTTCGCCCCGAACAGCCCGCGCAGCAGCACCATCGCCGGCCGCCCGGTCTGCGTGCCGGGGATGGCCGACAGGCCGACCATGGCCGTGCCGATGAGGCTGCCGACCACGGCGGCCGTGAGCGCGGCCACGAGGCTGAGCGGCGCGTTGGTCAGAGGATCGATCAGGACGAGCGCGCCGGAGAAGCCGAGGAGGCTGACACCGAGGTTGGCCCAGAGCGCGCCCTGGTCGAGGACGCCGAGGGTCTTGGGGGGCGCGCCGTCAAGGGTCAGCGGAACTTCGTCGACGACATGCGTCATCGCACACTCCCTACGCCGGCATTACCCGGACAGGTTCAGGCGGTCGGCAGCGGCTGTGTTGCTGCCCTCTCAGCCCGGCACCCCGAGCTCCCGCGACTATGCAGTTGGCGCCCTCATCATGCCTCAATGGCGGCGGAACCGCCACAGTGGGGCATTCAGGCCACGAAAGGATCCTGCCCGGTCTCGCTGACCATGGGACGGCGGGCGAACTCCCACGACTGCATGCCGCCGCCCACGTTGACGGCGTCGCGCCCGAGCTGGTTGAGCCACGCCGTGACCTGCATCGACCGGCCGCCGACCCGGCACACCACGTAGACGGTGCGGTCGGCGGGCACCTCCTCGACCCGGCCCTGGATCTGCGACATGGGGATGTGCACGGCCTCGGGGGCGTGGCCGGCCAGCCACTCGTCCTGCTCGCGGACGTCGAGCAGGTAGGCGTCGTCGGGAACGGCGGTCACGTCGATCTCTGGAACGGTCATGCCTCCATCATCCCGCGCCCGGGACCCTACTTGAGCAGGCGCGACATCCGCCGGTCGGCCAGCGGTTTGCCGCCCGTCTGGCAGGTCGGGCAGTACTGGAGCGCGGAGTCGGCGAAGGACACCTCGCGGATCGTGTCGCCGCACACGTCGCACGGCTGGCCGGCCCGGTTGTGCACGCGCAGCCCGGACTTCTTCTCCGCCTTGAGGTCCTTGGCGGCCAGCCCGTGCGCCCGTTCGACGGCGTCGCGCAACGTCGTCACGATGGCCTCGTGCAGGTCGGCGATCTGCGCGTCGGTCAGCGTCGCGGCGATCTTGAACGGCGACATCTTCGCCGCGTGCAGCACCTCGTCGGAGTAGGCGTTGCCGATGCCCGCGATCACCTTCTGGTCGCGCAGCAGCCCCTTGATCTGGGTGCGGTTGCCGCCCACGATGCGCTTGAGCGCCTCGACGGTGAAGGCGTCGTCGAGCGGGTCGGGGCCCAGGGCGGCGACGCCCGGCACGTCCTCCGGCTTGTCGGTGACGTAGACGGCGAGCCGTTTCTGCGTGCCGGCCTCGGTCAGCTCGAAGCCGGGGGCCAGGCCGTCGTCGTCCGGGGCCAGCCGTACGCGTACGGCCAGCGGCCCCTTGCCCGGCCGCACCGGCCGCGCGCCGGTCAGGTCGTCGCGCCAGCGCAGCCAGCCGGCGCGGGCCAGATGGATGATCAGGTGCAGGCCGTCGCAGTCGAGGTCGAGGAACTTGCCGTGCCTCGACACGTTCGTGACGGTGAGCCCGCCGAGCGCGGTGACCGGCGGGTCGAACGTCTTGAGCGCCTGGAAGCCGACGACGTCGACGCCGGCGATCGAACGGCCGACCGCCCGCTCGCGCAGGAAGTTGGTGAGCGACTCCACCTCGGGAAGTTCCGGCATGCCCCCAGGGTATGGCGCGCGCCGGGCCGGCACGCGACTACGGCACGTCCCAGAAGGCGAGCTCGTGTGCCATGCCCTCGGCGAACAGCGCCTCCGCCCGTACGGGGTCGGGGTCGGCCTCGTCGATCATCTGCCCGATCCGTACGGTCAGCGCCGCGAACGCCGGGTCGGCGTAGGTGTCCACCCAGGCCCGGTACCGCGGCTCGGCGGGCGGGTTCTCGGCAAGAATCTTCCCAAGACTCGAATATCCCCACATACACGGATAAAGCGCGGCCAACCCCTCCCCGTACGACCCCGCCGCCTCCAGCAGGAACGCCGTGTACGCCACACACGCCGGCCCCTTCACCGCATTGTCCAGATCGGCCCCGAACTCCGCCGACAACGACCGATGCAGCCGCAGTTCGTCGTGGTACGTCGCGTACGCCAGATTCACCAGGTCTCCCAGATGCCCGTCCGGCGCCTGCCAGGCCAGCCTGGAGAACACCCGCACATAGTCGAGCAGGTACAGGTAGTCCTGCTCCAGCCAGGACCGGAAGACCGGCTCCGGCAGGTCGCCGCGCCCGATGCCGGCCACCGTGGGATGGTCCAGCTGCGCCTGGAGCAAGGGCCGGCCGATCGCGTGAAGTCTTTCCGAAATGCTCATGCCTGGGAGGTTAGTGTCGGGACATGACCGTGACGATTGCCGAAGAACTCCTCCTCCTCGCCCACGACGAGGAAGCAGGCAAGCAGCTCATCGGGGGCGTCCAGCTCGACCCCGCGCTCGGCGGCGCGATCCTCGCCGAGCTGGCCGCCGCGGGCCGCGTCGAGCTGGCCGACGACAAGGTGACGGTGACGGACCCCACCCCGCTGGGCGACGCCGAGCTCGACGCCGCCCTCGCCCGCATGGCCGAGGACGGCAAGGCCAGGAAGCCCGCGTGGTGGGTGCAGCGGCTGCAGTCGGACAAGCTGCGCAGGCGCCTGCTCGCCAGGCTCGCCGAGGCGGGCGTGCTGGCCGAGGAGCGCGGCCGGGTCCTGGGCATCTTCCCGACCACGCGCTGGCCGGAGTCGGACCCCCAGGTGGAGGCCGACGTGCGCGAACGCGTCACGGCCGTCCTCGCGGGCGCCGACCCCGACGAGCGCACCGCCACGCTGATCGCGATCATGCACGCGGCGAAGCTCGACCGCAAAGCCTTCCCGGGCGCCGACCGCGAGCGCGTCAAGGAGATCGCCGAGGGCGAGTGGGCCGGCCAGGCGGTCGCCAAGACGATCACCGCCATCACCGCGGCCATCGCCGCCACCGCCTCCACCGCCGCGGTCGTCGCCGCCACCACGACCTGAGCCCGGGCCCTCCCGCGAGGCGCGCCTCGCGGGAGGGGGTCAACCGGCGTCCACGATCTCCTTCGGCACCGGCTTGTCGGCCTTCAGCGCGTCGAAGAGGGCCAGCGCCTTGAGCCGGTCCCACTTGACCGCCGCGCCGCCGCCGGCGACGATCTCGTTCCCGCCGAACGGCACCACCGTCGTGACCGGGCTGTCGCCCATCGCCAGCCCCAGCGAGAGCATGTCGAACGCGCCGGTGCCGGAGTCGACCTCGACCGCGTCCGTGGCGCTCATGGCCAGCGGGATCGAGGTGAACGGGTTGATCAGCACACCCGGGCTGGCGGCCTTCTTCACCACCGCGCCGAGGAACTGCCGCTGCCGCTTGGTGCGCTCGAAGTCCGGCAGCGCGCCGCCCTTGCGGGTGCGTACGTAGCCGAGGGCCTGGGCGCCGTTGAGCACCTGCTTGCCCTTCTTGAGCTTGAGCCCGGCCTTGGGGTCGTCGACGTCGGCCCGGACGTTGATCTCGACGCCGCCGATCGCGTCCACGATGTCCACGAAGCCGGCGAAGCCGATCTCCATGTAGTTGTCGACGTGCACGCCGGTGACCGTCTCGATCGTGCGGACCAGCAGCTTCGGCCCGCCGGACGCGTACGCCGCGTTGAGCTTGTCGCGCCCGCGCCCCGGAATCGTCACCGCCGAGTCGCGCGGAAGGCTGACCAGGGTGGGCTTGTCGCCGTTGTCGGAGATGTGCAGCAGCATCATCGAGTCGGTGCGCTGCCCGACCGCGCGCCCGGTGGCCAGCTTCTTGCGCTCGGCAGCGGTCAGGCCCTTGCGGCTGTCGGAGCCGACCAGCAGCCAGTTGGTGCCGGGCGTGTCGGCGGGCCGGCCCGGGTACTCGTCGAGCACCCCGTCGATGCCCGCCAGCCGGGAGTTGATCCAGAAGAACAGGCCCACGGACGCCACCAGGAGCAGCGCCACCAGGCCCGCGACGATCTTCAGGACGGTCCTGCCGCGCACCCGCGGCCCCCTGGGCCCGCGCGGCTCCTTCGGCGCGGGATCGCCCGCCGCCCTGAGCGGTTTGACCGGGCTGTTCCCGGCACGCTCGCGTCCGTAGACCTTGCCCGATCGGGGAGGCGGCGGAGGCGGCGGCGACTGCTGCTCGTCGGAGTAGGCGGGCAGCTTGGACGTGGCCGCGTTCGGCACGCCCGGCGGGACCCGGTGGGCGGGTGCGCCACCGGAGCGCTGCCCGTCGCCGGGCCTCGGTGGCAGCGGGCGGCCGTCGCCCGGCGAGCGCATGGCCCGCGTACGGTCGTCCTCAGACACTTCGCCTTCTTCCCTTCGGTATGCCATAGACGCTACGTCCAACCCCCTGGCAGTGAAGACATCTCACCAAGTTTCTCCCACGGACAAGTACACACAACTAGCGGAGAGTCACTGCGGAAACATAGACGCGGACTGCGTCGTTAGCGTTATGGACGACCTCTATCGAAGGGATGATCGTGTCCGCTCCGGACTCGTGGAGTCTTGGCCCGTGCCTCGGCACGGGTTCCTCTGAGGGCTCACCCCGGTGAGCGCCTATCTCGGCCTACTGGCCCTTTTCCTCCTCACCGCCGCCACCGGGTACTTCGTCGCCCAGGAGTTCGCCTTCGTCGCCGCCGACCGGGGCCTCCTGCGCGAGCAGGCCGCCGCCGGTGACACCCAGGCCGAAAAGGCGCTCCAGGTGACCTCCCGGCTCTCGTTCATGCTCTCGGGCGCCCAGCTCGGCATCACCGTCACGGCTCTGCTCGTCGGCTTCCTGGCCGAGCCGGCCATCTCCGTCCTGGTACGGCCCTGGCTCGACGGCACGGGCCTGCCCGACGCGGCGATCACGGGGCTGTCCGTGGCCGCCGGCGTGTTCGTGGCGACCGTGGTGCAGATGGTGCTCGGCGAGCTGGCGCCGAAGAACCTCGGCATCGCCAGGCCCGAGCCGGTGGCCAAGTTCCTGGCCGGGTCCACGCTGGTCTACCTGGCGGTCGTCGGGCCGGTGGTCAAGCTGTTCGACTCGGCCGCCACCGGGCTGCTCCGCCGCGTCGGCATCGAGCCGGTCGAGGAGGTCGAGCACGGGGCCACCCCCGAGGAGCTCTCCCGGATCATCGAGGAGTCGACCCAGGCGGGCGAGCTGCCCCCGAGGTTGTCGGAGCTGCTGGAGCGCGCCCTGGAGTTCGGCGACCACAGCGCCGAGGAGATCATGGTGCCGCGCCCCCGCGTGGTGGCGCTGCGCGACTCCCAGCCCATCTCCGACCTGGTGGAGGTCATGCGCGAACGCGGCCACTCCCGCTACCCCGTCGTCGGGGACGACGGCGACGTGGTGGGCGTGACGGGCGTGCGCGAGCTGCTGGAGTCCGGCCTGGACGAGGGCCTGGTCGGCAGCATCACCCGCCCCGCGCTGCTGGTGCCCGACTCGCTGCCGCTGCCGGCCGTCCTCGACCGGATGCGGGCGGCCAACGACGACATCGTCTGCGTCATCGACGAGTACGGCGGCCTGGCCGGCGTGCTCACCGTCGAGGACCTGGCCGAGGAGCTGGTCGGCGAGCTCGTCGACGAGAACGACCCCGAGCCGGCGGGCGCCGTCGAGCGGCCCGGCGGCGTCTGGGAGGTGCCCGGCTGGCTCAGGCTGGACGAGGTCGAGCGCGCGACCGGCGTCGCGCTGCCGGAGAGCGACGACTACGACACCCTCGCCGGCCTGGTGCTGGCCCGGCTGGGCCGGATGCCCGACCCCGGCGACATGGTGACCGTCCCGATCGAGGGGGTCGCCGACCCGTTCGCCGACGACGCGGCCGAGCACCTGGCCGAGCTGACCGTCATGTCGCTCAACCGCCGGGTGCCCGAATGGGTGCGGCTCGCGCCCGTGCAGCACGCGGAGGCGTCCCGATGACGATGATCCTGGTCAGCCTCGCGCTGCTGTTCTTCAACGCGCTGTTCGTGGCCGCCGAGTTCGCGTTCGTCTCCGCCAGGCGGCACCGCCTGGAGGAGATGGCCTCGGGCGGCAACCGCCTGGTCCGGGTCGCGGCCAAGTCGGCCGTGGGCGGCGGGCGTCAGCTCTCGCTCATGCTGGCCGGCGCGCAGCTCGGCATCACGCTGTGCACGCTGGGCCTCGGCCAGGTCACCGAGCCGGCCATCGAGCACTTCCTGGAGCCGGTCTTCGCCGCCGTCGGCGTGCCGGAGTCGCTGCGCATGCCGATCGCGCTGACGATCGCGCTGGCGCTGGTGACGTTCCTGCACATGGTGGTGGGCGAGATGGCCCCCAAGTCGTGGGCGCTGACGCACCCCGAGCGGGCGGCGCTGGTGCTGACGCTGCCGTTCCGCGGGTTCACGCAGCTCATGCGCCCGCTGCTGTCGTCGCTCAACGGGCTGACCAACCTGATCCTGCGCCTGTTCGGCGTGCAGCCGCGCGACGAGCTGGCCACCACCAGGACGCCCCGGCAGCTCGCCATGCTGGTGGGCGAGTCGGGCCGGATGGGCCTGCTCGACCGCGAGGAGCACGACCTGCTCACCCGCGCGCTGCGGCTGCAGGCCGAGGGCATCGAGCGTCTGATGGTGCCGATCGACCGGGCCGTGAAGGTGCCGCCGGCCGCCGGGTCGGCCCAGATCAGGGCCAGGGCGGCGGGCAGCGGCCACCTGCGGCTGCTGGTGGGCGGTCCGGCCGGCATCGAGGGCGTCCTGCACGCCCGTGACGCCCTCCTGCAGCCCGCGCGTACGGCCGGTGAGCTCGCCAGGCCGCTGCCGAGGCTCGCGTGCGTCACGCAGGTCCCCGAGGCCGTGACGGCCCTTCAGGAGGCCCGCGCGCACCTGGCGCTGGTCACCGGCCAGGGCGGCGCGGTCATCGGCATGGTGAGCCTCACGGACCTGCTGGGCGAGCTCCTGGACACCAAGGCCGCCTCGCGCGCCTACTCTCCGGCGGCGAACCCGTCGAGGTAGGCGGCGTGCTGCGCCCGCTCGGCCTCGACGAGCGGGTGCGGCTCGGCGTAGACGTGTTCGAAGATCGCCGAAGGGGCGGGGTCGGGCAGTTCGAGCAGCCGCCTGCGCAGCTCGGCCCCGATCTTGGCGGCGTCGGCCTCGACCTCGCGGAAGAAGTCGTCGCCGGTGCCGGCCGCGGTCAGGTACGCCCTGACCCGCTCGATGGGGTCGCGCCGCCGCCACGCCTCGACGTCGTCCTTGGCCCGGTAGCGGGTGGGGTCGTCGGAGGTGGTGTGCGCCCCCATCCGGTACGTGAACGCCTCGATGAGCGTGGGCCCCTGCCCCGACCGGGCGTCGGCCAGCGCCTTGCGCGTGACCGCGAGGCAGGCCAGCACGTCGTTCCCGTCGACCCGGACGCCGGGGAACCCGAAGCCCTCGGCCCGGCGGTACAGCGGGATCCGCGACTGGCGTTCCTGGGGCTCGGAGATGGCCCACTGGTTGTTCTGGCAGAAGAACACGATCGGCGCGTGGCAGGCGCCCGCGAAGACGAAGGCCTCGTTCACGTCGCCCTGTGAGGTGGCGCCGTCGCCGAAGTAGACGATGGTCGCCCCGGCCTTGTCGGTGCCGATGACGCCGTCGCGCTGCATGCCCATCGCGTAACCGGTGGCGTGCAGCGCCTGCGTCCCGATGACGATCGTGTACAGGAAGAAGTTGTGCCGGGACGGGTCCCAGCCGCCGTGGTTGACGCCGCGCCACATGGCGACCACGTCGAGGGGGTCCATCCCCCGGCAGTAGGCGACCCCGTGCTCCCGGTAGGAGGGGAAGACGGCGTCCAGATCCCCGACGGCGCGCCCGGAGCCGACCTGGGCGGCCTCCTGCCCGAGCAGGGACGTCCACAGCCCCAGCTCCCCCTGACGGGCGAGCGCGACGGCCTCGGAGTCGATCCGCCGGACGGTCACGAGATCCCGATAAAGGTCCCGGATCTCATCATCCGAGACGACCAGCGGATATTCCGGATGCTCCACGCGCTCACCGGAGGGCGTGAGCAGCTGAACCATCGAGTCATCCATGTGCGGCAACCCCCTGAACAGAAACCCACCGGCCACAGTTTGCCGTAGCCCTCAGGATCACCCGAACCCGCCCACCAATCCAATGTGACCTAAATCACGCAAGCCACCAGAAAGTTCGCTGCAAGCCGGCTGACCTAAAGTCCAAGAGCCACGTCACAAGAAAGAAATCCCAGAACCCTTGCGCAGCAAGACCCGGTACGAAACGGTGGGCCAGACCCACGAACAGCAACCCTCATGGACGGGGGTCCGGGGGAGAATCCCCCGAACGCTTGTCCCCCTGGGGGTCCGGGGGTTATCCCCCGGGCAGATATGACGAGGGGACCCGAGGAAGCCGACCTGTAAGGCCGGCGACCAAGGATCCCCTAGTCACCGAGTGGGCGAGGAGGGATTTGAACCCTCACGTCCTTTCGGACACACGGACCTGAACCGTGCGCGTCTGCCGTTCCGCCACCCGCCCGTTTGTGGGTGCGGAGAAACAGTAGCACGGAACAGCCACTGGTACTGAACCCGGATACGATCGCAGAAGACACGGAAGCGGAGGAGCTGGGCGCGACTGGCAACGAGCGTCACGACGCCGCCACGTGGGACGAGCGGAAACCGGGCGCCGGAAGCGTCTGGGGCCGCGATCATATGCAGGGAAGAAGGGAGGTACCCGGTGGGAGTCCTTCAGCGCTTCGAGCGAAGGCTCGAAGGCTTGGTTGAGGGGGCCTTTGCGCGGGCGTTCAAATCTGACCTTCAGCCGGTCGAGGTCGCCAGCGCGGTTCAACGGGAGATGGACGAGCGGGCGGCGATCGTCGCACAGGGCCGGACGCTCGTGCCCAACGACTTCGTGGTGGAGCTGTCCACGACCGACAGCGAACGGCTTGAGGTCTACGCCGACAGCATCAGCCACGAGCTGGCCAACCTCGCCAGGGAGTACGCCAAGGAACAGGGCTACTCCTTCGTGGGACCGGTCCGGGTGCGCTTCGAGACCGCCGGAGACCTGGCTGTGGGCCTGTTCCGCATCCGGTCGGGCGTCATCCGCGGCGCGACGGTCGAGCAGGACGAGATCCGCCAGCCGGCGAGCGACCTGCCCCCGTCCAGGCCCGGGGCCTTCAACGGGCGGCCCAGGCTGCTCGTCTCCACCCAGGACGACCCGCAGGGCGACCGCTCCTACGAGCTCACCACGCCGGTGACCTTGCTAGGCAGGGGCACCGACTGCGATCTTCGTCTTGTCGATCCGGGAGTCTCGCGGCACCATGCGGAGCTGCGCGTCGAGGGGCAGCTCGTGGCCCTCGTCGATCTCGGTTCGACGAACGGCACCTTCGTCAACGGCCAGCCGGTACGCAGAATCGAGCTCCAGAACGGCACGCGAGTGACGCTGGGACGCACGACTCTGGTGTTCCGGCGCGATTAGGGGTAGACAGACGGTCCATGTCCGAGCTCACGCTGCTGCTGATCCGGCTCGCCTTCCTGGCGGTGCTGTGGTTTTTCGTCATTGCCGCAGTCGGCGTGATCCGGACTGACTTGTTCGGTTCACGCACGGCTCCCGCGGGCCCGCGCAAAGCCGTGAAGCCCGCCAAACCGGTGGCCAAGCCCAAGAGCAAGAAGGGCGAGCCACGCCAGCTCATCGTTACCGGTGGCCCATTGCAGGGCACCACCATTAACCTCACGGAGACGCCCATCACCATTGGCCGGGCGAACGACGCCACGCTGGTAGTCAGCGACGACTACGCATCCAGCCGGCATGCCCGGCTCTTCCCTCAGGACGGTCAGTGGATCGTGGAAGATCTCGGTTCGACCAACGGCACGTATCTCGACCGCTCGAAAGTCACCCGTCCGACCCCGGTGCCGCTCGGTGTTCCGATCCGCGTCGGCAAGACAGTCATTGAATTGCGCAAATGACCATCGCACTCCGCTACGCCGCCCGCTCGGACGTCGGCCTCCTCCGCGAAGGGAACGAGGACTCGGCGTACGCTAGCGGCCGCCTGCTGGCCGTCGCCGACGGCATGGGCGGGCACGCACACGGCGAGGTGGCGAGCTCTGTCGCCATCGCCGCCATGGCCTCTCTGGAAGAGGCCCAACAGGGGGGTGACCTGCTCAACGCCATCGAGGCAGCGGTGCGCGACGCAAATCGCCGGCTGCACGAGATGGTCGGGCGGGATCCCAGCCTCAAAGGCATGGGCACGACGCTCACCGCCATGCTCTGGAACGGCACCCAGGTCGCCCTGGTGCACGTGGGCGACTCGCGCGCCTACCTCCTGAGACGCGGCGAGCTCTACCAGATCACCCATGACCACACCCTGGTGCAGCAGCTCGTTGACGACGGGCGCATCACGCCCGAAGAGGCGGCCACGCACCCCCAACGATCGATCCTGCTGCGCGCGCTCGACGGCAGCGGTGAGGTCGATCCCGACCTCACCCTGCGCGAGGCGCAGGTGGGCGACCGCTACCTGCTCTGTTCCGACGGCCTGTCGGGCGTGGTGAGCGCCGAGACGCTGCACGCCACGCTGACCAACATCGACGACCCCGAAGAGGTGGTCCGCCAGCTCATCGATCTGGCGAACCGGGGCGGCGGGCCCGACAACATCACGTGCGTGCTCGCCGACGTGCTGGAGATCAGCGACGGCCAGGAGGTTCCCGTGGAGGCGGCGGTCGTCGGCGCCGCGGGGATGACCAGGCTGCGAGGAGGCGCCCCGGAGACCCAGCCGGGGCGAGTGAGCGCGGTGACCGCACCCCAGCCGGCGATCGCCGACGGTGACGACTTCGATGAGCCGGTCGCGCAGGCGACACGGCGGTCGGGGCGGCGCCGTCGTGTGTGGCCCGTGCTGGTCACCGTGCTCGGGGTGGGCGCCGTCGCCTTGGGCGCCGGCGGTTACCTCGGATGGCAGTGGACCCAGGACCAGTTCTTCGTCGGTGCCAGGGGCGACGAAGTGGTCATCTTCCAGGGGATCAAGCAGGAGGTGGGGCCGATCGAGTTCTTCCATGTGGAGAAGCGCACCGGCCGTCCGGTCTCCAAGTTGTCCCCGGCGGACCAGGCCCTGATCAAGAGCGGCATCCCCGTCACCGACGTCAACGAAGGCGTGACGAAGATAAACGGATTGAAGTTCTCCCAGGACGACAAGGGCGACACGGGCGACACGAGTTCCACCACGGCCACGTCCCCGACTCCCTCCGCCACCAAGACGAAATCGCAATAAATGGCAGAAATGCTCGCGACCCCCGTCCCGATGCCGGCCAAACGGCGGGTGGCCCAGCTGGTCCTGCTCGCCCTGGCGGTGCTGATCATCATGGGCGCCTACGCCAACGTCGGCCTGGCCGTCGACGGCAAGGTGCCGGCCGGCATGCTGGCCTACGGGCTGGGCCTGGGCGGCCTGATGCTGGCGGCCTATCTGGTGCTGGCCAAGTTCGCGCCATGGGCCGACCCGCTGATCCTGCCGCTGGTGACCCTGATCAACGGCCTCGGGCTGGTGATGATCTACCGGCTGGAGTCGGCCGACATGGGCGGCGCCTCCGCGGCCAACCAGATCATGTGGACCGGCGTCGGCGTCGTGATGTTCTCGATCACGTTGATCGTGCTGCGCGACCACCGCATGCTGCAACGCCTGACGTACACGGCGGGCGCGGTGGGCCTGGTGCTGCTGGCGATCCCGGCGCTGCTGCCCGGCTCGCTCAGCGAGGTCCAGGGCGCCAAGATCTGGATCCGCATCGGCGGCTTCTCCATCCAGCCGGGCGAGTTCGCCAAGCTGGCGCTGGTGGTCTTCTTCGCCGGTTACCTGGTGGCCAAGCGCGACGTGCTGGCGCTGGCCGGGCGGCGGCTGCTCTTCATCGACCTGCCGCGTGCCCGGGACCTCGGCCCGGTCCTGGTCACCTGGGGCCTCAGCCTGCTGGTGCTGGTCTTCGAGAAGGACCTGGGCACCTCGCTGCTGCTGTTCGGGACGTTCATCGCGATGCTCTACATCGCCACCCAGCGCACCTCGTGGGTGCTCATCGGCATCCTGCTGTTCGTCGGCGGAGCCTTCCTCGCCGGGCAGGTCTTCGACCACGTGGGCGCACGTTTCGACGCCTGGCTCGACCCGAGCAACCCGATCTACTTCGGCACCGACCCCGTCTGCCAGCAGGGCGGCGCGGGCGACCCGATGTGCAGCAAGAGCTACCAGATCATGCAGGGGCTGTTCGGGTTCGGCGCGGGCGGCATCCTCGGCACCGGGCTCGGCCAGGGCCACCCCGACCTGATCCCGCTGAGCTTCTCCGACTTCATCTTCGCCGCGACCGGCGAGGAGCTCGGGCTGACCGGCCTGATGGCGCTGCTCATGCTCTACGCGCTGCTGGTCGAGCGTGGCCTGCGCACCTCGCTCGTGGCCCGCGACCCGTTCTCGAAGCTGCTGGCGGGCGGCCTGTCGTTCATCCTGGCCTGGCAGGTGTTCATCATCGTCGGCGGCGTGACGAACCTCATCCCGCTGACCGGCCTGGTCACGCCGTTCATGTCGCAGGGCGGCTCGGCGCTGCTGGCTAACTGGATCCTTATCGCGCTGCTGGTACGCATGTCAGACGCGGCGCGACGGCCCCCGCCCCAGGCGATCCAGAACGAAGGACTCACCCAGGTGTTCCAGCGATGAACAGCACTCTGAAGCGCGCGGCCGTGGCCTGCCTGGTCATGTTCGCGCTCCTGATGATCAACGTGAACATCCTCCAGGCGGTCCGGGCCGACGACTACCGCTCCAACCCGAGCAACCGCCGCAACTACTACGAGCGCTACGCCGTCGAACGCGGCCGCATCACCGCCGGCGGCAAGGTGATCGCCCAGTCGGTGGAGACCGACAGCAAGAACTTCCGGTTCATCAGGAAGTACACCGACGGGAAGCTCTACGCGCACGTCACGGGCTACTTCTCGCCCGAGAGCGCGAGCGCGATCGAGGGGGCCGAGAACAAGCTGCTCGACGGCTCCAGCGCCGACCTGCTGCTGCGGCGGAGCATCGACCTGTTCACGGGCGAGCCGACCAGGGGCGCGAACGTCGACCTCACGATCAACCCCAAGGCGCAGAAGGCGGCCTACGACGCCCTGCGCGCCAGCGGCAAGCGCGGCGCGCTGGTGGCGCTCGACCCGCGGACCGGCGGGATCCTGGCGATGGTGTCGCTGCCCACCTTCGACCCGGCCGAGCTGTCGGGCACCGACAAGGGCACGGTGTTCACCCGCTACAACGAGCTGGACAAGGACAAGAGCCAGCCGCTGCTCAACCGGGCCATCGCCCAGACGTACCCGCCGGGGTCGACGTTCAAGGTCGTGACGGCGGCGGCGTACCTGGAGGACGACTCCTCGCGCGGCGGCGACACCACGGTCGACGCGCCGCAGCGGCTGCCGCTGCCCAACACGAACATCAGCCTGCCCAACTACGGCGGCGCGGCCTGCGGCGCCGGCCAGGTGCCGCTCGTGTACGCGCTGGAGAAGTCCTGCAACACGCCGTTCGCCAAGATCGGCATGCAGCTGGGCTTCGACAAGCTCAACGAGCAGACCGAGAAGTTCGGCATGGGCAAGCAGATCGGCGTGCCGATGTCGGTGGCCCAGAGCGACTTCGGCAGCAAGTACGACGACGCCGCGCTCGCGATGGCCTCGATCGGCCAGCGCGACAACCGGATGACGCCGCTGCAGATGGCCATGATCGCGGCCGGCATCGCCAATGACGGCAAGGTGATGAAGCCGTACCTGGTGAACAAGATCACCGACTCCAAGAACGACGTCATGGAGGAGGCCAAGCCCGAGGAGCTGACCGAGGCGGTCAGCTCCGAGACGGCGAGCAAGCTGCGCGACATGATGGTCAGCGTGGTCAACAACGGCACGGCCAACCTCGCGCAGGTGCCGGGCGTCCAGGTGGGCGGCAAGACCGGCACCGCGGAGACCAGCACCGGCGCGCCGCCGCACGCCTGGTTCATCTCCTTCGCGCCCGCCGAGGACCCGAAGGTGGCGCTGGCGGTCATCGTCGAGTCGGGCGCGGCCAACGTCGGCGCGGAGGCCACGGGCGGCCACACCGCCGCTCCGATCGCAAAGGCTGTGCTGGAGGCGGTGCTGAACAAGTGAGTGACGGTAACGTGCTGAGTCATGCGGCTCCGTAACCGCTATCTCCTGCTCTCCCGCATCGCCACGGGCGGTATGGGAGAGGTGTGGCGCGCCCGTGACGAGCTTCTGGGCCGCGAGGTCGCGGTCAAGATCCTGCGCAGTCACATGCACGCCGACCCCACGTTCCGCGAGCGCTTCCGCAACGAGGCGCGGCTCACGGCCGCCCTGGCCGATCCAGGGGTGGCCCAGATCTTCGACTACGGCGAGCAGAGCGATCTGGCCTATCTCGTGATGGAGCTGGTGCACGGCGAGCCGCTGTCGGCCATCCTGGGGCGCAACGGCGCGCTCGGGCCCGAGGTGGCCCTCGACGTGGTGCACCAGACCGCCAAGGCGCTGCACGCGGCCCACTCCTCCGGGATCATCCACAGGGACGTCAAGCCCGGCAACCTGCTGGTCACCCGCGAGGGCACGATCAAGGTGACCGACTTCGGCATCGCCCGCGCCCTGGAGGCCGCGCCCGTCACGCAGACCGGCACCGTCCTCGGCACTGCCCAGTACGTCAGCCCCGAGCAGGCCCAGGGTTTCCCGCTCACGCCCGCGACCGACCTGTACTCGCTGGGCGTGGTGGCCTACGAGTGCCTGGCGGGCCACACACCGTTCCGGGCCGACAGCCAGGTGGCGATCGCGCTGCTGCACCTCAACGAGCAGCCGCCGCCGCTCGGCGCGGACGTGCCGGTCCCGGTGCGCGACCTGGTCATGACGCTGCTGTCCAAGGAGCCGGGGATGCGTCCGGCCTCGGCGCTGGAGGCGGCCGACCGGGCGTACGTGCTGCGCCAGTCGCTGGTCGAGGGCGTCGAGCAGGGCGCCGACCTGAGCATGTACACCGATCCCGCGGGTTTCCGAGTGCGCGAGCCGGCCACGGAGGACCAGCGGGCGACCGAGAGCCTCGCCCCGGCGACGACCGTCCAGAGCCCGCCCGATCCGCCGCCCCGCAGCCGCCGCGGCGCGCGGACGCTGGCGCTGGTCGCGACGGCCGGCTGCGTGGCCGCGGTGGGGCTGAGCGCGATCACGTTCGCCAACCGCGATACGACGCCGCCTCCCCTGCCGGAGATCGCCGAGCCCAGCCACTCCCCGATGCAGTCGCCCGAGCTGCTCAGGCCCACGCGGACGAAGAAACACACGCGCCGCCCCCCGGCGGTTCCGGTGAAGTCGACGCGGCCGGTACCCTCGCGGTCGGCTACGGTAAGCAAGTCGGCTACTCCTACGAAGAAGCCGACACCGAAGCCAACCCCGACCACCCGTACCCCGACTCCCACCCCCACCACCCCAACGCCCAGCAGGACACCGACAACTCCGACACCAACCGCTTCGCCGGACCCGGGTGGCACAAACCCGCCGAAGGAGGAGACGTGATGCGCTACGGGGTCGATGATGGACACCGGCGGCCCCCCGAGCAGGCCGGTACCCAAGATGAACGGTAAGGGACAGTGCAGGAAATGACTCAGCCTCGGCTACTCGGAGGTCGTTACGAGCTCGACGGTGTCGTCGGGCGCGGCGGCATGGCCGAGGTGTATCGCGCCCGAGACATCCGGCTGGACCGCATAGTCGCGATCAAGACCCTCCGCTCCGACCTGGCGCGCGATCACACCTTCCAGGCCCGCTTCCGCCGCGAGGCGCAGTCGGCGGCCTCACTGAACCACCCCGCCGTCGTCGCTGTCTACGACACCGGCGAAGACGTCACCGACGGCACCCCCGTGCCCTACATCGTGATGGAGTACGTCGACGGCCGGACGCTGCGCGACCTGCTGCGCCAGGACCGCCGGCTGCTGCCCGAGCGGGCGGCCGAGCTGGTCGACGGCATCCTGCGCGCGCTCGACTACAGCCACCGCGGCGGCATCGTCCACCGTGACATCAAGCCGGCCAACGTGATGATCACGCGCGCCGGCGACGTCAAGGTGATGGACTTCGGCATCGCGCGCGCGATGGCCGACTCGGCCGCCACCATGACCCAGACGGCGCAGGTGATAGGGACCGCCCAGTACCTGTCGCCCGAGCAGGCCCGCGGCGAGCGCGTCGACGCCCGCAGCGATATCTACTCCACCGGCTGCGTGCTGTACGAGCTGCTCACCGGCCAGCCGCCGTTCACCGGCGACTCCCCGGTGGCGATCGCCTACCAGCACGTCCGCGAAGAGCCGATCCCGCCCTCGCAGATCGACCGCGAGATCCCGGCGTGGGCCGACGCGATCGTGCTCAAGGCCATGGCCAAGGACCCGGCCCACCGCTACCAGAACGCCGGCGAGATGCGGGCCGACATCCAGCGGGCCATGTCCGGCATGCCGGTCGACGCCCAGACGATGGCGATGACCGGGAACTTCAACCAGGGCACCCGCATGATGACCGCCACCCAGGCGGCCCAGGGCCCGGCCACGCAGCGCACCGGCGCGGTCCCGCCGTACGAGTACGGCGACGGCGACGGCAGCCGCGTGGGGCGGCGCAGGGCCTCCGGCGGCGGTGGCGGCAACGCGGTCAAGACAGCGTTGTGGATCATCATCCCGCTGCTGATCATCGGCGCCTTCGTCACGGTCGGCTACCTGGTGTTCGGCACCAAGGCCGCGCCCAGCGACGCCTCGGTCACCATCCCGGCCCTGGCCACGCAGAAGCTGGATCCCGCGCAGAAGGCGCTCATCGCCCTGAACCTGAAGCCCGAGGTGGTGCAGGAGGCCAGCGACGAGTTCGGCAAGGGCACGGTGATCCGGACCGAGCCGGCTGAGGGCGAGAAGGTCGAGAAGGGCTCCACGGTCAAGCTGGTCGTCTCCAAGGGCAAGGAGAAGGTCGCCGTACCCGACGGGCTCATCGGCATGGACACCCAGGAAGCGATGAAGGCCCTCGCCGACGTCGGCCTGAAGGGTGTGGTCAAGACCAAGCAGTCCGCCAAGCCCCAGGGCAAGGTCTTCGAGACCAAGCCGGCGGCCGGCACCGAGATCGAGAAGGACGCCAGCGTCACCCTCTACGTGCCGTTCGAGCTGACCGAGCTGCCCGACGTGATCGGCTACACCCAGCAGGACGCCATCGCCGCGCTCAAGGGCGCAGGTTTCAAGGTGAAGGTGTCGCCGCAGGCCAGTGACCAGGCCGAGGGCACGGTCATCCAGCAGAACCCGGGCGCGGGCCAGAAGCTGCAGCCGAACACGACGATCACGATCGTGGTGTCCACCGGCCCCGAGACGGCTCCGCCGCCCACCAACGAGCAGCCGACCGAGCAACCGACCGACGACCAGACGGACTTCCCGTCCGACGAGCCGACCGAGGACAACCCGATCGGCGACGACGGCCTCAACGGCTGACCGACCACCGCCGGGCCGCCCTCCCCACACGGGAAGGGCGGCCTTCGGCGTTCCACCGCAGAACTTCCGGCGCGCCGACCACTCCGCCTTGCGGGAAGGGCCGGGGATGGCGAGCGTCCCGCGTTGTGGGAAGGGCCGGGGATGGCGAGCGTCCCGCGTTGTGGGAAGGGCCGGGGGTCGCGAGCGTCCCGCGTTGTGGGAAGGGCCGGGGGTCGCGAGCGTCCCGCGTTGTCGGAGACGCTGGGTGGCGAGTGTTCAGCCCTGCCGGAAGGGCCGAGGTGGCGGGTGTTTCGGCGCGCCGGGAGCCGGGGTTTCCGGCGGGCATGGAGAACGCCCCCGCCGCTCGGGGGCAACGGCGGGGGCGTTCATCTGGTAGTCGCTCTGTGCGAGCCGGGCGTTACACGATCCCGTGCAGCCAGTTCCCGAGCAGCCGGTGGCCGTGCTCGGACAGCACCGACTCCGGGTGGAACTGGATGCCCTCGATGGGCGCCCGGCGGTGGCGCAGGCCCATGATGACCCCGTCGTCGGTGCGGGCGGTCACGTCGAGGACCTCGGGGACGGTCTCCGGCAGCACGGCGAGCGAGTGGTAGCGGGTCATCGGCACCGGCGACGGCAGGCCCTCGAAGACCCCCTTGCCGTC
This sequence comes from Nonomuraea sp. NPDC049758, assembly GCF_040674635.1. NCBI lineage: Bacteria > Bacillati > Actinomycetota > Actinomycetes > Streptosporangiales > Streptosporangiaceae > Nonomuraea > Nonomuraea sp. NPDC049758. Next base: position 728,203 of record NZ_JBFAMZ010000002.1, read on the forward strand.
GTGGTGCACGGCGCTGGTACGCCCGTGGACCAGCTCGGGCGCGCGGGCCACGGTGGCCCCGAAGGCGACCGCGATGGCCTGGTGGCCGAGGCAGACGCCGAGCAGGGGCGTGCCGCGCTCGGCCGCGCGCAGCACCAGGGGCACGCTCACGCCTGCCGCCTCCGGGGTGCCCGGCCCGGGGCTGACGAGCACGCCGTCGAAGGCGTCGCCGTCGCGCACGCCCACGACGTCACGGGGGCGCACGTCGCAGTCGGCGCCCAGCACGCGCAGGTACTGGACGATCGTGTGGACGAAGCTGTCGTGGTTGTCCACGACCAGCACGCGGGTCATCTTCTTACGGTCACCTCGTCGAGCGTCACCGCCGGCTCCAGGAGCGGGAACACGGCATACCAGAGTACGACCCCCACGACCGTGACCAGCAAGGCGGCCGCCAGCACCTTGCGAAGCGGGTCGCCGGGAAGTTTGCGCCAGATCCAGCCGTACATGTCATTCCTTTCTGAACTCGGTCTTCTTGAGCACGCCGTACACGATGAGGCGCTGGGCGGCGGAGTACTCGGGGTGGCAGGTGGAGAGGGTGATGTAGGCGCGGATGGGACGGATGTCGGGCTTGCCGGGGACGGGGGCGAGCACCTCCACCTCCGTGGGCTCCACGACGTCCTGGGACGTGACGCGGTAGGTGTAGCGGGCCTCGCGGGCGTCCACGATGATCTCGTCGCCGCGTTCGAGCTCGTCGAGTTCCTTGAACGGGGCCGCGTACGTGGTCCGGTGGCCCGAGACCACGAAGTTGCCGATCTGGCCGGGCATGGCGCTGTCGGGGTAGTGTCCCGGGCCCTTCTTCAGGTGCTCGGCGTCCACGCCCTCGACGATGGCGTACCGGTAGTCGCGGCCGAGCCGCGGGATGCTCAGCATGGCGACGGCGCTGCCGAGTTGGATCTCGTCGATGCGGCCGCGGTCGCGCTCCGCCTTCTCGGCGGCCAGCTCGCGCTGGAGCAGCAACTGCTGGCTCTTGGTGTAGGCGCCGGTGCCCCAGAGCAGGTAGGCGCAGAACAACATGAGGACCAGGCCGGCGGTGATGCTCAGCTCCCCCACGGCCCGGAAGATGGACCGCATGTCGTCAGCGTATTCATGACATCTCCCGACGTGGGGGATCGCCATGTCGTGCGCGTGGCGACTATCCTGGGGCACGCTTCAACTACGCTTAACGAAGAGCCTGTGGACGATCCGGAAGCCCAGGCCCTCAGCAGGAGTTACCCAGTGCCCAAGTCCAAGGCTCGCAAGAAGGCGGTTTACACCCCGCCGCAGAAGTCCCAGCAGATCAAGGTCAGCCCGCGCTGGCTGGCGCCCACCATGGTGGTGTCCTGGATCATCGGCATCCTGTGGATCGCGATCTACTACGTCGCCCCGCAGGCGCCCTTCTTCAGCGACCTCCAGAACTGGAACCTGCTGATCGGGTTTGTCTTCATCATCTTCGGTGTGGTTCTTTCCACCCGCTGGCGTTAGTTCTTTCCACAGTCTTTTCCACAGCCTGGGGAAGTCAGATCGAGCTCAGGATCGCCGAGGTCCGGGCCATCACGAGCACGGCTAGCACGGCCAGCGCTCCCGCGATCGCCAGCACCTGCCACAGGGTCCGGTTGTTCTTGGGGGCGTAGGCCATCGCTCCCGCCAGCACCGAACCGGTGATCAGGCCGCCGACGTGCCCGGTCCAGCTGATGCCGGGGAACACGAAGGTGATCACCAGGTTGATCACGATGAGCATGGCGATGCCGCGTACGTCCATGTTGAGCTTGCGGCCCACCACGAAGACGGCGCCGAAGAGGCCGAAGATGGCTCCGGACGCGCCCACGGTCGGCTGGCCGAGCGGGTCGAGCCAGAGGCTGAGCACGCTGCCGCCGACGGCGCTGACGAGGTAGAGGGCCGTGTAACGCACGTGCCCGAACGCGCGCTCCAGGTAGGGCCCGACGACGTAGAGCGCCCAGCAGTTGAACAGGATGTGGAAGACGCCGGCGTGCACGAACGCGGCGCTGACCAGCCGGTAGTAGTCGCCGAAGACCGCCACTCCGGCCGGCCACATCTGCAGCGCGCCGGTGACGGCGGGCACGAGGTATTGGGCGCCGAAGACGAGGACGTTGATGGCCAGGATGGCCCAGGTGACGTACGGCGTGCCGACGACCTGGCCGCCGAAGGTGGAGCGGGCCTGGCGGAAGCCCTGGTTGCCCTGGGCGACGCATTCGGGGCACTGGAAGCCCACGGCGGCGTCGCGCATGCAGTCGGGGCAGATGGGCCGGTCGCAACGCTGGCAGCGGACCCAGGTCTCCCTGCCAGGATGCCGGTAGCACGTGGGGACCGCCTCGGCGGGCTGCTCGGGCTGCGTGGGCGGGCTGGGCGGCTGGCTGGTCATGTCCAGAGCCTATGACGTACCGGACGTAGCTGTGTGCCGTCGATCGGGGCTGTGACATGCCTGCCCGAAGGGGGCGGGACCCGTGGATGGCCCGCCCCCGTCAGGGATCGGCTCAGCCCTGTACGCGCTCGATGGTGACCGACTCCAGGACGACGTCCTGGACGGGACGGTCGCGCCGGTCGGTGTCGGTCTTGGCGATGGCGTCGACGACGTCCTGGCCTTCGACGACCTCACCGAAGATCGTGTGCTTGCCGTTGAGGTGTGGCGTGGGCACGACCGTGATGAAGAACTGCGAGCCGTTGGTGCCCTTGCCGAACCGGACGCCCGCGTTGGCCATGGCCAGCAGGTAGGGCCGGTTGAAGTAGAGGTCCGGGTGGATCTCGTCGTCGAACTCGTAGCCGGGGCCGCCGATGCCCTGGCCGAGCGGGTCGCCGCCCTGGATCATGAAACCGGAGATGACCCGGTGGAAGATGGTCCCGTCGTACAGACGGGCCGTGCTCTTCTCGCCCGACTCCGGATGCGTCCACTCGCGGGCGCCCTCGGCGAGCTCCACGAAGTTGCGGACGGTCTTCGGCGCCTGGTTCGGGAAAAGCTCGACCTTGATATCGCCGCGATTGGTCTTCAGATTTGCGATCAGCTTCTCAGCCACGAGACAGCTGCCCCCCTCTATGCACAGGGTTGTTTGTGATGTTCTGAGGAATATGGCCGTTCGGCCTCCTGAGCCATCCTCCCATGGACCGCCATGATTGAGCCGCCTTGTCCAGGGAAGGTCAAGCGCGGGGCCCCAACGACAGGGGAGGTTGTCGTGTCCCTGACACTGAAGAGACGCCGCGTGGTAATAGAGGTACCCGCCACGTGGATGGGCCGCATGAAGGCCCAGGCCGTCAAGACCGGCCATCGCATGGCGCCAATGGCGGACCAGGCCAAGGTGGCCACCGCACAGCGCATCGAAGACGCCCGTTACTGGGCGGCGCCAAGGCTCGACGCCGCGGCGCACGGGTTCGAGGATCAGGTCGCCCCCAAGGTCAGCAGGATGCTGTCGGCGGCGGCCAAGCGAATCGACCCGAAACCGTCCCGGTCACGGCGGTGGCCGACGATGGTGCTGCTGACCGGTCTTGCGGTCGGCGCGATCGGCTACATGGCCTACCGTCGCAACGCCCAGCAGTGGACCGAGCACATGAAGGACTCTGCCTCCGATGCATCACGCTGGGTCGGTGAGAAGGCGGACAGGACCGCGCATTCCGCGGACCGGGTGGCGTCCAACGTGCAGAACAAGACGGACCAGGCATCGCACAACATGCCCTGATCCGGACCGGAAGCGCGCCTCCGCTCTCACGAGAGCGGAG